>JAUNPK010000004.1 GCA_030536855.1 Eubacteriales bacterium
CGCTCTCTGATGGTTTTGTTGTCTCACCATCTGATGGCTTTGTCTCTGACTTATAGAGACTTTCTACAGTCTTTTCAACATCAAAATCACCAAATATTGTATTCATATTATATGTAGCTGCCTGTGATGATGTAAGTAATGGTCTTGTATTATTTTCTGCATATCCAGGACCATATGAACCATACTCAGCAAATCTTGCATTAGCTGCAAGGTTTCCACTCATATCGCCATAGCTGCTGCCTTCTGTAACATTAATTGCTCTACCAAGATAGCAGTTAATAAATGTAGTTGAATCATCAGCTCCCCATGGACGAGCCATTCTGTATGCTCCGTCTGCTACACCATCTTCTGCAAGGAATCTACAGTTATCAAATACATAACCATATGGTACATAACCATAAGTTCTACCTGCTGTATAACATCCGTCTGTCTTGTAGCTTGTGTATCTTGCAACAATGTCACAATCTGTAAACACTGATGTACCTGCACCATAGATAAAGTCTACGTTACCTGTAATATAGCATTTGTCAAAGTACTGTCTCGTTACTTCATAATTACCATCTGTACCCTTAACTCTTGAATCTGTAAGAAGAGTATCCTGATATCCTATAAGTCTTACATTTACACAAGATGTCTTATCAGCTACGATACAGAGTGCATCTGCCTGCTGATCACTACCATTGGTGTAGTTGTATGAGTTCTCAACTGTTAAGTTTTCTGCTGTAAATCCATCTGCTGTTGAATCTACATACATTGCATTACGATTCCACATGCTTGATGCATTTCCATTAGCTATACATACTGAATAGAAAAGGTGTGTCTTTTCAGCATCCTCACCAAGAAGGCTTACATTAGGAGATTCAACTGTAACTCTCTCGTTATATTCACCATTCTTTATAAAGATAACCTTAGACTCTGCATTGTCAGCAGGAACTGAATTAACAGCTGCTTCTACCGTCTTATATGTTGCATATCCGTTAACAACTGCTCCGTCCTCTCCTGCGTAAGATGAGTCAACAACAATATCATACTTAGGATTGCTTACGAAGTTGAATACCTTTCTTGTTGTGTTACCCTCTGCATCTGTCAAAAGAACTTCAACATCATTTCTTCCCTGGGTAAGGCTCATATCAAATGTGAATTCTTCATCTTTTGATACTGATTTAGTTGCTACTGCATTGCCGTTAACAACCAGTTTAGCTGAAACAGCTTCATCTGCCTTTAATGTAACGCTTGCATTATCAGTAAATACTGTATCGTTAGACTTAGACACTACTGTAACCTTTGTTGCAGCATTTTCATATACATAATCACCTGTATGTCCGTCAGATGTAAGTACCTGCATTGTCTTTGAAGGGTTACTTGTATTATTGTCGTTCTTAGCAACTATATAATAGTAGTATGGCTCTTCTGCCTTAACATCTTTATCAACGTATGATGTTGAAGCTGTATTAACAACAACACCCATTGTTCCGTTAGAACCAAGTGCCTTATAAACATCATAGCTTGTTGCTCCCTCTACAGCTTCCCATGATAATGAAACCTCTGTAGATGAACCATCTGCTGAAAGCTTTGTCTGAGAAAGAGGTGTCTGATATGAAACCTCTGATGTGAGAATTTCAGTTCCTGCTGTTTCTCCGCCATAAGGAATAATCTTAAATGCATAGCTGCCATCTCCTGACATAGCAGCAAATGAGAATGAATTAACCTTAGAATCACTTACCTTTGTAAATTCTCCTCCATCCTTTGAAACGAAAACTGCATACTTAACATTGCCTGAACCTTCTTCTGTAACATCCCATGTTAAATCAATGCTGTTTCTGTCATCTGCAACCTTAGCTACAGCATTGCTTATTGTAGGAGCAACTCCCACTGCAATATAGTAATCGTTCATATCATATACAACCTGTCCTGCTGCATTTAACAACTGAACATTTGATAAGTCAACAGAAATTCCTGTAAAGGCAAAACCATATTGTACTGTGTTTCCTGACTGAAGACCTGCGTAATATGTCTCTGCTGAAAGATCAACTGTTGTTCCTGCACTTGCACTGTCAAGTAATACTGTTCCATCAGCTGCAACAACCTTGTAATCAGCTTTATTACCTGACTTTGTATATGTCAATGAATATGTCTTTCCAAGCTCTACTGTTGAAGTCTTAGGATCTCCACATCCACCTTTTCCTAATGCAGCGCTGTATGTATGCTGGAACACCTTATTCTTCTGGAAGTGAAGAACATCTACTGCTGTGGCACTACCCTCATTTGCAACAAACTGTCCCATTGCAATACCCTGCTTGTCTGTACCTGAATCAACAGTGTTAATAGTAACATCTGCTTTTATTGTCATATCCTCAGAAGTAGCAGGGAATAAAAGATAATCCACACCTTTGTCTTCACGGATATTTCCCTTAACAGCAGCAGATCTTGTCTGAGTTACCTTTAATGTATTTCCATCTGCTGTAGTTGTCAGTGAATTACCTGCATCATAACTTCCTGAATAAGAAGCACTTGTTGAATATGAAGGTGTTAATTCTCCCTTTGTTGAATCAAATACAACCTTGCTGACAGATTCTGCAGAATCTGTTGTATATGTTGATGTTACATTAATATCAGAAAATGTTGCTGTTGCTCCGTCTGTTGCAAAGAAACCAACTGTTTTTGTATCAATTCCTGAAAGTGTCTCTTTCTTAACAGTACCATCTGAAAAATCTGCCTGTGTTGCCACTGTATATTTAACCACCTGATCTACAATTTCAATCTTTAAATAAACTGTATCTGTTGCCTTAGCTGAACCAAGTCCGTTTGCACCATTCTTTCCGCCATGACGTCCGTATCTTATCTGATTCTTTCCAAAATCTGCATATAAAGCTTCTGTCTGGCTGTCAGCATCAACAGAATTTCTCAACATAATTCCGGCAAAGCCTGAACCTGTTGCTGTCATCTTTGCTGTAATTGTTACATCTCCCTTAACGTCAAAGTATGAATGTGAAAGATCATCAATTCCAGTATCCTTGTCAAATTTTGTTCCGGCTCCTGTTATAGTCAATGCGCCGTTTTCAAAACTAGCTGTTCCCTTTGTCTCATGTTCTCCAATTTCAGCAGAATTCCATATTGTTGTTTTTACTGTTGACTGCTCTGTTTCCTCGGCCATAACAATCTGTACCGGATTGAAAATTCCTGTAAATGCAGCAACCGGTGCCATACTTGCAATCATTGCTGTAGTTGTAGCAACTACCATAGCTTTTTTAATGCGTCTGTTTTTACTCATTGTAAAATCCTCCCAATTTAATAATCAATAAACTCCCTAAAACATCAAGTTAAACAACAGGATTTTATTGCGATTTGTTACAATCCTGTTCTTTATTTCTCTTGACGTTGGTTATTATATACAAGCCTAGGTTTTTTGGTCAACACAAGTCATTGTGAAAAATTAACTAAAAACCCCCTCTTTTTATTGGTCATTTTGACATATTCAACATATATAGTACTCTAGTACTATTTAAGCATTACCATAAACAAAATTTTGCAGAGCTTTTTCTAGTACCTTAAATAGGTCTACAGCAACCCATTTTGTTACCTTAGACCTATGTGCATAGTACTTTATTATTATTTCAAGCAATTCACACCCACCCGGCAGGTTTTCTTTTACTATCCTCCACTCTAAGATACAGGTGTCAAAACTCATTAAGTAAAACTTGAGTAGCAAATTGCACAAAAAATTGTTCAAATGACTTTTGTGCTGTGGAGACGGGCTTTTGACACCCTGACCCTATTAAGAAAAAAGCTCCCCACCTTTCGGCAGGGAACTTTCCTAATTCATATATTATTGAATTAAATTGTTATTATGCATTTTTTCTTTTTTTATCAAAAAGGCACACTCCACAGCCAAGTGCTGCGAACATCATTATTAACAGAATAAATACATTAGAAACATCTCCTGTATTAACCTGATCTGAAGCAACTGATGGCTTCTTAGGCTTAATAGTAAGACCTGATGTTACAACATCGCTGTCTGAAAGAACTTCACCCAGTTTATGTGATGCCTTACCTTCGCCCATTCCTGAATGGAAACCAAGTTCAGTTTCCTTAGCTGCTGTAAGCTGGAGTAAACCATTCATGTTAACTGTTCCATCTGCATTTCTTGTTACAACTCTGTCGCTGTAAACATGTGTTTCACGATTCATCTTTGTATCAATTGATACAAACCAGTCTGCCTTTACCAAACCATTAGCATTGTTTGTTCCATTTTCTGTGCAATTCCAGAAGTAATTTGACTCATTGTATACCTTAGAAGCATCCTGTGTTCCCTTAAACTTGAACTGCTCTGAAACATCATTGCTTGTCTTGAATGAGATAATTCCCTTTGCAGAGAAATCTGTATTAACTGCTGTATTTGTGTAAAGTGCTACGTTATATGATTCATTGTTGAATGAAATACAATTTTCAACCTGGATATCAGGACAAGAGTTTGAATCGATACCTTTAGCCTTGTTATCAAATGCTACGCAGTTGATAAGCTTATGATATCCTGTCATGCTGTCTCCACCCATCTTGAAACCGTTTCCGTTACCGGCATTAGTTCCATCTTCAAGGTATCCGTTACCGTATGCTACTGAATTCTTAATTGTTACTGAACCGATTGAACCTGTCTGCATCTTAGCGAAAAGATCCCAACCATCATCAGCATTGTTGTATGCGATACATCCGTCAAATACGTTTCCATCACCAACTGTTAACTTAGCAGCAAATCCATCTGCATCTTCGTAACCCTTATCAGCGTTACCATATGATGTACAGTTAAGAACTAAGTTGTATGCCGGCCAGTCTTCTCTTGCATCGTTAGAGTTGTTGTATGCACTAATCTGAAGACCTGTGTTACCATTATGGTAGAAGTTACAATTATCAACTACATTATAGTTTCCGCAAAGACGAGCACCGTCCTTTGAATTACCTGAATTTGTTACATCAAAACCTGAAATATACCAGTAATTTCCACCGAATACCATACCTTCGCAATCATTTTTACCGAAGTCAAATACCGGTCTTGTTGCTGCATCCGGATCAGCAATTAAATAAATCATATTTTCTGCTGTTCCATCAATTCCTCTGGCAACCTTAACTGTTGACTCTAAGTTATATGTTCCTTCAAGAAGTATAATCTTCTGTCCTGCCTTAGCATATTTAACTGCTGAATAGATATCAATAGGACTTTCCTTTGTACCGATACCATACTGGTCAGCATTTGGTCCAACGTAAATTACTGAACCATCAAATCCGTTAAGTGTTACTTTAAATTCCTGTGTTACTGATTCATATGATGTTAATACTTCATGAGCTGATGGTCTGAAACCTGCCTCAGGAGTAGAAACTACTGTAAATGTGTTTGTTCCAAGTGTAAGTGTTGTTGGGAACTTGTAAGTTGTGTTAGCAACTACAGCCTGGTCAGCAATTACGGTTCCATCTGTTGCTGTAATAACTACTGTTCCGTTAACATCTGACTTGTATGTAAGTGTATAGTTTTCTGAGTTAGCATTGCATGCTGAAGTTATATTATAATTAGGAACTACTGCCTTATCTTCAACTATAACTTCTCTTACTGAATCTCTTAATTCAAAGTTTACATCTGTAACTGTAATTCTTGCATTTCTTGATGCGAAGAAACCAACATACTTGTTCTCGCTGTCTATTAAGTTCATCTGACCCATAATCGTCTCTGAACCAACTACATTCTTGTTTGCATCCATATAAGTTACAATGTAGCCAACTTCTCCATTGTCAACAATCTCTTCAATTGAGAAGTAGAAATCTGTAACGCCTTCACCTTCTGAACCGTTACCTACACAGTTGTATGTACCTGCACCGTTGGCTGCTGCAGATGTTTCAAGTGTCTTTGTATAGAAATATTTCTTAGCTGGATCTGTTGATGTAGGAGCTGCTGCAATCTTACCTGCTGTTATGTCTGCTACATCCTGTGCTGTAACACCTGTCTTAACGTTAATACCGATTCCTAACTTCATAGAAATCTTGTCTTTACTTGTATCTGTTGTAACTGCCTGTGTTTCCAGATCATAAAAATACTCAATCTTAGAAGCAACTGCCTGAATTGAGTTATTCCAGAATGTTGTTCCATCTCCATCCTTACCAACTGTATCAGCTACCATGAGACCAAAACCTTCCTGTCCATTAGAAAGTTTCCAGCTGTCCACATGAATCTTACCTGATATTGAGAATGATTTGCTTGTTGGAACTGTTGCATAATAGAATGTAAGACCGTCACATGATGCAGGAACAACCTTACCCTTACCATTCTCTGAATAAACTGTAGCTGAACCATCATTAATGTTTCCAATTACGCCATTGTTCTTAGTATCTACTGATGAGCCGTATCTTGATACAGACCATGTCTGCTGAGCATCTGCTGTTACAGTTACATCAACACCTGCTGACTGTGAAGATGTTGCAGTAGGAAGAGCTCTTACTGCCTCTACTGTAAATGTATACTTTGTTCCTACTGTTAATCCTGTAACCATACATTCTGTAGATGTTGTTGTTGCAACCTTTGCTCCGTTAGCATAAACATTGTAAGATGTTGCTTCTGCTACCGGATTGATAACTACCGCTACAGAACCATTTCCTTTGCTTGTTGCACTTGAGATTGAAGGAGTTGCAAGTGGTAATACATAATCTATTGTCTTAGCACCACTAACTTTATCTTCCTCGCCATCTCTTGAGATAACTGCCTTAAATGAATAAGTTCCCGTTGCATCAGGAGCGAAAGTCTTCTTTACTGTATCTCCCTCAGCAGATGACATAAGCTTTGACTCATTGCCCTTAGCATCTGTCATATATACTGTTACTTTATCTGCTCCGTCATATCCTACTACTGCATTTGCTGTAGCTTCAATGTTACCTTCGTTCTGAACTAATGATGTAATCTCAGGTGCTGATACCTCTGACCAAGCTTTTCTTGCAGGCTTTACTTCTCCACCTGAAACTTCCTTCTGATACTTAAATGTTACCTTAAAGATATAATTATTATTAGTTGCACCACCAAGATAGTATGTACCTGCCTCAGGAATGTTTAATGTTGAAATACATGTTGCATTCTTCGCAAGTGTCTCGCTTGTTGTTACTACCGGATTGCCGTCCTTATCAAGAATTGCCATCTGACGGTTATCATCTCCGCCTTCAACCCACCATACTGTTACTGTACCGGCGCTAGGAGCTGTAATCTTAACTGCATTCTTTTCTGTTGTAGCCTTACCGCCGAGATTAAGTCTCTGTGATGATTCATATCCGTCATCAAATGTTTTTGTTGAGCTATCAACTTTTGACTTTGCACTGTATATTACTGTAAAAATACCATCTGTTCCAATATTCTCTTCATCACCGTCTGCTTTAGCCCCTGCTGCAAATGATGTAAGTGTTGATGCTTCAAATGTTGATGTAACATCCTCGTACTGTGGAACAACCTCTACCTCATCCTTAACTTCTACCTTAAAAATATAATTGTTATTAGTTGCACCACCAAGATAATATGTACCTGCTTCATTAAGTTGAAATGTTGAGATACATGTTGCATTCTTTGCAAGTGTAACATCTGTTACTGCCACCTGGCTGCCATCGCTTCCAAGGATTGCCATCTGACGGTTATCATCTCCGCCTTCAACCCACCATACTGTTACAGCTGCTTTACCTTCTGTTGTAAATTTAACTGCATTCTTTTCTGTTGTAGCTTTACCGCCAAGATTAATTCTCTGTGATGATTCATATCCATCATCAAATGTTTTCGTTGAACTATCAACTTTTGTCTTTGCACTGTAAACCAGCGTAAAGAAGCTGTCTGTTCCGGCTTTCTCTTCATCACCGTCTGCTTTAGCCCCTGCTGCAAATGATGTAAGATCCTTTGCTTCAAGGACATACTCTTTGGTTTCTGTTGCGGCAGATGCTTTTTTCACTGCCCAGTCTGTCGGCATAATACCAACAACCATGAGAATCGCCATTGCTACTGCGCCGATTCTCTTGCCCATTTTCTTCTTCATAAGGCTTTTCCTCCCAATTTAATAATCAATAAACTCCCACAGTCATTGTTTGTCCCAGAATTTTATTGCGATTTATTACAATTCTGTTACATATCCCAATAACTTTTGTCATTATATACAGCCTCAGATTTTTTCGTCAACACAATGCATTGTTGAAATTTAACTAAATTCCAGCCATTTTTCTTGTATATTTTGACAAATTGCACATTTATAGTTCTGTAGAACTATTGATTCGGTACTAAATCCAGGATTATTCAAGAGGTTTTACCACACCTAAAAATGCACTCTGAAAGCAAAAATATATCATAAGTACTATATTAACAATGCTTGCGATATAAAAGTTTATGTTATTTCCCACCCTCAGAGGTTTTATTAAATATACAGCTCTGTTGGAAACATACGCCACCGGATTCACTAAAAAAAGAGTTGCCTCACTAAGCATTTATATTTCCTTAGTGAGACAACTCTGTAATTGTTATTTAATACTACCCACAACCTAAATGATTGTAAAATGCCATATGAAGGATTTTACTCCTCAACATCCTCAGCATTTTCGTAAGCCTCAAGAATTAATTTCTGAAGGCTGTCTCTTGTATCAGTGTTAATAGGATGTGCAATATCTCTATATTCTCCATCCGCTGATTTTCTGCTTGGCATAGCTATAAACAAGCCCTTCTCGCCTTCAATGACCTTAATATCATGAACAACAAATTCATTATCAATTGTCACTGATACTACCGCCTTCATCTTACCTTCTTTTGTAATTTTTCTTACCCTAACGTCTGTAATATTCATATTTACCCCTTCTGTCACTATTCCATGACCTTTTCTTTTTATAAATTCCCCTGTACTTTTAATAGTATACCGGATTATCTTCCACTACTATCTTAACTCCTGACTCTCCCACATATCTGGAATTTGCCTTGATTGTACTATTGCTTTCCACAATGCAGTTTTCAATATATGCATTGTCTCCAATATACGCATTACTCATTATGATAGAGTTCTTAACAACAGCGTTGTTTCCTATATATATCTTCTTGAACAGCACCGAATTATCTACAGTACCATTAACTATACATCCGCTTGACACCAGGCTGTTTCTTACATTTGCCCCATAATTGTACTTAGCAGGTGGAAGATCCTCTACCTTAGAGTATATATCAGGATATTGTTTAAAGAAGTAATCTCTTACATCCTTCTTAAGGAAATCCATGTTTGTATTATAATAAGAATCAACAGTATTAATGTTGTTCCAATATGTATCCAGTGTGTATCCGTAAATCTTTTTGATGTTCTTATATCTTACAAGTATGTCTCTTACGAAATCATATCTGTCTTCTTCTGCTGCTTTTTCAAGCAACTCAATAAGAAGTCTTCTTCTGACTACATATATACCTGTTGACACCGTTGAAAGATTTGTTTCAAGAGGCTTCTCATCAATATCTGTGATACGGCCTTCCTCTGTCATTGCAACCACACCATATCTCTTAACATCTTCTTTATTATTAAGCTTCTTAACAACAAGAGTAACATCAGCCTTCTTCTCAATATGATATTGAAGAACCTTGTTGTAATCCAGCTTATATACACAATCTCCCGATGCAATAACTACATAGGGTTCATGGCTGGACTTAAGAAAATGTATATTCTGATAGAGAGAATCTGCTGTTCCTCTGTACCAGTTACTACTCTCAGCTGTTATAGTTGGTGTGAAAACATACAATCCACCCTGTTTTCTACCAAAATCCCACCACTTTGATGAACTGAGATGCTCATTTAAGGATCTGGCATTATACTGTGTAATAACAGCCACTTTCTGAATATGCGAATTAGACATATTGCTCAACGCAAAATCAATAGCACGATAACTGCCGGCAATCGGCATTGCAGAAATCGCACGTTTGTTAGTCAGCTCTCGCATCATTTTATTATTACCGCCGGCTAAAACTATACCTATCGCTTTCATCAATTATCACCTGCCTTAATTATTATGCCACCACTCGCTAACTGTCCATCAGGATAATCTTCCACTGATGTCTCACCAGAAATAGCTGTGTTCTTTCCGATCTTAACTCCGCCAGGAATTACAGAACACTCTCCAATAGTTACAAGACCTGAGTTGTATATCTTAGGAAGTTTTACGTTCTCTGCTTTCTGTCCAACACCCAGCTCAACATTATCACCAATAACCACTTCTTCAGCGATTATAGATTTATTAACTACAGTATTCTTACCAATCACTGTATTGTTCATAATAATTGAATCACGTACAACAGCACCTTCCTCAATTGTTACTCCCGAGCCTATTACAGAATTAAATATCTTACCGTATACTTCTGTACCGTCGCCCACAATACTCTTCTCAATATATGCATTCTCTGCTATGTACTGAGGTGGTATGGTGTCTGTTCTGGTATAAATCTTCCAAAATTCCTCATACAAATTAAATACAGGAATAATGTCTATCAGTTCCATGTTGGCTTCCCAATATGAACTAAGAGTACCTACATCTTTCCAGTAGCCGTTATACTCATAGGCAAATATTCTCTTGTTGTTATTAAAGCAGTATGGAATCACGTGCTTTCCAAAATCACACTCATTCTGATCTTTAAGCTTAATAAGTGCATCCTTAAGTACTTTCCAGCTAAAGATATAAATACCCATTGACGCAAGATTGCTCTTAGGGTTAGCCGGCTTTTCTTCAAATTCCGTTATTCTGTTATCATCATCTGTTACCACAATACCGAATCTGCTTGCCTCCTCTATAGGAACAGGCATAGCAGCAATTGTAATATCAGCATTATTAGCCTTATGATAATCTAACATAATTTTGTAATCCATCTTATAGATGTGATCACCCGAAAGAATAAGAACATACTCAGGATTATACTGTTCCATATACTCCAGATTTTGATAAATGGCATTGGCCGTACCTGTGTACCATTCACTACTTGTGCTCTTTTCGTATGGCGGAAGAACCGTCACACCTCCTACATTACGGTCGAGATCCCAGGGGATTCCGATTCCTATATGGGTGTTAAGACGCAATGGCTGATACTGTGTCAGAACACCTACTGTATCAATGCCCGAATTAATACAGTTACTCAGTGGAAAGTCAATTATTCTATACTTTCCACCAAACGCCACCGCCGGTTTGGCAACCTTAGAGGTAAGCACACCTAACCTGCTACCCTGTCCTCCGGCTAACAGCATCGCGATCATTTCTTTTTTAATCATGCTATTCACCTCTGATGTTATATTTTTTACTGATTAAGTTGAATAAATTATAGCATATATTCAATATTAAGTACAAACATTTTTAGGGTTTTTTACAAATATTCTCACAATTTATAAAATATTTTTTTTCATACCAATTTATAGTTTGAAAATTTTAATAATAAGTCATACAATGTATTTGAATTACATTTTAGTAATGTATATAAATAGGTAGTTGCAAACTCACACTTAATTTTATTCTGTTTTGTCATTACCCGAACATATACAATTAAGAAAGGAAACTAATCATGTATACAATTGATTTCAACTGTCCGATTCATATACACTTCATCGGTATTGGCGGTATCAGTATGAGTGGTCTCGCCAGAATACTTCTTGACAGAGGCTTCACAGTTTCAGGTTCAGATTCAACATCTTCTGATTTAACTAATGAATTCAGCAGGGTAGGATGCCACATTTCATATCCTCAGTCTGCTTCTAATATTACCAATGATATTGACCTGGTTGTTTACACAGCAGCAATACATCCTGACAATCCGGAATTACAGGCTGCCGTATCCGCAAACATACCAACCATTACCAGAGCTGAACTTCTCGGTCAGATTATGTCCAACTACAAAATAGCTCTTAACATTGCAGGCACTCATGGAAAGACAACAACAACCTCTATGGTTACAGAAATTCTTCTGGCTGCAAATGCTGATCCTACAATTTCAGTAGGAGGAATCCTTAACAGCATCGGCGGCAATATACGTGTGGGCAAGTCGGACATATTCGTAACTGAAGCCTGCGAATACACCAACAGCTTTTTGTCCTTCAATCCCACAATAAACATCATTCTGAATGTTAAAGCTGACCATCTGGATTTCTTTAAAGATATCGACGACATACGTCATTCTTTTAAACTCTTTACAGAAAAGCTACCGCAAAACGGAACTCTTATTATTAACTCTGACATTGATGATTACAGTTATTTCTATAAAGACACCAAATGTGAAGTTATCACCTTTGGTTCCAATCCTGAAAAGAGCAACTACTCAGCCACAAACATAGCGTATGATGAATATGGATGCTGTTCCTATACTCTTATGTACAACAACGATGCTTTAACAGAAATTAAACTCAGCGTTCCCGGATTACACAATGTATATAACTCTCTTTCTGCTATAGCAGCAGCAAGAAAACTTTCTGTTGATTTAGATGCAATAAAGGAAGGTCTGGCTTCATTTACCGGAACCAACAGACGTTTTGAGAAAAAAGGAGAATTTAACGGCATTACTGTTATTGACGATTATGCTCATCATCCTGACGAGATAACAGCCACATTAAAATCTGCCGCCCACTATCCTCATAACAATGTATGGACAGTATTCCAGCCCCACACCTACTCAAGAACCAAATCTCTTCTCAAGGAATTTGCGCAGGCTTTAAGTCTTTCAGACAAAATTGTACTTGCCAAAATATATCCTGCAAGAGAGACTGATGATTTAGGTATAAGTTCAGCTACACTTCAGGAACAAATTAAAGCTTTAGGCAAGGAATGTTACTATTACGAATCATTTGAAGACATTGAAAAATTTTTATTAAAAAATTGTATCAACGGAGATTTGTTGATAACTATGGGTGCCGGGGATGTTTATAAAATTGGCGAATCTCTGCTTAAACACCAGCTTTGATTTTTATTTTAATTTTTCAACAAAGTTATCCACATTATCCACATTTACAGGGAGATTATTAACATCCCTGAATGTGGATTTTTTTGTGCAAAACCATTTTCCCCACAACCCTTTATTTTCAATACCTGACAGCATATCCCAAAAATTTTATCCACATTATCCACATTATCCACAGCCCTCAACGCCAGTGTTTATCCAACTTTTCATTTATTTTTTACTATGCTATAATTCTCTTTACAATCGAGACACACTAGAGTAAGGGGGGATGAGTCCGCTTGAGTATAACAATGCTTAACGCGACTCAGTATTTATGAAAGACTTAATTTTATCTACAGAATCCAATTACGGATACACAGGAGTATCTAATTTGTTTATAGATCAGTATGTTCCTTCAGCTAATGGTGAATTTGTGAAGGTTTATCTCTATCTTCTACGCCTGCTTTCTGATAAGCAGCGCAATGTCAGTATTTCCCTATTAGCGGATACATTTAACCAGACAGAAGCTGATATTGTACGAGCTCTTAAATACTGGGACAAAATGGGTGTTCTTATTCTTGAATTCAATGGTCCTGATAATGAACTGAGCAATATTAAATTCAGAGATATAGATCATATCAACAGCTATGATTCTTCCACTCATTCTCAGAATTCATCCGGTGTTTCCAAGACCACAGATTCTCATATTACACCGGTAGCTGTAAACAGTTCTGTTTCATACGGTAATCAATCAGAGCAGCCTGTCAGTGTTAAAGAACCTATTGAAGCTTCCAAGATTCAATTTACACCTGAGAAATTAAATGAGCTCTCTGATGATGAGACATTTTCAATGCTTACTTATGTCATTCAATCTTATCTTGGCAGAACTCTTACCAATAAAGAAATTAATTCAATTGCGTATTACTATGATACTCTTCACTTCTCCAGTGATTTAATTATTTATCTTGTTGAATATTGTGTGGGACGTGGCAAGAAGAGTTTCAACTATATTGATGCCGTTGCCCTGGACTGGGCCAGAAAAGGTATTACTAACGAATCACAGGCACGGGATGAAGTTGCAACCCATAACAATGTTGTATACCAGGTAATGAAGGCTTTTGGTTTATCCAATCGTGAGCCTGGCATTCAGGAGAAAGAGTTCATCGCAAAATGGACTGATATCTACTGTTTTAGTGAAGATATGATAATTGAAGCATGCAACAGGACGATGAAAGCTATCCATCAACCAAGTTTTGAATACACGGATTCTATTCTTTCTAATTGGAAGAAACAGGATGTCCATACAATCCAGGATATCAAGAAATCCGATGCTGACTATGCCAATACCAGAAAACCTGAAGCAGCAGGTATTAAGCAAAGTTCTAACCGTTTTAACAACTTTAACCAGCGCGATAAGAAACCTGACAGTTGGTACGACTCACTGTTAAGCAACAACAGCTGATATGTATTGCGTTTAACACAGAAAGGATTTAACCATGGCTCTCACTAATACACAACATGATGCCGTTATGAGAATATATGATGATATTCGGGCAAGAAACAGCCATATTCAGGCTAAGCGCTATGAGGAAACAGTTGCTATATGCCCTGAAATCAAGGAAATTGAAGATGCTATTATATCTGAATCTATAAAAGAGGCTATAAGCAGAATTAATACAGTTTCATCTTCCACGAATTTAGATGAATTTGATACTGCCATTATGTCACTTACAGAAAAAAAGAAAGCTCTTCTTGAATCTCTTGGAAAGCCTTCCGATTACCTTGATAATATATATACTTGTCCTATCTGCAAAGATACAGGATATGACAGTCATGGTGCAAAATGTTCCTGCTTCCGAAAGAAAGCTATAGATTTGGTCTACAGAGACTCCAATCTTAAGAACATTACGGCTGATGAGAATTTTTCTACCTTCTCTTTCGACTGGTATAACAATACTGATATGGATTCCGCCACAGGACTCACACCTTACAATAATATGCACAAAGTTCTGGAAGTATGTCAGTCATTTGTAAAGAATTTTGATAAGGATTTTTCCAATCTTTTGCTTTACGGTAACACCGGAGTTGGAAAAACATTCCTGGCCAACTGTATAGCAAAAGAATTACTGGATACATCCCACAGTGTCATTTATCTCACCGCCATAGAGCTGTTTAACTGCTTCATGAATTCAGATTTTAGTAAGGGTGATGATTCCTATGATTTAAGTTATCTACTGGATTGTGATTTACTTATTATAGATGATTTGGGAACAGAGAATGGAAATACATATACCAATTCAAGATTATTCTATTTGATAAATGAAAGACTACTTCGAAGAAAAAGCGTAATTATCTCAACAAATTACTCGATTTCACAGATTGAGGATGCTTATTCTGAAAGAATCTTTTCACGGATAATAAGCGCTTACGAAATTCTGAAATTATTCGGAGATGATATACGTCTGCTGAAAAAAATGAAAAGATAATTTGACTTATAGCAAGTTTATGATTATATTTTATATTGTGTTTTTTGCAATTAATAGGAATACTATTCTTATTGATATAAATTAAATTACTTATGGAGGATTCTAAAAATGCCACGAGACGAGCGTCACACTGCAACAATTCCATACGGAACACTGGGTATTATCCCTTTAAAGAGCTGTTCTAAAATGGGAGAAAAGGTTGATCAATACCTTGTAAAATGGAGAGAACAACGAGACAATGAAAATCACTCTAACTTAGCTTTTGCCGGATACAAAAAAGATTCTTACATTCTTGATGCTAAGACACCAAGATTCGGTTCAGGAGAAGGCAAGGGCGTTTTAACTGATTCTGTACGTGGTTGCGATTTATATATATTGGTTGATGTATGTAACTACAGCATTGAATATTCTTTATGCGGATTTAAAAATCGTATGTCACCAGATGACCACTATGCAGATTTGAAGAGAGTTATCGCTGCAGCAGGTGGAAAAGCAAGAAGAATTAATGTTATTATGCCATTCCTCTATGAGAGCAGACAACATAAGAGAACAGGAAGAGAATCTCTTGACTGTGCTTTAATGCTTCAGGAATTAACAGATATGGGTGTTGAGAACATAATCACTTTTGATGCCCATGATCCTAGGGTTCACAATGCAATTCCTCTTAAGGGATTTGAATCTGTTTCATGCACATATCAGTTTATTAAGTATTTATTACTTGGGGTAGATGACCTTCATATTGACAGTCAGCACATGATGGTTATCAGCCCTGATGAAGGTGGTATGGGACGTGCTGTATATTTTGCCAACGTTCTTGGTCTTGATATGGGTATGTTCTACAAGAGAAGAGATTACACAAAAATCGTGAACGGACGCAACCCTATCGTTGCTCATGAATTCCTTGGAACTAATGTTGAAGGTAAAGACGTTATTATCATTGATGATATGATTTCTTCCGGAGAAAGTATGATAGATGTTGCCTCTGAATTAAAGAAACGTGGAGCAGCCAGAGTATTCTGTGCTACAACATTTGGCTTATTTACCAATGGATTTAAGAAATTCGATGAGGCTTATGAGAAAGGAATAATTGATAAGATTCTTACAACCAACCTTATCTATCAGCCTGAGGAATTACTTTCAAAGCCTTGGTATATCAATGTTGATATGAGCAAATATATGGCTCTCCTCATTGATACATTAAATCACGATTCCTCTATCAGCGGTTTACTTAATCCTGTGGACAGAATCCAGAAGAGAGTTAAAGAATATAACGAATCACACTACGGAAAGAATTAATAATCTAATTTCTAAACGGATTACGTATAAATCAAATTACGTATAAAACAAAAAGGGTTGCCCCTTTGAGAATATGCTATGGTTCATGCATATATCTCAACGGGACAACCCTTTAATTTTACTTTTATTATATTTACTCTACAAAACCTGCAACAACACATTAGCGGAATCTTAGAAATCCACCTCTGTATCATAGTAACAGCACTTAAGAAGCTTTTCCATTTCTTCCTGGCTTGGCTGACGAGGATTTGAACCTGTACATGCATCAAGAAGAGCATTTGCTGCAATATCAGGAAGTTTCTTTAAGAATTCATCCTCAGGAACAATACCAGTCTCTGCAGGAAGTCCGCCTTCTCCGTAATTCTTAATGCAGTGTGGAATATTAAGGTCATCATTCATCTTCCTTAACATTGCAACAAGATTATCAATCTTCTCTTCCACTGTATTGCCACCGAGCTTTATAAAATCAGCAATATCTGCATAGCGCTTTGCAGCTGTTTCATCCTTGGCATTAAACTTAATAACCTTAGGAAGATACATAGCATTGGCTGCTCCATGTATAATATGTCCGCCTTCAAATGCAGCTCCGGTCTTATGTGCCATTGAATGTACAATACCAAGTAATGCATTAGAGAATGCCATTCCGGCAAGACACTGAGCATTATGCATTGCATCTCTTGAGTTCATATCACCATTGTATGACTTAACAAGATGCTCATCAATCATCTTAACTGCGTGAAGTGCAAGTGGATCTGTATAATCGCAGTTTGCTGTTGAAACATAAGCTTCAATAGCATGAGTCATTGCATCCATACCTGTATGGGCTACAAGTTTCTGTGGCATTGTCTCTGCCAATTCAGGATCAACAATTGCAACATCAGGAGTAATCTCAAAATCAGCAATAGGATACTTAATACCCTTTTCATAATCTGTGATAATAGAAAATGCTGTTACTTCTGTTGCTGTACCTGATGTAGATGAAACAGCACAGAAATGTGCTTTAGTACGAAGCTTTGGAAGACCGAATACCTTACACATATCCTCAAAGGTTGTCTCAGGATATTCATACTTAATCCACATAGCCTTAGCTGCATCTATTGGAGAACCTCCACCGATAGCAACAATCCAATCAGGCTCAAATTCCTGCATCACTGCAGCACCTTTCATAACAGTCTCAACTGAAGGATCTGATTCAATTCCTTCAAAGAGTTTAACTTCCATTCCGGCTTCTTTTAAATAGTCCTCAGCCTTCTGAAGAAAGCCGTTACGCTTCATAGAACCGCCACCGACACAGATAATAGCTTTCTTTCCTGTGAGTGTCTTTAAAGCCTCAAGTGAACCTTTGCCATGATACAAATCTCTTGGTAATGTAAAACGCACCATAATAAAAATCCTCCGTAAAAATATAATATTTGATTGTTAAATTTCCGACAACCTATGTTTCAATTATATTCTTACTATAACAATATTTCAAGTATATTTTATTTAAAATTTGTAAAATTATTCCAAAGTTTATATAAAATATCGTATTTTTATTAAAGAGATTTAACAGCTTCTACTACATTTTCCACTGTAAATCCGAATTTTTTAAACAATTCTCCTGCTGGTCCTGAAGCTCCAAATCCCTCCATAGCAACAACTTTACCATCAAGTCCTACATACTTATACCATCCAAAGTCTGAAAGGGCCTCGACTGCAACTCTCTTTCTCACTTCCTTAGGAAGAACGCTCTCTTTGTACTCTGCAGACTGTATATCAAAAAGTTCCATACTTGGCATACTGACAACTCTTACATCAATTCCATCCTTTGCAAGCTCTGCCTTTGCATCAACTGCAAGACTTACCTCAGAACCACTGGCAATAATAATTGCATCAGGAATCTGTTTATCAGAATCATCAATTATATATCCACCTTTTAATGCATCCTTTGATGAACCAGGAATCTGTGGAAGATTCTGTCTTGTAAGAACAAGTCCTGTAGGCTCCTGTGCCTTGTCAACCGCGTACATCCATGCAGCTGCTGTCTCCACTCTGTCACAAGGTCTGAAAACAGTAAATCCAGGCATTGAACGGAATGCTGCAAGCTGTTCAACAGGCTCATGAGTAGGTCCATCCTCGCCTACACCAATACTGTCATGAGTGAAAATATATGTCAAAGGAAGCTTCATCAATGATGAAAGTCTAGCCATAGGCTTTGTGTAATCACTAAATACAAAAAATGTTGCAACAAAAGCTTTTAATCCACCATGAAGCACAATTCCGTTACCAATTGCTGCCATGGCCTGCTCTCTTACTCCAAAATGAAGATTTGTTCCTGCATAATTATCCTTAGAGAAATCTCCTGCATCCTTCATATTAGTCTTGTTAGACGGTGCAAGATCCGCAGAACCACCTATAAGATTAGGCATTGATTTCTTAATCATATTAAGAATTGTACCGCTTGTGCTTCTTGTAGCCTCTGGCTTATCACCCTTAGCCCAGTATTCCTCAGAATTAAACAGCTCTGACATATCAAATCCGTTAAAGTAGTTATCCCATAATTTCTTCATATCAGGATACTTCTCACAATATTTGGCAAACATTGCATTCCATTCTTCTTCTGCCTTTGCCTTCTCTTTCCCAATGTTACGATAATTATCATAAACTTCCTCAGGAACCTCAAAATCATCTTTGCAAGGCCAATCGATATTTTCCTTAAGTGCCGCAACATTATCAACACCCAAAGGCTCTCCGTGAGCACTTGCTTTTCCCTGTTTAGCAGGGCATCCAAATCCGATAAGTGTATTGACCTTAATTAATGAAGGTCTTTCCTTATCAGCCTTTGCAGCTTCAATAGCCCTGCCTATTTCTTCCAGATTATTTCCATCCTTAACTTCAATTGTCTGGAAACCAAATGCTTCAAATCTCTTCATAACATCTTCTGTGAAGGCAATGTCAGTACTTCCTTCAATAGAAATGTTATTGGAATCATATAATACGATAAGTTTTGACAATCCTAGAGTTCCTGCAAGTGAAAATGCTTCTGATGAAATACCCTCCATCATGCATCCGTCTCCACCTAATACATAAGTATAATGGTCTACTACCGGATATCCTTCTTTATTGAATAACGAAGAAAGATGTGCCTCAGCCATTGCCATACCTACAGCCATTGCCATACCCTGTCCTAAAGGACCTGTTGTAGCTTCAATTCCTATCGTATGTCCATACTCAGGGTGTCCCGGTGTTAAAGAACCCAGTTGTCTGAAATTCTTTACATCATCCAGAGAAAGATTACCTACACCAAAAAGATGCAGTAATGAATACAAGAGCATAGAACCATGTCCACCGGAAAGGATAAATCTGTCTCTGTTAACCCAGCCCGGATCTGCAGGATTATAATTCATATGCTTTGCCCAAAGCTCGTATGCAGCAGGTGCTGCTCCCAATGGAAGTCCAGGGTGTCCTGAATTAGCCTTCTGAATCGCATCCGCTGATAATACTCTAATTGCGTTTACCGACATCTCATCAATATTTGTCATCTCATCCTCCATCTGCTATTAAAATGATGTATAGCTAGTATTGTTGTTGTATTAATAAGACCCTGTTACTAACTTGCAACATTAACGGTCTTTAAAATCTGCTTCTGTAAGGAAGATAACGTCTCCGTTTTCTCCCCGCTTCTTCTTTAATCCGCCGAAGAATCTTCTGGAAGCTCTCTTCTCAGAATTTACAATTGCCTGATTAATAATATCCTTTATGTCATCAAGATTAATACTGTCACTGTCACTATGAATCTTATCAATCTTCAGATACAGCTCCAACAAAGCACTGTCGTCAACTTCATATTTTCTCTTTCTTGCAAATCTCTTTGCCATATCAACAAGTTCGTTAACCGTATACTGCTTTAATGTAATTCTGTGATTAAATGTATTGGCAAGTTCCGGATTGAAGTTAAGTAATACATTTATCTCTGCATCCGAATCTTCAAATATTACCACCATTCTGTCTGTATCCTGCTCAAGGCAGTTAATAATCTCATTTACTCTCTTTGGCTGGATAGAACCTGCTCCCTCAACAATCAGGGCTGTTCCTCTCAACTTAGTCATTGCCTTTGCAATACCACGCTGATTGATACTCTCTCCTGATGTCTTTGCTATCTTCTTAGGCTTGTCAGGGTAGAGATAATTCAATGCCCTTACTATCGTTCTCGCCAGATCTGTCTTGTCAGAGCTTGTGTTTCCGGAAATGATAATATTTCCACGTGATGAAGTTGTAAGTTGCATTTCCTCATCAATAGATTCCATAAGTTCGGCTATCTGCGACTCAACTCCCGGCATTTCTTTATATTTTCTAAATATCTTTGCAAGCTCACCTGTTAATTTCTTCTCAGCCCCATCATCTGAAGAACTCTTGTCTGTTTTCTTAAACGCCGTATTCTTTTCCGGTACTACAACATCAGCTTTTACCTGGCTTTCAACATTTTCCTCTGTTGCAGCTGTTTCCTCTTCAATAATTTGACTAACATTGTTAATCATTTCATCATTCACTGTTGGAATAGGTGATGTAACAAGCATAACCTCATCTGTAGTCTCGGAATTTACTTCTACATGATTTTTATTAATAGTATTCTTCGCAGCTTCCTGCTCCAGCTTTAAGGCTGCCTTTCCTGTTCTCATTGCAAGATCTCTCTTAACAGCCCCAAGGATAACTTCTGCCTCAGCAAGTCTCTTAGCTTCTCTTTCGTCAAATTCTTTGCCTTTACTTTGAGCCTCTGCCTTCTTCTCTGCAATTATCTTCTCGTAAGCAGCACTCTTTTCGTCCTTTTCATCCAGCATACGCTCAAGCTCTGCCTTCGAAAATTCTCTTGTATCCTGCTTACCGTATTTCTCTTCTCTTACAGATTCCATCCAATCAGAAAGACTTAACTGTCCTTCTATTTGTTCGTCTTCTGTCGCATTTTCTACAACATTTTCTTTGTTTGAAACGATTTTGGCTGCTGCATCAGCTTCTAATTCATTGGATGGCTTTAAGACCTTCTCTTCCTCTTCTTCTGCCATAATATCTGTCATATGGCTGGCTATTTCCATCTGAAGGTTCTGAGTGTCATAGAGATTATAATCAGGAACCTGTACCTCTATCTCCATTGACTCTGCTTGTTTATTAATTCTCTCCTCAACAGCTCTTCTGGCCTCTTCTTCATCCTCTTTATTAATCTTCTCGTAATTATTTTCTATATTCTTCTTTGCATTAGCAATTAATTCCTTAAGAGAAATGGATGCTTTGTTCATACCATCCTCAAAATCAGCCTTACCCTGTGTAGTGGTAGTAAAGTTGAGTTTCGGTTTCTTTACCTTAATTCCTGCCTCCTCATCCCCTTCAAACTCCATATCAGAAAGGAATTTCTTGTCAACTTTGTCTGTCTTCTTTGTCACCGGCATTTCTGCCTTCATCACAGGATGTGAGGTTTCATCACTACGAGACCTCTCACTTTTTTCCAATGCCTTTACGATAAATTCCTTTATGCCATCATTGTCTACAGTGCTGTCATTCTTAACAAGATCCATTGAAAATGGGCTTTCTTCCTCTTCTACACGACCTGTCTTAAGATTATCACTCACATTTGTATTATCACTGATATTTTCTTTAATATCTTCATTAAGAAGTTCTTCAACTTCATCATTCTTGAGACGTGCAAGCTCCTGCTGCTGCTTAAAGAGTTCTTCCTTGTTAGCCTCAACATCTTCTTTTCTATTCTTTACATCTTCAAGAATCTTCTTCTGGGTATTAGTAAGATCAACGTTTAGTTCTGTCTTTAACTGAACAGCTTTCTCTACATATATGCCATCCTGAAACCATAAAACCAGATTATCACAAGTCCTTATACATTCTTCCTTACGACCTGTCTTATAGTAGAGCTTTGCCAGCTCATACATATACTTCTCATCTATTTCCTGCTCTTTATATTCCTCTAATATTTCAACCAGTTCGTTATCCGATGCCCTCTCCGCTCTTCTGAGATCATACAGAAGAATATATTTATTGACATCATGAGCTGAAATCTTAGCATATTCTTCATAAAGTTCATGGGCATTTTCAAAATCGCCAACCTTTATGAAAAATTCAGTGAGTTTATATACCAGTTTTCTTCCTCCAAGATTGCGGTTGTAAGCTAAGATTGCCATATCTCTGGCTTCCTCATAATCTCCGGCTGCTTCCTGCACATTAATTATTGTTGCAAGAGTTGCCCAATCCTTTACTTTATTCCAATTCATGGACTTTGCAATTGCTGATGCTTCTTTATATTCCTTCTTAGCTGCCAGCTTTTTTATCTGTTCCAGCTTTATATTAAACTCATATTTATCCACCTTTAAGACCTCCACCTTTTCTATGAATTAATTCCTCATATCACAGTGTAATCTTTATACATACACGTCATAAGTTTATCACAGCAAAACATCATTGTAAACTTTTCTTACCTAATCACATATCAACAAATCACATATTTGAAAAATCAAACACAGCCTGCTCGTAATCCATTCTGGTATATTCCAGTTCAGATTCCTTGGTGTTGCTGTAATAATCAACTACCACCGTCTGCTGCCTGTTATCTGCCAGTTTCTGTCCAAGAATATAATTCACATCAAATCTTCCTGTTATGGCAGGTGTTGCTCCTCTCGCAGGTACAATAAGCTGAACATGATTTGTTGCAAGAAGCTTAAATATAGGCTCCCATATATATATATCTTTTGCAGCTCCAAAAGGATTATCAATAAAAATTGTTTTTCCCACAGTGCCACCATCCGGATTAACAGTATTCATATTAGATATATAATTAATAACAGCTATTAAAAACTGAATATATATACCCTGTGATTGACCTGTTGAGCCTACTGCCTCCTCATATCTTAAGTATCTGCTCTGATCCTTAATTCGCTCTCTCTTGTACAGATTAATTCTGATAGAATTCATATCCGTTACAATAACTGAGAATAAACGCTTCCATGTGAGCCTGTTTCTTATATACTTAAGTCTCTCCTGTGCATCTTTAAAGCTCTCAGCAATCACTATTGTCTCATCTATATATGATGCCATTCTCTCCTTGTAAAGTTCTTCCTTGATGTAAGGAATCTGCAGACCAATAATTGATATCTGCTCATTATCAAGGGTAATATTGGAAATTTTAGGAAGTCTGTCCAATTCTGTTTTTATGTTGCAACAAATCTGAACGCATCTGTTCTCAAAATTATCCTTAATACGCTCCATATCTTCGATGCCCTTGTGGATTCTGCTTTTTTCCAGCTTAATAAATGTGTTGGTTTCCGTAAGGGAATTAATAAGCACTTCAGTTTTTTCCACATTTTCCGGAAAACTCATGGAAATCTTAATTTCTGATGCCAAATCCGATGCATCGAATCCTGTAAGCAAATCTATAAGTTTCTGCTTATTTTTTGTAAACTCTTCCGTCTTTTTATATTCAAGCTTGATTAAAGATGAGTATTCCTTAGAAACCGCCTCGTAATCAGAAAGTTTTACCTCTTTGGAAATTACTGTATCATCCGAGATTTCATCCATAACTTCCATTCCTGCATCTCTGACAATTCTCTCCAAATCTCTCTCCCATAACATAAGGTCTCTGAGACTATCAGCCAGCGATTTCTTTTTGGAATCCTGTGTCTTAATATTTTCTTCAAGTTTTTTTATGAGTACCTTGTGCTGCTCAATAAAACTCTCCGGATTATCACAATCGAACTCCCGGTATTCTCCATATTTTTCTTCAATCTGATTAATACCATGGGCAATACTTCCCTCAAGCCTGTTGTAAAGTGCTTCCTGTGATTCCAGTTCCTCATCATCACTTTCATATGCCTTCAAAATCTCTGCCAACTCTGCCTTTATTTCTCTGAATATTCTGCCCTCTGTCTTTGAAAGCTCGCCTTTTTCAAACATAGCTTTAACAGCTTCAAAATCACAGTCTCTATATTCAATAGACTCTTTACACTTTGTCATAGACGATTTAAGGTGATTTAATAAGGCTTCCTTATCTGCCACATCAGAATTCCTTCCGGCAAGGGCACTCTTTAATCCAAAGAATCGTCTGGAAATTCCTTCACTGTCATCAGCATACTTTATTAGCTCATCATTAACTTCCACAGACTCGTCATAATAAGGAGCATAATCGTTTTCCCACAAGGATTTAAGCTTATTAATTCCATCTTCAATAGACTGTGCATAATTAACCGCTTCTGTGTACTCCCTTGATAAACTATTGTATTTATCCTCAAGTTCATCTTTCAACATCTGAGCTTTTTGTCTCTTAATGTCCGATTCTTTCAAATCTTTATAATCCTGCGTAAGTTTATCGTTAATCCTTGATGCTTGACTTAATCCATCAAACTGCTTTTCTGCATGGCTTACCTTTGTTTCCAGATTACCAATTTCATAATCCTGGTTATTTCTTATATCATTAAGACTTTTAAGTTCTTCCCGGCAATCAAGAACAATCTGATTTTCCTCCTGTATACGATTTTCTATTTCCTGAATGGTGCTGCTTAAATCCGCGCTCTTATAAATTGCAATGTACTGAAGAACAAATGTGTAATCAGACCATACCAGCTTCATTCTATCATCCCATTTTTCAAGGGAAGCTTTAGCAGTCTCAAGCTCTTCTTCTGCCATCTTTATTTCAGTTTCAAGCCTTGTATCATCCCTAAGAAAATTCATGTCCTTAAGACCAAATACAATAAGATCCTTATTAACTTCAAGTTTGGTATCATAAAGCACCTGTTCACTTATAACCGGATATATATTGGCTCCACGTCCATAATTTCCAATGGTTTCGTCAGCCTTCACCCTTTCAAAATCATTTTTGATTATGAATCCGTACTCTACAAACGGCGCTCTCTTTAAGACATCTCTCTTCTGTCCCGGATTGAGTTCTCTGAACCACTCATGACCTTCTACTACATCATCACCGTATGCCAAAACAAGGTATTCCTTGAACTTATCTCTCTCCTTATCCCTGCACACATAAGTTCCTTCTTTGGCATTACTGATAAATGATTCAAGACTGCTTACCTCACTATAGATTTCATTATAATCCTTCTCCATATGACGGTAAGCATCAAGGATTACCCTATCAAGACCGTTAGCCGGCTCTGCTCCGTATACTGAAACAATCTGTTCCAGTTTTTTCTCATTGTCCCGGCTGCTTATGTTATTTTCTTTCAGTTTTTCAGCCTGATTATCAAGCATATTAATGCATATCTGTGCCGCATTTATTTTTTCATTACACCGGCTTATACTTCTGATTGTCTCATCTTTCTCTATATGCGCTTTATGGAGTTCTTCCTTAAGCTCATCAATCTCGGCTTTTACAGATACCATATCCTTCCGGGCGTTATCTGCCACAAGAATGCCGTACTCTGATGTTAAAACACTAAGTTCCTTTTCCAGCGTCTTAATGCTCTCCTCTATATGCTCCTTAAAACCTGAAAGCAGCGCCCACTGTGTCTGAGCCTGTTCCATCTCAGACTTAGCATCATCCATAGAAACCCTACTTCTTACAACATTATTATCAGCAATTGCTTTCTTTTCTTCTGCAAGTCTTAAATCTCTGTCAAAAATATTCTTGTAAAGCTTTGCCAGTGCCTTAAGTTCCCCAGTTATGTCATCTTCCTGTCTTAATCGGTTATCCAGAGCTACTGTTATTTCTTTGAAGGATTTTTCGTAAGAAATGTAATCGTCATAATCATTTGCCGATTCCAGCAATGCAATTTTCTTTCTTAATTCTTCAATGCCCTTACCCTTCTGTTCCTTCTTTTTCTCTGTTTCCTGTACAAGGGCTTCCATTCCGGCAAGTGACTTCTTCTCAAGCATAATTTCAGCTACAGCTATAGCCTCTTTTTCCTTCAGGAGTTCCCCTGCCATTTTATTCTTTAACTGCTCTAACTTGGCTGTTTCCTCTTCCTTATCTTTGCAGGCAGCTTTGGCTGCAATAAGAAGGTTATATAACTGCTTCTGAAGATTTTCTTTTCTTTCATAAAATTCTTTAAAAGAATCAACATATTCCTTGAAATTATCGATAGCTGCAATCTGACTGTCATAAGAGCTTATCTGATTATGTTTCCTTGAAAGTTCAATAAGCTTGTCCTTAATATCAAGTAAAGTCTTGGCCATTCTGCCTTCATCATTATCCACAGAAAGCCTGTTATTATAAGACTTCTGAATAATCTCCTCTATAAAGAGATCCTCCACAACCTTACGGCTGGTCTTGTAATTAGACTCAAAATATGTTCTCACATGTCCTTCGGTCTTATTTATTCCTCTTACAATTTCCCATGCACTTTCAAATATTCCATAACGGCTTATGAAAGTCTGATAATCTCCCTTTCTGTCGAATATCTGAACTCTTACATTAAAATCTTTCTTTTCAAGATCCCTGAGGTAAGCTTTTAAACCGTTGTAGGTTATTCGCTCTCCATTTGAAGACAGCGGGAGATTTTTAATATCGTTATCACCAAATTCCCTATAAAAAATGCAGTAGTTAAAATATTCCACTCCTGCACCGGAACCAGCTGCTGCCGTACTGATTTCCTCATCATCTTCAGACTGTCTGCCCTTCCTTGCACAGAATCCGGTTGTCATATATTTGAAACCGTCCTTCTGATAGCACGAATCAAGCTTCCACTCTACCAGCGAATGAATGCAGGTGTTACCGCCGCCCTGACGGAAAAGCTTTTCAATAGGCTGTTTATCGTCAAGAGTACAATTAGGTATCATATTCTGCAAAAGAAGCAACATAAGCAGACTCTTACCACCACCGTTGGCAAGATCATATATGGTATTTCTGCAGTTAAAACGCATTACAAAATCGTCATAAAACTGTGTACCAAAATTATATTTAACATTGTTAACCCTGATTCTGTTAATCTGTGGCATTGTTACCTCCATTCATCAGTTGTGCAAAACGTCCCTTATAATCATCAAAATAATTTTCTATCAGACTTCTGAATCGGTCTGTAGGATAAAATCTTGCTGACGATTCCATCAAAAGCTTTTGGGAAACAAGGAAATTAAGTACTGTCTTTACAAAACCTGACTTGGAGTTCCTTGCTGCTCTTAACCCCGTCTGGTCTTCTACGGTAGTCACCGGAAGCTCATCCCAGCTTAAAGCAATCTGCTTAAAGCTGTTCTCCTCTATGTCATCCATTATAAGTCCCTGGGTTCTGTCAATAATTCCTACTGTAGATTTATCAACACTGTTTATAACATCCTCCACCCTGATAAACTCTGCATATGTAGAACTCATAGTATCGGAGTAAAATTCCGTAATTATATTGTAAATAACAAAATACGCAAGATATAACTCCTTATTGACCTTAAGTCCCATCTCCTTACGCAGTTCCTCATTAGAGTAGCCGAATACCCTATTGTTATCCCCCGTACTCACATAAAGACCGTTGTTATATTCATAAATATTAAGATTAAATTTTTTCAGGGACATATGAACAATGTCATACACCTCAGCATTGGTATTATATTCCTGATAAAGAGCGGAGTTACTTCCTGACTCATTAACATCTTCCCCCATAATTAGCTTTGATACTATATCCAAAGCTCTGTCAAGATTTCTATTTTCCATAAATACCTGTACCTCTAAACCACTGCAAACTCCACATTAGTAACTTCAATATTCTCAGAAATTTGTATTCTGTCATCCCCCATTTTGTTAATGGAAAATGTTACTCTATCCTTTCCTGCAAATCCCGCCTCAAGGATGTCATCCAGGAAAGAATCCGACTTCATTCCATCTCCACCAATTACATATTCATTCTTCTGACAAAGATTAACAAAGAATGAGTAGTAGTCTCCGTTTCTGAGTATGGATTCTCCATAAGCTTTACTCATAAGTTCATTAAACCGTTTCAAAGTGATTGTGTCTGATTTTTTCAAACATTCCAGAAGATTATTCATAACAAAAATGTAGTTGTCACGAATTCTCTTATCCTCTATCTCATCATCAAACACTATTTCCTCCGGCTTGTCCGTGCTAACCTGTTCTTTCTTCTCATATCTTTCCGGCTTTACCGTAAGTGCTTCGTCAATTACAGTAACATTAAATGTCTTCCTGATATTAGGCTTAAATAAAGGATTGAGAAGATATACCAAAGCATCTGCATTATCCAGTTTAATCATATCTGAGAGCGTTGTGGTGAAATCCATGTGATTTCTCAATCTTCCCAGTTTAGCTTTTCTCACTGCTTCATCCGTCATTTTCTGCATGTCAGTACAGTCACGAAGAAGCTCAGAATGCCTGTTCATAGCTACCTTTAACTGATTCTCCAGATTATGTATCTCACTGACGGTTTTATAATAGCCTTCCGTTGCTACCGTAGAACCCTCCAGCTTTTCGATAGCTTTTGCAATGAGGTCAGTATTTTTCTTAAACAGTCTTTCCTCATCCTCAAACCACTTCATACCGGTTCTTACAAATTCTTCATAAGCTTCAATTCCGGCAAATACATCCCCTGCCAATATGGTAAGCACCTCATTCTTCTTAAGCTTGAGACGGCTGACTTCCTCATTTATTCTTTCAACCACCTCAACGCCTCCCTTAAAATTCTGGGAATTAATCATTTTCTCAAGAAGAAGCTGGGATACATTAATCTTACTCTCATCCTTGATTTCCTTGGTATCAAGATAAAATTCTATGGCATCGGAACTAATGGAATACCACACCACATTTTCACGGATAGAGCTCTCTATTATCTTCATTCGGGACACTCTCTTTTTCTTCTCCACCGGATCAAAGTATGAGAATTCAAAAGGTCGTCCCTCATTCTTAATCTTGTCAAATATATAATCAGCAATATCCTTGTTTTCCTCATCAGAAAGATTAAGGCCAAAATCCCTTGATAAAAGCTGATTCAAAAATTCCAGATATTCCGGATAAGTTACATCTTTTTCCTTGAAGTTATTCTCCTCTATGAAGAAACGTAAAATGGCCATGACAATATAACCCATATCAAGTATCTCGTATCTGCCCTCTTTATACTGACCAAATGAGATATCAATGAGCTTAAAAAATGGGTAATATTTTTTTAAATTCAGCATTCTTTCACGGTGATCTGCAATAATATCACCCATCATATTTTCTGCCATCACATCATCTCCTTGTATAACTTAAATTGACGGCTTTTACAGTTCTGTTCGTCCATCAAGAGCACGAAGAAGTGTTACTTCGTCTATGTACTCCAAGTCACCACCCACAGGTACTCCACTGGCAATTCTTGTAACCTTGATTCCCGCCTGCTTTATCATTTTACTGATATACATGGCTGTTGTTTCTCCCTCAAGATTAGAATTAGTGGCTATTATCACTTCATCCACATCTCCCTGAAGGCGAATCATCAGCTCCTTTAATTTAATATCTCCGGGTCCGATTCCAAGCATTGGACTGATTGCGCCATGAAGCACATGATACACTCCGTCATACTTGCCTGTTTTTTCATAGGCTGCCATATCCCTTGTCTGTTCTACAACCATAATAACTTTATGATTTCTCTTCTGATCCCTGCATATCGGACATATTTCTTCATCTGTAAGAGTAAAACACTCTTTGCAGTAACGCACATTGTCCTTTGCATCAAGCATGGCATTGGCAATGCCTTCCACCTCGATTCTAGGCATGTTTATAATGTGAAATGCCAGGCGTTGGGCACTTTTAGCCCCAACCCCTGGTAATCTCGATAATTCTTCTATTAATTTATTAATATGTCCACTATAAATGTCCATTAGAATAAGCCTCCGCCTAATCCTCCAAGACCTCCGGTTATTTTAGCCATCTGAGCCTGTGACTCTTCTTCGCACTTACGAAGTGCTTCGTTTGTTGCTGCAACAATTAAATCCTCAAGCATCTCTACATCATCCGGATCTACTGCCTCCGGATCAATCTTAACCTTAGTTACTTCTCTCTTTCCTGTTACAGTAACCTCTACAACGCCGCCTCCGGCAGTTGCAGTGAATTCCTTACTCTCAAGAGCCGCCTGCTGTTCTTCCATCTGACGCTGCATTCTCTGAGCCTGCTTCATTAAATTGTTCATATTGCCAGGCATTCCTCCACCTGGAAAACCACCTCTCTTAGCCATTAGATAAATTCCTCCTTATCATCTACTTTTATATCCATATTAATAATCTCAGAAAGATCTACATACCGTTTGTTAAATTCTTCATCATTCTCAATCTTACTGCATATAACCCTGACAGATATTCCTGTTCTTTCTTCAATAAAATTCTCTATCATTTGAATAGTATCTTCTTTGCTGACAATACCATAAGACATTTCTGATTTTACCATAATTTCCAGAGATTGACTATCCTCAGCAAGCGTCACCCTACTACCCTTAAGAATTGTCTTCACCAGATCATCGTCTATGGAATTAATTATTGAATCCCATTCTCCTGCAATCTGCCTTATATCCTCCGGCACCGCATCATACACCCGCTTAACAACCGGTTTTTCATCCCCTTTTCCGGTGCCATCAGTCTGTGCAGCATTTTGTTCTCCTGAGGACATAACTACCTTACCGCTCTTAATCCGGTTTAATGCATCTGATACCTGACCTTCCAGCAAAGATAATCTGCTGAGGACATCTGAAACATCATTTTTATTTTCCATGGCAGGTCTCATTAACTTGATAAATGTCACCTCAACCTTTACTCTCTTCTGGGTAGAAAATTTAAGCTCATTGGAAAGTTCAGAAAGCACCCTTATAAAACGCATAAGACTATCCACATCAATAAGCTGTGAATCTGCTTTTAATTCTTCAAGATTATCCCTTGAAACTTCTATAACGTCCTCTATTCCTGCCGCATCGTCTGTTGTCTTAATCAGGAGAAGATTTCTAAGATACCATACGAAATCATTAACAAACTGGGTAAGATCCCTTCCCTGCATAATGAGTTCTTCCATAAAATGCATACATCCTGACACATCAGAATCTATTATTGTCTTCAACATCCGGCTGAAAACAGACGTATCAACAGCCCCCAGTACATCGAGAACATTTTCATACTTAAGATCTTTGCCAAGATAAAATGCAATACACTGATCCAACAGGCTCAAGGCATCTCTCATGGAACCATCCGCTGCCTTTGCAACATATCTTATTGCCTTATCCTCTACATTGATATTTTCAGCTTTCATCAAATCACTTAGTCTGCCAGCGATGGTGTCTATGGTAATTCTGTGAAAATCATACCTCTGGCAACGTGACATTATTGTTATCGGAATCTTGGCAACCTCTGTAGTAGCTAATATAAATATTACATAAGACGGGGGTTCTTCCAAAGTCTTAAGGAGTGCATTAAAGGCTCCTATAGACAGCATATGAACCTCATCGATTATGTATACTTTGTACTTTCCCTCTGTAGGTGAATACTGTACTTCTTCCCTGATTTCACGGATATTATCCACACCATTGTTTGATGCAGCATCTATTTCTATAACATTCATTGACGTTCCTGCTGCAATTGCCTTACATGCAGGACACTCGCCACAGGGATTTCCGTCAATGGGATGCTCACAGTTAACTGCTTTTGCAAGAATCTTTGCAACTGTGGTCTTTCCTGTACCTCTGGTTCCGCAGAAAAGATAGGCATGCCCTATTCTATCAGCATTAATCTGATTTTTTAATGTCGTAACAATATGGTCCTGACCTTTAACATCATTAAAGTTATCCGGGCGCCATTTTCTATACAAAGCCTGATAAGACATAACTTTCCCTTCCTTACGATTCTTTGCGTTTTTCCTATTAAGATTAGGGTGTCAAAAGCCCATTATAATTTTTTGTCTGGCAAATTGAACAAAGAAAGTTGTTTGCATTCCATTGTGCTAATCGTTCCGATGAGCCTCTTAGGGCAAAAATCGTGTTCAGCAAAGGCATAATGGGCTTTTGACACCCTAATCTTAATAAATAATAAAAACCGTGCGTCCGGCTTCGAACGATTGCCCACAGACGTTACCAGCACAGTTAGCTCGATCCAGGCACCCTTTCGGCACACAGAAGCTTTCACTTAATGCTGCTTCATTCCTGACCTGACATGATTCATGAATTTCTGTTGCGAAAGACCCAAATGTCATCACCACTTATGCCGGGCTGCTCCATAAGCGCTCACCCTCTGCCGAACATCACCCCTGCTATAGCGGATTGCAGGTACAAGGTGCCGCTAACTCCCCGGCTGCACGGTCTTTTAATTATACTTGTTTATTACTGATATTGTCAAGGTTTGAGCACTGTTTTGTATCAAGGTTTACCGCTTTTTTTAGTCCTCAGATGTAACGACTTATTTCGATAAAATCCGACATATTTTCTTGATAATATAAGTGTGCTGCCTTATACTGAAAATGCACTTAGATGATTCAAATACGTGCTAATATGAGGAGGATTTTATATGGACGACAATCAGCAATTTCAGAATCAGGGACAGCAGCAGTTCCAGAACCAGGGACAACCACAGTTCCAGCAGCAATATCAGCAGCAGGGACAGCCTACATATTACGGACAACCACAGTATAATATGCCACCTTATGGTGCTCCACAGTTAAAGAGTGACCGTGGCTTATTGAAGTTTATTCTCTTTAATCTGATTACATGTGGTATCTATTCAATCGCATTCTTTTCAAGCCTTGGAGAGGATATTAACCTTATTGCATCAAGACGTGACGGCAAGAAGACTATGCATTACTGTCTTATTGCTTTTCTTTTCAGCTGGCTTACATGTGGTATAGCACCTATAGTTTGGTTCCACAAAGTATCTGCAAGAATCGGTGACGAGGCCCGTGCAAGAGGTATTAACACATCTTTTGGTGCTTCATCATTCTGGCTTTGGTATGTACTTGGTTCTCTTATCGTTGTAGGCCCATTTGTTTATATTCATAATCTCTGTGAGACAATGAACCAGATTGACATGGATTACAACCGCAGAGGTTTCTAATTTTTAAAATTTTTAATACAATTCTATAATTTAAAAATTAATATAACAATAATATAAAAATGTATTTGAATCAAAAACTATTAATAATAACTAATTAACAACCGGGGGATGTCTATGAAAAATGTCAACCAGAATAATGCAGATAATGAAAAACAACAGGAAGATAAAGATATTCACTATATGAAACTTGCCATTAATCAAGCCAAGAAAGCATATAAACTATCCGAAGTTCCTATTGGATGTGTTATTGTACATGATGACAAAATCATAGGCAAAGGATATAACAGACGAAATACCGATAAGACAACTCTTGGACATGCTGAAATCACCGCAATCAGAAAAGCCAGCAAAGCAATAGGCGACTGGAGACTTGAAGAATGCACTATGTATGTTACCCTGGAGCCTTGTCAGATGTGCGCCGGAGCCATAGTTCAGGCAAGAATCCCCCGGGTTGTTATTGGTTCAATGAACCCAAAGGCAGGCTGTGCCGGCTCAATAATCAATCTTCTTGATATTCCATCTTTTAACCATCAGGCTGATATCACGAGAGGAGTGTTGGAAAATGAATGTTCCCAAATGCTAACATCTTTTTTCAAAGAACTTCGTGAAATAAAGAATAAAAAAAGTAAACCGGGAGCTAATGAATGAAATTTGAATATGTTTACAACGATATGATATTGAAAATTCTTGATGAATCCTACACTTTACCAGTTCTTGATTTTTTGTTTCGCAACCGTTATGACTTTGATAAGTTCGAACCCGAAAAGCCTGACAATTTCTATACAGAAGATTTTGTTTCTTCTATACTCAGAGCAGAAATGACTTCATTTCTAAAAGGAAATCATGTCCGATTTTTTCAACTTAAAAAAGATGAGCCCGAAAAGATTCTTGGTACCGTTTCATTTTCCCACATAGTTACAGGTTCTTTTAATTCCTGTGACATAGGCTATAAAATCGATAAAGATTACCGCAGGCAGAATCTGGGGTGTTCTATGGTCTCTCACGGAATTGAAATCATGACTAAAGAAAAAGGAATGCACAGAATTGAATCCTACATTCATCCTGATAACATTCCTTCTGTTATGCTTGCCAAAAAAATGGGATTTATCGATGAAGGCATCGCTCACTCCTACGTTAAGATCAATGGCAGATTCCAGGATCACCTAAGATATGCCTACATTCACAATTCCTGATACCAATATCCAAAATAAGGATTGGTATAGTCACTTCTGTGACTTTTCTTAAAGTTATTAAAACCAAACATAGACGCCATATATCGCTCCCTGTTGCAGTACATTCCCGGAACTCCCAGAAAGTATTTTGTGTTATTTCCGTTATCACGTACTCTTCCAAAGAGCAGATGTCGGAAATTGTAGAATCCATGTATCAGGAAACTATTATTAATTATATCTCTGTCAATGTCTGTTTTCTTCAATAACATTTCGGGTGAAATCTCAATACAGTCATAGAAATAATCATCATCAAATGCGTCTATAAAATCTGCTTCCATGAACAACATTTCATAAGGCGAAATTATTTTCTCCTCTTTCTTTTCACAAAGACGGTTCTTTACAAACTGTTCTGTAATCTCCTCCTGATAAATGCTTCTGAATATTTTTTTCTCTTTCTCTGATTCACTGTCTGATTTATATTCCGGTTTATCTTCCTGTTTACTCTCTGCGGCCAAAACCGATTTATCCACAACATTTTCTGTTTTCTCCGGACTATTCATGTTCTCCGGTTCTTCGTTCAGAGCTCTCTCATACTGATTATCAAGTTCTATTTCCTCCTGGTTGCCATGATCTGTCTCCTGCTGTCCATCACAGCCAGACTCCGTATTTTCTCGGCTGTCAGACTGTGCCATATTCTTTTTATGTCCTTTTTTTCCAATAACAACAGCATCGGGATTGATGTCATTATCCTCCCACATAGAAAACATCATGTAAAATTTGTCATCTTCCCTGGCAATCCCTATTCCACATATATCATCAAACGAATAGTCAGTCCCATCAATATTTCCACCATTAAATAAGCCCTGATACAAGGCCATTCCACCTTTTACCAGACATTCTCCCACAGGAAGAAGATAATACCTTCCCTGAACACTGTCATCTCTGTCCACAAGAAAATATACATTAAATATTTCCGGCGTGTCAGTATATACACCTCTTAAGTTTATCGACAGTTTAAATTCTCCGCTTCTTAGCTCCGCCTTAGCAAATCCCACATTTTTATCCTTAACCCCGCCGGGATATGAATAAATGTATGAAACAAATCTCTGATAATCAGCCATTAAAAAACCTCCATCCATAGATTACCCTATCGCAATCCTATGAATGAAGGTTATAATTTATTCCAATATTGTGTTGGTCAATTGGGCAAACTGCTGTAAAGTGAGAGCCTCTCCTCTCACAGTTTGAGGCAATCCGCATTTTTCCAACGACTCCGATAATTTCTCTTTAGATACGTTTACCTCTCCTGAATTTCCAACGCTGTTTAACATAGTTTTTCTTCGCTGATTAAATGAAGCTCTTATTATCCTGAACATAAGGTGTTCATCCTTCACGTCAACAGGCGGTTTATCATATCTTTCCAGTTTAATAACGGCTGAATCCACATTTGGTCTTGGCATAAAACAGCTGGCAGGCACATTGAGTACAATCTTAGGCTTTGCATAATACTGTACAGCCAAAGAAAGAGCCCCATAGTCCTTGGTTCCCGGTCCCACCTGCATACGGTCAGCAACCTCTTTCTGAACCATTATTGTTATACTGTCCAAAGGCACATTACTCTCAAACAGCCCCATAATTATAGGTGTTGTTATATAATATGGCAGATTGGCAACTACCTTAATAGGTCTTCCTCCATTTTTATCATCCGCAAGCTTCTTAATATCCAGCTTTAAAATGTCCTCATTAATTACCGTTACATTGTCATAATAAGACAGGGTGTCCTGTGTGAGTATTGGAATAAGCTTGGTATCTATCTCTACCGCAACCACTTCCCTTGCGTTCTCACAAAGAATCTGAGTCATGGTTCCTATTCCCGGTCCAATCTCTAAGACAAAATCATCTTCTGTGACTCCTGCCTCCCGAACTATTTTCTCCACTATATTTTCATCGATAAGAAAATTCTGTCCGAATTTTTTCTGAAAATTAAATCCATATCTGTTAAGCACAGCTATAGTGTTGGTTGGATTTCCCAAATGCATTACATTTTTATATTTCTCATTGCTCATTTTCATCCCCACTCATCTATATTCCAAAGAGTTTCCTCGCATTCATATTAGTTATATCAATAACCTCTTCCCTTGACAATCCTTTTATGCAGGCAAGTTTTTCTGCTACAAAGGAAATGTTTTCAGAGTAATTTCTCGTTCCTCTGTGTGGCTCGGGTGCCATATACGGGCAGTCCGTCTCAAGTACAATTCTGTCCATAGGTATGTACTCAGCCGCCTCCACTAATTTCTTGGCATTTTTAAATGTGAGAACTCCGCCTATTCCTATATGGAAGCCCAAGTTAAGAAAATCTCTTGCAGCCTCCTTTGAATAAGAATAACAATGAATTATTCCTCCTACATTTTGGGCATTTTCTCCCTTAATACTCTCCAGAGTATCGTTGCAGGCGTCCCTTGAATGAATAATAACAGGTTTATTAACCTCTACTGCAAGAGACAACTGCTCCCTGAATTTTTCAAGCTGCAATGTTTTTTCCGGCTCCGGATAATAGTAATCAAGGCCAATCTCACCGACAGCTACTACTTTAGGGTTATGAAGGGCACAATTTTTCAGCCACTCTATTTCATCCTTTCCAAGATTAACTATATCATCAGGATGAACCCCGATTGCTGCATACACTCTCTCATATTTGTCTGCAAGTTCCATGGAAGCATGACATCCCCTGATGCTTGCCCCCACATTTATAATATAATCAACTGAGCCTTCATCTGCCAGCATAGAACTTATTAATGCGTCCCTGTCTTTATCATAACACTCATCATCATAATGAGCATGAGTTTCAAATATCTTCATTTCTTCCAACTCCCACATATTGTCTTTTTAGGAAGAGGGTCAGACCCCATAAAATTTTTATAAATTTTTCCCAAGAAAAAATTTATAAAAATTTTATGGGGTCTGACCCTCCTTAATTATCCAATTTCGCTTCCTGAAATGATATCCTTATCAACTGTCATAACTGACAGGTTATCCTTGTCATCCATTGCAGCAAGAATCATTCCCTGGGACTCAACTCCGCAAATTGTACGAGGTGCAAGGTTGGTTATAACTGCAACCTTCTTTCCAATCATCTCTTCAGGCTTGTAATAGTTAGCAATTCCCGAAACAATCTGCCTTACTTCTTCACCGATTCTTATCTGTGAGCAAAGAAGTTTCTTGGCCTTCTTAACAGGTTCGCATTTAAGTACCTCTCCCACCTGAATCTGAATCTTTTCAAAATCCTCAAATGTAATCTCAGGTTTCTTCTCAACAACAGGATACTCCACTACTCCATTTGCTTTTTTCTGAGCTTCCTGAATAGCTTCAACCTTTTCCTTAAGATCTTTCTCATAATCTAATCTTGCAAAAAGAATCTCCGGAGTATCTGTTACCTTAATTCCCGACTCTCTTAAACCAAATGTTGCTAAGTCATCAAAATCTCTTACTCCCGCTGACGCATTATCAGGATATAACTGGGCAAGAATCTTGTCTGTTGTACCTGGCATAAATGACTTAAGCAGATTAGCTCCAATAGTGATACTTTCAACCAGGTTATATAATACTTCTGCAAGTCTATCCTGCTTATCTTCTTCCTTGGCAAGTGCCCAAGGCATTGTCTCATCAATATACTTGTTGCATCTCTTAAATAGTGTAAACACCTCTGTGATAGCATCGGCAACATGAAGTGTAGACATTTTATTCTGAACCTTGTCTCTTGTTGATGTTACAACTGTCTTGAGATCCCCGTCAATTGCCTCATCCACAACGCCTGTCTTATTAACCACACCGCCAAAATACTTATTAGACATGGCAATTGTTCTGTTAACAAGATTTCCCAATGTATTTGCAAGGTCAGAATTCATACGTTCCACCATAAGTTCCCATGAAATAACACCATCATTTTCAAATGGCATTTCGTGAAGAACAAAATAACGAACAGCGTCAACTCCGAAAAGATCTACAAGGTCATCTGCATAAAGTACATTTCCCTTTGATTTACTCATCTTACCATCATTCTGTAACAGCCAAGGATGTCCAAATACCTGCTTAGGAAGCGGTTCACCCAATGCCATAAGAAAAATTGGCCAATATATAGTATGGAATCTGATAATATCTTTTCCGATAAGATGTAAATCAGCCGGCCAGTACTTCTTATATTGTTCTGAAGAGTTTCCATCTGCATCATAGCCTATACCTGTAATATAGTTGGTAAGGGCATCAAGCCATACATAAACCACATGTCTGTCATCAAAATCAACAGGAATACCCCATTTGAATGAAGTTCTTGATACACAAAGATCCTGAAGTCCCGGAAGGAGGAAATTGTTCATCATCTCATTCTTCCTTGAAACCGGCTGAATAAACTCAGGATGAGTATTAATATGTTCAATAAGTCTGTCAGCATATTTGCTCATCTTGAAAAAATATGCCTCTTCCTTTGCAGGCTTAACTTCCCTTCCGCAGTCAGGACATTTTCCGTCAACAAGCTGAGACTCTGTCCAGAAAGATTCACACGGAGTACAATATAAACCTTCGTAAGCTCCCTTATAAATATCTCCCTGATCATAGAGTTTCTTAAATATCTTCTTAACCTGCTTTTCATGGTCCTCATCTGTTGTTCTTATGAATTTATCGTAAGATGTGTCCATAAGATCCCATATTCTCTTTATTTCTGTAGAGACATTATCAACAAACTCTTTTGGAGTTATGCCTGCTTCCTCAGCCTTAAGCTCTATCTTCTGTCCATGTTCGTCCGTTCCGGTCTGAAAGAATACATCATAACCCTCCTGACGTCTGAATCTTGCAATGCTGTCTGCAAGCACAATTTCATAAGTATTACCAATATGCGGTTTACCTGATGTATATGCAATAGCAGTAGTCATATAAAATGATCCTTTATTCTGTGGCATCTTACTACCTCCATATCTTTATTTTTATCGGGCAAATTTGGAATCAAATTCTTTATAATATGCATACTTTTGAATATACATAATTTCCCTATTTTTTATTAAATCAATACGACTAATCATAGAAAAAAAAAAGCCTAATGTCAAGGAAATAGACATTTTCCATACATTCTTTTGTAAAATATGATATATTCTTATAATGTAGACAATTTATTAATATAGCGCAAACCATATATTGTTTTTCACGCCGCTTCCGGAAAATGCGCACAATCAGGAGGTCTTATGAAAAGTTTTAAACATCCAACTATATACCTGCAGAAAATAATAACTCTGTTAATGGTGCTGATATTAACATTCAGTACCTGCTCATGTAGTTTTAAGAATACCGGAAAAAATACAGATAATTCCGATGAATACATTTCGGAAAGCTACAGTTTTGAAGATAACGAAGATTTTGCCTCCTTTACAAAGGAGTTCTTCTGTGAAATTGTCAGCGAAGACTGCATGACTCTCCACGCATTTATTGAGCATCCTGAAAATTACGGAATAAACGACTATGATGTAACTCTTGGAAGATACGACTTTGATTCTCTGGATGACACTTCGGATGTTACCGGTTACATCAACCGTCTTATGAGTTTTGACAAAAATACACTTTCTGCAAAACAGCAGATTACCTACGACTATCTGTTGCAATACCTTCAGACATTGCTTGAATATAGTGATTTATATCTGTTTAGCACCCAGCTGACCACCACCACCGGAATACAGATTGAATTACCTATTCTTTTTGAGGAATATCCTTTTATTGAGAAAAAAGATATTGATGAATATATAACACTTCTTGAAGATGTGGACGGTTTCTTTGAAAATCTGATTGAATACGAAAAGCTTAGAAGCAGCAACGGCTACTTTATGGAAGATACCCTTGCAGATGAAGTTATAGAATCATGTAAATCTATTATCAGTTCTGCCAAAGATGAAGCTCAGGGAATGTTTATCCCAAGCTTTAATGCAAAAATTGACGCTTTCCAGGGTCTTACAGACGATGAAAGAAACAATTACAAAGAAAAGAATAAGACTGCCGTGCTTAACCATGTTGTAAAAGGATATCAGACACTTATAGATGGACTTACATCCCTTAAGGGAACCAACAAATATAAAGGGGGATTGTGCAATTATCCTAGCGGTCAGAAATATTTTGAAAGTGTACTGGCAGAAACTTTAGGCTGGTCAAAATCCATAAGTGAATTCGACAAACTTCTTGATAAATACATGAGTACTTACATGGCCTCTATGCAAACCATCTTAATTAAAGATAACTCACTGATTGACAAGGCTGACAACTTTAAATTTAATTTGACCGACCCTACAGGTATACTGGAAGATTTGAAGAAACGTATTAAGGATGATTATCCTGAAATACCCAATGTAAATTATGATATAAAGTATATTTCCAAGGCTCTGGAAGATTACGCAAGCCCTGCCATGTACTTCATACCACAGATTGATAATCTGAATATAAATTCTATTTACGTAAATTCGGGAAATAAAGACTCCGGTGACATATATCCAACACTTGCGCATGAAGGATATCCGGGACACCTGTACCAGACACAGTATTATGCTGCCACAAATCCTGATTACATCCGTCAGATATTAAGAATAGGCGGATATGTGGAGGGCTGGGCATCCTATGTAGAAGTTCATTCCTATGACTATGCAGACAGTAACAGCCCGGAACTTAATACTCTTATGAGTGATAATTATGCAACAATCCTGTGCATATATGCTAAAGGTGATATCGGAGTTAATTACTACGGATGGAATGAAGAACAACTTGCAGCCTTCCTTAAAAAATGGGGATACAATAATTCCTCAATAGCTCATGAAATGTACTACAGCTTTATTGCCGATCCGGGAAATTACTGTAAATATGTTCTGGGATTTCTCGGTTTTGAAGAATTGCGCAATCATGCCCAATCAAGTCTTGGAGATAAGTTCGACCTTAAATCCTTCCATAAATTTGTCCTTGATATGGGGCCGGTACAATTTGACATTCTGTTCAGCAACCTTGAAAAATGGGAAGCTGAACAGAAATAAAGTTTACCTGGTTGGTCCTCCGGGACAGCAAAGTCCGCCACCGCCCCAGCAACAGTCGCATATAAGATTGAGAATTATAAGTCTCATACACCAGTTGCCCATACCTGAAGCCGGGCTCTGGTATGTTCTTTGTTGTCCTGTATACCATGAACCGCCACTGGTCATCTGCTGGTAATATATCTGATACTGCATATTGTCCGGATCAAGTTCCACTGCCCTTTTGGCATATTCCATGGCAGTTGCACCATCTCCTTTTCCGGCGTATGCCTTAGAACAATAGAAATACCACCTGGCATCCCTGTCCTTCATCCCGTTGAGCACGTTTATAGCCTCATTGTAGCTGCCGTTATTAATATAATTGGCTGCAGCCCTTAAATGTACTGTAGTTTCATCGTTACCATCCATATTGGAAGCGTTACGTCCATACCCTGAATTTCCGCTTCCTCCATAATAACTTCCAAATCCAAAAGGACCAAATCCCCAGAATCCGCCAAAATCATCATAATTACCGCCTGTACTTCTTCTGTTCTGGTAATCCCCGTCATATCCATAGCTTCCGGCGCCGCTTCGTGTCTGACTGTAGGCAGAAGATGTGTAACCACCTTCCTTTTCCTTCATAATCTGATTATATGCCTGCTGAACAGTCTTAAACATTTCCTCTGCCTTATCCTTATTGGGATTATTAATATTGGCATCGGGATGGTACTTACGACTTAACATTCTATATGCTTTTTTAATATCCTCATCAGATGCGTCTCTGGACACACCTAATACACTATACGGGTCCGTCATGTATCCTCCATACCTGTCTTACCAAGTCTCTTATTCTTAACAATTTCAAATCTTGTCCACACGCCTGAATAAATAATATTGCGTAAAAGACCTACATTTTCTATTATGGGCAGAATCTCAAAATTTCTTGCACACTCTGCCATTAAAGACTTTAATACAGCTTCAACAAATGCATCAAAATCCTTATTCTCTCTTCTTGATAAAAGTACGTTGTAATTCGCTTTTTTTTGATCTTTTTCTAAATCATCATAAGCATCAAGAATGTAAATGAATCGTCCAAGTGCATCACCGAGTTTTTCCAGTTGCTCTTCCCATTCATCCTTCCTCATAAGAAGAATCTGAGCCATAATTCTGCCAAATTGTTTTGCAGGTTCATCTATATTGGTCTCCCCTGACTTTTCCAGTTGTGACAGCTTATCCAGACTATTCTTTATAATCTCTGCCTTCTTGGGATACCTGCCCTCAATTCTCTTAACATCTTTTGACAGTGCTGATGCAAATATTCCACGGGACACCTTCTTCTCATCTTCCCAGTCATCAATACATTTATAATAGGTCATGAGAACATTCATGTCCGCCACATAGCCTGTAATCTCATTCCGTCTTACATCATGTTTGTGGAAGGGATGTGGGATACAGTTTCCCTGGTAAAATGTAGTTTCAGGCTCGTACAATCCGGTAAGAAGTAATACTAAAAATGTCATATCGTAACTTATGGATATCTGCCCTTTCTTACCGAACCTTTCCTTTAGTTCATCGCATAAACCACAATAATATGAGCGGTAAATATCAAATTCCTTGAATTTTAACTCCGGTTTGTTTACAACCACATAACCATACATAGGCCCATACCTCTTGTTGTTTTCGCTAATCATATAACACTGAACTAAAATTAGTCAACGCAACTTAAAAAAGCTTTATAAATCTTTTATATTCTGTTAAGCAGTTTATTCACATTAATGTATACTTCCACCCATTTTCTGCTTGTTGTCATACATATTTTTATCTGCCTCATTAAACAGCTTAGTGGTGGATTTTTTATTAGTACCATCCACACGTGCATAACCGATGGCAATTGTAACTTCGTATTGAAGTTTTCTTCTGCTGCACTTTTCTGCCACAATCGTTCTTATCTCTTTGATAAGATTATCCACATACTCTGATGAGGTATTATTCACTACAAATGCAAACTCATCTCCTCCGATTCTTGCCACAAACAGGTTCTCGTCTGAGGCTATCTCTCTTAATCCGGCGGACACAATTTCAATAACCTTATCTCCCTCAGAATGTCCGTAAGTATCATTTATCTGTTTGAATTTATTTATGTCAAGAATAACCAGATACAGATTATTATCCTTCTCTGTAACCGCATCATAGGCATATTTTAAGTATACATCAAACCTTCTTCTGTTATTCAGTCCCGACAACTCATCCGTGGTAACATTACCATGCTGGATATACACATAACATATTACGATGGCAATTGTATATGAAGGCCACAGGGTTGAAAGTCCGTAGAACAATATCTGAATCATCGTACCAATAAAAGGCATTATTATGTAAATAATATATACGGCATATTTTTTATGCTCATACCCCGGAGATTTAACCAGCTTTATTACAACCTCAACAAAGGCTATAAACACATGAACGAATGGAATCATGCTGACAATGAAAAAATATGGTTCCCTCGTATATATATTATTCTCCGTAAATGTGAACACGAACTTTGTAAAAGGATTGGTGGCAATCAGAATAAACGCTACTGCTGTAGGAATCAATGCTGCCAGCTCCAGCTCTCTTCTTCTGGGAGCTTCAATTACCCTGAGACAATACATCATACTAAAAAAGCTCGGAGTCATTGCAAGAGTCCAATGTACATAATTGGCACCTATATTAAGAGCCCTTGCACCGTAAAATGTTCCACCATCGGCAACCCATGATAAACCATCGGAAATCAAGACAAAAATAAGTAATATAATAGAGCATTTAAAACATTTCTGTTCTTCCGAAAGATAAGCAAGACGTGTTTTATCAAGTATTATAAATAATATAATTGCACATACAAAATCCAATTCTGTATAAATAAGCTGAGTCATATTATTCCCCATTCCGTTTCTGCATATTTGGCTTCATTATATCACAAGCATAGCTTGTGATGGACATTCGCCGCTCGCCATGAACAAACTTCGCTTGCTCCGGCTCGCTAACGCTCATTGTATCACATTACTTAAAACGATAATACCCCTGAAGATAAATCTATGCTTTGAAAGGTGAATTTAATCTTGCAAAAAAATAAAAGCCCCACAACCCGGCTCCAATGACCAAATCATAAGACTTTTCCAAGTGCACCGCCAGGGGTTCGAACCCTGGACACCCTGATTAAGAGTCAGGTGCTCTACCAACTGAGCTAGCGGTGCGTTTTTATGTTGTCGTCACAAGGACAAGTGATATAATATCTCATTAAAACATCTTTTGCAATAGTTTTTTTGTATTTATTCAAGAACAATTTTAAGTTTTTACAATTTTTTTAATTTTTTTTTGCCTAAATACACTTTTTTTGCATCAGATAATGCGGTATTATAGTGTTAATTTATAATTTTATAAAAAATGATGGGAGATTTTTATGACAGAAGAACATTCTACTGATTCTCTTTCGGATAAGAAAACATACTCAACAGATAATGTTGTCAAAGATACTATTGTTAAAGATACTGTTATCAATAAGAACCGTTTTCAGCCCAACAGCAAATATTTTACCATTATGATTTACGGTTTGATGTTTATTTTGTTATCCATTGTTCTGTTTAAGCTTATTGGGGGCTTTGCAGAAACTATGAAAATAATCGGTAATTTCATCGATATTGTATCACCTTTTATTGTTGGGGCTTTTATTGCATTTATACTTTACCCCTTAGTTCGATTTTTTCAGCGTAAGTTTTTTTTTGGAACGCTTAAAATAAAGTCTGATAAAGCCGCAAAATGGTTAGCACTTATTTTAACTTACATCGTTGCCATAGGTGTCATAGCCATACTTTTGGTATTTATTATTCCTCAGATATATAAAAGTATCTCCGATATTATCAATCAGCTTCCTGTGTGGTATCAGAATGTTACTACATTTATAAATAATTTTGAGAGTAATCACGCAGACTGGACTTTCGTTGATTATAATGTAATTAACCAGCAGCTCGAATCCCTTTATCCTAAAATAATCGATTATCTTACAGGGCTGGTTACAAATCTGATGCCTTATGTGGTAAATACATCTATTGCTATCTTAAAGGGTATTGTTAATTTTATTATTTCTATTATGGTTTCAATCTATATGATTTCAGACCATAAGAATATATTTTTCCACTTTAAACGCCTGCTTTATGCTGTATTTCCTATTAAAAAAGCCGATAAATGCAGAGAAATCGGTAAACAGTGCGGACATATTTTCCTTAACTTTATGTACGGAAAGGCTTTGGATTCCCTTATCATAGGTATTATATGCTTTATATGTATGATTATATTCCGTTTTCCTTACGCCGTTTTAATAAGTGTTATCGTTGGAATAACTAATATGATTCCATATTTTGGTCCATATATAGGCGGCATTCTGGGCGGAATTATCATAGTTATTGTTAATCCAATCCAGGTAATTTTCTTTGCCATTATGATTCTTGTAATTCAGCAATTTGACGGACTCTTCCTTGGCCCAAAGATTCTTGGAGACAGCACCGGTCTTAAACCATTGTGGGTTATATTTGCAATCGTAGTTGGCGGCGGACTCTTTGGAGTTTTGGGAATGTTTTTGGGTGTACCATTTATGGCAGTTATATGCTATATCCTCAACCTCACAGTAGAGCATTTCCTCAATAAGCGTAAGGTTACTGTTACACCTTATGAGTCCCCGGATAAAATGTAATATAAAGCAATATGTGATACGCAATATATGAGGTTCTGTATATGTGACGCTGTATATATGAGATGATATATAAGATGTGAAAAAGGCTCCCGAATAAAATTTTCGGAGCCTCTTTACATTTTGTTGTAATTTACATTATTTAATTCTATTTGCCGGTATCATCCCCAGCATTGTTTTCCTGCAAAGCTTTCATCTTTGCAAGTTCAGCTTCCAGCTTGTCTGCCCTTGCTTTTTCTTTTGCCGCATCTGCTTTGAATTTCTCTATTTCCGCCTTAGACTTTGCTATTTCTTCCTTAGCTTCTTCAACCTCAATCTTCCACTGGTCAACCATCAGATTAATTGTATTTCTATCCATTATACTTAATGCTTCTGAAAACATTTTCAACACCTCCTCAGGTCTTTCCATATATTCACACATATCATGAAATATTGGTGATAATTCAGGAAATATCTTCTGAAGCTTATCCGCATCCTCCACGTTTTCTACCGAAAATAATGATAAGAACATCAATCTGTCCCTCTTCATCTTTTCTGTCGCTTCATTCCTATACTCTCTTTCATCGTAATCGTATTCTGTTATCTCTATATCACCATCTTTGATATTAGGATATCTGTATTTCCTGAATGTGTCAAGACTGATTAAGTGGAACTCCTGCAAAAGTTCAATACCTATTTCTGTATTGAATCTTGTCTTTCCCACATGAAAATAATTCTTCTTATCAAGAGGACTTTTTAGTTTCGAACTGCTCTCCTCAAAAAATATAATAGTATGTACCTTTCTCATATTCTTATATGAAAACATTTCGTTCTGTCCCGAGAGCCTTCTGTATTGCCTCATTATCAAATCTGATGAATAGCAGGATATCCTTTCTGCCGGAAACATGTATGGTACCTTTTGGATTTCTATGTTTGCTACACTTCCATCCCCCATTCTCACTACCATATCCATGATAACCAAAGTTCCAATAAAACTGGAACTTTCTCTTTCAAGCACCTCAAGCACTGTAACTTCCTGACCCAATATAGAACTTAACAATATGGAAAGTCTTCCCTTATGATTCTCCGGATTAAAAATTACCTGAAAAAATGGCTCATATAACAGTGGCAGTGTCTTTTTTCCTTTAAGATAATCATGAAACCTTTCTGACCACTCCTTATTTTCCATAAGCGATTCATATAGAACTTCATTTTTCTCTTTGCTTTTTATGATTTCTAAGGCTCTATCAAATCTCACAGAATTAAAATTATGATTCTCCCTACATTTCATTAAATACTGTACATCGATGTATTCTCCTCTCTGAATATTACAAATATGCATACTTATATTAATATATTTATCATATATCAATATTTATTTCAAGTATCATTATTATACTTATAATATATATTATAAGTATTAGAAAAATTATGCAGAGTTTTATATATCTATATAATTTTTATATTTTTACAGAGTATGCTCTAACTTAAAATTAGAGCAATACATCTACTTGCAATTAATCATTTTACAGACTTCGTCCCATGAACGTCTGTATCTGACAAATCTATTGTTTATCTTCTTGTGACAAAATGCCATACATGACAATTTGTTAATAAATCTGCATCTGTTACATCTTTTGCCCATAATCCAGGCCCTCCCATTTTTTATATATTTAGGCGTTTGCGAAACTCCTTTTTTGTTGCTGAACAGTTGTATCAACACCAAATCCAATCACCCATAACTTATTATATTCAAAAAATGGAATAGGTTTCTGCTTTATCTGTCAGCCATTAATTTACATATAGGGTTTCCCATCTCTGAAAACTTCTCTTCATATTCTGTCATAACATTACCTTTATTCAGTGTCTCATCATTATGAAGGTCATATGTGCTGCATATAAGATTCCATCCGGCTTCTTTAACTTCCTCCAAAGAGAAATCAAACAATCCTACATTATCTGTCTTGAATTCTACTCTTCCTTCTTTTCTTAAGAACTGGTTATATCTTGCGAAAAATTGTCTTGAAGTCAGTCTTCTTTTCGCATGTCTGTCTTTTGGCCATGGATCTGAAAAATTAAGATAGATTCTGTCAACTTCATCTTTGTCAAACACTTCTGTTATATTTTCTGCATCCATTCTTATGAAGCGTAAATTCTCCAACTGTAACTCATCCTGTTTTTCCACAGCTCGAAGAAGCACACTGGAATACTTTTCTATTCCTATATAGTTAATATTGGGATTTAACCCGGCAAGAGTAGTAATAAACTTTCCCTTTCCCATACCAACCTCTATGTGGATTGGATTGCTGTTACCAAATACTTCCTTCCATGTTCCCTTCATTCCTTCAGGTTCTGTATATACATATTTATTTTCAACCATTATTTCCCTGGCTCCGGGTACATTTCTTAATCTCATAACATTCTCCATTCCGCATATTCTTTAGCTTGTGAAAATATGAATTAACATATTTTTATGCTCTGACAAATTTTTACGCTAATAATTATTTTCACTTTAAAATTAATAACATTGCTTTTATTTTATGTCAAACCTAAATTATTTTTATTATCATAAACATTCTGCATTCTGCTCATACTTTACTTTATCAGCCTTGTAGGCTAAAATAATCACAGCAATCAGCTATAAGGAAGGTAATTAAATTGAAAATCTCAATATTAAAATATACTAAAAAATATACCAGAAAATGCATAAGCGCAGTTACGGCAGTTATTATTGCCTGTTCCATGGCAATGACGCCTGTCCTGGCAGAAAATAATACAACTGCTGCCGCAGCTACATCTGGTTCTACTTCTGCTTCTTCAACCACAGACGATAATTTGCCTTGGCCAGAAGCTCCCGCTGTAACATGTGAAAGTGCAATACTTATCGATGCCGATACCGGTTCAATTCTATATGAAAAGGACTCAGCAAGAAAATGTTATCCTGCAAGTACAACTAAGATTCTTACAGGACTTCTCACTATTGAGAACTGTAATATGAATGATATAGTTACATTTTCCTCAAAAGCAGCTAATTCCATTAACCCTAATGAAGATGCCAATCTGGGTACTAAAACCGGGGAAAAATATACTGTAGAACAGGCTTTATACGCACTTCTCCTCTATTCAGCCAACGAAGTAGCCTACGGTCTGGCTGAGCAGGTTGCCGGTTCATTAGATGCCTTTGTTGAGATGATGAATAATAAAGTAAAGGAACTTGGTGCTATTAATACGCATTTTTCCAATGCCAGTGGTTTGTATGACCCGAACCATTACACTACCGCTTATGATATGGCAATGATTGCAAGAGGCTGCTACAACAACTCTTCATTTGTTAATATAGACTCGACTTATACAAGCTATACAATCCCTGCAACTAACGTCACATCCAGCCCAAGAACTTTCAGGCACAGACACAAAATGTTAAAAAACAGAGAGTATTATTATGAATACTGCAAAGGTGGCAAAACCGGATTCACTGATGAATCCCTGTACACTCTTGTAACCTTTGCGGAAAAAGATGGTATGCGTCTGATATGTGTTGTATTCAGGTCTCCTGATGATGCAACAAGATTTGTTGATACTCGTTCTTTATTTGACTGGGGATTTAATAATTTTAAAAAATCAACAACCAATAATACCAATGCAAGTTCACTGTATACAACTGATAATTACTATTCATCTGACGTATTTAGCGAAAAGAATCTTGATTTTGATCTTGGTGCATCCTTTATAACCATACCTAATTCAGGCTCAGCATCCAATGTTGTCATGGACATCAATGATGATTATGACATCACCAATGAAGATGGAATTCTCACGGCTCAGCTTGATTTTCTATATGGTAGCAACAAGGTTGGTAGCACAAAGCTGACTATCAGCAGTGATGATAATAAAGGATCATCTTCGTTGCCTTACAATGACACTGAAACAAGTGTGTCCCATCCTATTCCTAAACGTTGCATTAAGATTAATGTATGGGTTATCGTTGCCGCAGGAGCCGGGATTCTGATTATTATCAATGTAATTGATAATATAAAAATGTCTAAAAAACGCAACAGACATTACTCAAGAAGACGAATAAGATTTTAGTAATAATGAAACGGGGTGGTGAGAATGATGTGATTCCCCCAAATTCACTCATTCTCACTACCCCGTTTACAATAGCTATACCATAAATCCTCTGTTTCTCACAGGATCGCTCAGCATTTCGTTTCCGGCACCTCCCTTGGAATATGTTAATCCGGAATAGACCTTTTCTGTATTTTTCATCATAGGACCTGATGTATCCTGCTTACTTACCTCATAAAATGACATTCTGAGTTTTTTAAGAAGCTTATCCACTCTTAATACCTCATCTTTATCACAATTCACTTGAGCCTTCATAAGACTTCTCTTTACGTGATTATATATCTTATATAAATCCACAGACAATTCATACTGCATATCCAATCCAACAATAAGCTTGTCTACAACCCTGATTGATTGCTGCACATTTTTCTTAAACTCATCTTCATTATCAGTTTCAACAGATATTTTTAAATATTCTGATGCCATGTCATAAAGTATTACCACAAGTTCCGATCTGGAAGCCTGTGAAATCCTGTATGAAAATGTCTTAACTGTCTCTGTGTCCATAAATATCTCCATCTAACTTATATTCTTTTCCTTAAAATTGAAGAAGCTGTAAGACTTCTGCAGGTCTTTGATTAGCCTGTGAAAGAATTGATGTGGCTGCCTGTGTTAAGACTGTCTGTGATGTATATTCTGTCATCTCCTCAGCCATATCTGTATCTATCATTGTGGAAAGGGCACTCGTAAGATTTTCACTTGAAACTTCAATATTGTTAGTTGTATGTTCAAATCTGTTAGAATATGCACCTAACTTTGAACGGGCTGCATTTGCGTATGCTATGGCATTATCAACAGTATCTATTGCAAGCTGTGCTGTATATCCGGTCATAACATTAAGATGATCTGTCTCAAGTGTGTAAGTTGAAAGTTCGGGAATATCAAGAATAATTACCTGATTTTCATTAGCTCCCACATGTATACTCATTGTTCCCACGTCAGTAACTTCCTGTGTTATGTCCGTCTGGGTTGATGCACCTGCCACAGACTTTCCATTTACTTTACTGCCCACTGAATCATTAAATGTTGTTCCTGCGACGTTTCCCGGAATATCCATTATAAATTCTTTGTTATTAACATCCTTGATGGTAATCTTGGTTCCTTTTGTAGAAAGAACTGCTGACTTCTCAAATCCAACTCTCTCTCCTGTAGGATTGCCAGATGCATCTTTAGCTTCTGCAAAATCTGCAATTACATCACTACCTTCTGCATGAATCCCGGAACCATCCTCACTGTATGCATCCGGAATACCAAGAAGTCCTGCTAACTTCTCATTACTGCATTTGATATCCATCTTCTGGTCTCTGCCGTACTGGTTGGTCATAATGACAAGCTTGCTGCCACTGTATGTCGTACTCACATTATAACCTGCATACTCTGTCCCATTTGCTTTTGTATCATTAGTTGTATCTGAAATAGTGAAAGCCTTTCCACCTGTAAGGTTAGCTCCATCAACCAGCTTACCCATAATAGTATCCAGATTATCTCCCTCATTAATGTCAATAATATAACCATTAAGAGTAATTGTACCTGCTTCATCCTTTGCAACTGTAGCTGTTGATGACATTGTTATAGTATCTCCCACAGCTACTGCCTGTCTGGCATCCTGCTTTATTGTAACTCCATAATTTCCTGCTACAAATCCATCAGACACTGACAACTGATTAACTCCCTGATAATCTGAATATACTCTTCTTGAAAGATTGCCATTAATAAGAGGCTGAGTGTTAAATTCTGTCTGATCTGATATTCGGTCTATCTCCTGGTTAATATTATCTATTTCCTGCTGTATAGCCAATCTTTCTGAATCGGAATTTACATCATTGGCTGCCTGTACTGTCAATTCTTTCATACGTGTAAGCATTGACTGAATTTCTGATATTGCACCTTCGGCAGTGTTGACTACTGAAACACCGTCCGCAGTGTTGTTATTGGATTGGTCAAGTCCTCTGATCTGCACTCTCATTTTCTCTGAAATCGCACATCCCGCAGGGTCATCTTCTGAACTGTTTATCTTATATCCTGATGATAATCTTGCAATTGATGTTGATAAGGCATTCTGTGCCTTCTGAAGTGCATTATTTGATACTATTGCTGATACGTTCGTATTAATTCTCATAGCGATACCTCTCTTAATTTCTGTGATACCATTAACTGTCTGTAATTAATATATCGGTGAAAAACCTATTTCCTTAACCCAATGCTTTTACGATTTTTGAGGCAATTCCATATAACTTTTCCGCCGGAACAGATTTATCAGCATCATCATATTTTATGTACGGCACTCTGTCTGTTCTGCTTTTATGAATTGACACCTCGCTGATGTCAAATTCATTTTTTATGTCACTTTCAAGTTGTGATAATCTTTCATCCAGGCTATTATTTCTCTCCTCATTTTCTCCATTAATCATAACAAATATACCTGCCTGGGAATCAGACACCTTAGCTTCAACAGATATTTCTCCCAATAATGCACTCTTTAAATGCACTGATATTCTGCCCTTATCCTCACTGTCAGAAACAAGTGTAAGGTTAATAATTCCCACTTTATTATCCAAAACATAAGGAATCATATAATCGTGCCTCATTGCAAGATTTTTAATATATCCTATCTGCCTATTGGAAATTCGTAAATCATTCAGGCTGTTGTAATCAACCGTTACAGAGTTTCCATTTTCATCTGTAAGAGAATTCTCAACAGCCTCTTCCAGTTCATCATCCAGAGCTGTTGCAAATTCTTCATACATAGATTCCAACTCTTCTCTGTGTCCGATTTTTTCAATTACATCGTCAAATGTGTTGTATTTGTCCGAGATTTTTTCATCTGTATTCCCTGATATTTTAGGGAACACTCCGGATTCCATAAGTATTTTAACCGCTTGAATATTTCCTATATTTTCCTGAATTCCTGCTCTTTTTATTTCTCTTGTGATTTCATCATTGCTCTCTGCTGCCATGGAAAGCATTCTGTTATATTCTTCATCCTGCGCCATTTCTATGTCATCGTCATAATTAGCTCTAAGCTGCTCTGTAAAATTTTCCACAGAAGTATTATTAATATCACCGTTACCTTCAACATTTTTTAAAGTATTAGGTGTTACAAATTTTTTATTCATTGAAAACAGTGATGTATAATAATTTACCTTTCCCGAAACTTCTGCAAATCCTGTATTATCATCAATGGACATATCTATTCCTGAATGCTTCACAGAACTGTATGCAGACATAAGATTTCCCATAGTTACATCACTTCCCTGCTTTACAAGTGCACCAGCTGCCACCCCCGCATCTTTTGTAAAAATGTTCATCATTTGATAAATTCCGATAAACTGTTCCCTGTTCTCAGGCGTAATTCCGTTAGTAATATCCAGCTTATAAAGGAATTTTGAAAATTTTTCTTCATTGTCCCTGCTTGCTGCCATGTTCTTTTCCACCAGATAATTATTTACATCCTCTATGCTATCCTGCATAGGATTAATGCCGTCTTTTATCATATCAAGAACTGTTTCCGGCTTCATATTACTGATAAGATTATTAAGAGTTGAATATACCTCTTTAATCTTACTTATATTATCATTGGTCATTTCCATATTGTTACGGGCAAGGATTCTTACCGCATCTCTGTCAAGGGCTGTGCCCTCAAGTCCAAGCTCTCTTATAATAGAATCTGTGCTATTTTGTGTGGCTTTATTTATAGAATCTCCCAGGTCCTTTCTTACCTCTGTTCCCACTGCCTCATATGTCCTAGCTGCTCTGTCATACTGTTTCTTTAAATCACTTCCCCTTCCTGCAAATACGGAAAGACTGATTATATCTCCCACATTCTTTGTCAGAACTTCACCAAATACTTCAATAGGAGACTCCTTGATTTCATAAAGAGCTGTTTTAACATCCAGAACATTTTCCAGATTTTCTTCAGAGCCTTCGTATGCCATATTTTGCAGTTCTAACTGTTTCAATTCTGCTGAGAGTTCTTCAATAGAAGTTGTCATGATAGAAATGTTGTTCTTCTCCAAAAATACCCCTGCACTTGCTGTCATAAGGATACGGGTCTTAATAAGTGCAGTGTAGCTGCGGTCTATTGTCTGGCTGCCTGCTGCCTGGTTGTCTGAGGTTTGGGCGGCTGCTGTCCGGGCGGCTGTTGTCTGGCTGCCTGCTGCATGATGGACTGTGGTCACCGCTGACGCGTTCATCTTCATACGTCCCTCTATGCACAGACTTAAATTCTTAAGTGTAAATGTATTACCGGAATTCACCACCTGTGCTACATCATCATAGGTGACTTTATCCATAACATTTAAAGCGTCTTTAACTCTTGAGATAATGCTGTCACCCTCCACCAGCAGAGTGTCCTTTGGCTCATTTCCAATAACCATATTGTCAATTATTTTATCCATGACCTGAAGCTTCTTTTCCTCAGAATCCATATTTTCCAGATTAATGTTATCAAGTTCATTTTCATATAACAGATTTTCTTTTGTCACAGGAATGTTGTTGTCTATGAAGTTTCTGGCATTTTCTAATACATTTTCTTTTGCCTCCATGCCTGCCGCCTGTATCACCTTTATTATCTGAGGCTTTAAGCTGTCAAATTCTGCATCACTTATAGGCTGACTTTTTCCTGCCACTCCGTAAGAAGTAACATTTTCCGCCTGATAGATACCTTCAATTGTAGGCTGTATATTATTGGCAATCATATAGTTTTTGCTGTCCTCTGTAAGGGGCTTTAATTCTGACGCCTTATTGACTGCATCTTCCACCTCTGCCACACTGTCTTCATCTGCTAAAATGCCAACATTGTTCATCTTGGCCTCAATTGCATTAACCATTCCTTCACTGCCGGCAACGCTTTCAATTGCTTCTTTACTCACCCCTGTTCCGTAAGATACGTAGTCATCTGAGTGCATTGCAAGTTCTATCCTTATCTTGTCGATAATATCTACACATTCTTCCTTTGTAGCATCTGTAAGGTTAAATCCGTCTTCATCAAGCTTCACCGCTCCTGCTCCGGACAATTTTTTTGCCAGTGCTTTAAGGCTTAACTTAGCACTTGATGCGCTCTCCATAATCTGCTGCTTAACATCGTCCGCCTCCTTAAGAAGAGAGGCGTAGGTGTTGTCCTTTCCAATGGAAGCATTGTCATTACCTGATATATAAGCTGCTCCCAAGGCGTCTGTTGCTTTTCCGTCCTTGCTGACTTTATTCTCTTTATAATTAATGGATGTCTTTGACACCTGCTCATCTTTATTAAAATCCGTTGCTGAAACTGTAATATTCATACTGTTCTCCATTCCCCAGGCACGTCTGGTTTCAGGGCTTATTTGCCCTCTCTTCAACACAAATGACCAAGTAAAATTAAGTTCGTAAAATAACTCTGATATATATATCGAAAAAATTTATGGAAATTTAATGGGGTCAGACCCCCTAAAAATTTTATAAACAAAAAGTTTATAAATTTTTTAGGGGGTCTGACCCCTTTTTCGTAAAAAATTATTCAACTATCGCAATTCTTTTTTTTCAGCAAGTTTTCCGTTAAATTCATAGACAGATATACCATATCTACGCAAATCAACAAGTATTGAATTAGCGTATCCGTCACAATCACCTTTAACTGACTCAAGAACATTTTTCTGTTTCTCTTCGTTATCCCCAAGAACCAGCTTATACTTACCCTTTACCGGAGCACCTATTCTATAGTTCATTCTTTCAACAGGTGTGAAGTTGAGGATAAATAACAGATGCTTTCTTCCCGTAGGACTTATTCTTACAAATGAGAATACACTGTTGTCCTTATCATTAGAATTAATCCATCTGAATCCTGCCGGGTCATAATCTGTAGCATAGAGACATGGATATTTTCTATAAAGTGTCATACATTTCTTAGTAAACTCTTTTAACTCCCTGTGGCTGTCATCCTCCAGCAAGTACCAGTCAAGAGCCCTCTTCTCGCTCCACTCATTCCACTGTCCGAATTCCTGTCCCATAAACAGAAGCTTCTTTCCGGGATGTCCACACATATAAGCGTATGCCAGCTTGAGATTGCTAAACTTATCTTCCCTGTCGCCCGGCATCTTTCCAAGCATTGAACATTTAAGGTGAACCACCTCATCATGAGATAACACAAGAATAAAATTCTCACTGTAGGCATACATCATGGAAAATGTCATTTTACCGTGATTGAACTTTCTAAAATAAGGATCCAGCTTCATATATTCAAGGAAATCATGCATCCATCCCATATTCCATTTGAATGTAAATCCCAGGCACTCCCCATTATCAGGATCACCGCTTACCATAGGCCATGCTGTAGATTCCTCAGCAATTGTGATTGCCTGTGGGAAACGTTTCTTTAACATACTGTTAAAATGTTTCAAAAATGCCATGGCTTCAAGATTTCCATTATCACCATATTTGTTAGGGATCCAGTTTCCAGGCGTTCTGCCGTAATCAAGGTAGAGCATGGAAGCCACCGCATCAACTCTCAATCCGTCAACATGGAACTTATCAACCCAATACATACCATTGGCTACAAGGAAATTCACAACTTCATTCTTACTATAGTCAAATACCTTGGTTCCCCAGTCAGGGTGTTCACCTTTTCTAGGATCTGCATATTCATAAACACAGCTTCCGTCAAAATTAGCCAATCCATGGGCATCTCTTGGAAAATGTGCCGGAACCCAGTCAAGAATAACGCCGATTCCTCTGCTATGCATATAATTGATAAAATACATAAAATCCTTTGGAGTTCCATATCTGGCAGTAGGTGCATAATATCCTGTCACCTGATATCCCCAGGAAGCATCATATGGATACTCTGCTATGCCCATAAGTTCAAGATGGGTATAGCCCATATCCGTAACATAATCTGCAAGGTCTTTAGCAATATCCCTATAGTTGATATAACCGTCTTCTGTTCCGTCCTCCTGCTTTTTCCATGAGCCCAGATGGCACTCATATATAGACATAGGAGATGTAAGATGATCTTCTTTCTTCTTATCTTCTATCCATTTTTCATCTGTCCATTCAAAACCACTAAGATCTGTTATAACTGATGCGGTCTCCGGTCTTAACTGTGAAGCATTTGCATAAGGATCTGCTTTATAAATAGCTTCCCCGCTCTGTGAAATTATCAGATACTTGTACATCTGACCTTCTTCTGCACCTTCTATAAACAACTCATAGATACCGCCATCAGAAATCTTCTCCATATCATATCCATAGGCGCCCCAATTGTTAAATTCTCCAACTACGTACACATCTTTGGCTGCCGGTGCCCATACTGCAAAATATACACCCTTCTTGCCATCCTTCACTGCTACATGTGCACCCATCTTATTGTAAATTTCATAATGTGTACCCTGTCCAAAAAGGTATGCATCCAATTCAGTGATATGTACCTGATCGTAAGTTAATATATCAGCCATAAAATCCGTCCTTCCAATTGAAATTAATAGTTTTTCGATCAAACTTTTGTATTGTCTTTATATTAACATATATTTTTATTAATTACTATTCAATTTTTCAGACTACATCCATTTTTGTGCAAATTTATTTTTCATTTACTGGTGACATAATTCATTTTTAATCTTATAATATAAATTCAGATTCAGAAGATAATAATTATTATTAAAGGAGATAAATTCATGATATATTACTTAGTAAGCCCTAATTATATAAATGCTGTTACCTTTGCAAGTATAGTTTTTGCATTTGCAATCACATGCATTGCCATATATCTGGGACAAAACATCCTTCCCCGTGACGGAGGAAGAGCTTATGCAATCAACGGAACAAAATCTGTGGGAAAGCCTCGTGGAGCTGGAATGATTTTCATTCTTTCATTCACAGTTACCTGTCTTTTGTTTGTAAGTTTTGACGCTGAGATTATAATTTACCTTATTCTTGTACTGGCTGCCATGCTTTCAGGATACTTAGATGATGCTTCCAGCTCGCCTTGGGGTGAATTGAAAAAAGGACTTATTGATTTTGTTATAGCTGTTATGGCTGCAGTCACATACCTTCACTACAATCCCAATACATTTGACATTGCACTGTTCAAACTCACTGTAACATTAAATCCTGTTGTATACGGAATTCTTATCGTTATTCTTATATGGGTAAGTATAAATGTTACTAACTGCTCTGATGGTGTAGACGGTCTTTGCGGTACATTATCAGGTGTTACACTGACATCAGCTTATGTCCTTTTCAGCGCCTTTGACATAGAACCAGCATTTCGCCACACTATTCTTATCATTATTGTGTGTATTCTGGGATACCTGTGGTTCAATGCATCTCCAAGTAAACTTCTCATGGGAGACGCAGGTTCAAGAGCAATCGGAATATTTATTGCATTTACATTTTTAAAGCTTCACTGCCCTCTGCTTTATATACCACTTGCAATACTTCTTATAATTGACGGTGGATTAGGACTTATTAAAGTTTCATTTATGAGGTTTCTCCACATTAAACTTATGCAAAATGTGAGAACACCAATTCACGATCACATGAGAAAAAATAAGGGCTGGTCTGACTCCCAGGTAGTATTCAGATTCGCTATTATCCAGACAATAATTGCTGTTGCAATAATATTTGCTATTATCTAACTTACCAAAGGGGTCAGACCCCATAAAATTTTTATAAACTTTTTGATGAAAAATTTATAAAAATTTTATGGGGTCTGACCCCTTGCCTTTTCTTCCTGGCGTCTGCGTCTTCTATGTTCTCTCTCTTTTTGCTGTCTTTGACTTATTTTTTCTCCACCCGCTTCATTGGTGTGTTTCATAATCTTGATAACGAAGTAGTATCCCTCATCACTCTGTCTAGCTCTGAATCTTCCCTTAAACAGACCGTGTTCATCGCATTTAAACAAACCATAATAGTTTTTAGATCCGGTGGCAAACCACTTAATTATCCTCTTCATAGGCTTCCCACACATATAACATCTGCATGAACGAACCACTCTGTCATTAACAGCTGTGTCTTTGGACTTGAATCCCTTTGAAATATATTTTTCGTATGTGCCAAAATTAATTCGTATCTCTTCCTTCCTGTTTGCAGGAATTCTGAATGTATCTATACTTTCAAATATCTTTACAGCATTAAAATCCATTTTTTTAAGAATTTGCGCTGTGTACCTGGCATCCCCCAACGCTGAATGAAATGTATCATTCTCGGGAAGCTGCATACTCTCAATGACATTTTTCAGGCTGCTTCTGGTCTTTCCATCCGAATATCTTATGCTGTACAGTTTCTGAAGATCATAAAATAAAAGAGGAAATTCAAGCTGCATATCCATATTATAAAATTTCATATTTCGCTGTAATTCTGTCAAATCCAGACATCCCCAGGTCACAAACCTGTAATCCTCGCCGCACCATTCTATAAAAGACTCAGCAGCCCTTTCAAACTCTTCCCCGTTACACAAATCTTCATAAGAAATACTAAGCATATCCTTTATCTTACTGTGAAACGCCGTATATACTACAGGTTTTATAATCTGATGATATTCATCAACTATATTAAATTGTTCATCGACCTTAACGGCACCAATCTCAATTATCTCAAAGGGGATTCCAGGTACTGAAAATTCTTTCCCTTTAGGACTCTGGTTCCATTCCAGATCCAACACAATGTAATTCATATTTACTCCATTCCAGGCACCTTTCAGATGCATAACATGTTGTACCAACTCATTTTAGCATGAATATTATTATTTTGATACAGTAACATTATTTTTAATATATTAAAATATATCCCAGCATACCTGAATATATTTAAGTAAACCCAAATCTGTGTAATAATGTAATTGACATATTTTTATTATAAATGTAAAATCTCCCGTAAGCGACAAGGAATGCGGTTAGAATCCGCAGCAGCTCACTCTACTGTATCTGGTTACGAAGTTTTCCTTATGCCACTGGTTTATTGAATTTGTTTTTGATGACTTGAATCCTTAATTTCACCACATCATCTGCATCCTTTAAACCGGGAAGGCGAATTCTTCGGCTAAACCCCAAGTCAGGATATTTGTCACTTAAATATATTTCAAGAGTTACCTGGTGAGAGGTAATATAGGAGGAAAAACATGAACAAATTAATGAAACGCGTTAGTGCGTCATTTCTGGCGGTATGCTTGATTCTCATAAGCATAGTGCCTGTATTTGCTGACACTAACACAACAAGTCCCGATGTGACTGTTCCAAGTATAGAAACAGTCCAGTCTGATGCCAAAGCAACGGCAGAATACGTATTAAAATGTGATTTTGAGAATCTTGATATTTCATCAACCTCATATTTTTACAACGTAGCAAGAGATCTTATTCTTTCCATGAGAGCCGGCTATAATTGTGATTCTTATGTGAATAAGTTTCTTGAAGCCGTAAAAAATGTAACTAATTATGATGGTTCTTTCAATTTAAGTACCGAATATAGTGCATCTACTCCGGTATTTGTATGCTATGGTTACTTTATAGAGGTTCTTACAATATCAGGAAAAGATCCTTCTAATTACAATGGTGTCAACTACATTTCCTTACTTAATGACAGCATGAAAAATCTTACAAAAAATGATTTTTCAAGAGAAAACAGCAGTTGGGGATATGTTCACTCCATTAACATTTATCATCTTGGACGCCTTGTTTCCTTTGTGCATTCTTATAAAGATTTTATGGCTGACTACGACAAGATTATAAAAGTTTTGGAGTCTGTAATTACCGATTATACAGATGTCAAGGGTATTGATTCCTATGGTTACTCCGCAGATAATAATGGCGTTGTGTATACTTATCTCTACAACAACTTGTATAAAAGCTCACCAACCCTTTCTGCAAAAATAGATAAAGTAATTGCTTCAACTTATGCGGACTATTTTTCATCAAGTACAGGTGCAGCTACAAGCTGGGGAAGCGACAGTCCTAACTCTACAGCATATTCTCTCGCTTTATATGCTCAGTATGGAAAATCTGAATATGCTGCTGCAAGTTACAATGCGATGAATAAACTGTTTAAATCGTCAACTACAAAAGGTGCCTATACTTATGGCCCGGCAGACAATCTTTTAGCTTCACAGGATGCTCTTTCAGCCCTTGTCACATACCTTCGTGTTCTTCAGGGAAAGACCAATCCTTTTGATGTAAGTGACATATTAACAAAACAGACAGAACTTGTAAGCAAGGATGACAGCAGTATTACAATAAAGGATGCAGATGGAGTATTAAAAAACGGAACCAGCCTTTATACCTCGGTATTAACATCCGGCTCAGAGCACGCTGCTGCTTCAAAACTTCTTTTATCCCACAACAGTGAAATAGAAACATTTGCCGTATATGATTTAACTTTAAGAAATTCCAACAGTGAAATAATTCACCAGCTTAACGGAAAGGTGACAGTTACACTTACCATTCCAATAACACTTCCGGATAAAACAAAACTTAAGGTTTACCGTGTGGATAATGATATGCTTATTGAATGTACTTCGTCGGTAACCGAAGATAAAGTAACTTTTGAAACAGACCACTTCAGCACTTATATATTTGCTGATGTTCCTGTCAAAGAAAGTGTTCCTGAAAATGATGAATCAATCCAGGCTCCTACATCATCTGGAGAATCAGATAAAGATAGTGCTAATACAGCAGATTCTTCACCGATGTACATTTACACCGCTATAGTAGCTATGTCTGCTATTTTATATTTATGCCTTGGGGCATATAAGAAAAAAGAGCAATAAAAATGAAGGAAAGAGGAAGGGGTCAGACCCCATAAAATTTTTATAAACTTTTATCCAAAAAGTTTATAAAATTTTAATGGGGTCTGACCCCTTCCTCTTTCCTTTATACAACCCATACTTTATTCTAACTCTCTCAAGCTTTTGAATCAGTGAATCCCCAAATAAAAACACACATACCGACGCTCCCAGTGCATGAAGTGCATCATAAGGAACCCCAGATATGTAAAGAAGTTTCAATGCTCCCCATGATATATCCGCACCTGAAGGGGAAACAGAGCTGTTCATGAACATAGCCGCGAGATTCATAATTCCACCATACACTATGAACACCACAACGAATGTAAACACTGTCATTGTTATATAGTCAGGCTTTATCTTTGATTTCATAATAATTACGGAAGTTATTATTCCCACAAATCCAAACACATACAGCCGCCATCCCCAAAATGGTTCATCTCCATTTCTGAAAAGAATATATTCCAGATATCCCAACAGCTCTGAAAATAATATAACTGCAACAGGTATTACAACAATTCTCAAACCGTACCTGGTCTGTTCCCTCCTAATCTGAGTTATGTCCTCAAATTTACCTATTAGCACAGGTTTATAAAAAAATGCTCCTGCTATTACACCAAGCAATCCCCAGGCTGCCATCTCCCAAGGAGTCCATATTCCCTGACCCATAAAAAAATTGCACACAAATCTGGCAAGGGCACCTGTAAGAAAACCAGCCTGTGGTCCAAGGGCTATTCCGGTGATGATAACCACCGCAGTTCCTCCATGAAGAGGAATCGTGTACCCACATATAAGGTTGGCAACCACAGCAATTGAGGACATTACGGCGATTATAACAACCTCTCTTGCCCGTGGTCTTTTTCTCTCAAACATTAGTGCAAATGGTATAAAGGCAATTACCAATATTATTAAACTTATCAACATTAAACTAAAATTCATGATGACTTATCCTCATTTCATATTTAACAATCAACCCTTAACAATCAACATAAAATTAATTATCCCCTAAATCCTTGTAACTAACAATTCCCTTTACACATCCTGACATAATCCTGTTAACATCTGTGGTATAGAAAATGTTGTTACCAAAAAATGTATTTGTATCCTCAACTGTAACAATATTCTTATCAAATAGCAGCATACACTCATCCGTATATTCTGCCACAAATTCCAAATCGTGGGAAACAATAATAACAGTAACATTTTCATCACATAGATGTCTTATTTTTTCACCAAATTCTTTTTTAAAATATGGATCAAGACCGTTGGTAGGCTCATCCAGAAGAAGAATGTCCGGTTTTAACAAAAGCACTTTTGCCACAGCTAATTTTTCCTGCTGTCCTCCGCTTAAATCATAAGGGTTTTGCTTTCTTACACCATCCAGGTCATATTCCTTAAGCACATTCTCAACAATCGCCTTCTTTTCTTCAAGATTAAACCCCTCATAAATATTAAGCCTCTTATCCATGAGAACTTCCGCAAGTTCCTCTTCCACGCTTATCTCGGTAAATACTGACATCGGATTCTGGGGAAGCATAACCGCTCTTCCATTGTGAGTTATTTTCCCTTTGTATCCCTTCATTATGCCTGAAATCAATTTAAGAACAGTAGACTTTCCTGAACCGTTGCTGCCAAGTATTCCTGTAACAATATTTTTCTTAATGGATAAATTCGCTTTTTCTAAAATAAGCTGGCTGTTCTTCTCGTACGAAAATGTGACATTTTTCACCATTACAGCCATGTCCGATTTATTCAATTTATTTGAAGCTTTTTTCTCGCCGGATTTCTGACTGTCCTCAGAATTCCTTACTTTTCCACTGATTCCAAGATTATACACATAATTCCTCACTCTCTCACTGTTATTATTTATCCATCGTCTCCCCTGTGATATTGTGAGAGGAATATTTTCTGTGTTGTCCTGACTATGTAAAATATCATAAATTCTTATAGCAGCAGGAAGTCCCTGTTTCATTACATTTTTACTTTCTATTATTTCCCGGGTAGCTTCCTGGGGTGTTCCGCATATTTCCATCCTTCCCTCATTAATATATATCACCTTATCTGCATCAGGATAAATATTTTCCAGATTATGCTCCACAATTATTACCGTAACCCCTAACTCGCGATTAATCCGTTTAATCACATCAAGAAATTTTCTTGAAGCCAAGGGATCAAGATTGGCTCCCGGTTCATCCAGCAACAATATTTCAGGCTGCATAACCATAACAGAGGCAAGATTCAAAATCTGTTTCTGTCCTCCGCTTAAGGTTTCAACATTTCTCTCGTACCAGGATGTAATTCCAAAATACTCTGACATCTCAGCAACTCTTTTTCTGATGCTGTCGCTATCTATCCCCAGATTTTCCAAACCAAATGCTAATTCATGGTACACTTTATCCGTAACAATTCCGTTGTCAGGATTCTGTCCCACAAGCCCGATTAAGGACGCATTTTCCCTGTCAGTAAGGTTCTCTATATTTCTTCCCAGAACCTTGATTTCCCCTGAAATCTTTCCTGCAGGAACCGTATTTTTCTTAAGGCATTTTAAAAGGGTTGTCTTTCCGCTTCCGGATTTTCCCATAACAACTACAAATTCGCCCTCTTCTACTGTCATAGACACATTTGTTAATACATTTTGATCTGACCCTGCATATGAAAATGTCAAGTTTTTCAATTCAAGAACGCTCATAGTGTTACCCTCCTTCCCTTTTCTTCCATATATCCTATTGCCTGGGATATCAAAGGAATCATACACAATGCTACATAAAGGATTATGCCTGTCATTGTTTTAAAATTAAATTCGTCTATATATAATAAAGGAAAATAATAAGTGCTGAATCCTCCGGTTACTATTTCTGCCAGTAACACTGCAAATATTATTGTCATAATAATGCTTGTTATTATGTCCGATTTATTCAAATGATATCTGTGATAACAGGTCCTTTTCCCGGTTCCGTACCCCCGCGATTCCATAGAGTTTGAAACCTCCATTGAATTTTCCAGGGACCATGTTATAAGTATTGATATTTCCTTTATTCTCTGTCTGATATTTTCAATTATCCTCCCTTTATTGTTGTATCTGCCCATGCCTATCTGGCCCTCGTGAATCATTTTATAGCGCTGTCTCATAAGGGGAATAAATCTTAAAATCATAGACAATATCATTGAAAGTGTTGGAGATAATCTTGATAAAAGATACATACATTTTTCTGAATCAATAAGGCACCTCAATACAAGGCACCATCTGAACACCGCCATCAAAAGAATGGCAACAGCAGCCCCGTATATATATGCTTCCATACATACCGGGGAATCATTCAAATAAAATAATACCCTGCTTCCGTTGTGAGAAAACAAGGGCTGTATAAGAACTGTAAAAATAATCACCGGAATATTAATGGCAATATTATTCCTGAAAGTTTTTATGCCAAAAAACATACCGGAAATAATAATTGAAGATATAAAAGAAGTCACAAGAATATAGGGATTGAGGGTTATCATGGAAATAATCATCACATATAAAATGTATAAAAAATTTGTAATCGGATGCATTTTCTCAAATTCTCTTTTATTCATGTACTTTACTGATGCCTTTCATTTTAATCAGATACAACATAATACCACAGAATTACGTCTCCATTCTTTACTTCATATGCGTTAGCACCATAATTAGGTGCTTTCCCATTAACACTGTACATCCATCCACTGGTTATGCCAATCATCTTTTCCTTAAGACCGCCTATACCCATAACATACGTATGTCCCGGATTAGACACGATGTCTAAATTGTTCAGCTTGCCTACTTCACTAAGAACGTCATACACAGTCATTCCTTCTGTTCCTGTATATGTCGTGGTCTTTAACATAACCCCATCATCAGGAATCAGTGCTTGCAACCCCGGATTACTGATTGTAGATTTCACTGCAGTAGCATTATCACAACGTATCTCTATTGTGCAGGATATATTTTTCTTAGGAACATTTGTGCTGTTATTATTGCCATTATCTATGGAAGTTGTTGAATTGTTTCCCGATAAATTATCCTTTGATGAATTATTATTTGATGAACTGTTGTTGGAAGAATTACCATCAGATGAGCTACTATTGGATGAATCATTGTTGAAAGAATTACCATCAGATGAGCTACTATTGGATGAATCATTGTTGGATGAATTATCGTTAGATGACGCTCCCATCCCGCCAGTAACTTCCTCTGAAGATGACTGGTTATTTGAAATATTACCTGTCTGAGGATTCTCTGCCTGCTCATTCTCCCCATTTCCCTGAGAAACAGAAATAGTACTGTATTCTCTTTGAGCATCTGCTATGCTTTGCTGCTCTGCTTTATGTTGATTTACTGTTTTTATTTTGATGTTCGTAACCGCAAATATCACTAAGATTACTGCAATCACTGCGATTCCAATATATTTATATTTTCTATTCCTGTCAAACATAGGTCATATTCTTTCATTTATTTTTTTGTTTTTCTATCATTGTTTCTCCTCCTTTGGAGAACAACCTTTGCAGTAATTATATAAAAATGCTCCCCAATAGGCAATGTTTGTTGGGGAGCATTTTTGCAAAATAATCTTAGATTTTTAAAACATCTTTAGCTTTACATTAAAAACAATAATATTATCACCCTCCATATGCGCTTCAACGGATCCCTTATGTTTCTCTGCTATTACTTTCACAACATATAATCCTATTCCAAAACCTTTCTCCTTCACTGAACTGCCTCGATAAAATCTGTCAAATAGATTATCTAATTCTTTTTTATCATATTTAATTGAAGTGTTTTTCATAATTAGATTTATTTCATTTTTTTTAGATTTCAACTGTACAGAAATCATTCCATTCTCTCCGGCATATTTGTGAGCGTTATCCAATAAAAGTGTAAACAGCTGTCGAATATCATTTTCATTACCAACATACGAAATATTTTCTTCAATATCATATGATACAGTCTGTTTTCTGCTTTCTGCCAATGGCGAAAACGAGTGAAGTGTTTCACTAAAAACATCTGAAATAGGAAATTCTATCATATTATCATATTCATTCCCTGCCTCAAGTTTTGTAAGCAGTATCAAATTATTAGTCATATCCGTCATGTAATTAGTCTGTTCTTTGATAATATCAATCCACTCATTATCATTTTCATCCTTCAAAAGATCTGCCGAGGTTGAAATAATTGTTAATGGCGTTTTTAAGCTATGACTTGCAGCAGAAATAAATGCCTTCTGTCTTCTTTCTTCCTCCTCAATGGGCCAAACCACCAGTTTAGACACAAAAACGAGAATAATCGCAACAACTATAACGCCTATCACAGAAAATTGTATCATAGATTTAATGTTTTGCTTTAACATAGCTTCGTTTCCATATCTTGCTAAAAATGCTATTGTCACACTACGGTCCCTATTATCCTTTTTCAGCATATAACGATATCCATCTATATATCCTTTGTCCGAATCCTCTGACATGACATTTTTTGCATATTCTAATATTTTGTCTTTTATATCTTTTTTACGTACATTAACAAATTGGACATTTTCAACCTTATGATTTCTATCAACTTTAACAATAAAATAGTGTTCTAAAGAATCCGATTTTTCATCATTATTCAATATCTGCTCTAATATTTTATCTGCATTGTTGGTCATATGAGAAAAACTTTTTTTATAGCTAAAGAATATTATTAAGCCTAACATAATAGATAAAAATATCACGGATGAAATCACAAATAATATTCTAGTTTTTATTATTTTAGTCATATTACATTTTCTCCAAAACATATCCCAAATTTCTCTTTGTCACAATCCTGATATTAGCATCTATAGCTTCTAATTTTCTTCTGACAAATGCAATATATGTCCAAACTGTATTAATCGTAGCCTCGCTGTCCATATCCCATATTTTTTCCATAATTGCTTCCGCTGAGAGCACAATACCCGGATTATTCATAAATAACCGCATTATCTGGAACTCTTTACCGACCAATTCGTATGACCCTGCTACTGTTGATATTTTGCATGATGTGCAGTCTAGTGAAGCATTACCTACTCTAATTACAGAATCCGATGACGCTGAGTTTTTTCTCATTAAAGCTCTAAGTCTAGCTAACAATTCCTTACTATCAAAAGGTTTTGTTAAATAATCATTGGCACCTGAATCAAGTCCTAAAACCTTATCATCTATCTCAGATTTTGCAGACAATATAAGAACCGGTATCTCATTTCCCTGTCTACGAATTTCGCTAAGAACACTAATTCCATCTCTATATGGCAACATAATATCCATGATAACTACATCAAATATCTTGCTCTCATCACAATTGAGTGTTTGCAAAGCTTCCTCTCCATCAAAAACAGTATCAACCGTATAATTATTTTTCTTTAAAAGTGCCTCAATCACCTTAGATAAAGTGATATCATCCTCTACTAATAATATTCTCATATTCACGTCCTTTTCTTTTTTCATAATTATATTTTGTCCTTATTATTCAAGTGTGTCAAGACTGTAAATTCTCCTGAAATACATCCATTTTTGCATCCATCTATACATTTTCCACAACGAATACAATCCATACTGTTCGGATTTTTATATACAGGAATATCCATCTCACATACTCTTTGGCACTGTCCACATTCATTACATCTATTTATATCAACTTTCATCTTATATATTGAATGTTTATTAAAAAAGCTATAAATAGCCCCTAAAGGACATAGATATCTACAAAACGGACGACAAACCATAATTGAACCTAAAATAATAATAATTAAAATTAATATTTTCCATTCAAACAAGAAATCACATGCTGTTCTAAGGCTTGAATTAAGTAAAACAAGCGGAATTCCTCCCTCCAGCGTTCCCACGGGACATACATATTTACAAAAATATGGAGAGGTTTTACCTAGAGAATCTGTAGCAATGTATGAAAGAAAAACTACCAATACACTTAACATAACATATTTTATTTTTCTTAATATTGTCTCGCCAGGAAGTTTTCTGATTTTCTTAAAAAATGGAATTTTGTATAATAAATCCTGAATAAAACCAAATGGACACAAAAATCCGCATACCCCTCTTCCTAAAACAGCTCCAAAGATAAACATAAAACCAATAACGTACAGTGAAAGCCTATAATTCTTATTGCCAAGCACTGCCTGTAGCGAACCAATTGGACAAGCTGTAACCGAACCCGGACATGAATAACAGTTCATTCCAGGCGAACAAAGCACCTTGCTCCCACCAGTATATATTTTTCCGGTTGTAAAGCCTTTTATATATCCATTAGAAATTGCTGTTATTAATGCTTGTATAAGAATTCTTTTCCTTTGCCTATTCATATATTCTCTCCGTCTATCCTATTCCAATGCACTCGAGACATATTCTGGTTGCTTTTTCTAACACTAATTCTGCTTCATCTGTAAAAATTCCGGCAATCATCAAAATTATGCCTATCGCAAGAAGAATACTACTTCGATATTTTTTCAATAATTTCAGACCACTCTTCATATGATTTTGAGCCATAATAAACATCTCCAATCTGTTTTCCTTCATTATTAACAAAGAATGTCATTGGTACCATCTGCACATCTTTCAAAAAATTTTGTTTAAAATCTTTACCGGGTATTAGATTAATATAGTTTACGTCCGATTTTTTCAATATCTCTGTAGCCTCTGCGCATTTAGAATTATTAACGTTTCCCTTTGAATCCAACGAATCAATAACAATTCCAACAACCTGTACCCCTTGTTTATTATACTCGTCATTTATTTTTATTAAATCCGGAATCTCCTTTTCACACTCTACGCAAAAGGTTCCCCAAACATTTATCATAGTAATCTTTTTATCTTGTATATCCTGATATGAGAATTCTTTATTATCAAATGTTGTAAATACATCATTCTCATCAAAAATTTTTTCACCAACTTCAGTGCTAATTTTTTCTTTTCCACATCCTATCAAACAACAATACATAACAAAAATTATTAAAAAACACCATTTTCTCATAATTTCTCCTACTATTTTTCTAAATAAAACTTCTCAATTGGCTCATATCCCAAAGGTTTTACTAAATCATTCCAGTTTTCTGGTAGCTTTATCTCAACTGTCACATATCCACCCCCAGGCATAACCTGAAACTTATTTCTAGAAGCATCCCCTGTGATAAGCATTGGCGTCTGTCCTTTTTTCATAGTGGCTATCGTCATTATCTTGTCATCATCAACAAAACCCTTCATCCACTCAGGGGTATCGGTCATAGCCGCATTTTCATCTGTTTTATTTTTTAAATAATTATATTCTTGTTCAATTGTTCTCTCGTCATGCTGGCTACTTCCTGTATTAGCCCAATAATATGCAAACGTCCTCATCCATAAAGGTCTTCTTGCTGTAGCTATTAAATCGAGCTCAAGAGCTTCCTTTGACTTGTATTTAACTGCCAGATCCTTTGCAACCGGCTCTGTAATAAACATGGTTCTGTATACTTGAGGATTAGTATTTCCAAGACCATTTTGTTGTTTTTCTGTTATATCAAAAGCCATTAGATTCATTATAATTTCCGGATTATCAGTCGATGGTGAAACATTATTCCCCCATTCCAGCGCAGATCCTGCCGTCACCGTATTACTGTTTAAGCTAAATCCTTTAGAAACATGATATGGTTCCCAGCCAACTCTTATACACGCCTCCTCATCCTCTGCAAAAGTCCAAGGTGAAAGATAACCAAATGTTCCCATTCTATTCTCTTTAACGTAATACCCACCAATATTTAACATAATAAGATCGATAAATCGTCCAATTTTTTTATTATTTTCCTCACTAATCATTCCCTGTCCGCAATCTATCCCTAGTTGTCTGGCTAATGGACCATTAAGCCATGCATAAGGAGTCCATCCATGTGTACTTGATAGAGTCCTTCTAAACTCACCATCTCCAAGACACTGAGCCATTGCCACACAAATTGGCATATACTCCTTAGGAACTCCTGACATTACTGCATTCGCTGCAACAGTATATGCATATGTCTTTCTATATGCTGGTGCAAATGTACCAATCTCCTCTTTGCCATCATAAGCACTATATTTTAAGTACTCCTTGATTAATGCATCTGTAGGCGGTACAATAGGCAATCCATCTGTCCAGCCATTTATTTCACAAAATTCCTGAATATCCTCGTAAGTCCCATAATATACAATTTCATCATATGGTCTTTCTCCTGCTAATTCATATTTTTTTATTTCTTCGTCTGTAATTTTGCCAGTAAGCGCAGCCTCCACTTCCGGCCATACCTTTTCGTTTGTATTTTTTATAAGTATTTCTTTTGAATCTGAAGAAAATGCTCCTGGGTACTCGGCTGTTCTAAGTACGGGAACCCCTCTATTTACGCCTGTGCTATGTATCTGGTCAATAAATGTTGGTCCACCTATTGTAACTGTTGGTATTCCAATATATTCAGCAGCAATTGATGAACCTGATTCTTTGACAGTACATAATCCGCATCCACAATTACCCGAAATAACCGCATCAATTTCTAATTCCTTAAGTTTTTCTTGAAATGCTTTGGTTTTACTACTCTGTCCTGAAACTGAATAAGGTCCACCGGTTCCAACCTCATCAAACATATAAATTGTTGCAGTTGGATATTTCTTCAGTATACATGCTTTCAATTCTTCATGTGTAATATCTGCATTAAATGAACCTCCTACCAGTGCAATTTTCTTTCCATCAAGTGTATCCAACCGCTCTGCTTGTTTAATCATCTCCACATTATGATATCCAACAGGTGATGAAATTGCATATATCTTATTTCCGTTTTCGTCTTCTGTTGGAACTTCACATACTCCATCACTACAACCTGAAGCATCATCTTTTTGCTTTCTATTGATGTTTTTAATACCAACGCTAAAAATTAAACCAGAAATAGCAATTATAATTACTAATGTTACACATATTATTTTTTTTCTATTCATACGAAGCCCTCCTAATCTTTAATCAGATTATAGAAGTGCTACCTTAAATGGAGTTTAAACTATCGTTGGGATTTATAATTTTTATTAATTTGTAGCAATAAATCCATAGAGATAGGAAATCATAAACCCAATCAGGCTTGTCGCCCCGGATCCAGACCGCTGGTAGGCTCGTCCAAGTTTATCAATTGGTTATTGCCACAGGTAAGCAAACAGGGAGATAAAAACGAAGCGTATGACGATTATTCTGTTTATGGCGGACTCCCGGCAGTGGCTCTTATGACCACAGAGGAGCAAAAAACAAATTATCTGATTTCACAAATGAAGAATGTGTATCTTAGGGATATCATAATCAGATACTCTATTCACGGAATGACTACCTGTGACGCTACTGTGGATAGATATATTGGATTTGCGGAGGAAGCATTTATGCTCACCCGAGTAAAAAGATATAGTGTGAAATCATCTTAACTTTGTTTTACAAACCAAATCTCTCTCTACACTGTAGTTGGACTCTTTTGGTGGCAATCTGCCACCCAAAATCATGCCTGAAAATAAAAATGCAGTAATAGTTGTGGTCAACTATGCATACTCTACAAGCCATGCACAATTCGAAAAGGCTTCGCCTTTTCTCATTGCGGGCTGGCGCCCTATACTATGCGAGCCGTGCACGATGCCTACGAATTCGAAGGCAAAGCCTTCTTCATCGTAAGCGTCGCCGTGCAAAAAAGGGAAGACAGCCATATAAGTGAGTAAACTCACATATGTCTGTCTTCCCTTTTTTGCACGGCTCGTGCCCATTCGAATGTTCCCAGCGGGAATCGAACCCACAACTAGCGCTTAGGAGGCGCTTGTTATATCCGTTTAACTATGAGAACAGCACACCCATTCTATCACACCTTTTGGTTTCAATCAACCTTGTATAAGTACACTCACATAAATTTATATAACATATAAAATTTAACTGATAAAATGCTGTCGAAAAATAAAATAAATTTATTAATAAAATCTACTCGTTAAACTTTACACTTCCCTGAAGCCATATCTGACCCTTGAAACGACGGCCCACAGCAGGCTCTCCAAGAAGATGTGCACTGTTGATTGCCATAGTGACTACCAGATTATTACATTCAAGAACCATTACATATATCTTCTCTCCGGTATATATATTTTCTTCCTCTTCCAGTTCCAGAATTTCACCGATAACCTGATACTGATCGCACTCTACACCGCAAGGCATAAATGTTGAATCTACAATAGTGAATACGTCTTCCTTCATTATTCGCTGTGACAATTCATTATATGTGTCAATATCTTCAATAGTAAGACTTTCAATTGCAGATTCATCTCCTCTCTTAGCTGCCTGGATAAGATGAGATCTTTCGTTTTCTTCCTTTTTCTTCCTTTCTGAATTTTTATCTCTCTTCACAGTAGGAAACATTATGATTCCTCCGATTGAAAGTGCTGTTAAAGACACCTTTTTATTTTTTATAGGTATCTTATAAACAGAACCTCTGGCATTAAGGTCAAAATCTTTGATATTCATTCCCTTTGGATCAGTGACATAATCCAGGTAATCCATAACATTCTGAAGATAAAATATAAGTGTAACCCCCGTCTTCATTTCATCACAGATTACAGCAAAGGATTCTTTATCAAGATGTCTTTCTATCATAATTTCATCATTTTCACAAATCCGTCTGCCTACTACAAACGGAAAATAATATTCATACTTAAATGTATTCTTATCATATCTTCCATATATGTATAGACCTGTTGATTTACTTAAACGTAAAACAACAACGCCACGATTCAATGAAGCGTGGCGTATAACAAATCCTTCTTTTATACTCTCTTTAATGCCTGTTTTTATGAACTTTTCTTCTCTTACAGAATCAAGTTTCTGAAAACCAAGTGCTTTTATGTATAAATTCATTTTCTTCTCTTTCCTATAAGCATCCTGGTACTATTCTGAGTCAACAATAAATATTGTAAGCAGCTTCATAAGATCTTTTTCAACATAATCTTCATAAGGAGTTCCGTCTGCATGTTCCGTCATCTGTATAACAGGTCTGTCTGTATAGTCCTTACTCTGCCTGATTACAATACCTTTTTCCCCTTCATTGGTTGTTACCTTTATACCAACCGGGAATGCAGCAACGGATTCAAGAAGTTTCTCCGACATAGTTGCATCATACTTAATTCCTGCGTTGACTTTAATGTACTCGATAGCTTCATATATCTTTAACTTTTCATTTCCGATTCCACTTATAAGACTGTCAAACTCATCACACAAAGAAACAAGCTTAACCTCTGTTCTTATCTTTTCTCCTTTGTGCTGGAAAGGATAACCTGAACCATCAATATTCTCATGATGCAAAAGAATAATTTCCTTTGCTACATCTGAAATCCAGCCTTCTTCCTGTAATGAACTATATCCGTATATAGTATGCTTCTTATATTCTAAAGCATCCTTCTGGCTCATCTTGTGCTGATTTATATTAATATACGGTACTTTAATATATCTAAGACCTATATCGTGAAGAATTGCTCCCATAGACACGTTCTTAACCTGTTTTTCACTCATCTTAAGTCTTAATGCCATTATTGTGGATAAAGAGCAAACATTAATACAATGTGTATACATATCTGTACTAACATTTCTGATTTCAGTAATATTGCTAATTACTTCCGGTTCCGAAAGAACGGAATCTATGATTCTTTCAGCCTCTTCTCCCAGCTTCTTAAGCTCCTCATTATGTTTGTAAATATGTTTTTCAAGTATGCTTTTTACTACTTCTCTGGAACTTTCCACCGTTTCTTCCACTTTATAAATGTGGTGTTCATCTGTAACCTGTTGAGGTTTAATTTCTTCACCCTCTGATAAACTATCCTTAATATATATATCTGTTACTTTCAGTTCCTTAAGTCTTTCAATAAGCTCCTCGCTTAATACCATATCTGCATGAACTAATACTGTGCCTTTCTCTGACACAATAGGAAGGGCTAATATCTCTTTCCCCTTAAGATTTTTTACCTTTACCTGTTTCATACATTCTCCAATCTAACTTTTCAAATATCATTTTTCAAATTAGAAGTACTATAAATATTCTGCTACTAGTATAAAGATACCACAATTTTTTTTATATATCAATTATGTTTCTTTATCTCTGATTAGTACATAAGTCACAAAATAAAAAAGTGCAATAAGATTATTTCCTATTACACTTTCCTATCGTATTAATATGCTTTTGTCTGAGACGTTATCCTATCGGTTTAGAATTTGAGCTGATTTTTTCTGTTCAAAATTTACATAGTAAAACTTGCCTGTTTACTCAATTCTGCCTGTCTAAACCTATCTATTACTTAGATAACTCTGTTTTTCCACCCATATATGGCTGAAGTGCCTTTGGAATCTTAACACTTCCGTCTGCCTGAAGATTATTTTCAAGGAAAGCGATTAACATTCTAGGTGGTGCTACACATGTATTGTTTAATGTATGTGCAAAATATTTGTTCTTATCAGGACCCTGTACTCTGATTTTTAATCTTCTTGCCTGTGCATCTCCAAGGTTAGAACATGAACCAACCTCAAAGTACTTCTTCTGACGTGGAGACCATGCTTCAACATCGATTGATTTAACCTTAAGATCTGCCAGATCACCTGAACAACATTCAAGTGTTCTTACCGGAATATCTAATGTTCTAAAGAAATCTACTGTATTCTGCCATAACTTATCAAACCACATTTTGCTGTCTTCCGGCTTACATACAACAATCATTTCCTGCTTTTCAAACTGGTGAATTCTATATACACCTCTCTCTTCTATACCATGAGCACCCTTCTCTTTTCGAAAACAAGGTGAGAAGCTTGTTAATGTCTTAGGAAGTTCTTCCTCAGGTGTGATTGTATCAATAAATTTACCAATCATTGAATGCTCAGAAGTTCCGATAAGGTAAAGATCTTCACCTTCTATCTTATACATCATGGCATCCATTTCATCAAAACTCATTACGCCTGTAACAACGTTACTTCTTATCATATATGGAGGTATGCAGTATGTGAAACCTCTGTCTATCATAAAATCTCTTGCATAAGCTGTAACAGCTGAATGAAGTCTTGCAATATCTCCCATAAGATAATAGAAGCCATTACCTGCTACTTTTCCTGCGGCATCAATATCGATTCCGTTGAAACTCTGCATAATTTCTGTGTGATATGGAATCTCATAATCAGGAACAACCGGCTCACCATATTTTTGAATTTCTACATTTTCACTGTCATCTTTACCAATAGGAACTGAAGGATCAATAATATTAGGAATTACCATCATAATCTTATTAACTTTTTCATTCAGTTCTGTCTCTTTTGCTTCTAATTCCTTAAGCTTATCTGCACTTGCATTTACCTGCGCCTTTACAGCTTCTGCTTCTTCCTTCTTTCCCTGCGCCATTAATGCACCAATCTGCTTAGAAAGTTTATTTCTATTAGCTCTTAATTCGTCCGCTTCTGTCTGAGTTGCACGAGCCTGTGCATCTAATTCAATAACTTCATCAACTAATGGAAGTTTTCTGTCCTGAAATTTATTTTTGATATTCTGTTTTACAATATCCGGATTTTCTCTAACAAATTTTAAATCTAACATTATAACCTCTTTCCTATACTGTTTATCATACAATATCATGACTTTATGCTAACAGGTAAAAATATAAAATATATCTGTCCTGTTTCTCATCTATTATGCACCTATTTAATGATATTTTCCAGTTTTTTTACTTTTTATCCCTCTGTACCATATCATTTATTTCTTTACTAAGTTCTACATCACCCATTTTGCCGGCAACAGCCATCTTAACAGCCTTGGCCTCATCTTCACCCATCTCTATGTATGACTGTCCGTCAATGATTTCTTTCACATAAGCAAAACATCCGTTATTGCTGTGCATTACATTAACAACACATCCATTATTGTTTTTATCCAATAAACATAATGCAAAGCTCAGTTTTCCGCCCATCTCATGAAATGCATCATATTTAACAAGCCCAAACTTCTGAAATGTGTACTGCATTTTTTCATAAATATCTTTAATGGCCTCTTCGTTTTCTGAACTTAACACTTTTAAGTTCTTAATGTCCTTTGTGTATTCTTTTACTATATTTTCTATACTTTTACCATTCGAACCTTCCATCATAGATTCGTATTTTTTCCTCATAGAAGATGATTTTACAATGGAAACAATTGCAAGAATAATTGAAATCAGTGTAATTGCTACCATTCCGATTATTACATATAAAATGTCAACACTAAATAATCCAAATACATCCAACATCATTTGTTTTTACTCCTATTATTTTATTTTCTTTAACATATCGTATATTCTTTCTAATTCTGCCTGAGAATAATATTCGATTTCAATTTTACCCTTATTATTGTTTTTATTTTTAATTACAACCTGTGTACCCATTATCTTCTTGAACTTTTCTTCAAGATCTCTGTATATAAAATCATTCTCCGGTTTTGTTCTTTCCGATTTTACAGGATTATCAAGACTACGCATTATTTTTTCTACATCTCTAACACTTAACTTCTCGTCAAATATTTTTTGTGCAATCATATACTGCTTGTCTTTATCTTCAATAGTAATAATTGCTCTTGCGTGTCCGCTACTAATCTTTCCTTCAATTACCATTTCCTGAACTCTCTTATCCAGTTTCAATAGTCTCAAAGAATTAGTAATAGCAACTCGGGATTTAGATACTTTTTCTGCAACCTCATCCTGTTTTAATCTGTAATCTTTTATAAGTCTCTGATATGCCTGTGCTTCTTCTATAGGATTAAGATCTTCTCTCTGAATATTCTCAATAAGGGCAATCTCCATTACTTCCTGAGATGAATAGTCTCTTATTATTACAGGTACTTCTTTGATTCCTGCAAGCTTTGATGCTCTCCATCTTCTTTCACCTGCAATTATCTCATAATAATTATCTTTTTTCTGTACAATTAATGGCTGTAACACACCATACTGCTTAATTGATTCAGATAACTCAATAAGAGCATCTTCGTCAAATATTTTTCTTGGCTGATTTCTGTTAGGTTCAATCAAAGAAAGCTTTACCTTAGTTTCAGCCGGCACCTCTTTTACTACTTCTTTTACAACCTCTTTAACTACAACATTGTCTTCTTCCTTGCTTTCAGGTATGAGAGCATTTAATCCACGACCTAAACCTTTGCTTTTTCCTTTTGAAGCATTTGTAGACTTTGTTCCTGACTTAATAGGCATATTCACTCAATCTCCTTTATTATTCTTATTGTTTCTCCATTACTTCCTGTGCCAACAATCTATAACTTTCGGTTCCTGTTGATTTTGGATCATATATATTTATTGGCTCACCATGGCTCGGTGCTTCTGCTAATCTGATGTTTCTAGGAATAATTGTTTTATATATATTCTGTTGCAGATTATCCTTAACATTTTCCACTACCTGTAATGACAAATTAGTTCGTGAGTCAAACATTGTGAATACAACGCCTTCCATCTCAAGGTCCTTGTTAAGCTTTTTCTTTGCCAAATTGATTGTATAAATCAACTGAGAAAGACCCTCCAATGCGTAATATTCGCACTGAATTGGTACTAAAACGCTGTTAGCCGCAGTCATTGCATTAACTGTAAGCATATTAAGTGATGGTGGGCAATCCATTATTATGTAATCATACCTATCCTTAATTTCATCTATGCTTTCTTTTAATACATATTCTCTGTTATCAACTTCAATAAGATCAATCTCTGCTCCGGCAAGATTTACATTTGATGGCAATACATCAAGATTATCATATACATTTTTAATTATTGCATCTGTAATATTGCATTCTCTCAGCATCACTTCATAAACAGTATTTTCCGTTTCATCCTTGTTTATTCCTAATCCGCTGGTTGCATTTCCCTGTGGATCAATGTCTATCATTAGCACTTTCTGTTGTGCTTCTGCAAGACAAGCTGAAAGATTGATAGCTGTAGTCGTTTTTCCAACGCCACCTTTCTGATTGGCAATTGCTATAATTCTTCCCATTATACTCCTCTTTTCATACTATGTTTCACGTGAAACAGCTAAATCGTTGTTATCTGTATTTCTATTTGGTTTCACGTGAAACAAATCAACATGTTCATAAAATAATATTGTATAGAACCTGGCCGTAATATAAATTTTGAATGCAAGTATCCGATTTAATATTTATATAAACACATCTCAACTTCTTATGAATGGATTTCATACATTTATATCTAACTCCATTCATAATAGTTGTATTCATAACGCTATACAATAATATTACCTTAATAGTTTATGCAGTTTCACGTGAAACATATGATATGTTTAACATGAAACAAAACTTGTTATACCTATACTAATACAGAATGCCTCATTTTTCAATAACAACACAATAAAATAATTTTTATTCTCGATAAAATTTTCATAGTATATAATTAATTTTTAAACAAAAAAATTTAGAATTGTATTTGTTTCACGTGAAACAAAAAGGAGTGTTAGTTTCCTAACACTCCACTGGTATATTTTAAAATCATCATATCAATATTTACTTTAAACTTATAATATTATTTTTTATAGCGAATACAGCAGCCTGAGTTCTATCAGACACTCCAATTTTCTTAAATATATTAGAAACATGATTCTTAACTGTTCTCTCACTAATATTAAGAGTAGAAGCTATTTCCTTATTAAATGATCCTGCAGCTATCATCTTAAGCACTTCTATTTCTCGTTTAGTTAATTCATTAAGTTTATCCTGCATTACATCTCTTTCTGCAAGACTAGCATTTAACAATGGCATAAGTCCCGGTTCGATATATGTGTCTCCTGAATAAACTGTAAATATTGCTTTCTTTAATGTATCAAAATCACTATCTTTTAATACATATCCATCACAGCCCATATCCAGTGCTTTCACAAGATAATCAATTTCTTTGTGAATAGTAAGCATAACAACCTTACAAAGCATTTTCTGCTGTTTCATAATATTTAACACTTGAAGACCATCAAGGTTAGGCATATTAATATCAAGCAAAACAACATTTGGTTTAGTCTTATTAGCAAGATTCAAACATTCATATCCATCGCCAGCTTCACCAACTACAACAATATCTCCCTCTGTTTCCAATAATTGTTTAAGACCCTCTCTGACCATTCTGTGATCATCAGCCAATAATACATTAACTGCCATAAATTCCTCCCTATTAAATCATTGGTAATAAAATAATAAAATGTGAACCTTCTTCATTAGAGTACGTAATTGTTCCTCTTAACAATTCAACACGCTCCTTCAACATTTTAATTCCGTAACCTGAATTTGTATCAGGATTATATGTTACGCAATCAAAATCAAATCCACATCCGTCATCATAATAATCAATTACAACATTATCATCGTCATTTCTTACACTAATCTTAACTTTACTACATTCGGAATGTTTAGAAGAATTGCTGGCTAATTCACTTATAATACGAAGTACAGTGATAGCAACAACAGAATTAACTTCTACATTACAATTAAAACTAGTCTCTAATACATAATTATAGTTCTCACCAATTTTAGAACACAGGTTTAAAAATGCGGCATTAAACCCTAAATCATCCAGAGCCATTGGTCTCAATTCAAATATAATATTCCTTAATTCATTAACAGACTCTTTTAAACATTTTTTTGAATCCTTTATTTCTAAAGATGCTCTGTTAGGATCTTTAGAGATAATTTGACTAATAAATTCCTGTTTATGAATTAAAGCTGTAAGATTCTGAACAACAGTATCATGAATATCTCTGGAAATTCTTTGTCTTTCCTCTTCAATCAATTGCAAAATATTTAAAGTGTCTTTATAATCAGTTTCTTTAATATTATCTTCAAAATTATTATCTTCATCCTGATTATTATTTAATTCATCATTTTCATCCTTAAGTATAAGTGACAACTCTTCAATTTTTTTGTTTAAATCATTTAATTGAGTTTTAATTAATTCATTATCCTCAATCAATATCATTTTTGATTCATTTAAAGTTGACAAATTCACATCTTCAGCATTTGAAAAATTAACTGAATGAAAAACCTCTCCTGTACGATCAAGATTCTTTTCAATGTCTCGAATTCGTTTTTCTATGGTTTTCATTTCAACATCGTTAGAATGAATTTTGTCTTCCAACCTTTTCTGTTGTAATTTATACTCCAGATGTTCCTTATGAAGATATTCAACTGCTTTATTCAATAATATATCCTCTTTTACTAAAAGTATATTTTATATAATAATCATAATATATTATTCTAAATCTTCTTTATTACATCACAGTGGTAATAAAAGTTCTTTTGTACCATAAAAAGAACCATTCAAAAACTAGTACCCCTAATGATGTCAAAAAAAGTAGATAATTAGCAACAACAATGTTATTTTATACCTTTCTGGTCTAAAAATAAAGTACTTTTATCCTATTTAGTCCTATATTTTAAAAAAATACCACTAAAAGTACTAATATAAGAGACAAAAATGCATTTAGTTTTAATAAAGTGATATTTATTTAGATGGTTGCCACTTATTAAAGAATCGACTATAATTAATATAATTAACTGAGATAATTATATTTGTTATATAAATATTTGTCATATGAGGTGATTGTCTATGAATAAATGGCAGAAATTAGGCCTGGCTGTAGGAATGGGAACAGCAGTTGCAGGTACAATATATGTAATCAATAAATTAGTTTTTAAGACTGCAACTTCAAAGAATTGCACATATAAAGGAGAAGCCGATTATTATAAATGGAAGTTTGGGAATATATCCTATGCTGTTTACGGTGAAGGTTCCCCTTTATTACTGATTCATGACATGAATTGCTCCAGTTCTTCCTATGAATGGAGTAATTCGATTGAATATTTGTCACAAAATCATAAAGTATATGCAATTGATTTACTTGGATGTGGTCACTCAGATAAGCCTAAGATAACATACACAACATACATGTACACCCAGCTTATCAGCGACTTTATCACAAATATCATCAAGTGTAAGACTGATGTAATTGCAACCGGAGCCTCTTCTTCAATTGTGATGATGGCAGCTTTAAATAATAACAATATTTTCAACAGAATAATTCTTGTAAGCCCAGAATCAATAAATGAGGCACAGAAAATTCCAACAAAAATATGCAATATCAGAAGATTAATTCTTAGTGCACCTCTTATTGGAACAATGATATATAATATTAGTGTTAATAAATTCAGAATATCAGGAATTTTAGAAAAGGATGTATTCAGCAACGGAATCGTTCCTTCAGACTTTGTTGATGCATATTATGAAAATGCCCACTTATCCGGATCTTCAAGCAAGTTTCTGTTTCTTAGCACAGAGTGCAGATACACAACAGCAACTATTTCTAAAGCGGTATCATCTCTGGATAACTGCATTTATATCATTAACGGAGCAGAAGACAAGACTTCCTCAGTTGAGGAATATGTTTCTCTTAACTCAGCAATAGAAACAATTACTATTAATGACGCAAAGAAACTTCCTCAAGTAGAGCAGCCAAAAGAATTTACAAAGCAGGCTGAAATATTCTTAACATAAGAGATTTATAACGGCTCCTTTCCAGGAAGTCCTGCTTTACGCGGATATTTCATAGGAGTCGTTTTTATTTTTTTGATATACACTAAAGACCTGTCTATATCAGAATCAGGCAATGTAAATTTATCAACCTTTACCACTTTCCCACCCAGTATATTTATAGCATTGGAAGACTGCTTTAATTCTTCTTCAATATCTCCTGATTTGAAGGCTACAAAATATCCTCCAATTTTAACAAAAGGCATATTGTACTCTGCAAGAGTTGAAAGATTTGCCACAGCTCTGGAAACACTTACATCAAATTTTTCTCTGTATAATTTGTTTCTTCCTCCGTCTTCAGCCCTGCTGTGTATTGTAGTAATATTTTTAAGACATAATGATGAAATTACCTCATTAAGAAAATTTATTCTTTTATTCAATGAATCTAAAAGCACAACCTCAATGGATGGATTAACAATTTTTAATGGTAATCCTGGAAATCCTGCTCCGGTTCCCACATCAATCAACTTAATATGGGCAGATTTCATCCCATCATTATTGCTTTCTTGTCCTTCATCACTGTTCTTCTGTTCTTCAATAGGAAGCTTTAATACAACACTATCCACATAATGTTTCAGCAAAACTTCATCATAATTGGTTATACCTGTAAGATTCATAACCTTATTCCACTCAACAAGAAGTTCATAATATTTATCAAATTGATCTAACTGCTCATTAGTCAGTTCTATTCCTATACTTGAAAGATTGTTAATAAATGTTTCTCTTCCCATTTATTCCTCATTTCTATAATTTATTATTAACTATTCTTACGTCTGTTGTAACTTTCCAGATAAACTAATAAAACTGAAATATCTGCCGGTGAAACACCTGATATTCTTGATGCCTGACCTATTGATGCAGGTCTGAATTTATCAAGTTTCTGCATTGCTTCTTTTCTAAGTCCGCTGATACTGAAGTAATCAAGACTGTCGGGTATCATCTTTTTCTCTAATTTCTTAAAATGTTCAACCTGACGCATCTGTCTGTCTATATATCCTTCATATTTAAGATTAATATTAACCTGTTCTCTTACATCATAAGAAAAATCAGGTCTGTTGGAATCTATAGGGGCTAAAATGTCATAAGATAATTCCGGTCTTTTGATTAACTCTGCCAAAGTTACGCCTGTAGTAAGTTCTGTACTTCCGTTATCCGTAAGCAATTTCTGAACTTCTTTTCCTGTACCGATATTAACAGATTTAACTCTTTCTATCTCTTCCTGAATAAGCTTTATTTTATTGTTAAGTTTGTTCATTCTTTCTTCAGAAATAAGTCCGATATCATATCCATATTTTGTAAGACGGATATCAGCATTATCCTGACGGAGAAGCAGTCTGTACTCAGCTCTTGAGGTCATCATTCTGTAAGGCTCTAAGGATTCCTTTGTTACCAGATCATCAATGAGAACTCCTATATAACTTTCAGATCTATCCAGTATTAAAGGTTCTTTTCCCATACAATACATAGCAGAGTTAATACCTGCTATTATTCCTTGTGCTGCAGCTTCTTCATATCCTGAACTTCCGTTAAACTGACCTCCTGCAAAAAGTCCTTTAATTTTCTTGAATTCCAACGAAGATTTAAGCTGTGTTGCACTTATACAGTCATATTCAATAGCATACGCATTACGAACTATTTTTACATTTTCAAGTCCCGGAACTGTACGATACATTGCATACTGCACGTCTTCAGGCATTGAGCTGCTCATTCCTCCAAGATACATTTCATTGGTATATAATCCTTCCGGCTCAACAAATACCTGATGTCTGTCTTTATCTGCAAATCTTACAACCTTGTCCTCAATAGAAGGGCAGTATCTTGGTCCTGTACCCTGGATATTACCTGAATATAAAGGTGACCTGTCTATATTATCTTTAATAATCTTGTGAGTATCCTCATTAGTATATGTGAGCCAGCAGCTTACCTGTTCCTTCTGGATTGAATCTGGGTCTGTTTCAAAGGAAAATGGAACAACTCTCTCATCACCAAACTGCTCTGTCATTTTACTGAAATCTATAGATCTTTTATCCACTCTTGCAGGAGTGCCTGTCTTAAATCTTCTGACTTCAATTCCGTTTTCAATAAGGGACTCTGTAAGATGGTTGGCTGCCTGCAATCCGTTAGGCCCTGTATAGTAGCTTACATCACCGTAAATACATCTTGCCTTAAGATATACACCTGTGCAAAGTACAACAGATTTAGTTATGTATTCTGCCCCTGAAACTGTTTTTACACCACCTACAACTCCATCCTTCACGATTAATTCTGACACTTCCGCCTGCCTGATATGGAGATGTTCTGTATTTTCAAGTACCTGCCTCATACGTCTGCTATAATCAGATTTATCTGCCTGGGCTCTGAGGGAATGTACAGCCGGTCCTTTAGATGCATTAAGCATTTTAGACTGGATAAATGTGGCATCAATATTTTTTCCCATTTCTCCACCAAGAGCATCTATCTCTCTTACAAGATGTCCCTTGGAACTACCTCCAATATTAGGATTACATGGCATCATTGCTATGCTCTCAACACTAACTGTAAATATGATGGTTTCCAGTCCAAGTCTTGCACATGCAAGAGCTGCCTCACAACCCGCATGTCCGGCTCCAACTACAGCCACATCATATTCTTCACGTATATTAGGCATTACATTTTCCTCCCACTTAATTATTTACCCATGCAGAATTTTGAAAATATTCTGTCTGCAAGGTCATCTTCTATCTCCTCACCTATAATAAGACCCAGTTTTTTATATGACTCCATTAAATCAATAGTAAGAAAATCTTCACTTATTCCGTTATCTATACCCTGCTGCACCAGCTTAAGGCTTTCTAAAGATTCTCTCAATAAATTTTTGTGCCTTGCATTAGTAATATACATTTCTTCATTAGATGAAATGTCCCCATTGAAGAACATTTTTTTAATTTCTTCTTCCAGTTCATCTATACCTGTTTCATTCTTTGCGGAAATTGACATAACACTACATTCAAGATGTGATGTAATATCATCCGGTGTAACTACAGTTTCCATATCCGATTTATTAAGAAGAACTAATACTTTCTTATCCTTAATCAAATCAATTATTTCATAATCATTGTTATCAAGAGGTCTTGAAGAATCTACAACAAATATAATTAAATCCGCATCTTTTGCATATTCTTTAGCTTTTTTAACTCCGATGCTTTCCACATAATCATCTGTCTGTCTTATTCCTGCCGTATCTATAAGATTCAGGGTTATACCTGATAAATTAATCTGTTCCTCCAAAATATCTCTTGTTGTTCCTTCAATATCTGTAACAATTGCTCTTTCTTCTCTTGTAAGTGCATTAAGAAGACTAGATTTTCCTGCATTAGTTTTCCCCAATATTACAGTACGGATGCCATCCCTGATAATTCGGCCATTTTCGCAAGTTTTCAACAGATTTTCTATGTTTTTAACAGAGTTATCAACATCTTTATTTAATTTTTCAACATTACTGTCAATATCAAAATGTTCCGGATCATCAAGTGCTGATTCAATAAATGCCACATTATCAAGAATAATATTTCTCATATCTTTTATCTTTTCAGAAATATTTCCTCTTAACTGATTAACTGATGCTTTTAAAGCGTAATCATTTTTTGCATTAATTATATCTATAACTGCTTCTGCCTGTGAAAGATCAATACGTCCGTTTAAAAATGCTCTTTTTGTAAATTCTCCCGGTTCTGCCGGACTGGCACCTGCTTTAAGTACTGTTTCCAATACCTTTCTTGTAACCAGAATACCTCCGTGACAACCTATTTCCACAACATTTTCCCTCGTATATGTGTTAGGTGCTTTCATAACAGTTACTAAAACTTCATCTATCACCATATTATCATCAACTATATTGCCATAATGAACAGTATGACTATCCACATTGCAAAGTTTAGTATTCTTTTTTGATTTGAAAACTTTGTCTGTAATATCTATGGCCTCTGGACCACTTAGCCTTATAATACTAATTCCTCCACCGGACATGGTTCCGGTTGAAATTGCTGCAATAGTCTTTTCCATTCCTTACTCCCATAAACCAATTGTACAAATCTTCACACAATCATTAAATTTTCTTCTCAACTTGCATAAAAACGCGCGCCAGCAGGCGCACATATAAAGATTGCTGTAGTAATAATACCACAGCAATCTTTAAAATAAAACATATTAATATTTAACTGTAATTACTTAGAATACTTGTTGTTTCCGCTTTTTTCCTTATCAAGGAATACTACTACATGTCTGAAAGGTTCTTCACCTTCACTTCTTGTAGATACGAACTTATCACCCTGGAGTGCAGAATGAATAATTCTTCTTTCATAAGGATTCATAGGCTCTAATGAAACAGAACGTCTGCTTCTCTTAACTTTATATGCAATGTTCTTAGCAAGAGATTCAAGAGTCTCTTTTCTTCTTTCTCTGTAATTCTCTGTGTCCACCTTAATTCTTACATATTTTTCTTTACCCTTATTAAGTACAAGACTTGTTAAGTACTGGATTGAATCAAGTGTCTGTCCTCTCTTACCAATAAGGACTCCCATGTTTTCTCCAGCAAGATCTACATTAACACATTCTTCATCACTATCGAAATCAATCTTAATTTCAACATTCATTTCCATAGCAGCGAACATATCATTTAAAAATGTCTTAATTCTTTTCTCAATTTCTTCCTTCGATAAAGAAGCCTTTGGTTCTCCCTGCTCTTTTACATCTGAAACTTCATCTTCTGCCTCTTTTGATGATTCTTTAACTGTTTCTTTTACTTCAGGAGTAACAACCTTTGCTGTTTCTTTATGCTCTTCCTTAATAACCTGTTTCTTTTCTGTTTCTTTAACGGTTTCTTTTACAGATTTCTCTGACTTCTTTCCAGCCTTAATCTTAGCCGGTTTAGCATTAAAAATACCAAAAAGTCCGTTGCTTCCTTTATCAATTACTTCATATTCAAGCATATCGCTGGTTATTTCAAGTTTAAGACAAGCATTTGTAATTGCTTCGTCTATTGTTTTTCCTGTAACTTCAATATATTCCATTACTTTAACCTCTCTTATATACAATAAAAATTAGTTTTTCTTATTGCTCTTATTATTAACTCTTTCGTTATATTGTGCTACCATACCTGCTTTTTCTGCCAGACTTCCTGTCTTGTATTTTCCGTTATTCTTAGCAGATTCTCTTATCTCTTTAACTTTCTGCTCATTTTCTTCCTTAATCTGCTGAAGAGATTTACGCTTAGCTGATTCGCTGTTTATGCTTTTTGTACTTGTCTTAGCATTTTTAACAATAGTTTCTGGCGGAAGTCCTTTCTTGGCACGCTTCTTATTACGTTTTTCAATATTTTTCTTAACAATTTCATCAGCACCCAATTTGTCGTAATATCTGTTAATAATTAAAGTAATAATTGTCTGAATAACTGCTGTTGCAATCCAGTAAACACCCAAACCTGCAGGAACAGAAAATGCGATAAATGCAGACATTAATGGCATAATATACATTGTCATCTTCATAGATGATGCCATTGGATTATTATCATCATCATTCATTGTACCTGTCTGTGCTACTTTTACACTTATAAACTGTGTTAATCCTGATAAAATAGGAATTAATACAGAAATTGTTAATGCAAACTTTGGCATCTGAGACATATTTACACCCAAAAATGTATTCATATGTGTAAGCTTGTCATAACTGTCTGTCATTATACCTGAAAAAGAAGGAAATGCTTCTTTTAACTGATTCCACTGGTCTGCTGTAAAATTATTAATTGCTATAATTGCTGAATCAAGATTACTCCAATCAACACTATTACCAAATGTGTTGTTCATGGTATCAACATAACCTTCAGTATTCATAATTCCGCTATCACCTGATAAAAATGATGTAAAAAGCACTTTAATCTGGGAAATATATAACGGTATATTACGAAATACCTGATACAAAGCAAAAAGTATAGGCATCTGAATAAGCATCTGAATACATCCACCCATCTGGGATACACCATACTTTTCATATACTGCCTTTGTTTCTTCCTGCATTTTAACTACTGCATTCTGATCATTCTTCTTGTCCTTATATTTTTCCTGAATTGCTTTTATTTCAGGACTCATAACTGAGTTAAGTTTAGATAATTTTTGCTGCTTAATGCTAAGAGGTAACATACATATCTTAACAATAATAGTAAAAATTATAATTGCTATGGCTACATTACCTATATTTAAAAAGTTTAAGCCTTTAAATAATAAATCAAAAATCATACCAAGTAATGTTGCTATAGGATCAATAATTGCATTAAACAAAATAAACCTCCTGGTTGTTAATGTAATCCTTATTTCTTTTTCTTAATTTTTTTTGATTTTAATCCTATGGGTACAGGATCATATCCTCCTTTAGTAAAAGGATTACATCTTGTTATTCTTTTAAAAGCCAACCATCCACCTAATAATGCACCGTACATATCTATAGCTTCAATAGCATATTGTGAACATGTAGGAAAATAGTTACAATAACTTCTTCCTTTATATGGCGATACCACCAATTGATAAAATTTAATTAATTTTATTACAATTTTCTTTCCAATATCTTTCATGTTAATCTAAATATATATGATGTAATTTCAAAAGATGAATCATTGATTTTTCTGTTTCAAAAAAACCCTTATCTTTAAGATTGGCTCTGGCAACGACAACAATGTCTAAGCCATTGGGTATATGATTAGTATTAAGTCTAAATGATTCTCTTATTAATCTAGCCAATCTGTGTCGGACAATACTATTCCCGACTTTCTTACTCACAGATACACCGAGTCTTTTCGTATCCGTTCCGTTCTTTGATATGTACATTATTAAATTCTTATTGGCATAAGAATTTCTATTATTATATACATACCTAAAATCTTCATTTTTCTTCAATGTTTCAAAATCTTTGTACTTCATAAATATTCCACCATACTAAATAGTTTTAAATTGAAAAAGCAGATGAGTAAGTACCCATCTGCTGTAAAAACAAAATTAAGCTGAAAGTCTCTTTCTTCCCTTTGCTCTTCTTGCTGCTAAAACTTTTCTTCCGCCTGGAGTACTCATTCTTGATCTAAAACCATGAACCTTAGATCTCTGTCTTGTTTTAGGCTGAAATGTCATCTTCATTATCTATGCACCTCCTTCACTACCATGATTATATATGGTAAGAATATTCATCAAGTTTAATAGAGCAATCAGTTTGCTCTCTTTTTAAAACATCTGTCTAATTATATTAGCAGACATTAGTAAAGTCAAGTAAAACCTGCATTTTTTCAGCATTTTTTATATAAAAAAACTTATTAACATAAAATAACAACTTATTAACATTCTGTGTATAACTTGTTGATAAGTGTTTATAAGTATGTTCTTAAGTTACATTTTTTTACAAAAAGTTCCTATTAATCATATTTATATTTATTAAAAGTTATCCACATTTTTTTTATAATTTTACCTGTTTTTGAAAGTTATCCACAATATTATTGAAAATTTCCAACAAATGATATATGATATATAGGAGTGTTTATCACTCAAATTTTAGCCCAGAAAGGCGTATTTTTATGGATGAATTATTAAAAAATTGGGAAAATATTCTGCAAACCTTTAAAGAAGAATATGACATACAGGATATTTCCTTTAAGACATGGATAAAACCATTAAAACTTTATTCAGTTGATGATGATACAGTTACGTTATTTGTACCTGGCAATAAAATGGGTGTTTCTTACATAGAAAAAAAATATCTTCAATTTCTTCAAATTACTGTCTGTGAAGTTATGGATAAAGAATATACTCTCCGTTTAATTTCAGAAGAAGATAAACAAAAAGAAGAAATTAAAAAGAAAACAATAACAGGTAACGAACAAAATAATATTGTTTCTCAAAATCTTAATCCTAATTACACATTTGATACATTTGTAGTAGGTAATAATAATAATCTGGCACATGCTGCATCTTTAGCAGTTGCTGAAACACCAGGTGGCGTTTATAATCCTCTTTTTATATATGGAGGTGTTGGACTGGGTAAAACACATCTTATGCAGGCCATTGCTCATTTTATAATTGATAATGATCCTTCAAAGAAAGTTCTTTATGTTACATCAGAGACATTTACTAATGAAGTTATTAATTCAATAAGAAATGGTAATGCTGCTTCTATGCAGAAAGTCAGAGATAAATATAGAACAGTAGACGTTTTAATGATTGATGATATTCAGTTTATAATAGGAAAGGAATCAACTCAGGAAGAATTTTTCCATACGTTTAATGCTCTCTATCAGGATGGTAAACAGATTGTTATTTCTTCAGATAAGCCACCTAAAGAAATGGAAACTTTATCTGAAAGATTAAGAACAAGATTTGAAATGGGACTTCCTGTTGATATCCAAATTCCTACATATGAAACTAAGATGGCAATTATAAGCAGAAAAGCTGAATTATCAGGACTTAATATTCCTGATGATGTAAAGGATTATATTGCTTCTAATATTAAATCAAGCATAAGAGAACTTGAAGGTGCTTTAACAAAGTTATCTGCATTTTCTAAGTTAACCGGCAAACCTTTAACTTTAGAATTTGCCGAAAATACTTTGAAAGACCTTATATCACCTGAAACGAAGAAAGAGGTAACGCCTGAATATATTATTCAGATAGTAGCAGACCATTTTAACGTAAGTTATGATGACCTTATTTCTTCAAAAAGAAATGCTGATATAGTATTTCCAAGACAAGTTGCAATGTATCTTTGCCGTCAGATGACAACAGCTCCTTTAACAGCAGTTGGTAAATCCTTAGGTAACAGAGATCATGCAACAGTTATCCACGGTGCTGATAAGATTTCTAAAGAAATATTAACAAATGAAACAACCCGCAACACTATAGATATTATCATTAAAAAAATCAACCCTTAATAATTTTTTAACACCTGATAACATTTTATTAAGGAGTTATTAACATAATTACTAACATTTAAAATTTTATTAACTTAGTTATATTTATAACCTGTTTATTTCTTGTTCTTTTATTGTTAATGATTATTAATAACTTTTTATTTAAAAATTATATAAGATGTTTTTAACATTTTTCCATTATTTTAAACAGAAAATTTTGAGGTTTTAAACAGGTATTAAATTTAATAAAACTCAGTATTTTCAAGGGTTTGGAGGTTTTTAAACATTTTAACATTCCCTACTATTAATACTACTGAATATATTTATTTATATATAACATTTTAATCCTGTTATTTAATGAAAGGAGTTTTTAACAACAATGAAATTAATTTTTACAAAGAGTGAACTTAATAAAGCAGTAGGTATAGTAATGAAAGCAGTTCCAACCAGAACAACAATGAATATATTGGAATGCATATTAATAGATGCAACTACTAATGAAATTAAATTTACCGGTAATGATATGGAACTTGGTATAGAAACTATCGTTGAAGGTGAGATTATAGAAAAAGGAAAGGTTGCAATTGATGCAAAGCTTTTTTCAGAAATCGTAAGAAAGCTTCCTGATAATGAAATTACAATAGAAACAGATTCTAATTTCACAGCATTAATTACCTGTGAAAAGAGTAAGTTTAATATTTCAGGAAAATCCGGAGATGATTTTTCATATTTACCAGCTATTTTAAAAGATAAGATGATAACTATTTCTCAGTTTAAGTTAAGAGAAACTATTAATCAGACATTATTTTCTACAGCTCCTAATGATAATAATAAGATTCTTACAGGAGAATTATTTGAGGTTAAAGATAATTCACTTAGAGTTGTTGGTCTTGATGGTCATAGAATTGCAATCAGAAATGTTTCTCTTCAGGGACGTGCTGATGATATAAAGGTTATTGTTCCGGGAAAAACATTACAGGAAATAAGTAAGATTCTTTCCACTGATGATGAAAATATGGTTAATATATATTTCACTAATAATCACATTTTATTTGAATTTGATAAAACAGTGGTTGTTTCAAGACTTATTGAAGGTGAATATTTTAAGATTAATCAGATGATTTCAAATGATTATGAAACAAAAGTAATCATTAATAAAAAGGAATTTTTAGATTCTATAGACAGAGCAAATCTTCTTATTAAAGAGGGTGAAAAGAAACCTATTATTATTACTATTGAAGAAGGTTCCCTGAAAGTAAACGTTAATTCAGCAATTGGTACTCTTAATGAAGATATAGATATAGAAAAAGAAGGAAAAGATTTGATGATAGGATTTAATCCTAAGTTTCTTATAGACGCATTGAGAGTTATAGATGATGAAAATGTTAATATTTATCTCGTTAATCCAAAGGCACCATGCTTTATAAGAGATAATGAAAACAGCTATACATATATAATTCTTCCTGTAAACTTTACAGCATAATTTGAAAAATATTTTCAAATAGCTATTTGTGTAGGAGCGTTACGAATAGCTTTGACTCCATCAATAGACGCTCCGGAATGGAGAATTATTATGGATGAATTTACTATTAAAGATGATTTTATAAAACTTGGACAGGCGATTAAAGCAGCTGGGTTAGTAGAATCAGGAGTTGAGGCAAAGATTGTAATTCAAAGTGGTCAGGTAAAAGTTAATGGTTTAGTAGAAACCCAAAGAGGAAAGAAGCTTGTTGGTGGTGAGGTTATAGAATACAAAGGAAACAAGCTTACAATTAAAAAGTAATAAAAAAATAATACCTGGGAATGAGGTAAAATGTGGTTATCGACAATTTAGATTTAAAAAACTATAGAAACTATAATATTTTAAATATGAGTTTTGATAAAAATGTAAATATAATATATGGAGATAACGCACAGGGAAAGACTAATATTCTTGAAGCTTTGTATATTTGTTCTACTTCAAAATCTCACAGAGGAAGTAAAGATAGAGAAATAATAAGTTTTGGAGAAGAAGAATCACATATAAAAATCAATGTTAACAAGAATAATATAAATTATAGAATTGACATGCACCTAAAGAAAAATAAAACAAAAGGTATTGCTGTCAATGGAATTCCAATAAAGAAAGCAGTTGAACTTTTTGGAATAATTAATATTGTATTTTTCTCACCTGAGGATCTTAACATTATAAAAAACGGTCCTTCAGAAAGAAGAAGATTTATAGACATGGAACTTAGTCAGCTGGATAAAATATATCTCAGTAATCTTGTTAATTACAACAAAGTATTGGGACAAAGAAATAAACTGTTAAAAGATTTAAGTTTCAGAAAAACAGATGACATGCTTGATACACTTGATATATGGGATATGCAGCTGGTCAGATTTGGAAAAGAGATTATAAATGGAAGAAAAGAATTTGTTAAAAAGGTAAATTCCATTATAAGTGACATACATTCTAATTTAACCGGTGGTAAAGAAAATCTTAGAATAGAATATAATCCCTGCGTAACTATATCAGATTTTGAAAAGGTTATTGGTGAATCAAGGGAAAAAGATATCAAGTATAAGGTAACTAATTTTGGACCACATAAAGATGATCTTATATTCTATATAAATGATAAGGATGTAAGAAAATATGGTTCCCAAGGTCAACAAAGAACTGCAGCTCTTTCATTGAAATTATCAGAGATAGAGCTTGTAAAAATAATTATAAAAGATACTCCTGTTCTTTTGTTAGATGATGTGTTATCGGAACTTGATAATAACAGACAGAATTTTCTTTTAAACAGTATAGGAGATATACAAACTATAGTCACATGTACGGGATTGGATGAATTTATCAATAATAGGATAAATATCAATAAAGTTTTTAAAGTAGTCAACGGTACAGTAACAAGTGAAAATTAGTAACATTTATTAGGAGGTCATAATGGCAGAAAAAAATTATGGTGGAGATCAAATACAGATATTAAAAGGTCTTGAAGCTGTAAGAAAAAGACCGGGTATGTACATTGGTAGTACATCCGGAAGAGGACTTCATCATCTTGTATATGAAATTGTAGATAATTCAGTAGATGAAGCACTTGCAGGATATTGCGATACAATTAATGTATTTATTAATAAGGACAATTCTATAACTGTTACTGATAACGGAAGAGGTGTACCTGTTGATATTAATCATGAAACAGGAAGACCTGCTATAGAAGTAGTTTATACTATGCTTCATGCAGGTGGAAAATTTGGAGGTGGAGGATACAAAGTATCCGGTGGTCTCCATGGTGTAGGTGCTTCTGTTGTTAATGCACTTTCAAAATGGATGGATGTTGAAGTAAAAAGAGACGGTCACATATATAATCAGAGATACGAAAGAGGCGATATATGCTATGATTTGAGAATCATAGGTGACTGTCCGAAAGAAGAAACAGGAACTAAAGTTACTTTTCTTCCGGATGATGAAATTTTCCAGGAAACAACAGTATTTGAATTTAATATATTAAAGACCAGATTAAGAGAAATGGCATTCCTCACAAAAGGAATAAAGATTGTTCTTACAGATCTTCGTGAAGGAATTGAACAGGAAAGAGTATTTCATTACGAGGGTGGTATAAAGGAATTTGTAGAATATATCAATAAGAGTAAACAGCCTTTATATGATCAGATTATATATTGCGAAGGTGTAAAGGATAATGTTTCTGTAGAAGTAGCATTTCAGCATAATGATGGATTCAATGAAGTAGTTGATTCATTTGTAAATAATATTAAAACTCCTGAAGGTGGTACGCATCTTGCAGGTTTTAGAAATGCACTTACAAAAACATTCAATGATTATGCAAGATCTAACAAGATTCTTAAAGAAAGTGATCAGGGTCTTTCAGGTGATGATATAAGAGAAGGATTAACTGCTATTGTTAGTGTAAAAATTGAAGATCCTCAGTTTGAAGGACAGACAAAGCAGAAACTTGGTAATACTGTAGCAAGAAGTGCTGTTGACAATATAGTCAGTACACAGTTAGAGATTTTTCTTGAACAAAATCCTGCTGTTGCAAAATCAATATGTGAGAAGTCTTTACTTGCTCAGAGAGCAAGAGAAGCAGCAAGAAAAGCAAGAGATTTAACAAGAAGAAAGACAGCATTGGAAAGTACAAGCCTTCCGGGAAAACTTGCAGATTGTTCAGACAAAGATCCTAAAAACTGCGAAATATATATCGTAGAGGGAGATTCAGCCGGCGGTTCTGCTAAAACTGCAAGAAGTCGTGCAACACAGGCTATTCTTCCACTAAGAGGTAAAATTCTTAATGTAGAAAAGGCAAGACTTGACAGAATTCTTGGTAATAAAGAAATACAGGCAATGATAACAGCATTTGGTACCGGTATCCATGAAGATTTTGATATAAGTAAGCTTCGTTATCACAAGATAATAATAATGACAGATGCCGACGTTGATGGTGCACATATAGCTACATTATTGTTAACATTTTTATATAGATTTATGCCTGAGCTTATTAAACAGGGACATGTATATCTTGCCCAGCCACCTCTTTATAAGATAGAGAAAAATAAAAAAGTATGGTACGCCTACAACGATGATGAACTTAACAAGATTATGCTGGAAATAGGAAGAGACCAGAATAATAAAGTTCAACGTTATAAAGGACTTGGTGAAATGGATGCAGAACAGTTATGGGAAACAACTATGGACCCTGAAAGAAGAATTCTTTTAAGAGTTGACATGAATGAAGATGATGAAGCAGAACTTGATGTTACATTTTCTACTCTTATGGGTGATAAAGTTGAACCTAGACGTGAATTTATCGAGGCAAATGCTAAGTTTGTAAAGAACCTTGATATTTAATATTCACATTTCACAAATACCTAATGAATTAACAATAGAAAGGAAATATTTATAATGGATGAACATATCTTTGATAAAGTTCAGGGCGTAGACATGAACAAAACCATGCAGAACTATTATATAGATTATGCCATGAGTGTTATTGCATCCAGAGCACTTCCGGATGTAAGGGACGGTCTTAAACCTGTTCAGAGAAGAATACTATATTCAATGATAGAACTTAATAATGGTCCTGACAAGCCGCACAGAAAATGTGCCCGTATTGTGGGTGATACAATGGGTAAATATCATCCTCACGGAGATTCTTCAATTTATGAAGCATTGGTTAAGCTGGCACAGGATTTTAATACAAGATATCCTTTGGTTGACGGACATGGAAACTTTGGTTCTGTGGACGGCGATGGCGCAGCTGCCATGAGATATACAGAAGCAAGATTAAGTAAAATATCACTTAATATGACTGCGGATCTTAATAAAGATACAGTTGATTTTGTTCCTAACTTTGACGAAACAGAAAAAGAGCCTACGGTTCTTCCTTCAAGATATCCTAATCTCTTAGTTAACGGAACTTCCGGAATTGCTGTTGGTATGGCCACCAATATACCTCCTCATAATTTAAGAGAAGTTATCGGTGCTGTTGTTAAAATGATAGATAACAGAATAACAGAGGATAGAGATACAACAATTGAGGAACTTCTTGAAATTGTTAAAGGTCCTGACTTTCCAACAGGCGGAACAATTATAGGAAAACTTGCAATTGAGGAAGCTTACAGAACAGGTAGAGCTAAAATAAAAGTAAGAGCTGTAACTAATATTGAGCCAATGCAGAATGGTAAGAACAGAATTGTTGTTACGGAACTTCCATACATGGTTAATAAGGCTAAGCTTATTGAAAATATTGCCGATCTTGTAAGAGATAAAAAAATTGATGGAATAACAGACCTTCGTGATGAATCAGACAGAGAAGGTATGAGAATAGCTATTGAGTTAAGAAGAGATGTTAATCCTAATATTATACTTAACCAGTTGTATAAGCATACTCAGCTTCAGGACACATTTGGTGTAATAATGCTGGCTCTTGTAGATAATCAGCCAAAAGTACTTAATTTACATGAAATGTTAAAGTACTACATACTTCATCAGGAAGATGTTGTTACAAGAAGAACAAAATATGACCTTAATAAAGCAGAAGAAAGAGCTCATATATTAGAAGGTTTAATGATTGCCTTAGATAATATTGACAGAGTAATCGCAATTATAAGAGGTTCTCAAAATGTAACAATAGCAAAAGAAAGCTTAATTAAGGAATTTGATTTATCAGATGCCCAGGCTCAGGCTATTGTTGATATGAGACTTCGTGCTTTAACAGGTTTGGAAAGAGAAAAACTTGAAGCAGAATTAAAAGAATTATTAGCAGCTATCGCTGAATATAAGGCAATTCTTGCTGATAATAAGAAACTTCTCACTGTTATTAAAACAGAAATATCAGAAATATCTAACAAATATGGTGATGACAGAAGAACAACCATAGGTTATGACGAATATGATTTATCAATGGAAGATCTTATTCCTGATGAAGCCTGTGTAATTGCAAGAACTAACATGGGATATGTAAAGAGAATGACACCTGATAATTTCAAAGCACAGCATAGAGGTGGTAAGGGAATTAAGGGTATGCAGACTCTTGAAGAAGATTACATTGAAGACTTATTCATGACTACATCTCATCATGTCCTTACATTTTTCACTAATAAAGGTAGGGCATATAAGCTTAAAGCCTATGAAATACCTGAAGCAGGACGTACATCAAGAGGTACAGCAATTATCAATCTCTTACAGCTTCAGCCTGGAGAGACAATTACGGCTGTAGTTCCTGTAAAGATAGATATGATTCAGGAAAATGATTGTCTTTTCATGGCTACCAAGAAAGGTATTGTTAAGAGAACACCTTGCAAAGAATTTGCAAATATAAGAAAGACCGGTATTCAGGCAATTACTTTAAGAGACGATGATGAACTTATAGAGGTTAAACTTACAGATAATACAACAGAAGTTCTTATGGTTACTAAACTTGGACAGTGTATAAGATTTAAGGAAACAGACGTAAGACCAACAGGAAGAACTGCTATGGGTGTTATTGGTATGAATCTTATGGATGAGGATGAAGTCGTTGGAGTTCAGCTTAATAAGCAGGGAAATATGATGCTTATTGTATCTGAAAATGGTATGGGTAAGAAAACTGATATCGAGGAATACGCAGTACAGCATCGTGGTGGTAAAGGTGTTAAGTGTTACAAAATTACTGAAAAGACAGGTAATGTTGTAGGAGCTAAAGCTGTGGATGATACCAGAGAAATAATGCTCATTACTACAGAAGGTATAATCATAAGACTTGAATGTAAAGACATATCAACACTTGGAAGAATTACATCAGGTGTAAAGCTTATTAATCTTGATGATGATGTTAAGGTTGCAACTGTATCTAAGGTTAGAAAAAAACCTGCTAATGAAGAAGGCGGAGACGCTGATGGATTTGAAGATGAAGATGCAGAGAATTCAACAAATGATTCTGTGAATTCCGAGACAACTCAAGAATAATAATTATTAAGGCCTGATTGTATATTACTATACAATCAGGTTTTTTTATAAAAATTTAATGGGGTCTGACCCCATTAAATTTTTATAAACTTTGGATTTAAGTTGACAGTTAATTGTATAACAGCAAAAAGGAGACCAAAATCGGAATATGCATCTTAAAATAAATTTTAAATCTAAAGAATTGAATATGCCTGTTATGCTTGATGTTCTTATGCCTCAGGGTCATGGAAATTACAAGGCGCTTTATCTCCTTCACGGAGCAGGAGGAGACCATGAAACATGGATATTAAACTCAAGGCTTCCGGATTATGTTAATAATAAAAATATAGCCGTAATTATGCCTTCCGCTAATAATAAGTTCTACATTAACAATATTCATGGAAAAAAATATGGAACATTTATTACAGGGGAATTAATAAATCAGTGTGAAAAGTGGTTTAATTTAAGCAGAAAATCCGAGGACAGATATATTGCCGGAATGTCTATGGGCGGATATGGAGCAGTTTATTCATCTTTAACCAATCCGGGATTATATAACACAGCATTTTCTTATTCAGGATTACTCAACATAATGGAAAGATATGATAATCCTCACAATATTGATTTATTTCCGGTATTTGGAGATAGACAAGATTTATTAACAAATAATCTTGATATTAATCAAGTTATTAACAATATAGGAAATTCCAATGTTGAAAACCCAACGAAATTCATCATAACCTGTGGATTGCAAGATGGTAATTTGGGTATGAACAGGGAATTTTTCAATAAAGGAAAAGAATCAGGATTAAATGTAAAATATGTTGAGACAGAGGGTGCTCATAATTTTCAATACTGGGATGAGTGCATAAAACAGACAATTAAATATATTTGTGGGGAGGATACAGAATGGCAGTTGTAGATATTAACCTGTTTTCCATGTATTTGTGTCATGGAATGGATGTCACGGTGGTTCTTCCGGATGAGATATATGATGAAGAAAAGCTTAAATGTGTGTGGTTATACCACGGTGGCAGCGGAGACCACAAGGAATGGATGTATCATACACCATTGGTTGATATAGTAAATGAAAGAAAATTTGCAGCAGTATTGCCAAATGTCAATGAATCTTGCTTTGTTGATATGAATATTGGTGACAAATACGGTTCTTATGTAGGAAAAGAACTTCCAAAAATAATATGGAAAATGTTCAATTGTATATCTGGCAAGAGAGAAGATAATTACGTATCAGGGCTTTCCAACGGAGGTTACGGATGTCTTCATACGGCTCTTAAGTATCCTGAAAATTTCAGTGTTGTGGGAGCATTTTCTGCAGGAGATAAGGCAGATGCTGATTTTCCTAATGATGGAGGAGAAAAATCCATAAACAGAATAAGGCTTTACGGTGATGGAGACATACACAACACAGAATATAGTATTATTTATCTTGCAGATAAACTGTGTGAAAGATATAAAACAGAAAAAGATGCACCTAAATTAAGTATTTATCATGGATGTGGAAATCTTGATCCATGGCTTGACATGAATCACATTGTAAGAGATTATTTTATTAAACATAATGAAGAATTCAATTACATTTATGATGAACCGGAGGGTCTGGGACATGAATGGAAGTTGTGGAATCTGGAATTGGAAAAATTTTTAGATTTTGCGGGAATAAAAGGATAGAGAAAATAGAACAAATAGAAGAAGGGTAAAATGTAATGAAAGAAATCAATGTCAGTGTAATAACGGAAAATATCAAGGAAATGTGTATAGAAGCAAATCATTTTCTTACGGATGATATGAAAGATGTGTTCAATGGTGCTGTAGATAGTGAGAAATCTCCGTTGGGAAAACAGGTACTTAATCAGTTAAAAGAAAATCTCAGCATAGCAGGAACAGATATGATTCCTATATGCCAGGATACAGGTATGGCTGTAGTATTTATAAATGTAGGACAGGATGTTCATCTTGTGGGGGGCGATATCACAGAAGCAATTAATGAAGGTGTTCGAAGGGGATATGTGGAAGGATATTTGAGAAAATCTGTAGTAAAAGACCCATTAATCAGAGACAACACAAAAGATAATACTCCGGCTGTTATTCATTATTCTATAGTTCCGGGAGATAAAGTGGATATAACAGTTGCACCTAAGGGATTCGGAAGTGAGAATATGAGCCGTGTGTTTATGTTAAAGCCTGCTGACGGAATTGAAGGTGTTAAAGAAGCTATACTTACAGCTGTTAAGGATGCCGGACCTAACGCGTGTCCGCCTATGGTTGTTGGTGTCGGAATCGGTGGAACATTTGAAAAATGTGCATATATGGCAAAGAAAGCTCTGACCCGTGATCTTAATGAAGAATCACCGGTTGAATATGTAAGAGAATTAGAGAAGGAAATGCTTGAGAAGATTAATAAGCTGGGAATCGGACCTGGAGGATTAGGCGGAACCAATACAGCTCTGGCAATTAATATTGAGACATATCCTACACATATTGCAGGATTACCGGTGGCTGTTAATATATGCTGCCACGTTAACAGACACTCACACAGAGTTATAGGATAGGAAGGAAGAAGATATGGATAGATATATAAAAGCACCAATAAGTGACGAAGATGCAAAAAGCCTGAGAGCAGGAGATTATGTTTACATAACAGGAACAATATATACAGCAAGAGATGCCGCACATAAAAGAATGGCAGAAGCATTGGCAGCAGGAGAAAATCTTCCTATAGATATGAAAAATAATATTATTTATTATATGGGGCCATCACCTGCAAGAGAAGGAAGACCAATAGGTTCAGCAGGACCTACAACAGCCAGCAGAATGGATAAATATGCACCGGATTTGTTAGATCTGGGGCTCAAGGGAATGATTGGAAAAGGAAAGCGTTCAAAAGCTGTAATAGACGGTATTGTTCGTAATAATGCGGTGTATTTTGCAGCTGTTGGAGGAGCCGGAGCAATTCTTTCTCAAAGAATTAAATCATCGGAAGTAATTGCTTATGATGATTTGGGAACAGAAGCGATAAGAAAACTTGAAGTAGAGGATTTTCCGGTTATTGTTGTAATAGACAGTGAGGGAAATAACCTTTATGAGACAGCAATAAAGGAATACTGCGCAGAATAAATAAATATATGGAGGGTTATGGTGAAGGTTAGTGAATTAGTAAATTCAGATAAAGTAACAATATCTTTTGAAGTATTTCCACCTAAAGCAGACAGTGATTATGAATCTGTGGAGAAGGCATCATTTGGAGTTGCTGAATTAAATCCGGATTATATGAGTGTGACTTACGGGGCAGGAGGAAGCACAAGCAAAAATACTGTGAAACTTGCCCAAAGTATACAAGAAAAATATAATGTGGCAACTATTACTCATTTGACATGTGTAGGTGCAACGAAAGAAAGCATCAGAGAAGCACTTACGAAAATAAAAAATGCAGGAATAGAAAATATACTTGCATTAAGAGGGGACAAACCCAGAGATTTCCAGGGTGGGCCCTTTACAGATTATCACTATGCAAGTGAACTGGTAAGAGATATCAAGGAATTTGGAGATTTCTGCATTGGAGGAGCCTGTTATCCGGAAGGTCATCCGGATTCTCCCAACATTAAAGAAGATATTAAAAATATCAGGAAAAAGGTTGATGAGGGATGTGAGTTTCTTACAACACAAATGTTTTTTGATAACAGTATATTTTACAGATATATGTATCAATTAAGGGAAGCAGGAATAACAGTTCCTGTAATTCCGGGAATAATGCCTATTACAAGAGCAGCTCAGGTGAAAAATGCTGTAAACCTTTCAGGATGTAATATGCCTGAAAGATTTATGAGTATAGTAGACAGATTTGGTGATAATCCGGAAGCTATGCAACAGGCAGGAATAATATATGCCACAGACCAGATAATAGATTTAATTGCAAATGGTGTTAATCATATACATGTTTATTCAATGAATAAACCGGATGTCGCAAAAGGAATAAAGGAAAACCTTGCAAAGATACGAGGATAATCTTATGAAATATTGGAGAATAAAACCAGGAAAAACCAGTAAAACAAAAGATTGTTGACAATAATAAATAGCTTTGATATAATCAATATCGCGTTTGACGCTTAAGAAGATTAATATAAATTCTTTTTAGTGTCTGGAGTAGTACTCAAGAGGCTGAAGAGGCGCCCCTGCTAAGGGTGTAGGTCGGGAAACCGGCGCGAGGGTTCAAATCCCTCCTGCTCCGTTGACAGGAATTGGTGAAAAGTTAGATTTTATCTGACTTTTCACCTTTTTTTTATTCAATTTTTTAAAAAATTTTAAGAAAATTAAAACCTTTTTTCACCCCTATGTGTTCTCTTAATGTAACCAATAGATAAATTAAGAAAGAACAACAGGTGGTAAATATGAAACAAAAAATATGTTTATTATTTTTAAGTCTTATTTTAATGACAACTGTGGCATGCGGAGACAAAAAAGAGCAAGATAATGTTAGTCATGGGACTTACGAAAACAGTGAAGTTGCAAATAATGAGGAAACAACAGTAAATGCTAAAAAAACAGATGCAACTAAAGACAGTTCCTCACAAAGTGAAAGTCCATCAGAACAATTGGAAAATAATAATAATGAATCAAATCAAATTATGGAAGGAAACGCTGATACTACAAACAAAAATGCACAGTATACGGAAAATGATAACGAAGAATCTGAAAATACAGGAAGTGCTACTGAAGAAGTAAGAGGAACATACGATATTAGCGGATATACAAAATATAAAAATGCGTATATCAATTCTTCTACTGATGGCCTGACCGGAGATGAAATAACATTTTACAATAATTTAAAGGCGTGTTTAGACAGTGCAGCTAATTGTTCAAGAATGGTAGATAAGGAAAAAGCGGTATATGACTGGATAATCCTGAATTGTCATTACGACACAGCTGAAAATCATGGTGCATATACCTACAAGCCTGAGGGCGTATTTATATATGGAGAAGCTGTCTGCGATGGATATACAAAAGCAATGAAGCTGTGCATGGACATTTTGGATATACCTTGTACCAGAGTTGTGGGATATGCCAAAGGAAATCTTCATTCCTGGAATAATATTAAATTGGATGACGGATGCTGGTATGAGGTGGATGTTACCTGGGGTGATCCTTTGCCTGACAGGGAGGGAAGAATTTCTTACCAGTATTTTAATGTAACATCAGAGTATATGGGTCAGACACATTATAATTATGAATCAAATAATTGTACTGCAACTCAGTACAGCTACTGGAATGCATTTTCTAAAGAAATCTATATCAGAGATTATGATGCATTTTACGAGTATATTATTCACTCAATAAAAAATGGAAAAACATCGGATACAATCGCTTTTGAACACATTGTATGCAGAGATTTTGAATCAGCATATGATTACACATATGTTTATAGTAAGACAGGAATAAATGCAATATATAAAATTGATAAGATTTACGAAGATAACGGAACAACACATTTTCCTAATGGTTCGGAATACGCTGAGATTACATTTTATTACGGAACTATGGACGATGAAGAAATAAAATTTATAGGTAGCCAGAGTGATATGGATTCAATAATAAAAAATCTCCCCCCTGATGCAGAGGCTAACTTCTGTTTCTGTATAGATGCAGAAAATTATGCTAAAGGTGATTTTACAAAACAACACATTTTAGATATAACCACGAAAACCATAGTAAATTATTATACAAGTAAAAAAACTTCTAATTACTTAATCCACGTTGGCTTTGCCTATAATGAAGAAGAAAAAACAGCTACTTCATTAGAGAGAATAGATGAACTGGTGGATGAAATGATGAACCGGGGCGAAACTGAGATGTATTTAACTTATTACTACGGAGAAAACAGTTCAAGGACAGATACGGTTTATAATCGTATATCATCAAGATTGCAGACAAAGCATGGTTTAAAAACAAATGAATATGCCATTAATTTTTATTCATCAGCAAATAAATCTTACAGAGTAACAATTAATATACAAAGGGTAGGTGATTAGCTCTTATCGCAGGGCCAAATATCAGATTTGGCTCGCGATTGTTAGGCACTAAAGCATCTGCGGAATGGAGGAATAATATGAAAAGAACAAATGTAAATATTAAAAGTATAAATATGAAGAAAATATACAGAGTAATAGGCATTTTATTATCAATAATTCTTGTTTTTAATATAACCGGGTGTGGTGACAATAGGGAAAATGCAGAAAATAATACAGAAATATCAGACACTTCAGTTGAAATAAAAGAAGGAAATGCAGAGACTAACAGCAGTACATCAACAGAGGCGGTTATAGCAAATAAAAACGATGAGTCAAATGAGGCAACTAAATCAGAGGAAAATGTAGAAAGTAATGAAGGAACTCAATCCGGTTTTAATTCCAATTCAGACTCTGATTCATCAGATGAATCAAATTACCGGGAAGAAAAGGGAAATAATACAAACGAAAAAACAAATACGGAAACAAACTCAAATACAAATAGCAACAGACAGAATGTTACATATAATCCCGGCTCAGATACATATACATTTGAGGGAATAACCTTGCTGGAATTATATCAAATGTTGGGCTGTGGTTTTAATAATAGCGGATATCTTTATACGGATAATACGGAAGAAGCTATTAATTCAGGAATTGCCATGGCAGAATCCATGGATGAATTTTACAAAATAATTGAACAGGCGGTAAAATCGCGAAATGATACTGTTGACATTTTGCTTAACATTTATAACCTGGATGTGGATAAATATGGAATATACAGAGAGGTTTGTCCATCAGAAGCTCAGAAAGAAGACGGAAGCTATTATTGTTTTGAGAACAGATGGATAGGAGATGAAAGACCATTTGCAGATTATGAGAGAGTTATAAATAGTACCGGTGTAAATGTTTTATGGTCACCGGGTTATAATCAAAGTCTCCGTATGGATTTAAAATATGTGTACTTTGAAGTAGAGTTTACATATTTAACAGATAAAATATATTTTGCATATACAAAAGATGAAGTCACATCTAAGATTAATCAGGCTATCAAAAATGGCGAATCAAGATTCAATATATGCAGATACTTTAAAACAGAAGATCCGGATACAGTAGAAAAATCACAAGACTGCAGACCATATATTTATAACCTGGCACAGAGTTCTAGCGAACCGTATTATAATGGCTGCCATATTTTGGATATTGATTATTACAATGATGAAGTAATAGTTCTTAGTAATGATGGAATGAGTAGCAGTTATCCTATGTGGAAAGAGATAAGATTTTCATATGAGCCATACGGATATGAAGGGTATGAGAATTTTGGATGTGTGGCATATCTTACTGTTGACGTCAGAAATGTAAAAGAAGACCTGGAGGTTCGGGAAGGACTCACAAGAATAACCAGCATTGAACAATTAACAGCAATCAGGAACAGCTACACATATAATGGTACAGTATATTGGCTGGGATACTTTAAAGGCAGCCAGGACGAAGCATTTCAGATGCACACCCAGATGGTATTAAACGGGAACCCTGTATCTTATGAAAGAATAGCTGATGGATGGTACTACTTCTACTGGTAGAGTTTATAAAAATTTAATGGGGATTTAATGGGGTCTGACCCCATTAAATTTTTATAAACAAAATCGGAACATTTTAATATTAGGAAAGCAAATAGTTATGTAAATAAGATAAGAATCCTTATCCCACAACAATTAGTTCGTGGGATTTTTTCTATATAAAACAAGAAAGAAATAGAAGCAAAAAATATACAGGTAATTCCTACTTTCTGATGAAAAAAGAAAATAAATAACAATATAAGTTGTGTTTAATAATATAAAAAGAAACTAGATATGGTATTAAAAAATTAAATTAAAAAAATTACTCAAAAATTGTTGACAACAAAAAAACAGGATGATATTATATACAAGTCGCCGCGGTAAACGA
>JAUNPK010000031.1 GCA_030536855.1 Eubacteriales bacterium
CCTACAACAGCACCAACACAGGCGCCAACAGTAGCACCTACAACAGCACCAACACAGGCACAGACAACAGTATCATCTACAGAGGGTACAACTAAAGCCGGTGAAGTAGGAGCTGATGTGGATAATGTTACATCTGAATCAAAGACTAATATAACAGCGTCATCAGAAGAGACTGTATCTTCAACAGAGGCAGCTTCAACAGCTAAGGCTGGTCAGGTTGCAGCAGATTCTTCAAAGACAGGAGATTCCTCAATGGCATGGTTATATGCAGTAATTGCATTAATCGCTTGCGGTGCAATCGGCGGAACATACGTTGTTTCTAAGAAGCACAGAGCATAATAGATAATTAAAAATGCTTACAAGATTTTACTTCTCCTAATATTTTTCAAGAACAGGCTATCCTAAATGGGGTGGCCTGTTTTTTGGTTAATATTTTCTTAAAAAAATGTGTTGCAATATTAGGAATGATATGATAGTATCTTCTAAGGCGAAAAAACAAATGTCCGTCACAGAAAGACAGGTGAGGATGAATGTTTTTCAATATTAATAATACTTAAGGAGTTAAAAAATGAGCGATAAGTTAAGAGTAGGTATCCTTGGTGGTACCGGTATGGTAGGCCAGAGATTCATCACATTACTTGAGAACCACCCTTGGTTTGAGGTTGTATTGGTGGCAGCCAGTGGCAGATCATCAGGAAAACTTTATGAGGAAGCTGTAGAGGGTCGTTGGAAAATGCAGACAGAAATGCCTGAATTTATCAAGAAGATGCCTGTTTACGATATGGATAAGGATTTTGATGAAATTGTTTCAAAAGTTGATTTCGTATTCTGTGCAGTTAATATGCCAAAAGATGAAATTAAGGCTTTGGAAGAGAGATATGCTAAGGCAGAAGTACCTGTTGTTTCAAATAACAGTGCTAACCGCTGGACACCTGATGTTCCAATGATTTTACCTGAAGTAAATCCACAGCATTCAGAGGTTATTGAAGCTCAGAGAAAGAGACTTGGAACAACAAGAGGTTTTATTGCTGTTAAGCCTAACTGCTCAATTCAGAGTTACGCTCCTGCAATTGCAGCACTCAAGGAATTTGAGCCTAAGCTTGTGGTAGCTACAACATACCAGGCTATTTCAGGAGCCGGAAAGACTTTTGAGCAGTGGCCGGAAATGGTTGAGAATATTATCCCATATATTGGTGGAGAAGAAGAAAAGTCAGAAAAAGAGCCACTCAGAATTCTTGGTAAGGTGGAGAATGGTGAGATTGTTCCTGCACAGGAGCCTGTTATTACATGCCAGTGCTTAAGAGTGCCTGTACTTGACGGACATACAGCTGCTGTATTTATTAATTTCGGTAAGAAACCTACTAAGGAACAGATTTTAGAGAAGTGGAGAAACTTTAAGGGAGCACCACAGGAACTTAATCTTCCATCTGCGCCAAAGCAGTTTATTCAGTATCTTGAAGAAGATGACCGTCCACAGGTTAAGCTTGATGTTAACTATGAGAACGGTATGGGTGTATCCTTCGGCAGATTGAGAGAAGACAGCGTATTTGATTACAAGTTCGTTGGTTTATCCCACAATACATTAAGAGGTGCAGCAGGCGGTGCTGTTCTTTGCGCAGAGCTTCTTAAGGCTCAGGGATATATTACGGCAAAGAACTAATGGAAATGTCTTTGCTCTGAAAAGATTAATTAAATAAAAATGCGATAGCATACTATCGTGATAATTATAGGTGGCTTTAGATGGGTTAAATTAAGACATGACAACTAGAGCCACCTATTCAATTTTAAAATTTTTTTAGTTTTGGGTGTCAAAAGCCCATTATGAAAAAGTTAAAAGGAAAAGGCTATGAGTAAAAAATATATATTATTCGATTTGGATGGAACTGTTACAGACTCAAGTGAGGGAATTACAAAAAGTGTTCAGCATGCTTTGCTGGGAATGGGAATTGAAGAGACAAGTATGTCGAATCTTCGCAGGTTTATAGGACCTCCTTTGGATGAAAGCTTTATGATGTTTTATAATATGAGCAGAGAGGATGCTCTTAAGGCGGTTTCTTTTTATCGTGAGAGATATGGAGAGACCGGAATATTCGAGAATAAGCTTTATGATGGCGTTAAGGAACTGTTAGAAACACTTAGGGAAAATGGATATGTGACTGCACTTGCAACCTGTAAGCCGGAAATCTATGTTCCCAGAATACTTAAATATTTTGACATATATGATTTATTTGATATTGCTGTGGGAAGCGAACTGGAAGGTGGAAGCAGGAGACATAAAAATGAAGTAATAGAGGAAGTATTCAGACAGATTATAATAAAGTACAATCTTTCGCAAGACAGTTTAAATGAGATAAAGGCGGATTCAATTATGATAGGAGACCGTAAAGATGATATTAACGGTGCAAAGCTTGCAGGGATTGAGTCTATGGGTGTGAGATACGGTTTCGCTGAACCTGAGGAATTAGAAAATGCGGGTGCAGATTATATTGTGCCGGAAGTTTCCGATATATTTACAATGATAAGCGAACTATAGAATTGTAAATGAATTTCAGGATATGGGAATATAATAAAAAACTGGAAAATCAAAACACATAATGATATAATGAGCCTTAAGGGTTACTCGAGAATGTGAACAATTATCCGCGGATTTACAGAAGGGACGAATATATGGGAGACTTATTATATTTTCAGAATTACAGTTCTCTTGCAGATATAAGTACTATGGCGCTTTGCATATTGATATTTATTTTGCTGGTTTCGGTGTATATAAGTAAGCATAGAAATTTAATTGTATTTATGTGCGGTACCGGTATACTTTTTATTTCAGCGGCGGCCAGTGTATTTTTTCATACTTTTATTTTAAGAATTACAGAGTATACAATACCTTTGATATATATAACAAGAGCTGTTTATTATATCGGACTTGCTGTGGATCTTGTGTTGTTCTGCGTATATATATCCAAGATAATTAAACTTTCCGGTAAGACAAGGATTGTATTTGATTATGTTATATCCATAATTTTTATTTTATTTGCGGTTTATACTATTGCAACACCTTTTGTTAAAGGGGAATTTTATATTGATGAGAATTTAGAGGTTCACCAGAATTATTATTTTATGATGTTCAGGTGGATGTATATATTCTTTGTTTCGCTTCTTTTGTCAATGATTGTAATTTACAGAAGAAAGTTTGTAACAAAGGTATTCAGATGCATGATTAGTGTATTTGGTCTTGCTGTGCTTATGATGCTTATACAATCATTTTATATGTCAACATCTTACACCTGCATTACCTTTATGCTCCCTATTATCATGGTTTTGTTCCTGTATCATTACAATGCCTACGACAACGATACGGGTATGCTTGATTCCAAAGCATTTAATGGATACGTTAAAGAGAATAGTAACAGAGATTTATCCTTTATCTTTCTTTATCTTCAGGATATGAATGATATTAAGGTCAGAAATCTTTCGGATGATTTTTTCCATTTCAATGAGCAGTTTTTTAAAGATCCCTATGTGTTCAGACTTGATAATGAGCATTTTGTAATGATATATAGAAGGGATAAGAATCCGGACGGTAAAAAGAAAATTCCGGATGTTTTTGAAAGTTTTTACAAGCTATATGATTTGCACAGGGTAAAATATAAGATAATTACAATGGATTCCAATCCTTTGTTTATTACTGCCGATGATTATATGATTTTTAAAGGCTTTATAGAAGACGGCATGGATATTAATTCAGTTTATTCTTGTTCTAAAGATGATTTTGACAAGTATGTAAAGACAAGATTTATACTTAATGAACTTAAAGATATACATATCTTACAGGACCCTGATGATGAAAGAATTAAGGTGTTCTGCCAGCCGGTGCTTAATGTAAAGACAGGAGAACTTAATTCGGCGGAAGCTCTTATGAGACTGGAACTTCCTAAGTATGGAATGATATATCCTGATCAGTTTATTTATATTGCTGAAAAGTACGATTACATCCATTCCCTCAGTAAGATTATTCTTAATAAGACCTGTAAGGAAATTAAAAGGATAACAGATGCTGGTTATTCTCTTGAAAGAGTATCAGTTAATTTTTCCATGCAGGAACTTAGCAATCCTGATTTCTGTGACGATGTAAAGACGATAATAAAGAATAATGATATTTCTTACAGCCTGATAGCTGTTGAACTTACAGAGAGCCGTAATGAAAATGATTTCGAAAACGTTAAAAATGTAATGAGAAATCTTCGCAAGCTTGGTATTAAGTTTTATCTTGATGATTTCGGCACGGGATATTCCAATATAGAAAGGATTACAGCGCTGCCTATAGATATTATAAAGTTTGACAGATCTCTTACCATTATGTCAGGTCAGGACGATAAGAACAGATTTATTGTAGGAAGCTTTTCTGATATTTTTAAGGAATCGGATTATCAGGTGTTATTTGAGGGAGTGGAAGATGAGGAAGACGAGACAAGATGTATAGAGATGAATGCTTCTTATCTTCAGGGATATAAGTATTCAACTCCTGTTCCTATCAGTGAACTTAAGAGCTTTTTACGAAAAATGTGATACACGAATTATTTATATTTTATGATTAGGTTGTCAAAAGCCCGATATGATTTTATGTCCTAGCAACTTGCATAAAAAAAGATTGTTTACATTCCATTGTGCTAATCGTTCCGATGAGCCTCTTAGGGCAAAAATCGTGTTCAGCAAAGGCTTCCACGATTTTTAGAGTCTCATCTCCACAGCACAAAAGTCATTTAAACAATCTTTTTTATGCAATTTGCCACTCAAGTTTTTCATAATGGGCTTCTGACATCCAATCATATTAATAAATAAAAATAAGAGGATTTACAGGAAAATAAGCACTATCAGTACATATTTTCTGTGAAACCTCTTTTTTTATGCATCAGTTATATTTATTGAAGCATTTCTTCCAGCTTATCCAACGGAACTGCAGGACTGTATAAATATCCCTGATATTGATAGCAGCCTGCTTCTTCAAGCATTTTTCTTTGTTGTTCATTTTCAACATATTCCGCAAGTATATTGATATTAAAATTATGGGCAAGACCGGAAATAGAAGTGATAATATCTTTGCTTCGGTTATTGTTGGTAATTGCTTTGGTAATTGAACCATCAAGCTTAATAATATCAAACACATTGTATTGAAGATACTTAATAGAGGTGCTTCCCATAGAGAAGTCATCTATTCCAAGCTTGAAGCCTAAGTCACGAATTCGTTTTAATTTATTCATAAAACTATCATCTATGTTCAGATAAGCCTGTTCTGTCACTTCAATCATAATATTGTTTTCGCAGTATTCAGGGTATTGTGATTTCATTTCTTTTAAAAACTTATAAAAATCATCGGTCTGAATAATATAACCTGTAGCATTAATGGAGATTTTGGCATCATGACCTAAAATCTTAACAAGATTGTCCATATCTTTAAATACTGTTTTAAATATCTGCTTTTCAAATTTGTCCAAATTGTCGCATTCTTCAGCAATCTTAAATACTAAAGGAGGATATATATTTCCGTAATATTTGTGGTTCCACCTAAACAAAGCCTCTGCACCGATACATTTGCCCTCATTATCATATTGAGGCTGGTAATAAATGTCCGGTACGGAATTATCAATGTTGTAAGAGATTTCTGAAGCCAGCCTTTTGGTTATCATTCCCTGTTCTCCTTTAAGTGAAAGAAGTTCAACAGGTTTTCTTGTATCCTCACTTTCGGATAAAATGTCCACTATAGTTTTCAATGCGCCTCTTGCACGTTTCATATTTGCTGTATCAGCAATCTTAACAAAAGGCATATAAATCAGGGTTCCGATAATCAGATTAAATATCTGCAACAGAGAGCCTGCAATTGAGCCTGTGGCTGCATATCCTCCGATTATTATAGGAGTTGTCCAATCTACTGTGTTCACGGCAATTGGAACCAATCCAAGGCTTACGGCTATGTAAGATGAGAATAACATCACCAGAGGGGTGATAATAAAAGGAATAAAATATAATGGATTAAACACAATAGGTAATCCAAGAGTCATAACTTCATTAATATTAAACAGCATTGGGAAACCGGATAACCTTGCAAGCTTTTTGGTTCCTGTATTTTTACTGAATAACAGAATGGCAATAAGCAGGCATAGAGTAGTTCCGGAACCGCCCATAAGTACGAATACATCTAAAAATGTTTTTGAAAAAATCTCCGTTGGAGCCTGACCGGAGGCAATTAAGGTTTTGTTGATATTCATGCCTTCAACGAAAAGCCTCTGGCAGACAGGCTCTAATACATTGTTTCCGTGTATTCCAAAGAACCATAAAAATGTCTGGATAAATACAAAGAGGGCCGCTGTGCCAATATTTCTTCCCATTTTGATAAATATCTTATCCATCCAGGATGTGAACAATTCCTGAAGACTATCCACACCGGAAATATAGAAAAATAAAGAGGCAAGTATTGCAAAGAACAGTACAACAAAAACCACAATAGGTAAAGAAAATAAAACATGATGTATGGTTGACTCCATGCTTTCCAAGCCATGAATATATTTTTTGCGTTTTCTGTAAATCCTGTCTGCGGATTTGTATATAAGAGAGGTTGTAATCGTGGTTAATAATGCGGTAAAAACCCCCTGAGCGCCAAAGTTAATCATATTAAAATTATGAACGTTCGTAACGCCGCTGAATATGGCGAAAACAAGGAGGGAAGTAAATACGAAAGAGTAGTCATTATGGCTGGTTACAAGTCTGTAATTCACCATACAAACAGATATACTTATGCACATATAAACTGAAATAAAACCAAAGGATGCATTGTAAATTGTGTTGAATAAATCGTAGAAAAAACCATCTGCGTATGTGTGTATAAATTTTTGATAAATATCTATAGGCAGTGTATTAAGCAAAAGAGAAAATGCACCTATGATAAGAATAGGCATAATCATTATCAGACCTTGTTTGATGCATTGCAAAGTTTTTAATTTCTCCAGTTTATTATATATTTTATCCATACTTATCCCCAATTGTTATTAATTATAATGTGTGATTGCAAGCATTGTAGTTTTCCGCATAACCTACAAGAATTATAACAGATTACAGCGAATATAAAAATGCGAAATTTGTAAAATGATAAAACTTTTTTACAGTTTATATCCAGACAGATTATAAGCATACATGTGTGTAATATAGATAAATATTGTATGTAATAATTGTAAATGTATAAAATTAATTCTTTCTGCCCATATTAATATCATCAGGAAAAACATTAAACAGGTTAGGAGATATGCTATGAGTAATCTTGTAATTGCAAATGTTAAGGGCAGAGAAGTGCTTGATTCAAGAGGAAATCCTACTGTTGAGGCAGAGGTATATCTGTCTGATGGCACAGTGGGAAGGGGAGCTTCTCCGTCAGGAGCCTCTACAGGAGAGTTTGAAGCGCTGGAACTCAGGGATAAAGACATGAAAAGATATATGGGAAAAGGTGTACTTGAAGCGGTTAACAACATCAATTCTTCAATCAATGCCCGGTTGACGGGAATGGATGAAGATGATATTTGGGGAATTGATAAAGCTATGATAGAGTTGGATGGCACGAAAGATAAGTCAGGACTGGGTGCCAATGCCTGCCTTGCAGTTTCCATCGCTTGTGTGAGAGCTTTTGCGTCTGCCAGGGATATCCCTCTTTACCAATACATCAGGGAAAATGTATTGAAAACGGTATGTGGGTGTAATGAGGAAGAGGATAAAAAATGTGGATATGTTATGCCTGTGCCTATGATGAATATAATTAACGGAGGTGCTCATGCAGGAAATTATCTCGATTTTCAGGAATTTATGATTATTCCTAAATCAGTAAAAACATTTAGTGAAGCATTAAGGATGGGAGCTGAGGTATATCACTACCTTAAGGAAGTACTGGCAGGAAAAGGATATTCAACTGCTGTTGGGGATGAAGGAGGATTTGCTCCAAATATCAAGGATGCCTATGAAGCGCTTGATATGTTAAGTGAGGCAGTCTTAAGGGCAGGATATGAAATCGGTACAGATGTATCATTTGCCATGGATGCTGCTGCATCAGAATTGTTTCAGCCAGATGGGGGAGTGTATTATTTTCCGGGGGAAAGTGAGGCTGTGTGTAAAAAACTTAGAAATGAGGAGAATAATAAGTTGTCCCAAGAAATATCCGTAACCCCATTGCAACCAGATACAATATGCACCAGTATTAAGAGGACAACTGAAGAAATGATTGAGTATTATGAGGATTTGACCAATAAATATCCTCTTATATCAATAGAAGACCCTCTGGACCAGAATGACTGGGAGGGATGGAAGAAGATAACTGACAGGCTGGGAAACAAGGTTCAGCTTGTGGGGGATGATTTGTTTGTCACTAATACTGAGAGGCTTAAGAAGGGAATTGACATGGGATGTGGTAATGCAATTCTAATTAAACCTAACCAGATAGGAACGGTATCGGAAACAATTAATGCTATATTGATGGCGAAAAAATCAGGATACAATACGATAATATCCCACAGGTCCGGGGAGACGGAAGATGCATTTATTGCAGATCTGGCTGTTGCTGTTAATGCGGGGCAGATAAAGACAGGAGCAACCTGCAGGGGAGAAAGGATTGCCAAATATAATCAGCTGTTAAGGATAGAGGATGGTGTTAGCGATAATGCTACCATAAGATATGGCACTTTATAGTTTATAAATATTTTAGAAAATTATTAGCACTCATCATTGACGAGTGCTAATTTTTGTTATATAACAATAAATGTAACAGGGAATGTCGTGGGGGATTTGGGTCTTAGCGCACTTGACACAAATTCTTTAAACGACGGATGGGGTGCGCAGAAATGGAGATTTGTATGAACATTAACAAGTTTACACAGAAATCAATAGAGGCTGTTAATCAGTGCGAGAAAATTGCTTATGATTACGGCAATCAGGAGATTGATCAGGAACATTTTCTGTATAGCCTTATGACTATTGAGGACAGCCTGATAGCCAGCCTTATTGAAAAAATGAATATTAACAAAGATACTTTTATGGATAATCTTGAGCAGATGTTAAGCAGGAAGAATAAGGTTTCAGGCAATGTACAGCTTTATGTGAGCAATGACCTTAATAAGGTGCTTATTAATGCTGAAGATGAAGCTAAGAGGATGGGAGATTCCTATGTTTCTGTTGAGCATCTTATGCTTGCCATGATTGCAGCTCCTAACAAAGGAATTAAGCAGCTGTTTAAAACTTATGGAATTAACAGGGAGTCTTTTCTTTCAGTACTTGCAACAGTAAGAGGAAATCAGACGGTTAATACAGATAATCCGGAAGCTACCTATGATACATTAAGCAAGTATGCCCAGGATCTGGTTGAAAGAGCCAAAGACGGCAAGCTTGACCCGGTAATAGGCAGAGATAACGAGATAAGAAATGTTATCAGAATTCTTTCAAGAAAGACAAAGAATAATCCGGTGCTTATAGGTGAACCGGGTGTTGGTAAAACGGCAGTAGTTGAAGGGCTGGCACAAAGGATTGTCAAAGGAGATGTGCCTGAAAGTCTTAAAGATAAGAAGTTGTTCGCTCTTGATATGGGAGCTTTAGTTGCAGGAGCCAAATACAGAGGCGAATTTGAGGAAAGACTTAAAGCTGTTCTTGATGAAGTGAAGAAATCCGAGGGACAGATTATTCTTTTCATAGATGAAATACACACCATTGTGGGAGCAGGTAAGACGGAAGGCTCAATGGATGCAGGAAATATGCTTAAGCCAATGCTTGCAAGAGGCGAACTGCATTGTATAGGAGCCACTACCCTTGATGAACACAGACAGTATATAGAAAAAGATCCGGCTCTTGAGAGACGTTTCCAGCCTGTAATGGTGGATGAACCAACTGTTGAAGATACAGTTTCAATTCTTCGTGGATTAAAGGACAGATATGAAGTCTTTCATGGTGTTAAGATAACAGACGGAGCCCTGGTAAGTGCAGCGGTTCTTTCAGACAGATATATTTCAGACAGATTCTTACCTGATAAGGCCATAGATTTGGTAGATGAAGCCTGTGCCATGATTAAGACTGAGCTTGATTCCATGCCGGCAGAACTGGATGAAATGCAGAGAAAGATAATGCAGTTAGAGATTGAAGAGGCGGCACTTAAGAAAGAAACTGACAATTTAAGCAGAGAAAGACTTGATAATCTTGGAAAAGAACTTTCTGAATTAAGAGAGACATTTGGCATACAAAAAGCTAAGTGGGACCGTGATAAGAAGAAGGTTGACAGTATAAGCAAGCTTAAGGAAGAATTGGAAAATGTCAACAATATGATAGCTCAGGCCAAGAGAGATTATGACCTTGAGAAAGCGGCAGAACTCCAATACGGAAAGCTTCCTGATGTTCAGAAGAGACTGAGGGAAGCTGAGGAAGCAGCCAACAGCAGTAATGAAGAAACTCTTGTACATGAGAGTGTTACAGAGGAGGAAATTGCAAAGATAATTTCAAGATGGACGGGAATACCTGTATCAAAGTTAAGCGAGTCGGAACGTCAGAAGACATTGAAGCTGGATGAGGTGCTTCACAAGAGAGTTGTAGGACAGGACGAGGCAGTTACAAAAGTGACAGAGGCGATAATACGTTCCAAGGCAGGTATTAAGGACCCAAGCAAGCCTATCGGTTCATTCCTGTTTCTGGGACCTACAGGTGTTGGTAAGACAGAACTGGCAAAATCTCTGGCAGAGAGTTTGTTTGATGATGAGAGTAATATGGTCAGAATAGATATGTCTGAATATATGGAGAAATATTCAGTATCAAGACTTATAGGAGCTCCTCCGGGATATGTAGGATATGACGAAGGAGGACAGCTCACTGAGGCAGTAAGAAGAAAGCCATATTCTGTTGTACTGTTTGATGAGATAGAAAAAGCACACCCTGATGTATTTAACGTATTGCTTCAGGTGCTTGATGACGGACGTATTACCGATTCACAGGGAAGAACTGTTGATTTCAAAAATACTATCATAATCCTCACAAGTAATATTGGTTCCTCATATTTGCTTGAGGGCATTAAAGATGACGGGGAAATAACCAAGGAAGTTGAAGATATGGTTATGGCTGATTTGAAGAACAGTTTCAGACCTGAGTTTATAAACAGGTTAGACGAAATTATTATGTTTAAACCTCTCAATAAGGATAATATAGGTAATATTATTAATCTGCTCATTGAAGATGTGAACAGAAGGCTTGCAGACAAGGAGTTAAAGGTGGTTCTTACCCCAGAGGCTAAGGCTTTTATAGTTGAGAATGGATTTGATCCTATGTACGGGGCAAGACCGCTTAAGAGATATGTTCAAAAGACGGTTGAAACTCTTGCGGCCAAGCTGATACTGGCAGGTAATGTCTCGACGGGAGATGATATTGTCATCCATGTGGAAAATGACAAGCTTATTGCCAGATAGGGTTAGCAAGGTGAAATATTAATACAGGCGGTTGCGAAACAAAGATTTCTTAGTTTTGTGACCGCCTTTTTCCTGTTAAGTATCCTGTAAATTTACTTGCCTATGGAATTGAATTGCTGTAAAATTAAATGCATATTTAACGCTAAGAATCAGAGTAGAGCCCACAGGCTTAGGGGGGAAGAAGTAGTGAAAGATAATCATTTTTATGCAATGTTGTCCAGAATGAAATATATAAACAGATGGGGACTTATGAGAAATACAAGAGTTGAGAATTTAAGTGAGCATAGTCTTGAGGTAGCTTTTGTGGCCCATGCATTGGGAATTATTAATAATGAGATATACGGAGGAAAGGTCAATGCAGAAAGGCTTGCAATCCTTGGTATGTATCATGATGTGACGGAGATAATAACGGGAGATATGCCAACACCTGTTAAGTATTATAGCCCTGTTATCCGCAACGCTTATAAAGAGGTGGAGCATGTTGCTGAAGAACAGATGCTTTCAGGACTTCCAATAAATATCAGGGAAAGATATAAGGGAGTGTTATTGGAAACAGAAGAAGAGGAAGAACTTTGGAAAATGGTACACGCTGCGGACAAGATTTCCGCATACATAAAATGTATTGAGGAACGAAAAACCGGTAACACCGATTTTGCTGAAGCAGAAAAGACAATATATAAGGCTATTTGTGATATGAACATCAGGGAAGCTGATTATTTTATGAAAGAGTATATACCGGCTTATGCCATGACACTGGATGAGTCAGGTTCGTCACAGCTTTAATCAGAGGAGGAAAGATATATGTTACTTGGAAGACAGAATGAGCTGACAGCACTCAAGGAAGCCTATGAAAGTGGTGAAAGTACCCTTACGGTAGTTTATGGAAGAACAGGAATAGGAAAAACATCGTTAATCAGGGGATTTATCAAAGACAAGACTGCATTTTATTACAGTGCTTCCCAGTCATCGGAAAAAGAGCAGCTTGAATTATTGAAAAAAGAGTTTCAAAGATATGGTATCACAGGAAATGAGAGTGAAGACAGGGTGATGGCAGAATCCGAATATGCTCTTGAAGAGGGAGATATGTATGGAGAATATGCCCATCTTTTCAAAAATATCAATAAGCTGGATTGTGAAGTTAAACTGGTTATAATTGAAGAATTCCAAAATATAGTTAAGTATAATAAGGAATTTATGACAGTTATTTCAGATATGGTGAAAGGAAAATTCTTTGACGAGAAGGTCTGTGTCATAGTGACAAGTTCGTCTATAAGCTGGGTTGAGAACAGCATGGTGTCATCTATCGGACACAGCGCGCTTTCAATCAGCTCCTTCCTTAAGTTAAAAGAACTGTCTTTTGTGGACATCGTAAGGCTTTACGGAAGATATTCGGTGCTTGACAGTATGGTTATATATGCCATCACAGGAGGCGTGCCGGGATATCTTAAAAATTTTTCTGACAGGATTTCATTAAAAGAAAATATAATTAAGAATATACTTACCCCGGGAAGCAGCATGAGAAGTGAGGGAGCAGATTACATAAAAGAGGAGTTGAGAGAGACATCCCTTTACAATACCATACTTTACTGTATTGCCAATGGGGAGAATAAACTTAATGAGCTTCACGCCCATACAGGCTTCGGACGGGACAAGATAAGCGTTTATTTGAAAAATCTTATTGAAAGAGAAATAGTTGAAAAGATATATTCCTATGATATTGGTGGAAAAGAGCATACTAAAAAAGGCTTATATCGCATAAAGTCGGGATATACCGAATTCTGGTTCAGATATATATACGGAAATGAATCCCAGCTTGAAATTCTGGACAGGGAAGAATTTTATGAAAGGTATATTGCTCCTACAATTTATGAATTCGCAAGCGAAACCTTTGTAAAGGTTGGCACGGAATTTATTGAATTGCTGGATTCCGTAGACCGCCTTGAAATTAAAATTGCAAGACGCGGAAGATGGTGGGGCAAGAACGGAGATATTGATATTATTGCCTGTGATAATGATGAAAGATATCTTGTGGGAAAATGTAACTGGCTCACTGATACATTTACATTTGAAATGTTTGAGGAGCTTATGTTAAATGTTGAATTGGCAGGTATTGGAAGTGATTATATATATCTGTTCTCAAAGGATACATTTGATGAGGAATTGAAAAATTTCGCGGCAGATAATGATAATATCAAGCTGATAAGTTTAAAAGAATTATAATTGAGAGGTAATATCTATGGGAAAATCCGTATACATTGCGGAAAAACCAAGTGTTGCTCAGGAATTTGCAAAAGCACTTCATGTTAATTTCCAGAGAAAAGACGGATATCTTGAGGGCGGGGACCATATAGTTACATGGTGTGTGGGACATCTTGTAACCATGAGCTATCCTGATGCTTATGACCCTAATCTTAAGCGTTGGAGTTTTGATACACTCCCCTTTATTCCTAAGGAATTTAAGTATGAGGTAATTCCGGCAGTACAGAAACAATTTGATATAGTAAAAGGACTACTTAACAGAGAAGACGTGGAAACCATATATGTATGCACCGATTCCGGACGTGAGGGAGAATATATCTACAGACTGGTAAGACAGGAGGCGGAAGTTACCAATAAAGAGGAACGGCGTGTATGGATTGATTCCCAGACAGAGGAAGAAATCCTTAAAGGAATCAAAACAGCTAAGGATTTGTCTGAATATAATAATCTTAGTGATGCTGCATATTTAAGAGCCAAGGAAGATTATCTGATGGGAATTAATTTTTCCAGAGTTCTGACTCTTAAGTATGGGAGAAATATAGCCAATTACCTTCATGTTGACAGGACAGTTGTGTCGGTGGGACGTGTTATGACCTGTGTACTGGGAATGGTGGTAAGGAGAGAAAGAGAAATTCGCAGCTTCGTTAAAACACCATTTTACAGAGTGCTGGGAAAATGTCAGGTTGAAGGCGGCTCATTTGATGCAGAGTGGAGAGTCAATGAGAAGAGCAGATATTTCGGTACACCTTATCTATATAAGGACAATGGTTTTAAAGACAGAGAAAAAGCGGAGGAACTGGTAGGAATTCTGTCAGATCCAATTCCTTGCATCGGCGTTGTGAAATCTATTGAGAGAAAGAAGGAAACCAAAAATCCCCCATTGCTATTCAATCTTGCTGAAATCCAGAATGAATGCAGCAAATTGTTTAAAATAAGTCCTGATCAGACACTTAATATTATACAGGAGCTGTATGAGAAGAAGCTTGTTACATATCCAAGAACAGATGCGAGAGTGTTATCTACAGCTGTTTGTAAAGAGATTCACAAGAATCTTGGTGGATTAAGAAATTATGAACCGGCAAAGGAATACGCAGAACAGATTCTTAATAATAACATGCACACGGGAATTGCAAAGACAAGGTATTGTAATGATAAAGCCATAACAGACCATTATGCAATTATTCCTACGGGGCAGGGATTTAATAATCTGGCATCTCTTTCATCTACATCACAAAAGACTTATGAAATCATTGTAAGAAGATTTTTAAGTATATTTTATCTTCCGGCGGTTTATCAGAAGGTAACCATTACTTCAACCGTAAAGGATGAGGATATGTACGCATCCTTTAAAGTGCTGGCAGAAGAGGGATACCTTAAAGTGACCAGAAATTCATTTGCAAAAGCAAAGAATGAGGACAGTAAAGAAGGTGCCGGCGGAGAGGAAAGCTGTGATAATACTTTGTTTGAAACCTTAAAGAAATACAGGAAGGGTTCAAGCATAAATTTTACCGAATTTACCATCAAGGAAGGAGAGACTTCTCCACCAAAAAGATACAACTCAGGCTCAATTATTCTTGCTATGGAAAATGCGGGACAGCTTATAGAAGATGAAGAACTCAGAGCACAGATTAAGGGAAGCGGAATCGGAACAAGTGCCACAAGGGCTGAGATTCTAAAGAAACTCAACACCAATAAGTACATTGCTACCAATAATAAGACGCAGATAATTACCCCTACACTTTTAGGGGAAATAATATATGATGTGGTGGATAATTCCATAAAACAGCTGCTTAATCCGGAACTTACGGCGAGCTGGGAAAAGGGTCTTACCTATGTGGCTGAGGGAAGTATAACTGCAGATGAGTATATGGAGAAGCTTTCGGGATTTGTGGGAAGACGTACACAGGCGGTGAAAGGTTTGAAAAACCAATCCCAGCTGGTGTCCTTGTTTAATGAATCCGCAAAGAATTATAAATAGTAATGAAATCTATAGTAATGTACTATATAGAATATTTGACAATAAGTATATAATGATAATGAAGGCGTTACATTTACACTAAAATCAAATGCGCAGAATGTGCGTGGAATCGGAGGTTAATATATGTGTGGAATAGCCGGTTATATTGGAGACAGGGACAGTGCTGATGTTTTGGTTGATGCTTTGTCTAAGCTTGAATACAGAGGTTACGATTCAGCAGGTATTGCTGTTTTTGAAAATGGAACCATAAAAGTAGAAAAATGTAAGGGAAGACTTGCCAATCTTGTGGAAAAGATGGACAGTGACGGAAAACCTACAGGCCATTGCGGAATAGGACATACCAGATGGGCTACACACGGTGAACCGTCAGATATAAATTCCCATCCTCATGGCAATAAGAGAGTTACTATTGTACATAACGGAATTATAGAAAATTATAAACAGCTTAAGGATTTTCTTATCAGTGAGGGTTATAGTTTTGTAAGTGAGACGGATACGGAAACTGTTGCCAAGCTCCTTGATTATTATTATAACGGAGATCCTATGGCAACTATCTCTAAGGTGCTTTCGGAAATTAAGGGCTCTTATGCATTGGGAATTATGTTCAGAGATTTTCCGGACAGAATATTTGCTGTAAGGAAGGACAGCCCTCTTATTGTAGGGGTAGGTGACAGCGAGAATTTTATTGCGTCGGATGTTCCTGCCATTATCCATTATACAAGAGACTATTATCTTCTTGAAGAAAATGAAATAGCAGTTGTGAAAAAAGATGCTGTAAGAATATTTGATGTTCACGGAAATGAAATTTTCAAGAAGATAAACACTGCAGACTGGGATGTGGATGCTGCTGAAAAAGGTGGATTTGAGCACTTTATGTTAAAGGAGATTCATGAGCAGCCTACAGCGGTTAAGACTACAATTACTCCAAGAATCACTGAACATATGCCTGACTTTAGTGCAGAGGGATTTGATGCCAATAAGCTTAAAAGCTACAGAAATATATTTATCATTGCCTGTGGTACTGCAATGCATGCAGGTATGGTTGGAAAATATGTCATTGAGAAAATTGCAAGAATTCCTGTTACTGTGGATATAGCATCAGAGTTCAGATACAGAAATCCTCTTATAGGAGAGGGTGATCTTATGATAGTTATTTCCCAGTCAGGAGAAACTGCTGATACCAAGGCTGCGCTTGGACTTGCCAAAGAGGCAGGAGCAGATACTATGGCTATCGTTAATGTTAAAGGTTCTTCTATCGCCAGAGAGGCTGATATGGTGGTATATACCCATGCGGGTCCGGAGATTTCTGTCGCATCCACAAAGGCATATATGGTCCAGGTATCAATTATGTATCTTCTGGCCTTTGAACTGGCTTACGCCAACGGGAAGTTCACAGAGGAAACCTGTAGAGAGTATACGGAAAAACTGGAAGAGATGCCTGACATAATAGACGAGGCCATACTTCTCAAAGAAAAATGTCAGTTTGCCGCATCTAAACTTGTTAATGCCGACAGCCTGTTATATATCGGAAGAGGTCTTGATTATGCTCTTAGTATGGAAGGCTCTCTTAAACTTAAGGAAATTTCATATATTCATTCTGAGAGCTATGCGGCAGGGGAACTTAAACATGGTACAATTTCCCTTATTACGGACGGAATGCCGGTAATTGCCATTGCTACCCAGAAAGACCTTGTAGAGAAGACTATAAGCAATATCAAGGAAGTTAAGGCAAGAGGTGCATTTGTAATACTTGTAGCAGACCGTGAGGTTGAGGTTGAAGAGGGAGTTGCGGATATTGTAATCAGACTTCCTGAGGCTGACCAGATGCTTATGCCTATGGTGGCAGCAGTACCTTTGCAACTGATAGCATATTATACGGCAGTCCTTAAGGGTAATGATGTGGATAAGCCAAGAAATCTTGCCAAGAGTGTAACGGTTGAATAATAAATATAGTGTGGGTGAAAATGTTATGAGTGAAAAAATTAAGAGTGAGAATATTACCATAGAAGCCCTGTTTGATCTTAATCAGACAATAGCTGCAAAGATATTTGAGGGTTGTACATATCCCTGGGAGGTGCTTCCAAAAATCGGTGATTTCATAGTTGAATTAGGTAACACCCTTCCTGAATCAGAGTATGAAAAACGGGGAGATAATGTATGGATTCATAAGAGTGCTGAGGTTTTCCCATCTGCTTATATAGCAGGACCGGCAATAATAGGAAAAGATGCCCAGATTCGTCACTGTGCATTCATAAGGGGTAATGCCATTGTGGGTGAGGGTGCTGTCGTGGGTAATTCCACAGAGTTGAAAAATGTAATCCTTTTTAACAAGGTTCAGGTTCCCCATTACAATTATGTAGGTGATTCCATATTAGGATATAAAGCTCACATGGGAGCAGGTTCAATCACATCCAATGTGAAGTCCGATAAAAAGCTTATTGTAATAAAAGGATTGGAAAAGGACATTGAGACCGGAATCAAAAAAATCGGAGCATTTTTAGGAGACAATGTTGAAGTTGGCTGCGGAAGCGTACTTAATCCGGGGACGATTGTGGGAAGGGAAAGTAATATATATCCCCTTTCAAGCGTGAGAGGTGTTGTAAGTTCACATTCCATATATAAGAAGGCAGGAGAAATTGTTATAAAATATTAAGGAACTTTTGATATTTTTTTACATAATCTTAATTGACTAAAATAGTATGATGTGAGAAAATAACACAAGTGATAAAGGGTTAAATTTTATAATACATTTTCCCTTGAATAACGAAAGGAGTAATGAGATGATTTATACACGAGAAGTAGAAAACATGTGTCCGGTTGCACAGGGCGTTCATCATGGTGCAGCTCCGGTTCCTACAGAAGGAAAGTGGGTACAGAACAAAGAAGTTAAGGATATTTCAGGTTTTACACATGGTGTAGGCTGGTGTGCTCCACAGCAGGGTGCATGTAAGTTAACACTTAATGTTAAAGAAGGTATTATTCAGGAAGCATTGGTTGAGACAATCGGATGTTCAGGTATGACACATTCAGCAGCTATGGCAGCAGAAGTATTACCTGGCTTAACAGTTATGGAAGCTTTAAATACAGACTTAGTTTGTGATGCTATTAATACAGCAATGAGAGAGTTATTCTTACAGATAGTTTACGGTAGAACACAGAGCGCATTCTCTGAGGGCGGATTGGCAGTAGGTGCCGGTCTTGAAGATCTTGGTAAGGGACTTCGTTCTCAGGTTGGTACAATGTATGGTACTCTTGCAAAGGGTCCTAGATATCTTGAGATGGCAGAAGGCTATGTAACAGGTATCGCTCTTGATAAGGATAATCAGATTATAGGTTATAAGTTCGTTAACCTTGGTAAGATGACAGACTTCATCAAGAAGGGTGATGATCCTACAACAGCATACGAGAAGGCAGCAGGTCAGTACGGAAGAGTTGCTGATGCAGTTAAGATTATTGATCCTAGAACAGATGAGGAAGTTAAATAAGGAGGACGAGTATAATGGCATTATTTGAATCATATGAGAGAAGAATTGACCAGATCAACGCTGTACTTAACAGTTATGGTATATCTTCAATTGAAGAAGCAGAGAAGATTACTAAGGATGCTGGTTTAGATGTTTATAACATGGTAAAGGGCATTCAGCCTATATGTTTTGAGAACGCTTGCTGGGCTTACATTGTAGGTGCTGCAATCGCAATTAAGAAGGGTGCCAGAAAGGCTTCAGAGGCAGCTGCTTGCTTAGGAGAAGGTCTTCAGGCATTCTGTATCCCGGGTTCTGTTGCTGACCAGAGAAAGGTTGGTTTAGGACATGGTAATTTAGGTAAAATGCTTCTTGAGGAAGATACAGAGTGTTTTGCATTCTTAGCAGGTCATGAGTCATTTGCTGCTGCTGAAGGTGCTATCGGTATCGCAGAGAAGGCTAACAAGGTTAGACAGAAACCTCTTAGAGTTATCCTTAATGGTTTAGGTAAGGATGCTGCTAAGATTATCTCAAGAATTAATGGCTTCACATTCGTTGAGACAGAGATGGATTACAAGACAGGCGAGGTTAAGGAAATTGAGAGAATCGCTTATTCTGACGGACTTCGTTCAAAGGTTAACTGTTATGGTGCTAACGATGTAACAGAAGGTGTTGCAATCATGTGGAAGGAAAATGTTGATATCTCTATTACAGGTAACTCAACAAACCCTACAAGATTCCAGCATCCGGTTGCAGGTACATATAAGAAGGAAAGACTTGAAGCAGGAAAGAAGTACTTCTCAGTAGCTTCAGGTGGTGGTACAGGACGTACACTTCACCCGGATAATATGGCTGCAGGTCCTGCATCTTACGGTATGACAGATACTATGGGACGTATGCATTCAGATGCTCAGTTTGCCGGTTCTTCATCAGTTCCTGCTCACGTAGAAATGATGGGACTTATCGGTATGGGTAACAACCCAATGGTTGGTGCTACTGTTGCTGTTGCCGTAGCCGTACAGCAGGCAGCAGATGAGGGTAGATTCTAAGAATAACACTTGATTTATAAGGCTTTAAGAAGGCTTTAAGGACTCTTGAATAAAAATTCAGGGGTCCTTTTATTGTGCTCAAAATTTTGCTGTGTTTAAGTGGAAATTACCAAATGTACCCGATTGACTACCAAATATACCCGTAGTGAAATTTTTGAGTATGAAAGTTGTATCATAATAACAGAGAATTCTCGGAATTGAAAAGTGCTTGAGAAAATTCGAATATTTATGAGAACGGAGGTGATAAGATATTCGGAGGCAAAGAAATATAATAATAAATTGAATAATATTATTATAACAGTTGTTTTATTGTTAATTTGGGTAAAAAGGAGGATATAAAAGCATGAAGAAAACAATGGTTAAGATATTAGGGTTAACAGCATTAATGTTTGTTGCAATAATGTTTATAAGGACACCGGAAAATGTATCGGCCGCAGAGTATGACGAGAATATTGAAAATGATATGTCTATAGAGGCGGTTAGTAACAATTTGCCGGATTTAGAAGATGATTTATATGTGGCTACTAGAATAAATCTGGATGATTCCCATTGGGTAGATGTATATGCTTGGGTACATGTATATTACACATATGACGAAGGGGTACAAGGGATAGTATATTATGCTGAATTGGATACCAGTGATGGAGGAATAGGCAGTAATACTGTTAATTTCGATAGACTTTCACCGTGCGAAGATGAACCGGGAATATCTACATATAAATTGGTGTATTACATGGATGCACATGAAAGAGAAAATTGCTGGACTGGATATATCAAAATAAATGTGAATTGTAATGAATGGGGAGAATTAAGCATTTGGGTTGATTATGAACCTTGTTGAATTACTTAGAGCAATATAAAATGTAATGTAGATTGTTTTGTTTACTGTCTATTGATATATTAATTATTTTATATCAATAGGCAGTAATTGAAATGGAGGTATTTTATGAAAAAAATGCAAATATATAAAACCATACCCAAAATAATAATGGTATTTTTGGTTAATATTTCGTTAGTTTTTACAGTGGTTGGATGTAGAAATGCACAGTCGAAACAAGATGATAATGAAATAAAACAAACTTCAGTAGAAGATTCGATTTACACAGATTCTCCATATGTATGGGAGATAGAACCTGAGTTTGAAAAGATATCAACGGATGAGGTAAATGTTTTAGAGTTCTATAATACGGAAACAGGACAATTTAGTGAAGCTGTAGAAAAGCAGATACATGAATATATTATGTCATGGTACAGTAACGCAGATGATTTTTATGATAAAAAAAATCTAAATAAGTCAGTATGGAATGAAATTAAAACAAGCAATATAGAAAGCAGCAATATAAAATATAATGGAAAAGATATGATACTAGTGTCATTTCAACTTGATAAATTCAGTAAAACAATGTTAAAAGATGACAGAATAAATGTAATTTTAGAAAAAAAAGAAAATGAATATAATGTGAACTACATGTGGTATTCAGGCACATATAGATTTGTGTATTTGCCAGCTTTTGCATAACGGTTATTTTGAGAAAATAATAATAATATATTTGAGGTAGATAAAAAGGGGATTTATATGGGGAAATTATTGAAAACCTGTGCTGTTATATTCTTATTTATAATTGTGTTTTCCATATCTGCATGTGGGGGCAAAAATAACTATGTTATGGATAATGAACCGCAGTATTATATGGGACCTAATGCTGCGGCTTCAGAGAATGGCTATTATTACTTAGCCGCACCGCCTGTTTTCAATGGAACTGAAGGTTATCGCAATTATCTATATTATTATGATATAAATGATGAGATATCAGTGCCGTTATGTTCTAAAATTGGATGTAAACATGATGATGAGAATTGTGAGGCTTATCTATCAGAATCAAATTGTTTAGGAAGTCATATATGGTATATAAATGGCAGGATATATATGATTGAAAGAACATCAGAACAGGATACTTTGGTATCATATGATTCAAAGAAAAGAAATAAGAGGACAGAAGCAGTTTTATCTGTGGATGGGTTATCTGTAAATATGAATGCATATTTTTTAAGGAGAGCAGTTATAACTCATGGAGAATTGATATATATTTTAGTGGATGAGAGTTCATTACGTTTATATTCGTTAAATATTAATACTAAAGAATCGAAGATGTTAAAGGAATATAAAAGTCAATATAACATAAGGGAAACTATTACATTGTATGCAATAGATGATAAAGTTTATATAACATATACAACGGGGTATAGTGCAACTTATAATAATTATATACTGGATGTATATGATATAAAAAAATCAGAGATTGAGGATTTAATTAATGTGGAGAGGGACTATCCTGATCTGGTAGAGAAAGTTAAAAGGTGGAATGATGAAACGTGTTTCGACCATGAAGGTAATGTTTATTTCAAAGTGGAAGATGAGAATAAATTATCAATATATAAGATAAATACAGTAACAGGAAAAATGGATGAATTCTACAGTATTGATGTAGAAAACAGTAGTGCATTCGATTACATAAAGTTTTATGGCTATGATGGTGATTATCTTCATTTGTATGAAGGTGTTGATGTTGTACAGAGAAAAAAATTATATAAAAGAGAGAAAGGACCGATTCAATCAAATAAAATGCATGTCATTGCATTGGATGGTAAATTAATAGAAAAACAGGAACTAATAGAAAAAAATCAGTATAGTTTAATCGAGATAACACGCTGGTATGGCGGAGACAAAGGAAAATATTTTTTTGCCACAAGAACAACAAGCATTGAAAATCTTGAGTTCGGGGAACAGTATAAAGAAAAATATAATGAAATGAATGCAAAAGTATCCCCAACATCAGGGATTTCCCCATCCGCGTGTCAAATAATATTATATGATAAACAAAAATCAGAAAACGGTGAATGGAGTTTTAGTGACATAACTATAGAATAGAGGAATCGATAGATGGAATTACTAAGAATAATTAAGAGAAGTTCATTATATATTAGTTTTTTACTTCTTCTGGCTGTTATTGTGACAATTTTACAGGTTAACAGTAGTCATGAAAAAAAAGTATATGGTTATTATAATGATTTAATTGAAAATTATTTGGTAATACAAGAAGAAAACATTAAGACAGATTATGCATATATAAATAGAAAATTTGCATATCCGGACGAGGACAAGATATATGTAATTGAGGCTATTAATCTTCTGAACAATAAGATGGATTATATTAATCAAGACAAAAAATATATTTATAACAATTACAAAAGAACATATAGTAGTTCTCTATTTAGTGATGAAAAAGATTATTATTTGTTAAATGCAAACAAGTATATGACAGATTTTCAAAAGATTGAGAATATAAACATAAGTCTTAAGAATACAACAGCAATCGAAAAGGTGATAAAAAATAGTCAGATTCCAATAATTTTGTTGATTTCTATTTCATTAATAATCGTATGTTTTGTTGATGAAAAGGAAAAAAATATGGCACCATTAATTCATTCCGGTAAAAATGGACGTGTTACAATGGCATTTCGAAGAATAGGAATATTGGCATTTTATTCAGTTTTGCTTTCCTTTATTTTTAATGGAGTGTTATATGCTATTTATCTAAAGATATACGGAGGCGATATTAATTGCCCGATTCAATGTTCAGATATGTTTTCAATGCTGCCTTATCGCTTGAATGTGATACAGTTTTTTGTATGGTATTGTGTTATTTCAGCTATATCGCTTATAGCAATTGGTCTCTTAGAATATCTTGTGATTAGTATACTGGACAATTATAAAATTGCCATTGTTATAATGTTTGCGATATTTGGAGCAGAGTATTTGCTTTATAAGCACATAACAAGTGATAGTATGCTCTGTGTCTTGAAATATATAAATATTATAAATGTTTGCATACCGGGTAAGCCATACTTTACATATGAAAACTGGGGATTTTATGGATTTATTACAGATGTATCAAAATCCACATTATTAATGACATTAATATTTATAATTGTAGGATTTGTAGGCAAGATTATTTATGTAAGATATGGTGAATATCCAATTAAAAAAATCGGATTTGTGGGAAAAGTTTTTAATAATATATCAGAAAAATATCAGAGATTATTTGTACTGTATCCTCTATGGCTTAAGGAATTTCATAAGACAATATGTATTCAAAAAGGTGCAGTGATATTTATTGTAATGATTTATCTGTTCAATAGTTGTGGTATACAAAAAGGATATGATTACAATGAAATTGATTATGTTTTGTCAAAATTTTACGATGAATTTGATGGATGTGAACCCAATGAGCGAAGTGAGGTATATTTACAACAAATAGAAAGGGAAATTGAATATTACAATCAAAAAGAGAATTTAGATGAGATATCAAAAGATAATTTACAACGGTATCAAAACTCATATAAATATCTAAAAGACGCAACAGATTATGCAAAAGGGCTTAAAGAAAGAGGTATAGATTCAGTATATATAAGACCTGATACGTATAATGACATATTTGGTAAACGTCTCTTTGATAATAATAATACGTTTAATCTTATTGCAATAATTGCCATGATTTTACTGGCTACGGGTGATTTTTCTTACGAAAAAAACAGAGGGATGTATATACACTTACGTTCTGCAAAAAATAGAAAAAATGTATGGATGATTAAAATTATTAAACTTGTGGTAATTGCTGCATTTGTATGGGGAGTGTCGGTGATAATGTATTTTACCAACCTCACAAAGTATTATAATTTAAATCAGTTAGACGCCCCAATACAAGCTTTGAAATTTTTTTCTGATTTTCCGTTGAGAATCACAATTAGACAATATATTGTTGCATTGCAGTTGGTAAGATATATCATGATTTTGGCAATTGGTGTTATATCCTATGTATTATCATTTTTTATTAAATATAAAAATACCCTGATTGTTGCGCTGTCTATGTTGGTGCCGCACATAATGTATGTAATAGGATGGGAATGGTTCAGAAAATTTTCGGTTGTTGTAATGATGGATGTAAACAGAACATGGATTACATACGGGAATAGTGTTGTCGGATTGATATTACCTATATTTGTGATGATGACGGCATTAATATCGTATATTTTTTGCAGAAAAAAATTTTTGTCGTAGTTTAATTAAAGAAAAAATATATTGTATTTATGGAATAATGTATTGATTTACATATATGCGCACAAGGAGTTATTTGTATGAAACTTGAATTAATCGATTTAAAAAAGACTTATGGAACTGTTAAGGCTCTTAAAGGCATTAATTATACATTTGAGACTGGAGTCTATGGAATTTTAGGTGCAAATGGAGCCGGAAAGAGCACTATGATTAATTTGATAA
>JAUNPK010000032.1 GCA_030536855.1 Eubacteriales bacterium
TCTTTGCTGTTGTCTTCTTTGCTGTTGCAGCCTTCTTTACCTCTGCAGTCTTAACCTCTGGCTTCTCTTCTGTTTTTACTGAATTTCCAAAAATTGATTTTGTTTCCATACTAACCTCCACATTAATTCTCACATATTAAAAATTTCTTAATTGCCTCAACAGCTTCTGTCTCGTCGTTTCCGGTTGCTGATATTGTCACTGCCATTCCGTCTTTTAATCCAAATGCCATTATTCCCATCAAGCTCTTAGCGTTAATGTTTTTCCCCTCGCTCTCAATTTCGATATGACTGTCAAACTTACATGCAATTTGAACAAGTTCGGCTATTGGATTCTTATGTGCCTTCTCAATGTCTGCTACTTTAACCGTTTCTGTCATTGTTAACATCCACCTAACTTTATTAATATAATCTCAATTACAATTGTAAAATATAATCTATTCTCTTGCATAAGTCAATATTCCATTTTCTTTTTTGGAAAAAATATCAAATTTATCATTTTCATTCATAGAGATATTAAGCATAATCACAATATTATGTAATTATTTTATCTCTGTAACCCCAATGATACAATTCGTCTGTCTGTGAATCAACAATCTCTCCGGGTTCATAATCCAGTAATATTTCCTTAAGTCTTTTCATTTTATCATTGGGTGCTTCATACATTTTTAGTTTCTCTGACAACTCATTTTTATACTGAATCATATTGTCAATTGTTTCTTTCTCAGCTTCATTTAACTGATATGAAAATATTCCTAACGCATAAGCACACTCGTAATTCCCCGTCATCTTTGCCGCCGGAAAACCACATTTTATTTTTATTGCATTAACTGCTAATTCAGGTACCACAATCCCACTCCTTCTTTAGTCAGCATTAAGTTCCTTCTTGAAGGTTGATACATAATCAATAACAGCATCATTTGAATAATTATTTTCCTCAAGAAGTTTTATAAAATGTGAACCAACAATTGCACCATCTATTATATCCAAAAGCGGTTTTACATCAGAGGCTTCTCTTATACCAAATCCCATCATAACAGGTATATTGCTTTCCTTCTTAACCTCAGTTAAATATTCTCTTATTTGGGAATGGAAATTTGCCCCTTTACCTGTAACTCCCATCTGAGATACGCAATAGACAAACCCTCTTGCTCCATCAAGTATTTTAGGTATTCGATCCTTGGAAACAGGTGAAACAAGCTGAATAAGAATTGTTTCATCTCCTGCTTTTTCCAATTCTTTCTTTAACTCTCCCTGTTCTTCTAACGGAAGATCCGGAATAATAATTCCGTCAACTCCGCATTCAACACATTTTAATGCAAATTTGTCAAGTCCGTAATGATATACAGTATTGTAGTACAACATAAACACCACCGGAGTTTTAAGTCCCTGAGTTCTTGTCTCCTTCATTAAATCAAATACTTTTGCAAGAGATGCTCCATTCTGAATAGCCTTATAAGATGCATTCTGAATTATTGGTCCATCAGCAATAGGGTCTGAGAATGGTACTCCGATTTCCATAATATCAATCCCGGCCTTCTCCTGTGCAAACATTATTTCTTTAGTTGTTTCAAAATCAGGAAGTCCCGCTGTTGTATATGTTATAAAAGCTTTTTTCCCTTCTGCCTTAAGAGCAGCTAATCTTTCTTCTATCCTATTCATTACTTATTAGTCTCCTCTCCGTTAAGATATTTCTGGACAGTATTAACGTCCTTGTCTCCACGTCCTGAAAGGCACATTATAATAGTCTTTCCTTTGTATTCTCCCTGAGCCATTTTTAGCACATGTGCAAGGGCATGAGCACTCTCAATGGCAGGAATAATACCTTCCACCTTGCAAAGTTCCAAAAGTGCTTCCATGCATTCCTTATCCGTAACAGAAACATATTTTGCTCTTCCGGAATCACGAAGATATGAATGTTCCGGTCCCACTCCGGGATAATCCAGACCTGCTGAGATTGAATGTGCCAGCTTGATATTCCCATCATCATCCTGAAGAAGATAAGTTTTCATTCCGTGAAGTACTCCCACCTGTCCAAGAGCCATAGCCGAAGCATGCTTTCCTGTATCAATTCCCAGTCCTCCGGCCTCAACCCCTATAAGGTCTACATCCTTATCATCTATAAAATCTGCAAACATACCTATTGAATTAGAGCCTCCTCCTACACACGCAACAACAGCATCAGGAAGTTTCCCTGTCTTTTCCAATATCTGTCTTCTTGCCTCTGTAGAAATGATTCTCTGGAATTCTTTTACCATCTTAGGATACGGATGAGGTCCTACAGCAGAACCTATTATATAAAATGTATCCTCAGCCCTCTCGGCCCATGTTCTTATAGCCTCATTGGTAGCATCCTTAAGAGTTGAACTTCCTGTTGTTACAGGGTGAACCTTTGCTCCAAGCATCTCCATTCTAAATACATTTAATCTCTGTCTTTCTATATCCTCTGCACCCATATAAACAGTACATTCCATGTCAAAAAGCGCAGCACCGGTAGCTGTTGCAACTCCATGCTGTCCTGCTCCTGTCTCTGCAATTACCTTAGTTTTTCCCATACGTTTGGCTAGAAGAATCTGTCCTATAACATTGTTGATTTTATGGGCACCTGTATGATTAAGATCCTCCCTCTTTAAATAAATATCAGCACCATACTTTTCACTGATTCTTTCAGCATAATAAAGAGGAGTCTCTCTTCCTACATATTCCTTGAGATAATACATATAATCCTTTATAAATTCAGGATCCTTAATTGCCTCATCAAATGCTTTTTCCAATTCTGCAAGAGTATTCATAAGGGATTCAGCTACATACTGTCCACCAAACTCTCCATAATACTTACTATCTGCCATGTCCTTTACCTCTTTCTTACATTCCTGATAAATGTTTTAACTTTATTTTCATCTTTGCCCTTAGTTAAAGGATCATCATATTCAACTCCTGAACTAACATCCACAACATCAGGTTTTACTGTTTTAATTGCCTCTTCAACATTATCTGATGTGAGTCCTCCGGCAAGAATTATTTTTTTACCGGACAATTGTAAATCCTTAACATTATTCCAGTCAAATATTTTTCCTGAACCGGGAACACCTGCATCCAGCAACAGACCCGTGATTTTATCTTTCCTTCTGCACCATTCAACACTTTCCTTAACACTGCTCACATCATCATCTTTAATGTTAATGGCACGTATTATAGGAATTCCGGTTCTGTTATATACCTCTTCTTTAAGTTCCCCGTGAATCTGTACATAATCAAATCCTGTTTTCTCTATTATATCAATCTGTTCCATGTCCGGTGATACAACAACCGCCACTGATTTGATATCTGATTTTTTCAATTTATCCACTATCATCCCCGCAATATCTGCTTCTGTATTGCGCTTACTCTTTGGATAAAACATAACAATTCCGCCATAGTCCGCGCCATACTTTGCCAAAAGTCCCGCGTCAGCTTCACTTGTAAGCCCGCATATCTTAACTTCAACAGGAGTTATCATTTTTTTGACAGATTATAAACATCCTTATATTCCCTGATAAGATTCACAGGACTTTCCGCTTCCATAAGAACCGTACCTATAAGAAGAGCATCCGCATTACTATGTGCCAGAACCGCAACATCCTGACTATCTTGCACACCGCTTTCCGAAACCAGCAGTTTTCCTGATTTTCTCATATCATCTGTCACCATATCAGCCAGTCTCTTTGTGGTATTAAGGTCAATTTCAAATGTTTTAAGATTTCTGTTATTAATTCCTATTATCTTAACATCCAGATTTAACATTCTCTGCATTTCTTCTTCATCATGCACCTCACACAGAACATCAAGTCCCAGACTGTATGCAAGATCGTACAATTCCTTAAATTTATTATCATCAAGAATTGCGGCTATAAGAAGAATTGCATCTGCCCCAATCACCTTTGCTTCATAAACCTGGTATGGGTCAATTATAAAATCTTTCCTTATAATGGGAAGTGTTGTCATCTGTCTTATTTCCTTCAAATATTCAACACTTCCGTTAAAATGGTCTTCCTCTGTCAGGCAGGATATAGCATCTGCCGATTCGCTATACTGCTTTATCCTTTCCCGAAGATTAATTTTATTATCCATTGTGCCATGACTTGGAGATGCTTTTTTAAACTCCCCGATAATAGATAGTCCATCCTTAGATAATGCATCATAGAAAGAAATGCTTTTTCTTGTTGATGCAAGCGCCTGTCGTTTCATCTCTTCTTCGCTTATCACCGACTTATGAACAGGAAGTTTCTTAAGTTTATCTTCCACTATTACATCAAGAATCATATCTGTTTTCCTTTCAAATATTTCCATTAACAAAGTTCTCAATCATCCTCTTTCCATGCTGGGTATAAATCGATTCTGGGTGGAACTGCAATCCAACCACCGGATAATCCTTGTGCTTAACTGCCATTATTTCACCATCTTCTGTCCTTGCAAGAACCTCAAGTTCTTCAGGAATTGTATCTTCAATAATGGCAAGAGAATGATATCTTGCAACCTTAACCGGTGATGGAACTCCCCGGAATATACTCCTGCCCTCATGTTCCACCTGTGACTGTTTGCCATGCATAATCTGCTTTGCATAAGATACTGTTGCGCCAAATGCTTCACCTATACTCTGATGTCCCAAACAAATTCCCAATATAGGCTTTTTTCCTGTAAAATACTTTATTGCTTCCACACTTATGCCTGCCTCTTTTGGACTTTTAGGTCCCGGAGAAATCACAATTGATTCAGGATTAAGTTCTTCTATCTCTTTAATGGTTATCTTGTCATTTCTTACAACTTTTATATCACTGTTAAATATTCCGATAAACTGGTAAAGGTTATATGTAAATGAATCATAATTATCTATAAGTAAAATCATAACTTATCCTCCTCTACAAGTGTTTTCGCCAGAGCCATTACTTTGTTACAGCACTCCATATATTCTTTTCCGGGAACAGAATCAGCAACTATTCCCGCTCCCGCCTGAAGATAAACTTTATCCTTCTTCTTAATCATCGTTCTGATTGTAATACAGAAATTCATGTTTCCGCCAAAATCAAGGTATCCTGTGGCTCCTCCATAAAGTCCTCTTCTAACTGTCTCCAGTTCGTCTATAATCTCCATAGCCCTTATCTTGGGTGCTCCGCTTAAAGTACCTGCCGGAAGGAATGAAGACACTAAATCTAAAGGATGATAGTTACCATTTTTTCTTCCTTCAACTAAAGAAACAATATGCATTACATGTGAGTATCTTTGTATGTTCATAAACTGTGAAACCTTAACCGAACCTATTTCACTTATTTTTCCCATATCATTTCTTGCCAGATCCACCAGCATTACATGTTCCGCTCTCTCTTTCTCGTCTGCAAGAAGTTCTTCTTCAAGAGCAATATCCTCATCCTTAGTTCTGCCGCGTTTTCTTGTACCGGCAATAGGACATGTGTAAACTCTTGAATCTGTCTGTTTAACGATCATTTCCGGGGAACTTCCTATAATTTCAAACTCCCCGAAATTATAATAATATAAATACGGCGAAGGATTAAGCACTCTCAACTTTTCATACAGGTTAAATCCCGTCTGTCCTGTCTCTATAGTCCATCTCTGTGAAAGTACTGTCTGGAAAATGTGTCCTTCTCTTATATACTCTTTTATTTTATTAACCTTTTCCCCGTACTGTTCAACAGTATCAGACTTTTTAACTATCTTTCCGTCAAAAGTCATATCCGGTTTTTCATCGTGATACTTCTCGACACCGCTTCTTGCTCTATCAATGATGTCGGCAACACACTCCTCAGCTCTGATTCTTCCCTCATCATTATCCTCATCCAAGGCTACAGCTGTTATTGTCTCTGCAGAATGGTCAATAGCTATAAACTTTGTTGCCAACATAAGCTGAATCGTTTCAATTCCTATCTCATCAGGGTTATCATCCGGAAGATTTTCTGTATATCTTATGTAGTCATATCCTATGCTTCCCACAAGACCACCTATAAATTCAAGACTGGCATCGTCCTTCACAATCTCAAACTCATCAAAATATTTTTTAAGTTCCTCCAAAGGATTTCCCTTTCTTATATCCTTAGTCCCATCAGCTTTAGTAATCACAAGACTGTCCTTATCCGATTGTACAAGTTCCTCAGGGTCAACTCCCATAAATGTGAACTGTCCCTCTTCCTTGTCATTACTCTCCATTAAGAAACCAATTCTGTCTCTTCCAAGGCCTTTATACAGTTCAATAGCAGTTTCATTAACTATACTTACTGTTTTTTTATAAGCTCTTAATCTCCTCATACACATCTCCTTATGGCGACAATATTTATCTGTAAAAGCGTGCACATCCTCACGGAGTGTTTTTTATTCAATATGAAATTCGAAGTAATTTCATATTAAATAAAAAAAATCCCTAACAGGACTTTCCTGTTAGGGACGAATAATCTTCGTGGTGCCACCCTTTTTCACAAACCGTCAATATAAAATATCTAAAAATATATCAAACAGTTCATCTCATTATCGGATACAATAATTATATCCTACCCCTGTAACGTGAGGTCACGTCGTAAACTACTCGTTTCCTTTCATATACGCATCTCCCAAGCCCATTCCTTTAAGACTTCCATATCGGATTTCCACCACCACCGATTCTCTGTAATGTACATTCCTAAAGTACTATCTTGTTCATAGACTTTATTATTATTAAAAACTGAGGTAATAATATCACCATCATTTTGTTGCGTCAAGTAAATTTTATAATAATTCCTCTGGTTGGAATTTTACAATAAATCCGTGAGTTCACTAAAGTTGTTGATTTTATAAGTACAATCTTCAACAGAGCCAAAACCATAAGACGCATATATAAAGTCAATACCCGCATCTATGGCTGACTGTCTGTCTCCTGATGTATCACCAACATATACAGGATTTTTTAAATTATTGCGTTCCATCAAAATCTTATTGCTTTCACCTTTTGACAATCTGGTTCTTCCCCAGCATTCTGTATCTTTGAAAAATTCAGACATATCATGAGCAGTAATAAAACTTTCAATATAACCATCCTGACAGTTACTGACAATATATAATGGATACCTCTGTTTCAATTTTGCAAGGGTTTCTCTTAATTCCGGATACAGTTCTCCACCCCTTTCTGCCAGATAATCATTTTCAAAAATGCACAGCTCATCCATAAGATTATTGCGCACCTCACTTTTTTCATTTGGAAACAACTTTGCAGCAATATCATACATAGGAAGACCCATGCACCCTTCCAGATCCCTTATTGTTATTTCATCTCTTACAATCTCAGGATGTTTTGAAAGAATTATATTCCAGGCCTCACATATAGGCTTTGTTGAATCCCACATAGTACCGTCAAGGTCAAATATAATTCCATCATATTTATTGAATAAATCAGACATTATCTCCTCCATTTTCAACCACCATATCCAGTTCTTTAAGCAAAGGTTCAAACTGAGGTTCTCTTGTTATGTCGTAAACAATAGAATAGCAGTCTCTGGCAAGAACATACTCTTTATCTTCCATCATAAGTTCAGCAACTCTGTATATAATTCCTATAGTCTTTGAATCAGGTCCAGGCTCCACACCTTCTTTATCAAACATCTGCTGCATATCACTGATTGAATAATCCGGTGTCTCGTCTGAAAGAGCTGATTTAAGATACTCCAGTTCACTGTCAGCATTTTCTGTATGATAATAAATATTGCTGTACAGATAACAGGCTCTTGCCATATCTGTGTTATATTTTGACAGATAGTAAAAGCCCATATTTCGATAATATCTTGCCATAGTTGCCCTTGTACAGCAATATCTGTAAGCCTGCTTTGTCACATCCAGAAATCTTCCCAGCATATTCAGATGTTTGTAACATTCCGCAAGCCCCAGATATGAATCAAGGTCTACAGGATTATAACACAGAGATTTTTTATAAGCATCTTCAGCAGTTTTATACTTTTCAAGTTTAAGGCATAGATCTCCATAGGTTCTGTAGTATGAGCCTATGGGTATTTCTAATATATTAACCTTTTCCTCAGGTTCAAAATAACAGGCATATAAATAATATTCCATTACATGGTTTAAACTTATATATATTTCTCCTTCACCCCGGGAAATAAGCACATTGAGATCGTTGTCTATTTCTCCGGCTTTTCTTTGTGTAATTTCTTCTTCCACAACTTCCAGTGTGTGAGAAAGCATCTCCTGTGCTTTGGAGAAATCCCCGGAATTAAACACTTCCTCGTAGGTTCTCAACTCTTCCTTAAGACCTTCTAATTTATTGTAATCCATGATAGTCTCCATTTCTTTGATGTTTCTTATTTTAAAACAGGATTTCCCACCAGAACAGCCACACTTCTTGGTGCTACAGTTACAGTTCTCTTTTCAACGTTAATAACCGCATTCTCATTTTTATCTCCTGAACACATGATAATACTCCATCCTGTTTTTTTGTGTTTCTTATCTCCAATCTTAGGAAGTGCAAGGTCATGAGTCTCCCAATGCATATTGTAGGCAACGTATATAAGATTTTCTGTTTTTTCGTCTCCGTAAAAATCAGCATACATCACCCCTACGGTTCTGTTATATGTCTCCATTCCCACATACCATGCATTGCTTCCGTGATATGAAAGATCCGGATATCCACAGGACAATCTGTCACTCATAATAAGCTGGGTATCCGTATGCATTATATTATACTTTTTACGAAATTGAATTAACTCCTTTGTCCAATTGAGAATCTTTTCTGCATCCTTCGTTGTTCTCCAGTTTACCCATGACAATTCATTATCCTGGCAGTAAGGATTGTTATTTCCATTCTGGGAATTTGCAAATTCATCACCGGAATAAATTAAAGGAGTTCCTGCTGAAAGTATCACCATAGCCATTGCATTTTTAATCTGTTTCAATCTTAAAGATGTCACTTTTCTCTTTCTTGTAGGTCCTTCCTCACCACAATTCCAACTATAATTAAAGTTTTCTCCGTCTCTGTTGTTCTCTCCATTTTGTTCATTATGCTTTCTGTCATAACTTACAAGGTCATTGAGAGTAAAGCCGTTATTATTAGCAATATAGTTAATGCATCCGCTGTTCTCAGGGTTGTTTCTTGATAATCTTAAAAACTCCTCCAGCATATTTTCATCGCCTTTAAGGAATTTCCTTGCACAATTCCTAAAATCTGAATTGTAATTAACCATATGCTTGCAGTTTCCTCTTTCACCGTTCCAGAACACTGTTATAATCTTGGTATCTGCAATAAGAGGATCCCGGGCAACTGCCATTAAAGCATCTTCACTACAGTAAAGATGAAATCCATCCACATGGTAGTTAAGCTTCCAATACCTTATACAATCAATAATGTATGTTACAGGCTCATTATCAAAGAACATTTCCATAACAAGTTCCATATTGTTCCTGTGGAGTTGCTTCACCATATCCTTAAATTCTTTTGTATAATCACCTGATTTACTGCTTATTGATGTAAAGGATGCTTTAGGCGCCATAAAAAATCCCTTGGTATATCCCCAGAAATTAACCTTAGCATCCTGCTCCAATTCAACATTTGAAGCATATTTTTTACCATATATGTGCCCATTGCCACCTCCGTATCCGGAAAGTATACTGTTATCCTTAAATTGAGAAAAATGTCCTGTTTCATCATACTCATATGATGGCATAAGCTCCAGGGTTGTAACTCCAAGTTCCTTGAAATATGGTATCTTTTCAATCACTCCGGCAAATGTGCCCTTTGCTTTCACCTTGGAAGTTTTACTTTTAGTGAATCCTCTGACACTAAGCTTATAAAATATACTGTCAGAAAGTTTAAGTTTTGGAAGCTTATCATCTTCCCAATCATAATCTTCAAGCATAACAGGTGACAAATGTAGTTCCTTCCCATTATGAATCCCAAAATTTTCACAACCTGTAACAGATTTGGCATAAGGATCAACCACATATACTCCATTTTCCTCGTAGCAATAATAATACCCTGTAAGATTCTCATCTACACTGCAGGAAAACACTTCCCCTGTCTTATAGGTTTCATCCAGCTTAATCTTGTGCTTCGGTCTCTTTTTTATAGCATCGAAAAGGCACAATACAACTGTATCTTCCTTGCTGTGAAATGTAAAAACATAGCTGTTATTTATTTTATTACATCCAAAAATTGCCGGATTACCTTTACTAATCTTCATTTAAGCCTCCAAATCCTCTGCGTCCCTTTTCTTTACATATAATCTGCTCACTGCATTTTTATCAAGCTTATAAAAATGCATGACAAAGATTGTTACAATCCAACCAATCATAGGAATTATACAATAAAAAAATATAGTCATAAACTTTAACTGAGGTGTCAATTGATCTTCCACCTGTGGAAACACCTTAGAATACCCTATACAGGACAGGGCCACACCCACAAAGCCTGTCCCCAGTGCTGAAAATGATTTATCCACAAATGAAAACAAAGCCCCCATAATTCCCGGTACAAAATGTCCACTTATAACATATTCATAATCAGTACAATCGGCAATCATAGGTACAACAATATTATTAGATATGGATTTTGCACCATTAAGGAGCATATACACAAGTAAAAAAGCGACAGTTATAAGATTAATATGCTTTAAAGATACCTCTGTCAAATCACAGAACATCATCATAAGCATCATTATGAACTGAAAGATAATGCACAACCAAGTGGCTGCAAGCATGGCTTTTTTCTGCCCCTCTTTCTTTGCATAAGTTATTCCTGCAAATATTATAATAAGATTGGGAATGCCCACAATAATTCCAATAATTCCTGCAAGGGAATAATTATTCATAAGAATTCCATACAGCATTACTATTACAGTTGAGTTACCATAAACCATGGCTGCAAACTTATTAGAAGCCGCTGCAATAACAAGCATTCTTATGGGTTTGTTATGTTTTATAATGTTAAAGTAATCCCTAAAACGTATTACCTGCTTTTCCTCTTTTGGCAGTTTAAAGTATTTAACATTATCCTTACTCCATATTCCCACTACAGCCAATGCTGAACATATCCCAGATACTATAACCACTGTTATAACAAATTCTATAAACAATTCCTTACACTGAAAAGATTTATATTTTCCAATCAGATAAACCGAAACATAAAATGCTACCACTCCATGGGCAAGCATAATAAATGTAGAATCAAAAAATGTAATCATAGGTCTTTGATTAACATCATTGGTAATTACAGATTGTCCGGATTTTACTACAGCCGTCTGAAAAGTATAGCCTATAATATACACCGAATACACAATTATAAAATAGACAGGTCTGATAACATAGGGAATCATATCCATTGTAAAGAACATCACAAGGGAACTTACTGCCATAAGTACGTATCCAAGAACTATAAACGGTCTGAATTTGCCATATTTCCCATTGGTTTTATCAATGAAATATCCGATAAAGGGATCTGTTATGCCGTCAAATACTCTCATAGCTGTGAGAATAAAAGATATAAGCACCACTCCCAGCCCCGCTATTCCGTTTGCATAATAAGATATATATCCCATCATAGCCAAAAATAGATTCGTTGACGTATTATTGAGGGAAAACAGACCTATCTGCCATATTTTTGCAGGGTTAGCTTCTATAAAACTATGATCTGACTCTTTAGTTTTTTCCATAAACACTCCAGACAAACATAATATAGAACAATTATATTATAAAATACCACTAAAATCAAACTCGGGAATAAAGCTCTCCTCTGATGTTTCACCTTCCTGTATAAACCCGTTGGTTACCCCTAATTCCAAAGCATAATCAATAACTTCATCATATTCTTTTTCGGTCACTTTCCTGTTAAGCTCCGGAATATCCTTTACCTGAGGCAGGGGTGTGTATTGATTCATAATGCTTATAAAAATATCATCCTTATAAGTTTTATAAAGATATTCTACTACTTTCTTGGAATCCTCTGTATTTCCGGGAAGAATTAGATGTCTTACTACTACACCGGATTTCATTATCCCCTCTTCCACGAATCCTTCCTTCACCAGAATATCATTATGATTGTAAAATGAAGCATTGCCTCTCTGTCTTACCATTTCCTTCAAAGCATCTTTTGCTACCTGAAAATAATCTACTGCTCCCGAGTACTTCAAAGACAGTTCACTGCTTACATACTTAAAATCCGGAAGATATACATCCACCAGTCCATCTAGCATGCGAAGAGTTTCCACCTTCTCGTATCCACTTGTATTATATACAACAGGAATCACAAGTCCCTTTGATTTTGCATTTTCCAACGCTTTGATTATTGGATTTACAAAATGTGTTGGAGTCACAAGGTTAATGTTATTTGCCTTTTTATCCTGTAATTCAAGAAATATATCCGTAAGCCTGTCTGTTGTTATAGTCTTTCCTTCCATTTCAGAAGCAATTTTGTAATTCTGACAGAACACGCATCTTAATGTACACCCGGTAAAAAAGACTGTACCACTTCCATTATTTCTTGAAATACAAGGTTCCTCCCACATATGTAAAGCAGCTCTTGCTGCCCTTATCTCATTGTTCATCATACAAAATCCTGTTTTAACATTCCTGTCCACATTGCAGGATCTTGGACATAAATTACAATTCATTATATTTCCTCATAAATTGTTATTTCATCATATCTTTAAGTTTCTTAAACGCCCGTCCTATTCCACCCACTTCATTAATAAGACCTGCTTTAACAGCCTGCTCCCCCACAAGTATTGTTCCCAGATCTTTGGTCAACATTTTTGTATTGACCATCATAGATTCTACTTCTCCGGCATTTATACTGCTATGTTCTGAAATAAAACTGACGATTCTTTTCTGAATTCTCTCAAAATAATCATAAGTCTGCTGAGCACCTATTATATTGCCATTCATCCTTACGGGGTGAATTATCATGGTTGCTGTTGGAACAATAAATGAGTAATCCGTACTCACCGCCAAAGGTACTCCAATACTGTGGGAATCTCCAATAACAAGGGATACGGTAGGCTTTGTAAGAGAAGCTATCATCTCGGACAAAGCAAGTCCTGCACTTACATCACCGCCTACGGTGTTCATAATAAACAATACTCCTCCAATTTTATCATCATCCTCTATCATTGCAAGCTTAGGAAGAAGATGTTCATACTTTGTGGTTTTACTGGTAGCCGGGAGATTATCATGTCCCTCAATTTCACCAATAATGGTAATAAGCTGAATACTGGATTTCCCCTCCTTTAGAAGGGCCATACCATTGCTGGCAAAATCTTTATCATCCGCCTCTTTGTTATTAGCATCACCGGTTTTACTTTCCTGTGCATCGCTACTTTCTTCCGTAGCATTATTATCATATTCGCTAATATTATCTCTAATCATAACCCTCTCCGTTTCCGGTATACTGCAGGATATATTAAATCTCTTAAATTAAGCAGTTACCTGACTATTGGTTATGGTTGTCAGTAAAAATAATATTATTCATGATTAAATAAAAAAATGCCCTGAACGCATATAAAATCCGCATTTCAGGGCACTCACCGTGAAGCTACTAGCCGGAATCGAACCGGCGACCTACTGATTACGAATCAGTTGCTCTACCGACTGAGCCATAGTAGCATGCAAAGATAATTCTACACATTTAACTCCAAAAAGTAAAGGAGAAAAATATTTATTCATTTATAACATGAAGAAACCTTTGCTCTATCTCATCTCTCACTTCGTCTATCAAGCCGCTTTTATTCAAATTGATACTGTTGCATGGATTTTTTGTCCTTGACGAAATACTTTTCTTAAGATTACTTTCACTTATAAAGCCTCCTGCCATATGCTCATGTCCTCCACCATTACCTGCTCCCTCCAGAGCTTTATTGGTTATAGTTCCTGCATCGTATTTACCATTACTTCTGATTGAAAGTTTTACTCCATCTGTTTTTACGGAATACACAACTGCAAAATCAATTCCGTCAAGTGACATTACAAAATCACATATGGTAGCCACCAAAGACTCCTGACAATTATTGCCTGCACAGGCAAAGCATACATCATTGTATATATCTATGCTGGTAATGGCATTAGCATAAGCATTGAGATCTTCAAACTGAAGAACACTGCTGTCAAGATTGGCAAGGACATAATGATCTGCAAGTTCATATAAATTGTAAAACATGTCAAGATCTATCCTTGAAACGCCTCTTTTCATATCAGCAGTATCCACTTTAATTCCATATAACAGTGCGGTAGCTACATGTCTGTCAATCGGAATATTATTTTCGTAATAGTATGACGTAATAATGGATGCACAGGCCCCCACATCAGGTCTTATATCAGAAAACAGATATGAATCATCATTATAAACAGGATGATGATCAATACATATAATCTCCTCTCCATCCATATCTATTATGTTGGCATTTCCCTTCTGAGCATCAACTATTATTATTTCATCTGTATCTTTAAGCTGATCCAAACTGCTTACTTCCACCATTTTAATATCCAGAAGTCTTACCATTTTTGCTGCTACAGTTTTTTCAATATTCCCTTTATAGCATATCTGGGCATCAATCCCTTTTACTTTAAGAAGACACTGAATACCATAAGCGCTGGCTATAGCATCAGGATCCGGAAAATTATGTGTCTGAATATACACTTTTTCTCCACTTATATTGGATATCATCTTATCAAGCTTTGTCATACAATATACTCCAATTCTGTATTTATTATTTACATAAAATCATCATTTTTCTCACGTACAATTTACCACCATTATATTCTTATATTATAGGGAATTCAATGTAAAATAGCACTTTCCCCACATTTTTTCATAGACTAATATAAATCCTGTATGATGGAGGCGTGCTTGAATCCACTATTAAGCCTTAGGAATATTACTTACTCCTACAATACCAAAAAAGCTGAGATAAAAGCCATTGAAAATATCAGCCTGGACCTATATCCCGGCTCTTTCACATCCATCGTTGGACCTTCCGGCTGTGGTAAATCCACGCTATTATCTCTAATATCCGGTTTAATTGCTCCTCAATCAGGTGAACTGCTTATAAATGGCAGAAAACCGGAGAAGATTAACACCCACATAGGTTATATGCTGCAACGTGACAATCTTTTAGACTGGCGCACTATTTACGGCAATGTAACCCTTGGTCTGGAAATTAATCATATTAAAGATAAAGAATATTACCTATGGGTAGATGAAATGTTGAAAGAATATGGTCTTTATTCTTTTAGAAATGCACATCCTTCCCAGCTGTCAGGCGGAATGCGCCAACGTGCTGCATTAATAAGAACCCTTGCACTAAAACCCGATTTACTCCTTCTTGATGAACCTTTTTCAGCACTGGATTATCAGACCAGACTTGAAGTGGCTGATGATATATATTCCATAATCAAAGAGCAGAATAAAACAGCCATTCTCGTAACTCATGACATATCAGAAGCCATATCCATGGGTGACCGGGTTGTTGTGCTGTCCCACAGACCTGCATTAATAAAACGTATATTTGAAATAAACTTAAGCATTCCTAACCGTACTCCCTTCACTTCACGACAAGCACCTGAATTCGCAGGTTATTTCAATAGTATTTGGGAGGAACTTCAATGAAAAAAAGTAATATCAGCAAAGAAAGAATACAATACTTAAAGAAATGCAGAAACTACAAATTAACCGTGTCAATTATTCAAGTACTAATACTTATTTGCTTTATAGGATTATGGGAAATATCAACAAGGTACGGATTGATTAATCCTTTTATCTTTAGTTCTCCTTCCCGTATTATCAATACATTTTTAACAATGGCCAAAAGCGGCGTTATATTCACTCACATATGGATTACCCTTGGTGAAACTTTCTTGTCCTTTTTCCTGATTGTCATATCAGGAATCGGCATAGCAATATTGTTATGGATGTTTAAGGGATTATCCGACTGCTTAGAACCCTATCTTATAGTTCTTAACAGTCTTCCCAAATCTGCCCTTGCCCCAATGATAATCGTTATGCTTGGAAATAATATGAAAGCTATTATTGTCACTGCAATTTCCGTAGCTATTTTCGGTATGATAATTAACATATATACCGGTTTTCTGGAAATTGACAAAGATAAAATAATGCTGATACAAACTCTGGGAGGAACAAGAAAAGACATACTTATCAAGCTGATTCTTCCCGGCTCCAAGAAAATCATTCTCAGCAATATGAAAGTAAATATCGGTCTGTGTCTTGTGGGTGTTATTATCGGTGAATTTCTGGCTGCAAACAAAGGATTGGGATATCTTATCATTTACGGTTCCCAGGTATTTAAAATGAGTTATGTTGCCATGAGCATTGTAATTCTTTGTATTATCTCAACACTGTTATACAAGCTTGTAGATATTCTGGAAAAAATCTTATCATAAATATCCATGTCTCATATTTGCAGACTTGAATCACAACTTATATATTTATAATTAGGTGGATTGATTTAATTTTATGTATTATACTTTACTTAATTAATTATGAACAAAGGTGGAATAATATGCTTTCAATTTCAATAAAAGATATAAAGCAATTTATGAATAAGCTGCTTGTTAAAGATACTTTTGATAAAATGCTTCTGTCAGAAGCCACTATTATGACAGGGAATACATTTAACATAAGCGGCTCTGTTAACCGCTCTTTCTATACAGACAAGGAGTGGGAAGCTCTGGATAATCACGATTACAGTTATTGGGAAGTTATAAAGCCCTTCTGTTTCAGTGTTATTAAGGGCACCAAAGTTCCATCTTCCATAAGAATAATATTTCTTCTGTCTAAGGAAGTTACTCAGGAAATCATAACGTTAAACAGCCTTGATTACGAATTGAAGGATATAAACGGATTGTTTCTAAATGTAAGATACACCGAAGGCCAACTGTCTGTTATTACCGGCGTTTCCACAGGAAAATTCACACTGGATAAATCCCTTGATAAAGCTTTCGAGAATTATATATGCAGCTTTTTGGAAAAATCCGAAATCAACTATGACATACTTTGATTGTAATCCAATCTAATACAATTTTATAATTATTTAATAAATCTGCCAGACCGCTTATTTTGTAGGCTGGCAGATATTTTATTAGCACTCTGCTAAAATGAGTGCTAATTTTCTCTTGACTTGTCAATAAAGCTTTATTAAACTACATTTATGCGATTTTTCACATATTAGATTGGACAAAATTTTCAATCAAACATATAAAAATAAAACGGAGGCAATAATTATGGCTAAAGAACATGGTAGTTTATCTATTAACAGCGAAAATATTTTTCCAATAATCAAGAAATGGATGTATTCAGATCACGACATTTTCTACAGAGAGCTTATCTCTAACGGATGTGATGCTATTACAAAGCTTAAAAAGCTTGATATGATTGGTGAATACGAAGCACCTGACGATATCGAATATAAAGTCATTGTAAAGACAAGCGCTAACAATAAGACTATAAAAATTATTGATAATGGTCTCGGTATGACTTCAGATGAAGTAAATGAATATATTAATCAGATTGCATTCTCAGGAGCTGAGGCATTCCTTGAAAAATATAAGGATAAAGCTAATGACGACCAGATTATCGGTCACTTTGGCTTAGGATTCTATTCATCATTTATGGTAGCCGATCAGGTTACTATTGATACTCTTTCATACAAAGAAAACTCAAAGTCAGTACATTGGTCATGTGATGGCGGTACTGAATATGACATGACAGATGGCACAAAAGAAACTCCTGGTACAGAAATCACTCTTTATCTTAATGAAGACAGCTACGAATTTGCAAACGAGTACAAAGCAAAAGAAGTAATTGAAAAATACTGCTCATTTATGCCAATTCCTATTTTCTTTGAAAATGAGGATGCCGAACAGCAGACAGAAGAAATTCCTGAAGAAGAAGTTAACGATAAGGATACTGTCTTAGAAACATTTATTAAGGATGCTGTAACTGAAGAGGTAGAAAAAGAAGACGGAACAAAAGAAACCATTGAGAAAGTACCTGCTAAGAAGATGGCCAAGATTGTTAAAAGACCAGTGGCTCTTAACGATACAACTCCTCTTTGGACAAAACATCCTAACGAATGTACTGAGGATGATTATAAAACATTTTACCGTAAAGTTTTCAACGACTATAAAGAACCTTTATTCTGGATTCACCTCAACATGGACTATCCATTTAACTTAAAGGGTATTCTTTACTTCCCTAAGATTAATACAGAGTATGAATCAATTGAAGGAACAATTAAGTTATATAACAATCAGGTATTTGTTGCTGATAACATCAAAGAAGTTATCCCTGAATTCTTACTTCTCTTAAAAGGTGTTATTGACTGTCCTGATCTTCCTCTTAATGTTTCAAGATCAGCTCTTCAGAACGATGGTTTTGTAAAGAAGATCTCTGACTATATAACAAAGAAGGTTGCTGACAAACTTTCAGGCATGTGCAAGACAGATAAAGAAAGTTACGAGAAATACTGGGATGACATCAACCCATTCATCAAATTCGGCTTCTTAAAGGATGATAAATTTGCTGAAAAAATGAATGATTACATCCTTTTCAAGAATATTGACGGCAAATATCTCACTCTCACGGAATGTCTTGAAGAGAACAAAGAAAAGCATGAAAATACAATATTCTACGTAACTGATGAAGTTGAGCAGAGCCAGTATATTAACATGTTTAGAAAAGAAGGAATTGACGCAGTAATTCTTTCACATAATATTGACCAGCCTTTTATTACACATCTTGAAAGCAAGAATGAAAACCTTAAATTTGCAAGAATTGATACAGATCTTTCATCTACATTTAAAGAAGATGTATCAGAGGATGAATTAAAAGACATTAATGATAAGCTTTCTGAAATATTCAAGAAAGCCCTTAAGAATGATAATCTCAATGTTAAAGTTGAGAAATTAAAAGATGCATCTGTATCTTCAATGGTTACACTCTCTGAGCAGGACAGACGTATGCAGGATATGATGAAGATGTATGGTATGTCAGGTATGGACCCTGCAATGTTTGGTTCCAACGGTCTTACACTTGTTCTTAATGCCAACAATGACCTTGTTAAATATATCGTTGATAATGCAGAGGGTGAAAACACGGAAATAATATGTGAGCAGCTTTATGATCTTGCTTTAATCAGCCATGCTCCTCTCACTCCTGAGCAGATGACTAATTTCATTGCCAGAAGTAACAGGATAATGGAATTGCTTGCAAAATAAAGCATTATGACTTATTATAAATCCATGTAGACACAGCTTATATGTGTCGGATTGGGGTATTGATACATGTCAGATTTTAAAACAACTGATATAACAGATGACGATGGTATTGAGTTTATTAATCTTTATGATGATAACTATGACGATGACTTTGATGATGATGACTTTGATCTTAGGTTAGAAGAATTAGACGACATTGCCGATTCCACTGCCGGATATAAAAAGCAAAAGGACTTTAAGACAATGGTGTTATCTGAAATCTTCAGTTATGTAAAGATAATTATTTTCGCTGTTGTCCTTGCTTTAATATTCACCAATTTTGTTATTATAAATGCACGGGTTCCTACAGGTTCCATGCGTGATACTATCTGGGAAGGTGACAGGCTCATAGGATTGAGATTATCCTATACGTTCAGTTCTCCTAAACGTGGTGATATTGTTATTTTTAAATTTCCTGATGACGAATCAGAAATTTACGTAAAGAGAGTTATAGGAACACCTAATGATGTTGTCCAAATCAAAGAAGGAAAAGTTTTTGTTAATGGGGAAGAACTTGATGAACCTTATATAAAAGACTATATCCTTGACGATGGCAACGAATATACTTATATTGTACCTGATGGTTGTTACTTTATGCTTGGAGATAACAGAAACAATTCTAAAGATTCAAGGTTCTGGAATAACACTTATGTACGTAAGGAAAAAATAATCGCAAAAGTAATGTTCAGATATTACAGCGGCGAACATAAACGTGTTACGTTCAGCCTGTTAAAATAATCTTGTGACGTATCCGTCTATCATGAATAATATTAAACCTCCTGTTTATACTTAAATAATGTCAGGTGATTGTCTTCACAATCCCATGGCTATAATCAAGTGTAAACAGGAGGTATTTTTATGACTGATTTAAGTTGTAATGCGTGCAGTTGTATCAACAATCATGATAATTGCTGCTGTCTTACTGCCATCAACGTTGATGGTTCTTCAGCCTGCAAATGTGATGAAACTTGTTGTGGCAGCTACCACTATTCAAAAAGCGGAAGTAAAAACTCTGCATCAAACCCTAAGCTTTCCTTAAGCATTAAATGTGCAGCACACAACTGCATCCATAATTCAGACAGTTTATGCACTGCCGATCATGTTGACATATCCGGAATTAATGCTACTGAATCAACAGATACTGTATGTGCTTCATTCGTTAATAAGTAGTTAAATAAAAAATCACCTTTGAACTGCTTGGGTATATGCCATACTTAAGCTTTTCAAAGGTGATTTTTATTTAAGGGATATCAACCCCAATCTCACAAAATATTAAACACGTGAGAGGTACTCTCCTGTTCTTGTATCAATCTTAATTGTATCTCCCTGATTAACAAATAATGGTACAAGTACCTGAGCTCCTGTCTCGAGGATAGCCGGCTTTGTTGCGCCTGTTGCTGTATCTCCCTTTACACCAGGTTCTGACTCTGTGATAAGAAGTTCAACTGTAATAGGTGGTTCAATTGAGAATACCTTACCTGCATGTGAACATAACTTAACATTCTCATTCTCCTTAACAAACTTTAATGAATCTCCTACATCCTCTGCAGATAATGCAATCTGCTCAAATGTTTCTGTATCCATGAAGTTGTAAAGATCCCCGTCTGAATAAAGATACTGATATTCTTTCTTCTCAATGTGAGCAAGATCAAATTTCTCTGTTGGTCTGAATGACTTTTCTACAACACCACCACTCACAATATTCTTCAACTTTGTTCTAACGAACGCAGCACCCTTTCCAGGCTTTACATGCTGGAACTCGATGATCTGCCAGATATTATTATCCATCTGAATTGTTAAACCGTTCTTAAAATCTCCTGCGCTTACCATTCTTTGGTATACCTCCTAATTATCAATAACTACTCCAATTCTATAATAAATCTATGCATTTGGCAACTACTTTTTAATCATATCAATCATATCAACCATGGCTTCCAGCGCATATAAATACCCCTTTAGCCCAAGTCCTACCACCTGTCCGTTACATACAGGAACAGTAACAGATGTATGTCTGAAATCCTCTCTGGTATGGACATTGGAAATATGCACCTCTATCTTCTTTATTGACGCTACAGAGCCCAATGCATCTCTTATGGCATAGCTGTAATGTGTATAAGCTCCCGGGTTAATTATTATTCCGTCCACACCATCATAATAAGCCTGCTGGATTCTGTCTATAATCTCACCCTCATGATTGCTCTGAAACACCTCTGTTTCAACATTAAGCTCCAACGCTTTATCTTTAATCATTTTTACCAGCGTGTCATAGTTATCATCACCGTATATTCCTTTCTCTCTAATTCCAAGAAAGTTAATATTAGGTCCGTTAATTACGAGTATTTTCATAGTTTCCTTCCTTTCGTGCATAAGCACATTTTATTCTAAAATATTGTTATTCCTTCTATACCCATGATAGTTCTGTACATCTCTTCAAAAGACAATCCATCAGTAGGGAGTATCATATCCGCAGCACTTTTATAGATATCTTCCCTCTGTTTCATCAGACTATCTATTCTTTCCTGCAAATCACATCCCTGAAGCAGCGGTCTGGTATCATCATTCTTAAGTCTTCTTACAAGTTCCTCCTTAGAAGTTTCAAGATAAACAACTATTCCTGTTTTTTTCAGCAATTCCTGATTAATCTTTCTAAGCGGAAGTCCACCACCAACTGAAACCACTGTATTTTCTAATGTTTCACCAAGTTCCTTAACAGCCTCGGTCTCCATATCCCTGAAAGTTTCTTCTCCGTCTTCACTGAAAATATCACGAATGAGTCTTTTATACTTTCCTTCGATATACTCATCCGTATCAACAAAATCCATATTATAGTGCTCACTGATCCATTTTCCAAATGTAGTCTTACCACATCCCATAAATCCTATAAGCACAATATTTCCATTTTTATTATTCACTGATTCCAAGCTCCTTCTTCATTAGTTCATATACGCTGTCAGCCTCTTCTTTCGATACTGTAACTTCATTCCATAATTCAAAAGCAGCAATTCCCTGATACAACAGCATCTTAAGGCCATTATATGCAGGCTTTCCCTGGGATTTCAGCTTTTTCATAAACATTGTTACCGCCGGATTATATATTATATCAACTCCAACACTTATCTTTTCGTAAAATGCATCATCCTCAATGGCTGTATCATCCACATTAGGATACAGTCCAACACTCGTGGTCTGAATAGCCACATATCCTCCTTCAACATCCGGAATACTGTTGTAATCACCTATGTTCATTGGAATTATACATTCTTTACCAAAATACGTATTAACAGCATTTGCAATATTCTGAGCTTTTTCTATCGTTCTATTAAGAAGGTACACTTTATCAGCCCCTTTATCAGCACACAAAAAAGCTATTGCTCTTGATGCGCCTCCTGCACCGATAATAATCACACTGTTATCTTTAATGAAAACCCCTTCATCTTCCATTTCTCTTCCCAGGCCAATAATATCGGTGTTGTAACCTTTATATCCTCCGTCAACTCTGACAAGAGTATTGACAGCACCTATTGCCTTTGCAAGAGGATCTATATCCACAAGAGAATCCATAACCTGTTGCTTATGAGGTACAGTGACATTCATTCCCAAAATATCAAGCCCGTAGGCTCCCTTTACCGCATCTGCAAGATTATAGCTTTCAACTTTAAATGTGGTATAAACCATATTTATATTTTTAATTTCTGCCAGATTATTATGAATAACCGGTGAAACAGAATGTTCCACCGGATTACCTATAAGTCCACAGAGTCTTGTAGTTCCTTTAATTTCTATCATATATACCGCCTCATAACTACTGTTCAAATATTCGTCTGTAATAAACTCCATCCTTATAACTTGAGTTTTTTTCTTTTCTGAAAAAATATAACACAACCCACTCCAGATGCCTTTTAAGTATTATCTGAATTTCTTCATGTTTATCAATAGGTTTTACAAGAACAGACTTAATGCCTGCCCTATTAGCACCCCACACATCTGTAAACAACTGATCTCCTACAAAAAATGTACTGTCACGGTCAGTATCCATTAATTCCATAGCTTTAACATAATTCTTAGGAGAAGGCTTATTTGCCTTACTTACATACTTTGATCCAACTTCCTGTGCCAGAGGTTTCACTCTTGATTCCTTATTATTGGAAATAATACAGGTATCAAAACCAATCTTTCTGAGAGATTCAAATAAATTCTTTGCCCGTTGTGTAACCGGCGCACCATGTTCCACAAGGGTGTTATCAACATCAAATATAATACCTTTAAAACCTTTATCATACATAGCTTTAAAATCGATATCATAAGCGGAGTCAATATATATATCCGGATAAAATCTTCTTAACATAAATACTCCAAAACTAATTTATATTACTTAAGTATCTTCTTAATCTCATCCATAAATGTATTGACATCCTTAAATTCCCTGTAAACTGAAGCAAATCTTACATATGCCACTTCATCTACATCTTTAAGTTTGTCCATAACAATGGTTCCTATTGTGGTTGTAGGAATTTCCTTGTCACCCATATTAAAAATCTGGCTTTCAATATCATCAACCATCTCATTTATCTGTGTAATTGAAACAGGTCTCTTGTGGCAGGATCTTACAATACCTGCGACAATCTTCTCTCTGTCATAAGGTTCTCTGTTATTATCCTTCTTAACAACAATAAGAGGTAATGTCTCAACCTTCTCGTATGTTGTAAATCTCTTGCCGCACTCATCACACTGACGTCTCCTTCTGATTGAGCTGTCATCAGTAGGTCTTGAGTCAATTACCTTAGTATTATCCTTCCCACAAAATGGACACTTCACCTTAATTACCTCCAAACATAAAATTAAAACTCCACAGCTTTAAATCGACCTTTATACGTGAAGTTCTATAGCGCCTAATATACGTTTATTATAATTTAATCACTGTCAATAATCAACCAGAAAATACCATCTGATGGAGTAAATTTATTGTTAGTTGGGAGAAAAAAGAGAACCCTTATGAAGTGA
>JAUNPK010000005.1 GCA_030536855.1 Eubacteriales bacterium
CACTTCATAAGGGTTCTCTTTTTTCTCCCAACTAACAATAAATTTACTCCATCAAACCATATGAGTAAAGTTATTATTTGTGCAAATCAGAAAGGCGGAGTTGGAAAAACAACGACTGCATTAAATTTAGGAGTTGGACTTGCCAGAGAGGGCAAGAAAGTATTGTTAATTGATATGGATCCACAGGGTTCTTTAACAGAGGCATTAGGATATGATTACAGGAGATGCTGATATTGACGAAGAATATCTTTCTATTATTCGTGCAGAAATCAAGGATTATGCAAAAAGAATATTTAGAATGATTGGGGAGCAAGGATATAATTTAAAAACAATTCCAATCACCTTTGTAGGTGGTGGAGCTGTGATGATGAAAATGTTTGGCGATTTGAATCAAAGAAATATTAAATATATTGAAGATGTAAAATCAAATGCCAAGGGTTATGAGCACTTAGCAAGGGTGTACTTAAAAAGAATCAGACACACTGCTTAAGGAGGCGATGGAATGGGAAGAAAATATCCTTATAAGACATATACGATTCGATTAAGAGAAAACAATCGACGAGAAAACGCAATCATGTCAGTAATAGAGGGTGTGAGCTTAAATGAGGACAGATCTCTTAATCAGTTTTTGATAGATGCGGTTGAGTATTATTTAGCTAATATGGATGAATCTGGATATATCAATTCTACAGAAAATTCTTCTAAAAACAGATATGTTCTGCAATGTGAGTTGGAAAGTGAATTAGCAGGTGTTCGTCGTGAAATGCAAGAGTTAAAGCAAGAAATTAGCATGGATGTATATGAAAAGATGCTAAGCGTATTGCTTTCAAATGCAATGAATCCTACAAGCGTAATGGTGGATAATCAGCGTAATCTTGATAACCAAGATAACTTGGTAAGTCATGTGGAAGAAGAGGATGATTCTCTGATTGAAGATGTGATGAAATGGAGTTGATTTTGATAATTAGAATTAAAGGCAGAAGTTCTTAAATAGAGCTTCTGTTTTTATTTGTGTGGTAAAAGATAAGGGTGTTTGATATAATTAATAAATAAGATTTATAATTAGTTGGACAGCAACTAAATTCTAATTTAATCGCGCAAACTACCAATATTGAATACAGATATTATTAGGAGAAGTTGTTCCAAGATAAGACTTAAAAAGGGCGAGGGCAGAACGCTTAAAGCAGGTGGAGCCTGGGTTTATAATAATGAAATTGACTGGATGTCAGAGGATGTGACTGACGGACATCTTGTTGAAGTGTTAGATTTTGATGATTATTTCATGGGAATAGGTTTTATAAACAGAAAGTCTAAGATAACGGTCAGGATGTTGTCGAGACATGAGAGGAATATTGACGATGCATTTATTGAGAAAAGAGTGAGAAATGCAGTAGAGTACAGGTATGATACAGTGGATACTTCTGCCTGCCGTCTGATATTTGGCGAGGCGGATTTTCTTCCGGGACTGGTGATAGATAAATATTCAGATGTAAGGCTGTACATAAAAGATTAAGACAGGTTGAATTCAGGACACAGTCACCGGATCATCCTATATTGTGGGAAGCACAGGAAAGTTATTATCTTAAGTTCTTTATTTTCCAGGTGGTGGATGAGAAATAAGAGCTTTAAATAAAAACAATTAAATTGCGATTTAATAAAAAACAAATGATATGAAAAGGTGGTATAATGTTTAGCAAGCAATCATTACATGTGGCAATGCTTATGTGGGGGTGTATTTTTAATCTGATAGCGCTTCTATGTATGTATATGAGTAAGAATTTTGATAAAGAAAAGAGAAAATGGCTTATGTTAATGCAGATGGATTGCGCTCTGTTGCTGTTTAACGACGCGCTTGCATGGGGGTTTAGGGGAGCAGCTGGTGCGACAGCCGGTGTTATGGTTCGCGTAAGTAATTTTCTTGTATTTATATTAACAGATTTTATTATCTTCATTTTCCATGGATATGTGAGTACTTATCTTTTTGAAGAAAAGAGTGAAGAGGAAAGACCTGGAAGACGGATTATGATTGGATATATAGCCGCTTTAGCTGCGGCTGCACTGGTTGTTGTCTCGCAGTTTACGGATTTGTATTATTATATTGATGCGGACAACTTTTATCATAGAAATCCGGGGTATATTGTTTCGTTTATTTTTCCGGTTATCGTAATGATAATTGATTTACAGATGATTATTCAGTACCGTAAGAATATAGACAATAAGATATTTGTATCCATTATTCTGTATATAATTCTTCCTTTTGTTATGACATTAGTGCAGATATTATACTATGGAATATCTCTTATTAATATTGCAATATGTATTTCTGCGATTCTTATGTTTATTATGGCTACGGCAGAACAGAATATGCGGCTTGCAAAGAAGGAAAATGAAGCGGCACAGCTTAAAATATCTCTTCTTATGTCGAGGATTGCGCCACATTTTATATATAATACACTGGCAACTATAAAAAGATTATGCGTGTCAGACCCGGAACTTGCACAGCAGACAGTGTCAGAATTCTCCGGGTATCTGCGCTGCAATCTTGAGACGCTTACCGGAGAGCAGAGAATACCTTTTTCGAGAGAACTTGAATGTGTGAAATATTATACATCTATTGAGAAGAGAAGATTTGGTGACAGGGTCAATGTAGAGTTTGAAATTAATGTAGAGGATTTTCTTATTCCCGGACTTACGCTTCAGCCTCTGGTCGAGAATGCAATTAAGCATGGAATCTGTAAGAAGGATGAAGGGGGAACAGTTAGGATAAGTACAGAGGAAAAAGACGGTATTGTATATATAATTGTATCGGATGATGGTGTTGGATTTGATGTGGATAAGATTAATAATGATGAGAGTATCCATATTGGCATTAATAATGTAAGGCAGCGTCTGGAAGATATATGTAATGGCAAACTGGAAATACATAGTACAGCCGGCAGAGGAACAATGGTGGCAGTCACTTTGCCTAGAAAGGATAGAATATGAACATTGTAGCAGTCGATGATGAGAAGTATGCGTTAGAGGGTCTTGTTGAGGCAATAGCAGAGGTAAAAAAAGATGCTTCGTTAGTATCATTTTCTAATTCTAAGGATGTTTTAGAGTATGCAAAAGATAATAAAATAGATGTGGCGTTTCTTGACATTGAATTAGGAAGCATGACCGGAATAGAGGTTGCAAAGAAATTAAAGATAATAAATCCGCATATTAATATTGTTTTTGTTACAGGTTATAACCAGTATATGCGTGATGCGATACATCTCAGAGCCAGCGGATATGTCGAAAAACCTGTGTCTAAGGAGGATATTGCTGAGGAACTGGGTAATTTAAGGAATCCTCTGCCGGATAAAGAGAATGTGCTTGTGGCAAAATGCTTTGGCAATTTTGATGTTTTTGTTAATGGTGAGAGTCTTAAATTTGAAAGAAGTAAGACAAAAGAAATGCTGGCTTATCTAGTTGATAGAAGAGGAGCTGCTGTTACATCGGGAGAACTGTGTGCTGTATTGTGGGAAAATGCAGATTCTGACCACAATACAGGTATATATCTCCAAAAGTTAAAGAAAGATTTAATTAATACTCTGAAAGACGCAGGAGTCGAGGACACATTTAAGACATCATGGAATAAATATGCCGTTGACCCGGATAAAATATCCTGCGATTACTATGATTTTCTAAATAATATTCCTGAGGGAATACGTGCTTACAATGGGGAATATATGTCACAATACAGTTGGGGTGAACCACAGAATGTATTGCTTTATGATATGGATAAGAAAATAGAATAAATAATTTTTCAGGCATCATACACTTTGGTATATTTTTGTCATATTTTGGATGTTAAGATGGGAATAAGGAATGCGTGGTAATGGATATATATGGAGGAAGGAAGATTTGACAGGGAAAGCTGGCAGTCTTTTTTTCATTACACGAAATTTGATTATTATTACGTAAAAGAGGATGATGCTTATGAGAACTATTGCGAAATTGAGATTAAGGAAAGTAGTAGCGGGGAGTTTAGCAATAATATTGGTCATTCTTGGCGTGTTTGGTTATGGGGTACCAGTATTGGCTAATGATGACAGCGGTGCTTATTCTGTAAGACAGAACAGCGCCGGTGAGCCTCTGACTCTGGGAAATCAGAGCAGAGATGCTGAATCGGGTGAGTATTTCTATCCGGATGCTGTTGTTGATAAGGATGCTGTGAGATCATTAATTATAGCATTCAAGAGTTCAGTATCAGAAGGAAGTAAAATTATTCTTCCTGAAAATACAGCCAATATCACATTGGGAAATGGTACTGATACTTATAAGATTATCAATGTTGCCTCAGATACAACAAGTGAGGATGTACAGAATTATATAAGAAGTGTAAGATTTTCACTTGATGCTTCCGACGAAAGTGCAGATTTGATGATAATTGTTTCTGATGATGAGATTACCGGAACAGTTTATTATGACAGCAGTAACAGACATTTTTATCAGTTTGTGTCCGGAAGTGTTACATGGAAAGAAGCAAGGGAGAAAGCTCTTAATATGAGCATTGGAGGAAGACCGGGTTACCTTGCTACAGTTACAAGCTCACATGAAGATGATTTTCTTGGAACAGTTGGAAGTAACCAGCTTGGATGGCTTGGAGGAACACGTCTTGTAAGATCAGGAAGTACATTTGCTTATAGTTCACAGACAATAAGTGAAACAGCTGCCGGAACTAAGGGTATGTATCCTTGGTATTGGGCAGATGGTCCTGAGAAGAATACACAGTTTTTAGACCGTGCAGCAATGTCAAAAAAGAGCTATTCTTCTTATTCAGGTTTTTTTGCGGATTTTAATTTCGATATGGATGTTCTCGATGTGTATTCTAATAATATAGGTGGTGGCTATCAGAATTTTTATTTTAATAGCAACAACTATCAATCATGTGAACCGGTTAATTCAGCAAACTTTACAAGCAGTTGTCTTATCAGATATAACCAGACAGGATCAGATTCTACCAGAAGCTGTTCATGGATTGCACGTGCCTATAATGCAACAGGAAATGTATCTGGATATTATGTAGAGTATGGTGATAAGGTTACAGGTGATACTCATGAGAGCGGAGACCCTGATACAGTAATAGTAAGACTTAAACAGATGACTAATGTGGCAAAGCCATATCTTAGTATTGATTACATTAATGAAGAAATAATTGGCTTTGACAGTAGCTCAAGCTATAAGATTAAGGTCGGGGAGAGCGGAGAAGAAAGAATATTCTCTGATATGACATCACTTGTCATAAGCGGTGACTGGTTTGGAGAGAGCCTGTATGTCAAAGCTTGTGGAGATGGCATATATACTGCTGATTCTGCAGTTACAGAAGTGGCAGTTCCTGAAAGACACTCTGCACCTGTGGGACTTCAGGGATACAATAGAACCATATATAATGTAACCTCTGAAATGGAATACAGAAGAGCTGCCAATGCGTCTAGTGGCGCCGAGGCGGGCGAATGGAAGAAAATAACCGGGGACAAGGTTCAGAAGCTCCTTGTCGGGGATTATGAGGTAAGATATTCTGCAACTTCATCTTATTTTAAATCAGAGCCGACAACAGTATATGTGGAGTATTATGGAGCAGATGTTTCAATCACTACAAGCAGAAAAGTAGATGTGGCTTTAAGTGTAGGTATTACAGGAACAGCATATAACCAGTTTAAGGAAGACCTGACTAATGCAATTATTGCTAAAAGTCCGTCTTTTGATTTGAACAACCTTAATATAATGTCTGCTACCTCAGTTAATACCAGCGGGCAGAGTTCATTTAGCTGGATGCAGTTTGACCACAGCTATTCACCATCAATATATAATAATAATACGTATATTGAAAATACTAATTCGGCAGCTACTCAGTCTGATAATGCATATAACAGTAAGGACTACCACATTGTCTCAGAGTCAAACGGAACAAAGCTTACATTCTATGGATACGGTTCAAGTGGATACTCTGATTTCATGCTCCTTGAAAATGACCAGCAGACAAATAAGAAGTTCGAGTTTGCCATAAAAGAATATTATGCAGCGGATGCTTTATATGGTACAGGTTTCTTCTTTAACTGTAATATGAACAAGGGAAATTATTCAACAAATGCAGCTGCGTATAATAATAGTGCTCTTAAAATGAGCGGTTATCTTGCTGTTATTGAATATAATGGAAGTTCTGCTACAGGTTTCAGCGTATATCAGTTTGAGAATCTAAATCTCAGGAATTTTCATAATACAAGTACGAATAATGTGAACGATGCGTTGACAAGCTACAGTACATCTGTTACGAAAATTGGCTCGGCAAATATTAGCAGCAGCCATGATTTAAGAAAGTTTGTTATAGATGTATCTCCTAAAAAAGTTAAAATATATTATGCAGGATTTGATGATGAAACACATGCCGTTACTAATATTACAAGTGAAAGTCAGGCTCAGAGCTTTAATACGTCTAGCAATGGATATAAGGCTTTTTCTAGTATGAAGTTCTCTAAGTCAGAGACAGATGTTACAGATACTAAGTATATTGGCGGCAATAGCAGTTATTTATTAATGCAGATTAATCTTCCCAGCACATATGGGGGAAGTGATTTTGGCCCTATGACTAAATATGGTGCACATGGCTGTTCATCACTTACTAAGGTTGAGATGTCAGAGCTTTCTATGTCTATGGATGTAGTAAAGTCTCTTTCAGAGACTCTCCGTGAACCTAACTGGACAGATGGGGCAGATAAATTCCTTGTTAACCTGAATGAAGACCCGATTGAGGACTTTGATAATGTATCAGTTACAGCGGAACTTTTAAACCGTCTTAAGAATGATGATATATATTACATCGGATGGTGTGGAAAGGACAACTCATCTAAGTCATATGATTTTCTTCAGAAGAATGATTTGAAGGGTTCTGTAATAAGTGTGGATAGTTCTGACACAGCTACAGATTCTTCAGGGAAGAAGTTTTATATAGGAAACTATACTGCACAGATAAATGCCATAGCAGACTGCATTCTGGGAAGATATGCTAACAGTACTTCTACAGGAGATATAATGCTGCTATCTGATGTTATGTTTAACAAGAATATTGTTATTAAGAAAGCAGATTCATCTGATACAGCAGATTCAGAGTGGCCGGATGGAAAGTGGCGCATAGATTATTATAATAACTATAAGGCTAAGGATGATGACAGTGCATATGTTCCTGAAACAACATGGATGTCAGACTTCCAGTGCGATTTTGACAAATGTGGTGTGTATAAGATTTATTATAACTATGAGGAAGGGGATGAGCCGGTAAAGGTTATCTCTATTCATGATGCGCCAATTGTCACAATAGATGCAGCCATTACAACAAGCAATTCAACAGGAACTGCTACACTTACGGCTCTTGTGGATGATACTAATCAGGCAGCCGGAAAGTCATATACATATAAGTGGAGTTATAAGAATCTTGGTACTGCTTCAAGTCCGATATCGAATCCGGCAGCAGTTGATGTAGGTACAGAGAGAACAGCAGGTATCAGTGATATGACAACAGGTGCAGTGTATATCGTTACCTTGGAGGTTACAGATGACCTGTTTGGTTACACTGTTATTACCTCAAAGCAGATAACATATATAGCTTCAAGCCAGACGCAGAAAACACCTCCAACAGCATTCTTTTCACTGGAGCAGTCTAATATATTAATGAAGAGTGGACAGAGCGCAGAAGTTGTAATTACAGATTCGAGCTATGACCCGGCTGGAGCAGCTATTACAGGCAGAACATATAAGCTTTATAAGGTAACAGGTGGTGTTGCAGAGAAAACAGGTACAACCATAACAGTAACAAATGGCAAATATACTGTTCCTGCATCTACTGTAAGTGGAGAATATGCAATAGGTCTTGTGGTTACAAGTGCTAATGGTACATCTTCTGAGATGAAGAGAAACTTTAATGTAGTGAACGATACAACTGCGCCTACAGTAGAGTTTTCTATCGGGAAAGGTACACTTACACTTGACAACAGTCAGACAACAATGACATTCAATGATGAAGGTGGAAGCGGATATAAAGGATATAAGTACTATGTATCTACATCCTCAGAGACACCAACATCCGGACAGTGGTCTGTTATGAGTTTAGGCAACGAGAAGACAGTCACATTCCCTATGATGAATGGCTCATATTATGTACATTATCAGATAGAGGATAATGCAGGAAATATAACTACTAATTATGAGGGACCATTTGTAAGAGACCAGATATTAAATACTCCTGATAACTTGGCATTTGCAGAGGGAGATTCACCTGTACTTACATGGAATGGTGATGACAGAATTAATGATACAGATAAGGCTTCATATACTGTAACTATATACAAGAATGGAAAGGTATTTGATGAGATTAAGGGACTCACTGATAATAAGTACATTGCTGCTAATATTGTAAGAGGCGGTGATGGTACATATTCATACACAGTCCAGACATTGAATTCCGGTAATGCGGATGCCTCGTCAGATACAGTAAAATATATTTCAGGTCAGATTTCAGATATGAGTCCTGAGCTTGTGTATGTTAAACCTCAGGAATCAGGGGTTAATGGTGGAAATCTTAATCTTGATGAAGGGGCAACACAGGACAAAATTGACGAGGTATTTCAGGGACATGCAACCCTTGTGAGTGACGCTCCATTAGAAATAATGCTTAATTCTGATATTAACCTGAAAGAAACACTTGTTATCAGCAACAATATCATTATTAATCTTAACGGACACACTATCAAGGGTCCTGATGGAACTAAGGAGTCTCCAGATGGTAAACCGGCACTGGAAGTTGCTTCCGACAATGTAAAGATTATTCTCAGAGGAGAAGGAAAGGTTATCGGAGGAAACGGATATTCTGACAGTGAAGGTGGAAATGGAGGAGACGGTGGTTCAGGTATCACCTTTGGAGATACAGAAGGAGGTTCACTTGTAACCGGAGAAGATACAACAGTACAAGGCGGTGAAGGCGGTCAGAGTACTGAAGGAGTCGGAGGAGACGGTGGTTCCGGTGTAGAAGGAAATGATATAGATGCCACAATTGGCGGAGATTTATTAGGTGGTGACGGAGGAGACGGCGCTACTAAAGGAGGAGATGGCGGCTCAGGAATTGAGACGACCGGCGATTCTAATATTAAGGTCAAAGAAGACGCTGAGATTGGCGGTGGAAATGGCGGAGATGGTTCAACAGGTGGAAACGGTGGCTCAGGTATTAATTCTGAGGGCGGTTCCGCAGAAATAGAGAGCGGTTCTAATATTAAGGGTGGAGCCGGCGGAGATGGTTCTACAGGTGATGGCGGAGCCGGTGGAAATGGTGTTGAAACTACAGATTCTGATGTTGACAACCGTGGTAATGTAAGCGGTGGAGATGGCGGTTCAAGTACCGGCGGTTCTGGTGGTAATGGTGGTAATGCCTATGACACAGAAGGTGGTAATGTCAATAACTATGACGGAGATACTACCGGTGGTAATTCTGGAACAGACACAGGAGAAGGAAGCCAGAAGCCACAGGATGGACAGACTAATAATTCAACCGGAAAAGCCAACGGTGGAAGTATCAATATACCTGATATATCAGAAGATGCATCTGAAGAGGAGAAACAGGCATGGGCTGAGAATGTAAAGAATCAGCTTGATAATGCATTTGGCGAGAATAATGCAGGCTATGACCCTGAGAATAAGAAGATTATTCTCTATAATGATGTGCAGCTTGAGAATCCACTTGAGCCGGTTTCAGACCTTACAATTGATCTCAATGGACACACACTTACGGGACCTGATGGTACAAGAGAGAATCCTGACGGACAGCCGGCAATAAAGATGCCGGATGGCAGTAATCTAAAAGTTGAAAACACTTCTGATAAAGAAGGTGGAATATATGGTGGTAACGGATATTCCGGACAGAAGACAGGTCAGGATGGCAACCCTGAGAATGGCGGAAACGGAGGAGATGCTATTCAATTCACCGGGGCAGGAACTGCTGATATTGGCGAGGATGTTAATATAAAAGGTGGTAACGGTGGAAACTCAAATGGAGCTGATGCCGGAGATGGTGGCTGTGCAATTAAAGGTTCAGATGTAGATACTACTATAAAAGGCAGTGCTATCGGTGGAAACGGCGGAAACGGCGGATTGACCGGTGGTAATGGTGGAACTGCAATAGACGCAGGTGATGGAACCGTTGACTTTGGCGAGGAATGTAAGCTTGCCGGAGGAAACGGAGGAAGTGGTGATACAGGAGGAAATGGCGGTAATGCATTAGATTATAGTAATCCGGATGCCGATGTTTCTATACCTGAAAATGCTGACGTATCAGGTGGTAAAGGTGGTACATCAGTAAATGGAAATACTGCTAAAGATGGCGAATCATCTGACAACACATTTAAGCCGGCAGGTGGTGTTATATCTAATCCTGTTACCCAGGAGAATCTGGATACAGTATTTGGCCCAGGGGTTGCAGAATATGATGAAGACACTAATACAATTAAATTAAACAAAGATGTTGAGTTAGGCGACACGGTTGTTCTGGATAATGATATCAATATTGACCTTAACGGACATACGCTTAAAGGAACTGACGGAACAACAGAAAGTCCGGATGCAAAGCCTGCATTAAAGGTAAATGGTGATACAGAAGTCACTATAACGGATTCTTCAGAAGATGGAAATGGTCAGGTTATTGGCGGAAACGGAGCTGATGTATCAAGCGAGGATGCAGCCGGAAATGGTGCTCCAGCCGTAGATATATCAGGAAATGGAACAGTAAACATTGATAAGGATGTGAATATTATTGGCGGTAATGGTGGCGATAATACTACCGGACCAGCCGGTAACGGAGGCTCTGCGGTTAATGTTTCCCCAGGTTCAAGCCTGAATGCAGATGGAGATATAACAGGCGGAGATGGTGGATACAGCAGTAAAGGTAATGGCGGAAATGGCGGAAGTGCAGTCAGTGGTTCCGGCGCCGATATTAATATCAATGGCAATGCAACAGGCGGAGATGGCGGCAACAGCAACAATGCTGAGGCAGAAGCCGGAAAGGGAGGTAATGTTGTTGATGGAGATCAAACAAGCCTTAATATGAATGGTGGAGCTATACCTGGTAATGGCGGAACTAATAAGAAAGACAGTGATAATCCGGGAGCAGGAGGAGCTGTATCTGACGTTACACCTGTTACATATAATGTTGTAACTGAACTTGAGAGACTGAATTATTCTGGTAATGATACGGTTGAACTTAACACTACATTTGAAGCTCAATTAATATCAGTATTAGGAAACAACAGATATGCAAGTCTTCCAGACTCAATTGAGATTAAGATAAATAATGTTGAAACAGTTGTTGAGGTTATAGACAGAGCATTTGAATCAGAGGAAACATTTGAATATGTTGTATACAGTAAAACAGACGGCAGTATATATATTCCTGCAGCTTATGTAAAAGGAAGTATTTATATCAAGGCAAATCTGGTTGTTGTTACATCATGTACAGTTTCTACAGAGGAAGAGTTAAAGGATGCAGCTGATGCAGCTGTTGGTATTGTTACATTAGGAGATGATATTAGTATTACAGATGAAATCAGCATACAGAACAATACAACTGTGGATGCGGGTGAATATGATATTACAGTTGAAGAGGGCAGAAAGCTGTCTAATGCCGGAAAGATAACAGGTACAGGAGATATTAATAACAAGGGTACTGTTGAGAATACCGGAAAGCTTAATCCTACAGTAAGAAATGAAGGAATAGTAAAGAATAGCGGAAACGGAGATGTTGCTGATCTTATTGACCTTGGAGGAACTGTTGATAATACTGCAACTGTAAATGCAAGACATATAGCTGTATGGTATATTGCTAATAACGGAACAGATGATATTCACGAAGAACTTATATCAGAAGGCGAAGGTTACGATGTATGGGTTAATACATTTAAGAATGGAACCAGATATTTCGTTGAGTGGAATACCAGAGAAGATGGTACAGGTGATAAATACGACCGTAAACAGATTGTAGCCGACGAAAATGTGGAATATATCGTACTTTATGCTATATGGTCAGAGGAAGATGCGGGAGCTAAAATCGGGGATACATATTATAAGGATCTCAAAGAGGCACTCGAATGGTCAGAAGAAGGTGACACAGTTGAATTAGAGAAGGATAGTGATGTCACTGAAAATATAACTATACCGGATAATGTCACCGTCGATACAAAGGGCAATAATATAAATATTGCTGAGGATGTTGTATTAACTGTTGATGGTAAGTTAGATGTAACAGAGAATGGAACTGTAACAAATAATGGTGTAGTAGATATTTCTGAGAGCGGCAGCGTTGAAAACGAGAGTGGAAGCATATTTAACAATAAGGGAAATGTTAATAACGACGGAACTTTCAATAACAACGAAGGAAGCACATTAAACAATGAGTCCGGAGCAGAAATAGGCGGAGGCCAGCCGATAAGCAATGGCGGAGACATCAATAATGACGGAAATATCAAGACAACAGTGAAAAACACAGAAGACGGAAAAGTTGATGCAGAAGTCACATGGACAGACAAGGATGGAAACGAGCACAGCGGTTCATTAAAGGATGTACTTGAATATCTCAAGGAAAATCCGGAAGAAGCATCAGGAGCAAAGGTAGAGCTCAATGAGGATGTGGAAGTGACAGAACCGTTAGAAGTACCATCAGGAGTAGAATTAAGTGTACCTGATGACAAGAAGCTTAGCATAGGCGAGAACGGAAAGTTAAGCGTCGATGAAGGAGCAGAGTTGTCTGTAGAAGAGGGCGGCTCAGTAGAGGTAAAACCGGAAGGAACACTTGACAACAACGGAACAGTCAGTGTAGAGGAAGGCGGAAGTCTTGACAACAACGGAACAGTAAACAATAACGAAGGCGGAAAGCTGGAGAACAGCGGAACCCTGAATAATAACAGCGAACTTAATAATAATGGAAATATTGTTAATACTTCATCAGGTGTTATTGCAGGTAAGGGAGATGTTGATAACGACGGAATAATCGGCAATGACGGAGATATAGCAGTCAGTGGTACAGTAACAGGTACAGAAAAAATGTCTGGATCAGGAAGCGTTACTGTGAACATGGATACAATCGTTATATCAAAGGATAATGATACATCAATTGAAAGCACAGTTAATGCTAAAGTTGGAAAAGGTGAAATAACAATTATTGTTGAATCAGTTGATAAGGATAACAATAAGTCAGATAACATCATATACGATGTAAAGATTGGAAGTGCATATGATTTCATTAAGTCTGCAATTGGAACAAAGGGATTAGAGTCGCTTAAAGAAAGTGATAATATTTACCTTAAGTTCACAGTGGTTAAAATAGCTGATAAGGTGGAAAAGGAACAGGAGACACCGATTAAGGAAGTTGTTGACAGCAATTCAAATGCTGACAGCAAAATGGTAATTGGTGAATATGTTGATATTTCATATGAGATTAAGACTAATAATGGAACATGGGAAAAATTAACAGAATTAAATAATGAAATTGAGGTTACAATCCAGATTCCTGAAGATATCAAAGGAAAGAGTACATATTTCATTATTAGAAATCATGATGGTGTATGTGACATTTTGGAGGATATCGATGATAATCCGGATACAATAACATTTAAGACTGACAGATTCTCAACATATGCAATTGCCTATGATGAACCGGTTGAATCAGTTAAGACAGGCGATAACAATGGTGCAGCAATGGCTCTGTATATGATAATGATGCTGATGGCTGCCGGATGTGCAGTATATGCTGGAAGAAAGAAGTTTTCCAGATAATTAACTTAATATGATGCAATATAAAAAGCTCTGTCTACGCATATGTAGGCAGAGCTTTTTAAAGTGGGTGCATCTGGCGGAATATTATTCTTTAAATGTTATTTCGGGCAGCCCGCATCTTGTCTAATATTTCATATGGGACGAAAAGATGTCCTTTTCCAGTTCCGAGCTGGATGTGCGGTTTATTTCTTCCATGATAGTCGGAACCTCCGGATATCAGGAGGTTCCGTTCGCGGGCAATCCGCCTTATATACAGTTCATCTCCCATTTTGTATGTTGAATAGATGGCCTCAATGCCGTCCAGACCTGCCGAACATACATAATCAAGCAGCTTTGTCATCTGTGACTTGCCGAGATGATAAAGAATTGGATGAGCAAGAATAGCTGTTCCTCCGGCTTTATGGATTCTGGTGATGGCATCCGCCAGGTCAACTTTAGTCCTTGGTACATAACATGGTTTTCCCGGACTTAAGAATCTGTCAAAAGCTTCATTTCTGTCTCCTGTTATGCCCATTGCGACAAGTTTGTCAGCAAAATGTGCTCTCGTTATAACAGAATCGCCGTAAGTGCTAATCATATCTTCGTAAGTGATGTTTATGCCGATTTTCTTGAAACATTCACATACCTGTTTGTTTCTGTTGTCGCGGGACTCTAATTGTGTATTTAGAAATGAATTAAAATCCTTGTCGTTATAATCAATAAAAAGACCGACTAAGTGTATCTCAGTCTTGTCAAAATTAGTGCTTATCTCAACTCCAGGGATAACTTCCAATTCAATACCGGATTCATTTTTGCGGGCGCAGGCTGAAAGTGCTTCCCCGATTCCTTTAGTGTGGAAAGTATAACACAGATAATGACAGAGAGAATGATGTCGGGAAATATATCGGTATCTATGACATCAGGATTAGATTTAAAAGTATAAGAGAATTGGGCAGTATTCTATGGTGTTGTAGATACTGCCTATTTTCATTTCACAACATAAAAAGGTCGGTTCACAACATCTTAGTATCGAAAAGGGGTACAAGTTCCGATATAATAGCAGTATAAGAATTGCAAAGGGAGTGAGAATGTGCGGATAGCGATATGCGATGATGAAAAGAACATTCGGGAGTTAATAGGGAATAAGGTGGCGAAGCAGTACCCGGAGGCAGATATTGTTTTCTTTCAGTCGGGGGAAGAACTGCTTTTATCAGATAAGCATGTAGATATTCTGTTTTTGGATATACAGATGTCCGGCAAAAGCGGTATGGAAACAGCCAGAGAACTTCGTAAGAAGAACAAAAGCGTGATACTTATTTTTGTGACTGCTGTAGAGGAGTATGTATTTCAAGCGTTTGATGTAGGTGCATTTAACTATATTGTGAAGCCGATTGATGATACAAAGTTTGTTGATGTACTTTGCAGAGCAGTTGATGAATGGCATTCACAGGATACGAATGTGAGGGAGCCGGAAGCAAATTATGTGATGATCAATAATGGTGGGGTTCACACAAAGGTAATTATAGAAGATATTGTCTATGCAGAGGTGTTCAATCGTAAGGTGGTTATTCATAAGCTGGACGATGAAATTGAGTATTATGGAAAAATGTCTGACCTTGAAGCAGTAGCAGGTGACAATTTTTTCAGACCGCACAGGGCATATCTTGTAAATTTTAAGTATGTGGAGAAATATGATGCCACCACCATTTATCTGGAAAAGGGAACTGCTCTTATGGCAAAGCAGAATTACCCGGACTTTGTAAAGAAATACATGAAGTACAATCAGAGGAAAGGGTAGTTGCTTATGGAAAATATAGAAACTTATTGGGCAATAGCAAATAAAACAATAGCTATCATCAACATATTGATAGAAGGTTGGCTGGTTTATCGGTTTGTAAAGCCATTTATAAATAGAAAATCATACTGCGTAGGAATTAGTTATTCATTGGCAATGCTTGTATTTTACCTTGTACCACAGGAGATGAATTACCCGTATCTGTTGGGGATTTTTGTGGCTTGGATTACGATGTGTCTGACAGAGAGAAAAAAGATTAAGCAGAAAATCTTTTTAGCGATTTTCATGTACTTGATTCGTTGGATGGTTTATGGTGTGACATTGGTACTCAGGGATATTATGTTTGCTCTGTTTATTAACACACCATATATGCTTACGGAACCGATAAAACAATTGATAGCATATATCGTTGTGGAGCTGATTTATTACAGTGTTGCCATAATTGTAATGTGGTTTGTAATTAAGCTGATTCATAAGGTGTATGTGAATAAAAAAGAGGATATATCAGGGAAAGAATTGATATTACTTTTTGCAACTCTTTTGACGGTAATGGTAGGATATTTTACATTTAATTTCTTTTCCAATGTGTATGTGGAAGATACGGGAAATTATGTGTGGAATGTTCATCCGGGATACACTTTTTTACGGGTGATATATCAGATTGTTTCTTTTGCTGCTATACTTATCGCAGTGATTATATATCAGAGGATAAAGGAAAAACAGCGAGAGGAAAATGTGAATTTGCTATTGGTAGAGCAGATAGAAAACACGAAACAGCACATCAGTGAAGTAGAAAAGCTATACGGAGATATTCGGGCATTAAAGCATGATATGGGCAATCATATCACGGTATTAGAAAATCTATATTTAAAGAAAGAAACAACAGAGATTGAAAAGTATCTGGCAGAACTGAAATCGGCATGGAGTGAGAGTGTGGCAGAAATTAAGACCGGAAATCCTGTTACTGATGTGATCTTGACGCAGAAGCAGAAAGAAGCAGAGGAAAAAGGAATTGATTTCAGGTGTAAGTTTATGTATCCAACGGACACAGGTATCAATGCGTTTGATGTCAGCGTAATACTAAATAATGCCATTACCAATGCGTTTGAAGGGATAAATGGTTGTAAGAATCCTTATGTTTCCATATCTGCCTATCGTAAGAAAAATGCGTATATGCTGGAGTTGACGAACTGTATCAGTAAAAGAGTAGAAATAGATGATGAAACCGGATTGCCGGAAACCACAAAGAAAGATAAGGGCAGTCATGGATTTGGACTTGCCAATATCCGTAAAGTGGCTCAGAAATATTATGGAGACATAGATATAAGTCAGGATGAAAATAGCTTTACATTGACGGTTATGTTAATGGTTGAATAAGAAATAAGGGACACAATTCTGTACGAATGGGTATGGATTGTGTCTTTTATTTTTGGTTCACAACATAAAAAGGTCGTTTCACAACAAGTCTATTTAGTATGAAGTTTTATATTCCGAAATAGGAAATAGCAGAAGTATCTGTGTATAGAGAAACGGATTTCTAATCAATATTTCAAGGAGGATGATGCGGATGGCAGTAAAGGGAATCAGAAGTAATTTCCTGTACCCGGTACAAAATGATTACAAGCCTGATTCAAAAACAGAGGACACTAAAAATGCTGTTTCCCAGACTGCGGTACAGAAGGAAGGAGTAAGTTACGAAAAGACAATACCGGATTCTGTATCAGCAGGACTTGAGTATATTCAAGGGTTGGAAAAGCAAATTAGTGGAACAAAGTTTTTTGTAGGCACAGTCAGTTATGGACAGACTTATGGCAATTCATCAAATGTTAATTTTGTTGTAAATCCTAAATTCTTAGGTAAGCTAGGAACGGATGAGGCGATAAAGAAACAATTTGAAGAAGATGTTAAGTTTTTAAATGATTTTTCTAGGAGATTTAGACAGCAGCAACTTGCCCAAGGACGAGAAATGATTAGTCAAGGGTGGTTCTGTGATGAAAATGGTAATTGGGGTGGCTGGGGAGTCAGCAGACCTATAAAGCAAAGTACAGTATTACAGGATATGACAGATAATGCCGAGAAAATCCGGCAGGAGAAACTTGAGGAGCGAAAAAAAGTAGAAGCAGAGCTGAAAGAGCATTTTGGTGAGTGTTTCAAAGGATTTCATGTGAAATGGTCGGAGGAGGATGCAAAGGCGGAAGAAACAGAGGAATCGGAAATTGCGGAGGACGCTGAGAAAGAGAGCGAGACCATAGGTGGTAGTGTTGGTGTAAATGTCGGCAAGACTGCAAGAAAGATTGCTGCGGCAAAGACTACAAGCCAGTTACAGGCGGTCATAGCTGAAATAAAAGGCGATATGCAGGAATTAAAAGCAGGCATTGAAAAAGGCTTGTGCGATGAGTCGGAAATGGAAAAAGTAAATTCTTTAATGGCTCAGGCACAGAACCGGATGGGACAGGTGGAAGATAGAGAAGCAACACCGGAAGAAGAGAATATGTTTGCAATGGCTTCACTTATGTAGATAACAGGAGGTAATAGGATATGAGAATTAACGGTTTAAATGGAGCAAATACACCTGCGGGTGGAATGAATATGACGAAGGCAACAGATTCTGTCAGCAAGAATATTCAGAACCAGATTGCTAATGCTCAGAAACAGTTGCAGGAGCTTTCTGACAATAAGGACATGAGCATTGAAGAAAAAATGAAGAAACAACAGGAAATACAGCAGCAGATTACGGATTTGAAAAATCAGTTAAGACAGCATCAGATTGAACAGAGGAAAGAACAGCAGGCAAAGAAATCTTCAATGGATGATATGCTTGGTGGCAGTAAGAAAACTGCTCCGAAAGCTGGAAAGCAAAGTACAGGTCTGTCACAGGCAAGTATGAAGGCTATGATTTCTGCTGATTCCGCAATGGCTCAGGCACAGGTACAGGGCAGTGTTGCTACAAAGATGGAAGGCAGAGCCGGGGTGCTGGAGTCTGAAATCAAGTTGGATTCAGCTCGTGGTGATGATGTAGAGGCGAAGAAAGAGGAACTTGCAGAAGTAGAGCAGAAAGCTGTTCAAGCAGAATCAGCACAAATGAATACATTGGCTACTGCGAATAAGGAATTGGAAGAAGCTGCGAAAGCAGATCAGCAGACTGAAAAAGCAGATGATAAAGATAAGAAAACAGATAAGAAGGATGCTGTTGCTGGTGAAAAAGATGATAAGACTGTGGCAGGCACAGAAGAAACCGAGAATGTGGGCGCTGATGTTAAGAACGAAACAGTTAGTACGGATATAGCAGAGCCGGTAGAGGTATCTATACCGGAAACAGTTGCATATACCCATGTAGATGTGCGTTTATAGGAGGTGCTTACTATGTCAGAGATAAATAGTTTTAGTGATTATGCAAGCAAATATAACACCAATGTAGATTATGCCTATTTGTTTGGAGGTATGCAGACACCGTCAACAGGCAGTGCTTTTAATCTTTCTGACTATGCGGCGATCAAAAATGGCAGTTATGGAAAATTGCTGAAGGCATATTATGCAAAGCAGGATGCAGAAAAGGCATCTTCCGGTGGAGATACTGTACAGAAATCTACACTTATGAAGTCAGGAGCGGATGCACTAAAGAAATCAGCAGATGCTTTAAATAATGATGAACTCTGGGAAAAGAAGAAAATCAAGAAAAAGGATGAAAAGACCGTGAAGATTATGATTGGGAAGCTATCACAAAGGCTGTGAAATCATTTGTAGAAGATTACAATGATGTTGTGGAACAGGCAGGTGATTCCAGTTCAAAAGATGTTTTAAGAAATGCTGTGTGGATGACAGGAATTACTGAGTCTAATGAGAATATGCTTTCAAAAATCGGTGTTACTGTAGGAAAGGGAAATAAGTTGGAGCTGGACGAGGAAGCACTTAAAAAGGCAGACATCAGTTCATTCAAAACACTTTTTACCGGACATAATTCTTTTGCAGATAAAGTATCCATGAAAGCAAGCAGTATTTCCCATGCGGCGGCACGCTCAAGCGGAACTTATAAGAGTAATGGTACATATAACAATGCTTTATCGGAGCTTGTATCGAAGAAGGTAGATGAGGAAGTGTAGTGTTCTTGTAGATAGAGAGCCATTGTTGCTTCCACATTTTTCATGTCATCATTTGAGACATACAGAGGTCACAGAAGATTAAATAAAGTTAGGCTGGAATTCATAATTGGATTCTGGCCTTGTTTTATTTTGGATAAATATGTAACTATAAGTTGCATGGTATGCAAAAATCTGGATAAAAAATATACATTCTTTCAAAAAACTCCCTTGAAAAAGTTGTTAAAAGTAAATATACTATAATAAAAGGAGTTGATTTTGTTATGTTGAAAAGAAAAATTGAACAGAAACTTATAGATTGGAAAAATGCTAAGGAGCATAAACCCTTGATTATCAAAGGTTGCAGACAATGTGGAAAGACTTTCTCTGTATTGGAATTTGCTAAGAATAATTACAAGAATGTTGTGTATTTAAATTTCTTTGAAAATCCGGACTATGCTTCAGTATTTTCAGGCTCACTAGAAATTGACAACATTATTATGATGCTTTCAGCATTGTTAGGAAAAGGTGCAGTATTTGAAGCGGGAGAAACCGTTCTTATTCTTGACGAGATCCAGGAGTGTCCGGAGGCAAGAACCGCACTTAAGTTTTTTCAAATGGATGGTCGCTTTGATGTGATAGGTACCGGTTCATTGTTAGGGGTAAAGGGATATGGAAAAGAACCTAGATCTGTTCCGGTAGGATATGAGACAGTGATCGATATGTATCCATTAGATTTTGAGGAATTTCTTTGGGCAAATGATATTGGAGAACCAATAATAAATATGTTAAGAAAGTGTCTGGAAGAGGCAAAACCTGTTCAGGAGGCGATTCATAACAAAATGAGGCAGCTTTTATTGCAATATACGGTTGTAGGTGGTATGCCTGATGTTGTACAAACCTTTGTTAATACGAAGCAAATGAATGATGTTCTTAGTATTCAGCGTGATATTATTCGATCATATGAGGACGATATGGTGAAATATGCTGAAAAAGCAGATAAATTCAGAATCAAAGAATGTTTTCAGTCTATTCCAAAGCAATTAAGTAAGGAGAATAAAAAGTTTCAATATGCTGTCATTAAAAAAGGTTCTACAGCATCAAAATACATGGGAAGTCTCCAATGGATAGAAGATGCAGGGATTATATCTAGGTGTTATAATTTATCTATTACCGAATTACCTTTGGATGGTAATGCAATAGAAGATGTTTTTAAGGTATACATGAAAGATTGTGGATTGTTTATCAGTATGCTGGAGGACGGCACACAGTATGATATTTTGCAGGGGAAACTGTATGGATATAAGGGGGCTATTTTTGAAAATTTAATAGCAGATATCTTTTCTAAAATGGGACGTAAATTATATTACTACCATAAAGATTCCGGTTTGGAAATCGACTTTGTTATGAGATATAAGGGTGAGTGTACGTTGGTAGAAGTAAAAGCAACAAATGGTAATACCAAGAGTACAAGAACGATTTTAAATCATCCGGAAAAGTATCATGTTAAAAGTGCGATAAAATTAGGTGATTATAATGTGGGTAATGAGAATCAGATTCTTACATTGCCGTTGTATATGGCATTTTTGTTAGATAAGATGTGATTGATGTGGGAGAAGTGGATTAGCAGATTTTTTTGTTTTTTTGTAAAAACGGGGCAAAAACTATGAATTAAAACCTGAAAAACGGGGCAAAATTCTATAAAAACAATTGCAAAAACGGGGCAATATTATAGATTATGCAAATATTATGCAAAGTTTGCAGAATGTATGGACCACTTTCAAGTGTAGACTTGGGAGTGGTCTTTTTGCTTTTGTGGGTTACAAAAATCTTCCCTAATTTGGAAAGATGCGTTGAGAAATACAAAAAAATATGATATTATAGGACTGAAAAATGTAACTAGTTGCAAAAATCTTCCCTAAAGGAGTGCATAGCTATGGAGATAAAACGTGACTATTATTTGAACAAACTTATAAAAAGGCAAAATAATGGATTAGTAAAGGTCATAACAGGTATAAGAAGATGTGGTAAATCGTATTTGTTAAATACACTCTTTTATAATTATTTGATAGAGAGTGGTGTTGATAAAGAACATATTATCCGTTTTGCATTTGATTCCGCAGATGATATTCATCTTATAGGGGAGAGTCTGATTAGTGTTGAGAAAGAAAAAAGAGGCGTAAATCCGGAGTTGTTTATGGAGTATATTCGCTCTCAAACATCTGGTGAAGGGAAATATTATTTGCTCTTAGATGAGGTACAGTTACTTGATTGTTTTGAATCTGTTCTGAATGGGTACTTGCGTAAGGATAATATGGATGTATATGTCACCGGAAGTAATGCAAAGTTTTTGTCCAAAGATATTATCACTGAGTTTGCCGGACGTGGTGATGAAATTCATATGTATCCATTAAGTTTCGCGGAATTCATGTCTGTATATAAGGGTGATAAGTACGAAGGACTGTCAGAGTACATGCTTTATGGTGGAATACCGCTCGTAGTTCTACGAGAGGGAGCAAATGAAAAAGCAGCAGTATTGCAGAATCTGTTTGATGAAATCTATATTACAGATATTTTCAAGAGAAATAGAGTAAAGAATCAAGGGGAGCTAGAAGATTTGCTGAATATTCTTTCTTCTGCGATAGGTTCGCTAACTAATCCGGAGAAATTAAAAAATACATTTAAGACGGTCAAAAAATCAAGTATTACAGCAAAGACCATAAAAAAATATTTGGATTATTTTGAAGATTCTTTTTTGATAGAGTCTGCACAGAGATATGATATTAAAGGAAAGGCATATATCGAAACACCAAAGAAATACTATTTTTCCGATTTAGGACTTCGTAATGCTCGAATAAATTTCCGACAGTTTGAGCAGACACATTCGATGGAAAATGTGATTTATAACGAGCTTCGCATGCGTGGGTATAGTGTGGATGTAGGTGTGGTGCCTATTGCAGAGAAGGATAAAGATGGAAAAGTGGTTCGAAAAGCTTTGGAAGTAGATTTTGTTTGTAATCTTGGATCTGCAAGATGTTATATTCAGTCGGCTTATTCGCTTCCTGATGAAGCAAAGAGAAATCAAGAGATACGGCCATTTAGGAAAATAGATGATTCTTTCAAGAAAATTGTGGTGACCAAAGATATAGTTCCAACACACTACGATGAGAACGGAATTTTAACAGTGAACATTTATGAGTTCTTGCTTAATCCGGGAAGTATTGAAGGCTAGTGTCAATCACGCTTAAATTTTGTACATTTTTCACGCAAAAAAATGTACAGGTAATCCGTTCATGATTTTAAGTTCTGTTCCTGTGAATCCTGTGCAGTTGATGGAGGACATGTGTATTTACGCAGGTGTGGTAATCCACTTTTCTTGACTGCTACAAAGAAAAGAAAATGAATGGGGATTTGAGAGAAAATAAGAACAATACGAACAGGGATTTGAGTGAAAATTAGATTTACATGAATGGGGATTTGAGTTATACTTCTGGTAGAAAGTTGGAGTTATACATGGATAAGCCGGTTTTTAAAAGAAAAATATATGACGAAATACTTGAGTGGAAAGAGAATAGAAGTGATAAATACGCTCTTTTGATAAAGGGTGCAAGACGAGTTGGAAAATCAACTATTGCAGAGGAATTTGCAAAAAAGGAGTTTAGATCATATATTATAATTGATTTTGCTCATACCAGTAAGGAAATTATTGATTTATTTGATGATACGCATGACTTAAACTTTTTCTTTTTGCAATTACAGCAGTTAACGGGAACTAGATTGTATGAGAATGAGTCTGTAATCATTTTTGATGAAGTTCAGTTGCTTCAAAAGGCTAGACAGGCAATTAAATATCTCGTTGCGGATGGAAGATATAAGTATATTGAAACGGGTTCTTTATTATCCATAAAAAAGAATACAAAGGATATTTTAATCCCTAGCGAAGAACACAAAATATCAATGTTCCCTATGGATTTTGAGGAATTTTTGTGGGCAATAGGAGATGAGATATCAGCTGAAACAATTAAGCATCTCTTAAAGAATAAAAAGCCTGCAGGGAATGCAATGCATAGAAACTTGATGCGTATATTTAGATTGTACATGCTTATTGGTGGAATGCCACAAGCCATAGAAACATATATAGAGAAAAACAATTTGCAATTGGTTGATGAAGCTAAAAGAGAGATTGTAGATTTGTATGAAGAGGATTTTGTGAAGATAGATGGAACTGGTCTTGCAGGTGATATTTATGATGCAATACCTGTTAATCTTAGTGGCAATGCATCAAGATACATTTTGTCGAGTGCAAGAGAGGGGATTCGTTCTCAGCAGGTAAGAGAGTTGATTCCGGATATGCTCAGTTCGTATACTGTAAATATTGCATATCATGCTAATAATCCTGGCGTAGGAATGGCATTAGAAAAGGATGCAGGACGGTATAAATTGTTTACTTCTGATGTAGGTCTATTTATCACATTAGCATTTAAGGATAAAAACTACACGGAGAATATTATTTATAATAAGTTACTTTCGGATAAGTTGGATGCAAACTTAGGATACGTATATGAAAATGTAGTGGCTCAGATGCTAATAGCTAAAGGTAATAATTTGTTTTATTACACGATGGAAAGTGAAACCTCAAATCATTTGTATGAGATTAATTTTTTGACTTCGGTTGGGAATAAGATATGTCCACTCGAGGTGAAATCAGGCAGCTATAGAACGCATAAATCACTTGATGCATTTTGCGACAAGTTTAGTAATCGTATACGTTACAAATATGTTGTTCATACAAAGGATTACAAATGGGAAAACGGAATTCATTATATTCCAGTGTATATGGTGCCGTTTTTATAAAGGAATTAGCTGCAAATATACACTAAGTATGTGATAGCCAGAACCAGGCATGATGAATACCAGTATGAGGGAATCAAGGTTATTGATATTGCGGATTGGTTGTTGGATAAATAATGCTATTAGCCAAAAATGATAAATATAAAAGTATACCTGCACGAATGGAGAGGTAATTGTTTTAAACTACACCTATAATTAAGAAAAAGGATATCCGAGATGCAACAGACTAAGAAAATTGATATGACAACAGGTCCAATTATGAAAAAGGTTCTCCTTTTTGCGATACCCATCATAATTGGAAATATTTTACAACAATTATATACAACTGTTGATACTCTTGTAATTGGGAACTTCTGCGGCGACACTTCACTGGCAGCCGTGGGAACAAGCTCACAGCCTGTAGAGGTGTTATTGTGTGTGTTTCTTGGCATAGGAACAGGTGTGTCAATTTTAATATCCCAGTATATCGGTGCCGGAGATATAGAAAAAATGCGTAAGGTTTCTGATACTGCTATTTTCTTTGTTTATGTATGCGGCATTCCGTTATGTGTTATTGGTTTTTTTGCAACACCATTTATATTAAAATTTATGGGTGTTCCGGCTGAAACCTGGGATGCAGCAGTAAGTTATACAAGAATAGTATTCTTGGGCTCTCTTGGAAATATCGGTTATAACATGAATGCCGGTCTCTTAAGAGGTTTAGGAGACAGCAGGGCCTCATTATCTTTTCTTATCGTGTCCTGCATGGTCAATATTACTCTTGACCTCACACTGGTGGCAGGATTTGGTATGGATGTGGGCGGAGCTGCGGTTTCCACTGTCATTGCCATGTATGTTTCCTGGTTTGTAAGTATCTGGTATATAAGAAAATATTTTCCTGAACTGGGCTTCACAATACTTCCCAAAAGATGTGACAGGGAAGAATTTAAAAATATAATTATGCTTGGACTTCCTATTGGTCTTAATAACTCTTTATACTCACTTGGACATCTGTGTATGCAGATTTTCGTAAATGACCAGGGCCCTGCATTTATGGCTGGTGCAAGTGCAGCTAAAGGTGTTACCGGTTTAACTAATATCGCCATAACGGCGCTTTCTTCTGCAGCCACAACATTTTCAGGGCAAAATTTTGGTGCAAAGAACTTTGACCGCTTAAGGAAGGGTTATATTGCCATACCCGTTATTTCCGGGATTATTACACTGGCATTTGGTCTTATCGTAGTTTCCTCCAGGTTTAGCATCCTTAAACTGTTTACAAAAGATCCGGAGGTACTTATGTACGCCGGAAGATATGTTCAGGTCTTACTTTTATCACAATGGCTATATGCAATATTTAACGGAATTATCTGCATAGTAAACGGAGTTGGCCTTATAAAATATACCACGATAATAAATATCCTTATGTTGTGGGCTGTGCGTATTCCAAGCGCCTACATCATTTCAAAATTCTTCGACGGAACATATATAATGCTTTGTTTCCCAATAAGTTTTTGCTTTGGAATGATTATGATGGTTGGATATTACATTTTTTCAAAGAAATGGAAAGAGATAATAAGAACGGGACTGTAGTGTTTAGGGTCCGTCATGATAAAAGGGGCTGTTTTTTACAGCCCCTTCGTTGTTATTATTTAGTTAATCTTAGGAAGTGTACCGGTTGATTTTGCCAGCTCTTCGTCGGTAGGGATGTAGTCTGACATAGTTTTGTCGTTAAATGCCTGATATGCATACATATCAAAGTAACCTGTTCCTGTAAGACCAAATACGATATTTTTAGCTTCGCCTGTTTCTTTACACTTTAAAGCCTCGTCTATGGCAACCTTGATTGCATGGCTGCTCTCAGGAGCAGGGAGAATACCCTCGATTCTTGCAAATGTTTCAGCTGCTTCAAATATAGCTGTCTGTTCAACACTTCTTGCTTCAATTAAGCCCTGGTCATAAAGCTCTGAGACAACAGAACTCATACCATGATATCTTAAGCCACCTGCGTGGTTGGCTGATGGGATAAATCCGCTGCCGAGAGTATACATTTTGGCAAGAGGACATACCTTTCCTGTATCACAGAAATCATAAGCATATACGCCTCGTGTAAGACTTGGGCATGATGCAGGTTCTACAGCGATAATCTTGTAATCGGCTTCACCCCGCAACATCTGTCCCGCAAATGGAGAAATAAGACCTCCAAGGTTAGAACCGCCTCCGGCACATCCGATAATTGTATCAGCTTTAATGCCGTACTTATCTAATGCAGCCTTTGTCTCAAGACCGATAACTGACTGGTGGAGAAGTACCTGGGATAACACAGAACCTAATACATAGCGGTAGCCTTCCTGTGTTGTAGCAGCTTCAACAGCTTCTGATATAGCGCATCCAAGGCTTCCGGTTGTTCCCGGGAATTCCTCGTTAATCTTTCTTCCGATGTTAGTATTCATAGAAGGAGAAGGAGTAACCTGTGCGCCGTAAGTACGCATAACCTCACGTCTGAAAGGTTTCTGTTCGTAAGAACATTTTACCATATAAACCTGACAGTCCAGTCCAAAGTAAGAACAGGCCATAGAGAGGGCTGTTCCCCACTGTCCGGCACCTGTCTCTGTAGTAACGCCTTTTAAGCCCTGTTTTTTAGCATAATAAGCCTGTGCAATTGCGGAATTTAACTTGTGACTTCCTGAGGTATTATTACCCTCGAATTTGTAATAAATATGAGCAGGTGTCTGGAGCTTTTTCTCAAGACAGTAAGCTCTTACCAATGGTGATGGACGGTACATTTTGTAAAAATCGCAAATTTCTTCCGGAATATCAAAATATGGAGTGGTATCATCCAATTCCTGAGCCACAAGTTCTTCACAGAATACATGAGAGAGTTCGTCGGCACTTACAGGTTGTAATGTTCCCGGATTAAGCAACGGAGCAGGCTTTTTTTTCATATCTGCACGCACGTTGTACCATTGTTTAGGCATTTCCTGTTCTTCAAGATAAATTTTGTAAGGAATTGAGTTTGACATATAAATTTCCTCTCTTTCTTTAAATTAAATGTGAGATAAGTGTTTGTGATGAAGCAATAATTGCGGGGGGTGCAAATAAAAAAATCCCGTCATATCTTTCGATAGGACAGGAGTATAATCTCTGCGGTGCCACCTAACTTCATTCTCTTAGAATGCTCTCATTTATGTACTGACATACATATTCTGCTATAACGTGCAGTCACGTCGCACCTACTTGCAACAGCTTTCAGATTGCCCTCACAGGTCCATTCACCAATTTGACCAATACCGCAATTCCAGCATCTGCGGCTCTCTGTAAATGTCGTAAAAGGCTACTACTCCTGCTCAAAGGTTTGGACAGCTTATTTAACTACGATGTCAATATAACTCTCTGTAAAATTATTGTCAAGAATTTCTGGTACTTATTGTGAACTCTTATTGTGAACTATAATTTATAAATATGACTAAAATATTAATCCTTTATTGATATTTTTATAAAATGGGCTAATATATTAGCATGATTGACTTAGAACAGAAACCATGGAATGAAATAAATATGGAAGTTTTTTACCATGACAGACACGTTGGTACCATGGCATTATATCAGAACCGGCTGGCAGCTTTTGAACAAGGGAGGTAGTATATGTTAAATGAACAGTTGATTTTAAAAATGATAGAGTTTGACAAAGGTGATCCCAAAAGGATTCAGCATTTTACCAAAGTATATGAGTATGCCCACATAATCGGTAAATTAGAGGGATTAGATGATAAGACTCAGAAAATACTCGATATGGCATCAATTCTCCACGACATAGGCATTCATCCCGGGGAAGAAAAGTACGGACGGTGTGATGGCAAAATCCAAGAACAGGAAGGACCTTCCTATGCAAGAAAAATGCTGGAAGGGTTTTCTGAGGTAACAGAAGAGGAAACAGACAGAGTATGCTATCTCATTGGACATCATCATACATATACTGATGTGGACGGGTTGGATTACCGTATTTTACTGGAAGCGGATTTTCTGGTGAATGCATATGAAGATGATTTAAGCCCTGAAGCTATATGTACATTCAGGGAGAAGGTGTTTAGGACGAAGACCGGAACACAGATGCTTAATGTTATGTATAATTTAGAGGGTTAGCAAAATGATGGCAAAAATAGGAAACGAATAATTATTGACAGAGATAAATTTCATGTGATATATTATCATTCTAGTTGACGGCGACTAACATTATAAATGCTGGTTGCCGCATTTTCTTTGAGTGCAAGTTAGCACAGACTAACACCATTGGTGAAGGTTATCGCTAAATTACATCTAAAAAAACTTTTATCAAAATATTGGGGGCAATATACAGCCTTAGGTGACACATTTTTGGAAAATCTTCAGGGACTCACTACTCTTAAAATCTATCAGGCTGACCATTTCAAGCAGGAGGAGATGAATGCCCAGGCGGAAAAGTTCCGTAAAATCACCATGAAAGTGCTGACTATGCAGTTAAATTCAGGATATGCAGTGCTGTATAAATCCACAGAGAATAGAAAGAATATAACAGTGGGAGTTAATGCAGGACATGGAACTCAGGGAGGCTCTTCGGTAAAGACGCTTGATAAAGTGGCTTTCGGAAAGGAATTAAAAAAGTATGGTTCTGTCAAATTATGAGCTGATATGGCTCTTTTTTATATATTCATTTTTGGGTTGGATATTAGAGACGGTTGCAGCAGCTTTTAAGCAAAAAAGGTTCGTTAACAAGGGTATGGTGAATCTGCCGTTTTGTATAATTTATGGCGCAGGAGCGGTGTTTATTACTATATTTGGCAAAGGATTGAACGCGATATGGCTGTATATAGGCTCAATCATTCTCATAATCGTATTCAAATGGATTGCCGGTAATCTTATTGAAAAAATATATCACGAAAAATGGTGGGATTATTCAGACAGACCATTAAACATTGACGGATATGTTTCAATTACGGATTCTGCACTTCTTGCTGTTCTTGTTGTGGCTATGATGAAATGGGGAAATCCGTTACTTGCAAAGGCTTTTCGCATCATACCACGGATGCTTGGGGGAATTATAATCTGGACGCTTGTGATTCTTATGCTGATTGATATAACTGCAACTGTTATTGCTGTTTGCGGAAAAGAACATAAAGCTAAACAATTGATTAAAATTGAACATGGATTTACTGATTTCACAACTCTGCTGGGAGAAAAAATATATTCCCATATTGAGAAAAGATTGAAAAGGGCGTACCCTGATGCAAAAAAAACAGATGCTGTGAAAACAGAAAATGGGGTTTTTGCATCGGGCTGCTGCTTTTACAAATTGGTATGGCTTTTTCTTATAGGTTCATTTCTGGGAGATATTACAGAAACCATATTTTGCCGTGTTACCATGGGGGTATGGATGAGCAGAAGCAGTGTAGTCTGGGGAGATTTCAGTATTGTATGGGGACTTGCTATTGTAATGGCCACAATTTTATTACACAGATATCGCAATAAGCCTTTCTACACGCTGTTTTTTGCAGGTACATTTTTAGGAGGAGCCTATGAGTATATATGCAGCGTATTTACAGAGATTGCATTTGGAAAGGTGTTCTGGGATTACAGTCATCTTCCCTTTAACTTAGGTGGACGTATTAATCTGTTGTTTTGCTTCTTCTGGGGTATTGCTGCGGTTGTGTGGATTAAAGTGATATATCCGAAGCTGTCTTTACTCATAGAGAAAATTCCGGTAAAAGCAGGTAAAATCCTTTCCTGGGTGCTGATTATCTTTATGTGTTGCAATATGGCTGTGTCAAGTCTGGCACTTATCAGAAGTACACAAAGGAAGAATGATATACCGGCAGAACAGGGGTGGCAAAGGATTATGGATGAGAGATTTGATGATGAAAGAATAATGCAGATATATCCAAATGCTACAAATACTTACTAGTAAAATGTGAATTAAAAACCAACAGAATGCGTAAACTATAGACATACTCATTGTATACTGAAAGCTTAAGTCTAGAGGATGGAATGAAATGAAGATGTCTTGGACAAAAAATATATTGTTGGATTTATTGTATGATATTGCAGGTTCATTATTCTATGCTGTTGGTGTTTACACATTTGCAAAAACAGCAGATTTTGCTCCGGGAGGCTTAACGGGCCTTGCTCTTATTATGAATCATTTGTGGGGATTTCCCATAGGTATAACTTCTATTGCCTTGAATATACCGTTTATTGTTTTCGCCGTGGGTATATTAGGCAGGAGTTTTATAATAAAAACTTTAAAATCAATGTGTTTCTGCACTATATTTCTGGATGTAATATTTCCTCATTTTCCTGTGTATTCAGGCTCACGGTTTCTGTCGGCCTTATACTCAGGAATTTTTCTTGGAATAGGGCTTGCGCTGTTTTATATGCGGGGCTCATCCTCCGGGGGGACAGATTTTATTACCATGTCTGTTAAAAAGCTTCATCCTCATTTTTCCATAGGGGTGGTTACCCTGATAACTGATCTTGTTATTATTCTTTTGGGATGGCCGGTATTCGGCGATGTGGATGCTGTTCTTTATGGTATTACTTCTACACTTTTATGCTCTCTGGTAATTGATAAAACTATTTACGGTATGGGCTCGGGAACACTTTTAATTATCATTACGGATCAAGGAGAAAAGGTGGCTGAGGAAATTAACCGGATTATAGGCAGAGGTTCCACAGAGTTGAAAGGAAGGGGAACCTATACCGATGAACCAAGGGATGTAATCCTATGTGCCTGTTCAAAATCACAGACGTATATGATTCGCACTCTGGTGCAGGAAATCGACCGGTCCTCCTTTGTAATGATAACCGAAACCAGCGAAGTGTTCGGTGAAGGATTTTATAATTCTTCCTTTAAAACTATTGATACAAGAAAGAAGAAATAATAGTGCAAAATTTATCAATATATGATATTATTTAATATAGTTATTGTTCTTAGGAATTAAATAATAATCGTGTACTAAATATATGATAAAGGAGATACCATTATGGAAATTATTTTTGACGACAGTTTAATTACAGGAAATGAGACAATTGATAATCAGCATAAAGAGCTGATTGGAAAAATCAGTGCCTTTGTTTCTGCATGTGAAGAAGGAAATGGAAAGGTTAAGGCTGTCAAGATGCTGGACTACCTTGAAGAATACACGGAATTTCATTTTAATGCTGAGGAAGAACTTCAGAAGCAGGTTGGATATCCGGAATTGCCAAAACATCATGAAAAGCATGAGGAATTCAAGAAAACAATTAAGGAGCTATATGAATACCTTGATGAAAATGAAGGCCCGGATGACAAGTTTATGGAAGTCGTTAAGACCAATGTGGTTAACTGGCTGTTCAATCATATTAAAGCATTTGACAGATCGGTAGCAGAGTATATCAATATGGTTGATAATCCTGACAGAGTCTAATGGTCATCATGGAAGTATGAGATAGTAAAATATAAATATACGGACACTGTTCAAAGAATCTTCTATAGGGTTTTGGAATGGTGTCTTTTTTTATACGGATATTTGTGATGCAGGCACCACAAATAGTTCTTATCCCGGAGCCGAATCTGACATTTGCCCTGCGGTTACTCCATTATCAAAGCGCCTGCGGAATGGGGAATATCATGAGAATAACATATTTGCATATTAAGAATTTTAAATCTATAAAAGATTTAGAAATCAAGGACATTGAGGATGTTCTTATTCTTGTAGGAAGAAATAACGCAGGAAAAAGTATTGTTCTTGATGCCATAAGGGCTTTGTCCGGTGATTATGAAATATCATCTATGGATTTTAATGATTGTGAAAGAAACATAAGTATATCCGTTAAACTGGATATTGATGAAAAGGATTTAAGGCAGTTTTGCGAGAAGGGACTTGTGAGTTCATTCAAGCATTTTAATCTTTGGCTTAAGGACTTTGAGAGTAAACTTCCTTCCTATGCAGAGGGAACATTACAGTTTGAGTATGTATATAGCAGAGACGGAAAAGAAAAGTATAGAGACGGATATAAGAAGAATAATATTTACATAAAGTCAGTAATGCCAAGGATATATTATGTGGATCACTTAAGAAGGGGCTCATCAATTCAGGATGACCTTATTATGCTGCAAGGAGGCTCCGATTATAGTGACCTTAAGGAAAATGTGTGTATGTTTGATAAGCACAGAGTTTGTAACCAGTGCTTTAACTGCATCGGTATGATTAATAAAAAAAGACCGGAACAGCTATCCTTGCTGGAGACGGCAAGATTGATGCAGTTTAAGCTTTTTAATATCAACCTTGCCAATTTCGAGGAAAAGCTTAATGAAAATTTTGCCCATAACGGAGGTAACGGAGAAAAGATACATTATAAGATAACCTTTGATGCGGATAAGCTTATGCATATTGACACAGTGGTTAAATATTCCTCAAGAAATGTTGAAGGAGAGCTGGAGAGTCTTTCGGATGGTCTTAACAGTATATATACACTTTCCCTCCTTGAAACCTATGCAGAGTATGGAAGCCAGGTTCCCTATATTATATTGGTGGAGGACCCGGAAATATTTCTCCATCCCCGTCTGCAGAAGGTTGCCAGCGAAATTCTTTACAAACTGTCAAGAAAGAATCAGGTAATATTCTCCACTCATGCCCCTCAGATGCTTTTTAATTTTACCACTAAGCAGATTAAGCAGGTTGTGGTGGATAAGGATAACAACACTGTGATAAATCCTGAGACAGATATAGATGATATTCTGGATGATTTAGGATATGCAGCCAATGACCTTATGAACGTGAGTTTTGTGTTTATAGTTGAAGGAAAGCAGGATAGAAGCAGGCTGCCTCTGCTTTTGGAAAAATATTATTCCGAGATATATGATGACAAGGGAAATTTAAAAAGAATCGCCATAATTGCCACCAACAGTTGTACCAACATAAAAACTTACGCCAATTTGAAATATATTAATACTTTGTATTTAAAGGATCAATTTCTTATGATAAGGGACGGAGACGGAAAGGACGCTGAAAAATTAAAGGCGCAGCTGACAAATTACTACAAGGAGCGCTCTAAACAGGATTATGGTAATCTGCCAAGGGTTACAGACAGAAATGTATTAATATTGAAATATTATTCTTTTGAAAATTATTTTCTTGACCCAAAGGTAATGACAGAAATCGGAGTGGTGAAAAGTGAAGATGAATTTTACAATATCCTGTATGATAAGTATAATGAGTATCTGTACCGACTCACCAGTACCAGAAAAATGCTTGAAAAATTAAATATATCTATAAATTCTAAGGAAGATATCATAAATAATATGGAGAATTTCAGAATCTATGTGAGAGGACATAATTTATATGATATATTTTACGGAAGATATAAAGGGGAGAAAGAAAATGAGGTGTTAAGGGCATATATCAACGCAGCACCTAAAGAGAATTTTAAGGATATATTTATGGCAATAGATAAATTTGTGTTTTTTAATAACAGAAAGAATTAGAAAATACGATATATGAAAAGAGGAAATACGGGAGTTGTTTTGTGTTAAATCTTAAGGTTCATCTGACGATAAAGTAAAAAGAATTGTGATTTTTGGAATATTTCTGAGGTTACGGATATATACTTAATTTATGCACGATTAAGGCATTTTTACATTATTACGTTATGATGAAAATGTAAAGAATGGAGAATATATATGGCAAAATCAAATAATAAAAAAATGAGATTAAAGCCCCTACCTGTTGCTATAATGGTAATTCTTGCTGTGGTTATTATAGTTGCTTTCATAGTAGCAGAAATACATAATTCACAAAAAGAGGAGGATTCAAAAAAAGCAAATGTCAGCCTCAGTGAAAAGGAACTTGTGGCAAAGGGAGAAGTTAATGTTAATATTCAGAATGATGCAGTAAAGACGGAAGTGGAAATATTATTTGAGGACAGCGCAGTTCCTGTTGGAACTTCATTTAAGATTATGGCTATAGTCACTCCTTCGGATACAGATAAAGCCATTGTGTGGACAAGCAGTAATTCGGATATTGTTGAGGTAAGCAGTGATGGAGTAATAAATGTTAAAGGCATTGGAACTGCAGCAATCACAGCTACAGTGGGAGATGTGGCAGACGCAATTGCTATAGAGGGAATCGCTTCCGTCACATCAGGCTCCGGTAATGGCTATTCCGTATACACGGGTTCATCAGTAAATTCTGCAGGAAACACTGCATCAGGAATCTCATCCTCAGGAGAAAGCGGAGACAGTTACAACGGCAGCACTTCCGGAAATCAGTCTTCAGGGAATACAGGCAGCAGTGGTGCAGATTCCGCTTCCGGTGGAGGAACAGGTAGCAGTGGTGCGGATTCTACTTCCGGTGGAGGAACAGGCAACAGTGGTGCAGGCTCATCCTCAGGAGGCAACTCTTCAGATACATCCAAGGGACTTACAAGTTCAGAGATATCAGGGGTATTGACAGAACAGGGATTTACGCCAAATGTTTCCAATGTGTATGTTTATAACGATAACGGAACATATTGCGGAGAGATAGTAATCCAACCAAATGTCACTATTATTTATATAAAGCAGAGAAGTTCAGGGTTTGATTCAAAGATACAAAGTGTTCTTAAGGAACTTCTTCCCACAGAATATAACCAGGTATGGAATAATTACCTGTCAGCTACAACAGATAGGACATTTACCGTGGAGAACAGAAAGGTAAGACTTGTTACTGCAGGAAAGGGCGGACATTCTCAAATTGTCATATACAATTAATGAAAAATGTGTTATATTTAATTAAATATGTCGTATTGTTGCAGTGTTCTGTATCAATATGAAATCATTTGAAGATAACGAGGTGAAATTAATTGCTTAATGAAAATAAGGTCAAAATGATGACAAAAATGGCCATATATGAAAAAAATGAAGGAAAGAGAATGATAAGAACAGCCAAATATTTTAAAGGCGATTTTATAGCATTTGGTGTTCTTAAAACTCTTATAGCAACTACATTTGCGTTCTTTATTGTTGTGGTTATGTATGCATTATGTAATGCAGAGGGACTGGTTCAGGATATTAATTCAATGGATTATGTGGCACTGGGGCGTAAGGTTGCGTTATATTATGTACTTATGGTTGCAGTATTTGCAGTGATATCCGGATTTGTTTACAATTTCCAATATGAGAAATCCCGTAAAGGGTTGAAGAGGTATTTCTCAAGACTCAATAAGCTCGAGAGATTTTATAACGGACAGAAAAAGAATTAATTCATTTGGAGGATATGATGGCATTTTTATTAGAATTAAAAGAAAAAATTAGAAAAGTATATAATAAGTACGATACATATATTGTACCGGCAATGAAATTTATCATAGCCTTCGTTTCATTTATGATGATAAATGGAAGTATTGGTTATATGGCAAAGCTCAAGAATCCATTAATTGCATTGTTACTTTCAGTATTATGCGCATTTTTACCTAACGGAGCTACCATTGTTTTCCTTTCATTGTTTATGTTGGTACATCTTTACAAGATTTCAGCAGAATTTGCACTTATTGCAGCGTGTGTAGTATTGCTTATGTATTTGCTTTATTTCAGATTCACACCTAAGTCAAGCTATCTGTTGATTATTACTGTAATGGCATGCTGGCTTAAGATACCATATGTTCTTCCTGTAGCAGTGGGACTTTGCTCATCAGCTCTTGCTGCAATTCCGGTTGGATTTGGCGTTATAATATACTATATAATTAAGACAGCAAGCGCTTATGAAACAGCTATCGCCAATCAGTCTCTTACAGAGAGTATGCAGCAGGTATCATATCTGGTAGGAAGCCTTATTAAGGATAAACAGATGATAGTAGTTATGGTTGCTCTTGTGGTAACTGTTGTGGCGGTATACTGCATTAGAAGATTAAAAGTAGATTATTCATGGACTTATGCAATTATTGCAGGAAGTTTGCTTGAATTTCTTATACTTATAATTGGAAACGTGGCATTTAAGGCAAAACTCAATATTGTACTTGTGATTATAGGAGTACTTCTTGGTGGAATTGTTGGTTATGTATGTAACATATTATTCTTTGCAGTAGATTTCAAAAGAACAGAGTATGTTCAGTATGAAGATGATGAATATTATTACTATGTTAAGGCAGTTCCTAAGATTAACGTTACAGGTGAGGATGTAAGAGTTAAGCAGATTAACGCCAGAAAGACAAGAAAGACATCAGATATTGACGAGGTAAGAAGAACCAGAGCTTCGGCACCTCAGGATGATGACGATGATATGATTTTCTATGACAGATAATTTAAGTTTAAGTCAGCTTATTGTATAAATGTAGCTGGCTTAAATATTATATAAACATTTTAAGGGATTAATTAGGGTAAAAGAGGTGAGCAGGTGAATACAACAGTACAGAACTTTTTTTCAAAACTGTATATTCCAAATATATCATGGACTGATATTATTGAAATTATAATTATTGCTGTTGTCCTCTATAACGTACTTTTGTGGATTAAGAATAATAAGGCATGGGCAATATTAAAAGGTATCATTGTTATTATACTTTTTGCCCTTGTAGCATATGTGCTTAATCTTAAAACCATACTGTGGATTGCAGGTAAGACTATCAGCGTAGGTATTATTGCTCTCGTAATTATATTCCAGCCGGAACTCAGACGTGCATTGGAACAGTTAGGAAGAAAGAAATTTAATATTGGTATCCTTACATTGATAGATCCAAGAGATAGGGATAAGGAAGAACGCTTTAGTGTAAAGACCGCAGATGAAATAGTTGATGCCTGCTTTGCAATGGGTGCAGTGAAAACAGGTGCTCTTATTGTTATTGAACAGGATATGCTTCTGGATGATTATGAGAAGACCGGAATTGCTGTAGATGCTATTGTCACAAGTCAATTGCTTATTAATATTTTTGAGCATAATACACCTCTTCATGATGGTGCTGTGATTATAAGGGGTAACAGGGTAGTGGCAGCCACCTGTTATCTTCCTCTTACGGATAATGTCAACTTAAGCAAAGCTTTAGGAACAAGACACAGAGCCGGAGTTGGTATCAGTGAAATGACAGACAGTATGACAATTATTGTATCTGAGGAAACGGGAAAAGTATCAGTTGCAGTAGGTGGAGAACTGATACATGATATTGATGCGGATTCATTAAAGAATAAACTTGAATATATCAGAAAGAAAACAATTGATGTTAAGTCATTCAAGATATGGAGAGGCAGGTTGAAACATGAAAGAAAAGATATTTAAAAATTTCGGCCTGAAGATAGCTTCTGCAGCATTTGCAGTAATCTTGTGGACGATAATTGTTAATATTTATGATCCAAATACCACATATACTTTCAGCAATATTACTGTGCAGCTTATTAATACAGAAAGTTTGACGGACAAGAACTATACTTATGAAGTTGCAGAGGGGGAAAAGATTTCTGTAACTGTCAGCGGACCTAAGAGTATTGTTACAGATCTAAAGACTAGCGATATTGTGGCAGTGGCAGATTTAAGTAAGGTTACAGCATTTGCCGATTATGTGGATATTCAGGTTCACGTTGAGAGAGACGGCCAGATACTAAGTAATGTTGATGCAACTCCAAGAACATCAGCGCTTAAACTAAATATCGAGAACAGGGATACAAAAACATTTGGTATAGACGTTAATACAATTGGAAATACAGCTTCCGGGTACGCAGTAACCGGAACTAATTCGTCTCCAACTTATATAAAGGTTACGGGACCAACTTCCGTTCTTGGAAATGTGGCCTATGTTAAGGCTGAGGTAGATGTCAGCGGGGCAAGAGAAAATGTTGTCACTCAGGCTGAACTTAAATTATACGATTCCGATAACAACGAGATAAATGATGATTCATTGGGAATGACATCATACACCGCAGATGTAACAGTATTTGTAGGCAGAACAAAAACAGTTACCATATCCGTAGAGCCAAGCGGAAGTGTTGCTGATGGATATGTACTTGACAAAATGGAATTAAGCCAGACTTCTGCCATAATTACAGGTTCTGAGGATACTCTTAATAAAATTAATAATATTGTTATTCAGGGAAGCACTGTTAATGTAGCCGGACTCACATCAGACAGGACTTATTATGTGAATCTAAGCAATTATGTTCCGGAAGAAATCAGAATACTTTCGGATAAACAAATTAATGTTGTTGCAAAGGTTAATGCAAGCTCGGGGAAAAACATAAAAATTAATACTTCATCTGTTCAGATTTCAGATATTCCAAGCGGATATACAGCTTCGGTTATATCTAAAGATATAAATGTTTCGTTGGTAGGTTCGGAAAATTCATTGAAAAATATCAGTGCCGGTGACATAAAGATGACGGTGAAACTTACCGGGCTTACAGAGGGAACGAAGACTGTGAATATTGAATTTACAGTACCTGATAATTGCAAAGTTACGGGTACTTACACCGCAGATGTGGTAATTGTAAAGAACATAGGGGGTACAGCATCTACGGAAACAACAGAGACTACAAAGGAGCAGGAAACAACAAAGGCTAATTAGAAACGGAGATTATTATGGTTAGTGAAAATATATTAATAAGCAGTCAACTTGGAATACATTTAAGACCTGCCGGAGCAATGAGCGATGCCGCAATAAAGTACAATTCTCATATTACATTTGAATATGGAGATGGAAAGACGGCTAATGCAAAAAGTGTTATTTCTATTCTGGCATCAGGGGTTAAATGTGGAGAAGAAATAAAACTGATAGCTGATGGGGAGGATGAGCAGGAGGCTCTTAAAGCGGTTTCTGAATCTTTCAGACAGGCATTAGAGGATTGATTTAAGACATTGTATGTTCTATAATCAATATAGAGTAGTTAGTGAACATGCATATGCATGGATAATTTAAATAAGAAAGAGGTAAATAGTATGGGTTATATGGAAACTTATAAGTCATGGTGCGACAATGAGTATTTTGATGAGGCAACAAGAGCTGAACTTAAGTCTATCGAAGGTGACGAGAAAGAAATAGAGGATAGATTTTACAGAGATCTTGAATTTGGAACCGGTGGTTTAAGAGGTGTTATTGGTAACGGTACCAACAGAATGAACATTTATACAGTAAGAAAGGCTACACAGGGACTTGCCAACTTTATTATTAAGGAAGGGGCAGCAGATAGAGGTGTTGCTATTGCTTACGATTCAAGAAGAATGTCACCGGAATTTGCAGACGAGGCTGCGCTTTGTCTTAATGCAAATGGAATCAAAGCTTTTATATTCCCTTCATTAAGACCTACACCGGAGTTGTCTTTCGCACTTAGAGAATTACATTGTATAGCAGGTATTGTTGTAACAGCAAGTCACAATCCACCTGAATACAATGGTTACAAGGTATATTGGGAAGATGGTGCACAGATTACAGCACCTAAGGATTCTCAGATAATATCTGAAGTTAAGGCTGTTATAGATTACAATACAGTTAAGACAATGGATAAGAATGAGGCTCTGGCATGTGGATTATATAATGTCATCGGATATGAGATGGATGATAATTATATGAAAGCAATGGCTAAGATGTGCATTAACAGAGATGTTATCAAGCAGGTTGCAGATGATATCAAGATTGTATATACACCATTTAATGGTACAGGTAATATACCGGTAAGAAGAGTGTTAAAGGAATTAGGATTTAAACATGTATATGTGGTTCCTGAACAGGAAAAACCGGATCCAAACTTTACAACACTTGATTATCCAAACCCTGAGGATCCTAAAGCATTTACATATGCCCTTAAGTTAGCAAAAGAGGTGGACGCTGACATAGTTCTTGCAACAGATCCGGACGCTGACAGACTTGGTATATATGCTAAAGATACAAAGTCAGGAGAGTATAAGTCATTTACAGGTAATATGTCTGCTATGGTTATTGCAGAATATCTTCTTTCACAACGTAAAGAAAAAGGCCTTCTTCATGACAACGGTGCGTTGGTTACAACGATAGTATCTACAAATATGGCTAAGGCTGTTGCTGATGATTACAATTTAAAGTTTATAGAAGTTCTTACAGGATTTAAGTTCATTGGAGAACAGATTAAGTTATTTGAACAGAATAATACATATGAGTATGAATTTGGTTTTGAGGAAAGCTATGGATGTCTCGTTGGTACTCATGCAAGAGACAAGGACGCTCCTGTAGCAGTTATGGCTCTTTGTGAGGCTGCTGCATATTATAAATCAAAGGGAATTACACTTTGGGATCAGATGATTAACATTTTTGAAAAGTACGGCTACTATAAAGAAGGTCAGGTTGCAATTACAATGAAGGGTGCTGAAGGTGCCGGAAAGATTGCAAAGATGATGGATGATTTAAGAGCTAATACTCCTGCTAATTTTGGAGACTGGAAGGTACTTGAGGCAAGAGATTACAAGAAGGATGAGTGTGTTGATATGGTAACAGGTGAAAAGAGAAGCACAGGCCTTCCTTCATCTAACGTACTTTACTATGCTCTTTCAGATGATGCATGGTGCTGTGCAAGACCTTCAGGTACAGAGCCTAAGATTAAGTTCTATATGGGCGTTAAAGGTACAAGCCTTGAAGATGCAGAAGCAAAGGAAGAGGCACTTAAGAAAGCTGTTATGGATATTGTTGGAGAATAAAACAATAACTTCAAAGTTTCTTAACAAGTAAAACACAATATGAACACATTTCGTTATTATACTGACAAATGTCAGAAACGGAATGTGTTCATTTTTTGCAAAAGAGATATACATTCCGTAGATTATAGGATGAAGAAGGAGTGTTAATTATGAATGACGAAAACAAGTCTGAATTTGAATATAATTCACCATTAGGAAGTAATTCAAATTATAATAACAATATACAGTCAGATGAAAGTACTTCAGAAAATACAACTTACAGGTATGCAGGGGACCCATATCAGGGAACGCCTTTTAAGTCTAAAAAATCAAAAGAAAAGAAAAAGCCAGGCATATTTAAGAAAGCTATCTGCATAGCAGGTGCAGCTATACTGTTTGGAACTCTTGCAGGTTCTACAATGGTGGGAGTAACTTATCTTGGAAACAAATATGTCAATAAGACGGAAAAACAGGAAACATATGACATATCTACTGTTGCAGGTAATATTGAAACTATCTCAAATGAAATGATAAATGCTACAGGGGATACTGATCTTACAGCGTATTCCGCAATGAATGTTCAGACAGTTGCAAAGGCATCACTTCCGGCTATGGTTGAACTTAACGGAACAACAACAGTTACCGGCGCACCTTCATATTATTACGGAAGAATTCAGTCATATGAGGCCTCAACAAGCGGAACCGGCATTATTGTTGGTAAGAGCGACACAGAATTATTAATAGTTACTAATGCACATGTAATTGAGGAAGTGTCGAATCTTAAATGTGTGTTTGTAGATGGTTCCAGCGTAGATGCAACAGTAAAAGGATCAAAGTCAGATCAGGATATTGCTGTAGTTGCGGTAACATTGTCCAATATATCTTCAGATACACTTAGCAAGATAGCAATAGCGGAACTTGCAGATTCAGATAATATTGCAGTTGGACAGCAGGTTGTAGCTATAGGTAATGCCTTGGGCGAAGGACAGTCAGTAACTACAGGCATTGTTAGTGCCTTAAACAGATCTATAACAGTAAATAATGTAACATTTAACGGCCTTATAATGACAGATGCGGCTATTAATTCAGGTAACAGCGGTGGCGCATTGCTTGATGCCTCAGGTAAGGTTATAGCAATTAATTTTGCAAAGACATCTGAGGATGGGGTAGAAGGTATGGCTTATTCTATTCCGGTATCTAACGTTAAAGATATTATTAATTCTTTAATGAGTAAGCAGACAAGAACAAAGGTAAACGCTGATGAAGCATCATACCTTGGTATTGCAGGCATGGACATTACAAGTGCATATACCAGCACATACGGATATCCTCAGGGAATAATGATTCGTACTGTTCAGAGTGGTTCTGCTGCAGATAATGCGGGGCTTGTGCCATACGATATAATAGTGGGATTTGATGATCAGACTGTCTTGACAATGTCTTCTCTTACTTCCCTCTTGCAATATTATGCCGCAGGTGAGACAATTACCATAGACTACTACCATCTTGAAGGTAGTGAGTATATACTGAAGAGCGCGCAGGTCACTCTTGGAAAGAAGGCCTCATAACGCAGAAATGGGGTAGAAATGAGTAATAAAGATAATACAGACATTACAGATACAAATAATATGGATAATTTTGAAGATACCAAAACCTCAGCATCACAGAATAATAAGACAGATGAGTACGAGAAGGTGTGCTATATCTGCAGAAGATCAGAATCTAAAGCGGGTAAGATGATTGGTATGCCGGGAAATATATATGTGTGTCCGGATTGTATGCAGAAAACCTTTGATTCCATAAATAATTCCAATATAGACTATGATGATCTTATGAATAATATGTCTAATATGGGCGGAATGTTTAACGGATTTAATATGATGGGTGCAAACATACCTAACAAGCAGAAAGTTAAGAAGAAGAAAACGGAAGAAGAAAAGATAAAAGACCGTATTGATCTTAGAAATATTCCGGCACCTCATGAGATTAAGCATATGCTGGATGAATATGTAATCGGTCAGGATTATGCTAAAAAGATAATGTCTGTTGCCGTGTATAACCATTATAAACGTGTTGCAACAAACACTATGGACGAAATTGAGATAGAAAAGTCTAATATGTTGATGATAGGTCCAACAGGAAGCGGAAAGACATATCTTGTTAAGACTCTTGCAAAATTGCTTCAGGTACCGTTGGCGATAACTGATGCAACTTCTCTTACGGAGGCAGGATATATTGGTGATGATATTGAAAGCGTAGTTTCCAAGTTATTGCAGGCAGCAGATAATGATGTTGAAAAAGCAGAAAAGGGAATCATATTTATAGATGAGATAGATAAGATTGCTAAAAAGAAAGAAACTCGAAGCAGAGATGTAAGCGGAGAATCTGTACAGCAGGGTATGTTAAAACTTCTTGAAGGAAGTGATGTAGAGGTTCCTGTAGGAGCTACAAGCAAAAACGCCATGGTTCCACAGGTTACGGTGAACACAAGAAACATACTTTTTATTTGTGGTGGAGCTTTTCCGGATCTTGAAGATATAATTAAATCCAGACTTAATAAGCAATCTTCTATAGGCTTCAATGCAGATCTTAAAGATAAATACGATAATGACAAGGATATATTATCCAAAGTGGAAGTAGAGGACCTAAGAGAGTTTGGTATGATTCCGGAATTTCTGGGAAGACTCCCGATTATATTTACTCTTTCAGGACTTGATAAGAATATGCTTGTTAAGATTATGAAAGAGCCAAAGAATGCAATTCTTAAGCAGTATCAGAAGCTTCTTGAATTAGATGAGGTTAAGCTGGAATTTGATGATGAAGCTCTTGAAGCGATTGCAGAGAAAGCTATAAAGAAGGATACGGGAGCAAGAGCACTCCGTTCTATAATTGAAGAATTTATGATGGATATCATGTTTGAAATTCCAAAGGACAGCAATATCGGAAAGGTAGTTATAACAGGAGATTACATCAATAAAAAGGGTGGACCGTTAATTTCCATGCGTGGTCAGGAACTGCTTCCTATGCAAAGAGAAGCACAGTGTAATTAATATTATACGTACATAACAGATAACAATTATACATATAATGTCCTTAAATGTAATGTTTAAGGACATTTTTTATGCCATCATGTACGGAAAATATAACCCGTGAAGGAAGATATGATTACATAATAGAGAACAGACCTGAGTATTATGAAAGTATTAATATGAATCCCAATTTATGCGTACAAATGGCTGATAACCGTTGGCTTATAGTTCACAGTGTTCTTCCATATTCTGATCTAAATTTAAGTGCGCTGGGATATTCTACGATTCCTAAGTTGTATGAGGTTATGGATACGTCCAGCATCGAAGCTACCAAGGCAACAGCTGTTACAGACATGCCGTATCTTAACGCCAGAGGACAAGAGGTCCTTATAGGAATTATTGATACAGGTATTGATTATCTTAAAGAAAATTTTATGGATAGTGGCGGAAACACAAGGATTGAGGCTATATGGGATCAGTCAGCAGATTATTATGATAGTGAACAGCCTGTACTTTATGGAAGAGTATATAACAGAGAAATTATAAATGAGGCAATCCGAGCGAAGAGAAATGGAGGGAATCCCTACGATATAGTTTCTTCCAGGGATGAATCGGGACATGGTACGTTTCTTGCAGGTGTAGCAGCATCTTCTAAATTGAAAGATTATACAGGTGTAGCTCCTGAATCAGATTTAGTTATAGTAAAGTTGAAAGGGGCAAAACAATATCTTAAGGATTATTATCTTGTGAAGGATGATGCCATGGTTTTTCAGGAAAATGACATCATGATGGGAGTGAGATTTATATCGGATTACGCTGACAGCCATAACAAGCCTCTTGTACTATTGTTGGGGTTGGGAACATGGCTGGGTTCAAGAACGGGAAACAGTCCTTTAGCAGATATGCTGGAAACTCTCACCAAAAAGAAAAACACAGCAGTGGTAGTGCCGGTTGGAAATGCTGCCGTTGATAAGACACATTTTAGCGGATATGCAGGAGCAGAAGATGAATATAAAGAGATAGAGGTTAATGTGACACAGAGAGGAAAAGGGTTTACCATGGAAGTATGGGCAAGAAGCCTTGATGTGTTGTCCGTATCCATAATATCACCCACAGGTGAAGAAATACCTCGTGTTCCTGCAAGATTGGGAGTCAGTAATGAATTCTATTTTTTGCTGGAGGATACCACTGTTACGGTTGATTACCAGGTCACAGAAGCTGTATCCGGTTTGGAAGTTGTTTTCATAAGATTTATAAGTCCTGCTGAGGGGATATGGCGGGTAAGATTATACAGCCTTACCAATCTTCCCGGATTTTTTAACAGTTATCTAACATCCAGAAACGTATGTGATACAGAGATTTATTTTCTTAATTCAGACCCTGATACCACACTTACAGAGCCTTCCTGTGCCACAAGAGTGATAAGTATAGGAGCCTATAATCATTTGACAGGAGGGAGTGATGTTAACAGCAGCAGGGGATATACGGCGGATGACAAAATTAAACCTGAAATGGTGGCTCCGGGAGTGAATGTATATGGTGTGGGTGGAGTTGCCGGATATACCAGAATGTCAGGCACAAGTGTTGCGGCAGCCCATGTTGCAGGAGCCTGTGCTTTATTTTTAAGCTGGGGTGTAACTAATAACAGACAGTCCCTAATTGGGAACAGTGAAATAAAAGCTTATCTCATAAGAGGAGCTGACAGAAGACCTAATATGGAGTATCCCAATAGAATTTACGGATACGGAACTCTTAATATTGCCAACGCATTTGACCAGATGAGAATAAGTTGAAAACTCCCTTATAATATGCTAAATTGTTAATAATTGATTAATAATCTGAGGTATGATAAATGAAGTATAAAGCACTTGCATTAGATTTGGATGGAACACTCACGGATCATAATAAAAACCTTCCGGAAAAGAATAAAGAAGCAATATGGAAGGCTATTGATAAAGGAGTGAGTATAATTCTTGCATCCGGACGTCCTCTGTTTGGTGTTACACCTATAGCAGATATGCTGAAATTGAAGGAAAAAGGAGGCTATATTCTGGCTTATAATGGTGGGAACATTGTGGATTGTTCTAATGGAGAACTTCTGGTAAGCTTCTGGCTTCCATCTTTGTGTATAAAGGATATATGTTCATTGGCAAAGGAAAACGGAGTCCATGCAGTGACATATGCAGATACACAGATTGTTGCGGAAAGTGATGATGATGAATATGTGCTTAAAGAGGCAAAATGCAATAACACCACAGTTATGAAAGTAGAAGATTTATTTTCTTTCGTGGATTATCCCGTGGCGAAGTTTCTTGTTGTGGGAGAGCATGAGAAGCTCCTACCTGTAAGAAAGGCCCTGCTTGAAAAATACAGTGGGGTAATAGATGCATTTTTTTCAGAAGACTACTTCCTTGAGATTGTACCTGCAGGGGTTGCAAAGGATGAGGCTCTGAAAGTGCTTCTTGAAAGAATTGGATATACTACAGATGAACTTATAGCCTGCGGTGATGGTATGAATGATATACCTATGCTTAAGATTTCAGGACTTTCTTGTGTTATGCAGAACGCATATCCTGAAGTTAAGAAGTATGCTGATTACATAGCACCATCCAATGATGAAGCAGGGGTGGCTCATGTAATAGAAAAATTTATTATATAACGGAAAGTTCTCAATAATAGACACTTATGGCGAGTGTAGGGAATGTAAGAGAATGGAGACGAAATGGAAAACAATAATTCACAAAATGATGATTTGGAAATAGATTTAGGTAAGATATTTTCATTATTATGGGATAGGATTCTTATAATAATAGTAACAGGAGTGTTGTTTGCAGCAGCGGCTTTCCTGGGGTCAAAATTTTTTATAACACCTCAATATCAATCCCAGACTAAACTGTACGTGTTAAACAGAGCTAATGACGGAACTACAACCTTAACGGACATTCAGATATCTACACAGCTTACTAAAGATTATCAGATTCTGGTAACAAGTACCCCGGTAATGCAGCAGGTAATTAAAAATCTTAAGCTGGATATGACTCCATCTGATTTGGCATCTACAATAAGTGTGAGTACACCATCTGATACAAGAGTGCTACAGATTTCGGTAACCAACCCAGACCCTTACAGGGCAAAGGAAATCGTTGATGAACTTGCAAAGGTTTCAGGGGAAAGAATCTGCAGTATTATGAAAATTGAACAGGTAAATGTTATTGAGGAAGGATCTGTTGCAATTTCTCCTATATCATCAAAGACGAAAAAGAATACTGTCATGGGAGGCGTTGCTGGAATAATTCTTGCTTGCGTGGTTGTAATAATAAAATCGTTACTTGATGATACACTTAAAACCACGGAAGATGTTGAAAAGTATCTTGAGCTGAGTACTCTGTCGGTTATTCCGCTATGTGATGAGATGGATGATGGAAGAGGAAAGAACAGAAAGAAATCAGGTTCTAAGAAAAAGAGCAAAGAATCATCAAAGAAACATGGAGCATAGTATGAAAAATCACGCTGATGCGCTGATTTTTCATACGGCTATTTGTGCCGCAGGCACCACAAATAGCATTTATCGCAGAGTCAAATCTGATATTTGACTCGCGATTCCTTTGGCACTAAAGTGCCTGCGGAATGGAGATTAGTATGCAGACGATTAATATAGAGAGATTACGAAAGCTTGATTACAGAGCTAATGAAGCTTATAAGAATTTAAGAACAAATATACAGTTGTGTGGCTCTGATGTTAAAGTTATTATGCTCACAAGCACAACACCCGGCGAGGGAAAGTCCAGCGTATCATTTAATCTGGCAGTTTCTTTGGCAGAAGCGGGGAAAAAGGTTATATTTATAGATGCTGATTTAAGAAAGTCGGTGCTTATAGGACGTTACAAGATTAATAAGTCTGTAAAAGGGTTAACACATTTTCTGTCGGGAATTAACAAATTTGAAGAAGTAATGTATGCAACGAATGTTGAAAACCTCAACGTGGTATTTTCAGGACCGGTTCCTCCTAATCCTACGGAGCTTCTGGGCAATAAGGTATTCAAAACATTGATTAAAGTGTTACGGGATTTATATGATTATATTATTATAGATACGCCGCCTATCGGAAGTGTAATAGACAGTGCAATAGTGGCTCAGGAATGTGACGGTGTAGCTTATGTGGTTGCTTCTAATTCTGTAAGCTACAAATATGCGCGTAAGGGATTGGAACAGTTGAAAAAAACCGGGTGCAAATTGCTGGGGGTTGTTCTTAACAAAGTAGATATGAATGACAATAAATATTACGGAAAGTATTATGGAAAATATTACGGCAAATATGGAGACAATGTAGATTAATGAAAGGGGTCAGACCCCATAAAATTTTTATAAACTATTTGGAGAAAAGTTTATAAAAATTTTATGGGGTCTGACCCCCCTTTATTTGTATCAGTTATTCTTTTTGGTAGCTGTAGTAGCTGAGGATGTAGCAGCTGTAGTGGCCGGCTGTGTTTGAGCCTGAGTCGGTGCTTGAGTCGGTGCCTGAGTCGGTGTTGTTGAATTCGAGTTCGTAGTTCCTGAACTTGAATTTGTGGAACCTGAACCTGTTGAGCCTGAGGAATTGGTTGGGTCAGTTGTTGTTGGTTTTGCTGAACTTTCCGGTACTGAAATCAATTGGTAAGGGTTTGCACAATTATTAGTCTTTTCCTCAACAAATTCATCTACATCAAAGATTTCTCCTGCTTCAATTTTATTAATCATTTCTTTTGCAGTATCTATAGATAATTTATACGGAACGACTACCGATGCATATCCGGCGTCAGTAATCTGGCAATATCTGTATGGGCCACCAGTCTGGCTATCACATGTATAAGTATGAATGTTCCATGCCCTGCTATTGGAAAGCTGTCCTTTAACAAGAGATGTAATAGAAGCTGTCGGCATATTAGTTAACATCATATTTCCAACAGAATCAAGCAGTGAACTGTATCTTGTGAGTATTGCAGGTGATGTAATTTTATCTATAACTCCTGAAAGAGCAGCCATCTGGTTCTCGCCTCGCTGCAGGTCTCCTCTGGCAGAAAAAGCTTTTCTTTCACGGCAGAAGGCAAGTGCCTTTTCACCGTTACATTCATTAGGTCCTACTACAAAATGGTATGTGGTATCCATAGCCTCCCAGCCGTTTTCAAAATCAACAGAAGAGTAAATGGTAATACCTCCAAGGGCATCAATAATGTCAACACATCCGGAGAAGTTAATCTTGACATAATAGTCAATTTTAACATCGTACAGACTTTCCAAAGTACTTATAGACGCTTCTATACCATAATTTCCTGCATGGGTTAATTTGTCATAACCTGTTTTTCCATTAATATTCATAGGAACATAAGAATCTCTAGGCGTTGAAACCATAAGAATTTGTCTTGTGACAGGATTAATGATACAGAGAATATTAACATCACTATGACCATTTGACTTGATAGTTCCCTCTTCATCGTTTCCGGAAATATATATTACAAATGGTTCTTTATTTACTTGTTTGTCGGACTCTGATAACTCAATGGTACGGGTTAACTCTACGGTTCCGACAATTTTGGTTTTTTCTTCCAGATCTTCGTGCTGTTCTTTTAATGTATCATACATTGAATCATTGATAATCATTACTTTGATTTCAGTATTATCATAAAGAGCACTGATTAAGGATTCCCAATCCTGATATTCTTTGGATTTAATATTAACGCTATAGTCAAAATTGATTTTGTGAATGGCTTCAACACATTCATTACCTCCATTGACAGTGTTGTATCCATATACATAATTGTAGGTATCACTTAATTTGGAAGCTTTATCTGATTCTAAAACAATTATATCGATTATATCGGTCTTGGTGGTTGAGTTGGTCACCTTATCCAATGTAGAGCCGACTTTTGCTGTGAATAAAAATGTGTAAAGCAAAATAAACGATAAGAATAAAGATATTATCTTTCCTAAAATGTTGGTTTTTGCAAATTGGGTTGTAAAGCAAAAAAGTGCGGCTAAAACCAAAACAATATCAAGTGCTATTGCATATTTGAGCGGTAATATATCAAGTTTGTATAATTTTAAGAGAGCCATAACGGTGAGTATAATCTGTGCAATTACCAGAATAATACCAATTACGGCTGACCATGCTCTGAATTTTTTCTTTTTCTCCTTCTTTGAAAGAGTTTTAGATGATGCAAAAAGATACTGCATATCATCAAGAGTGTCTTTAAAGAAGTTTTTGACCTTCATAAAACTATCTCCTTGTCATTTTATAGAATTCACTTTTGGACTTGTTAGTCATTGGTACATTTTAGCATAGAGGTGCAAATAAATAAAGAAAATTAATTATAAAGAAAAACTAAAATTGAACTCACTTAATATTATTAAGTAAATGCCCACTAAATCAAGGGGAAATAATTAATTTTTATTTAAAATATTATGAATAGCATTATTTTGTTATGCAAAACATACAAAAAACTTGCATATCTTAAGCCTCTTTTATATAATATCCCGTAGATAAAGTACGGAAACGTACGAAACAAATCAAATTAATTTTAAAGGAGAACATGTAGGTTATGGGATACGTTGATGAAGTCTTAGAAATCGTTTCTAAGAAAAATGCCGATCAGCCTGAATTTTTACAGGCTGTAACAGAGGTTCTTAATTCATTAAGACCGGTTGTTGATGCTAATGAGGAGCTTTACAGAAAGAATGCAATTCTTGAAAGAATTACAGAACCTGACAGAGTTATAATGTTCCGTGTACCATGGGTAGATGATAAGGGACAGGTTCAGGTAAACAGAGGTTTCAGAGTGCAGTTTAACAATGCAATCGGACCTTACAAGGGAGGATTAAGATTACATCCTTCAGTTAACCTTGGTATTATCAAGTTCTTAGGTTTTGAGCAGATTTTCAAGAACTCACTTACAAGCCTTCCAATCGGTGGTGGTAAGGGTGGTTCTGACTTTGATCCTAAGGGTAAGTCAGACAGAGAGATTATGGCATTCTGCCAGAGCTTTATGACAGAGCTTTCAAAGTATATCGGTGCTGATGTGGATGTTCCAGCCGGTGATATCGGAACAGGAGCAAGAGAAATAGGCTATATGTTCGGACAGTATAAGAGAATCAGAGGAACATTTGAAGGTGTTCTTACAGGTAAGGGTCTTACATACGGTGGATCACTTGCAAGAACAGAAGCTACAGGATACGGCTTATTATACCTTACACAGGAATTAATGAAGTGCCATGGAGAATCTATGGAAGGAAAGACTGTAGTTGTTTCAGGTGCAGGTAACGTTGCTATTTATGCTATCCAGAAGGCTCAGCAGATGGGAGCTAAGGTTGTTACATGTTCTGATTCTACAGGATGGATTTATGATCCGGAAGGAATAGATGTTGAACTTCTTAAGGAAGTTAAGGAAGTTAAGAGAGCAAGACTTACAGAATATGCAGCAGCAAGAAAGAGTGCTGAATATCATGAAGGTCGTGGAGTATGGCAGATTAAGTGTGATATTGCTCTTCCATGTGCTACACAGAATGAGTTACTTATTGATGATGCAAAGCAGTTAGTTGCCAACGGATGCAAGTGTGTATGTGAAGGTGCTAATATGCCTACAACTATAGATGCTACAGAGTATTTGCAGGCTAACAACGTATGGTTCGTTGGTGGTAAGGCTTCTAATGCCGGTGGTGTTGCAACATCTGCTCTTGAGATGAGCCAGAACTCAGAGAGACTTAGCTGGACATTTGAAGAAGTTGATGCTAAGCTTCAGAACATCATGGTTAATATTTATCATAATATTGATGATGCAGCTAAGAGATATGGTATGGAAGGCAACTATGTAGCAGGTGCTAACATTGCCGGATTTGAGAAAGTTGTTGAGGCTATGTTAGCTCAGGGCGTATGTTAATCTGCGATTAACAACTAAGCGCGAATTTCTAAGATAAAGATTATATGGAGAAGTCCTGGAAATGTTGAATTCCCGGGGCTTTTCTTTATGTGTTGAAAGACATGCGAATTGTCAGAATCTTCATAAATAGAAGATAATTTACGTTATTTTGAGACCGTTATATTGTTAGGCAAAAAAGGTATTCTGGTTGCGATGGTTGCCATTAGTATTCTCATTTTACCATTTATGTACATATTAAGTATTTTGATAAAAGTCAATGAAGTATTCAACATTGGTGCGATTATGTCAATTTATACACTGGTTTTTCTGTGGATAATTTATATTCTGTATTATCGACTCAAGGAACGAAAACTGTTGGCAACAGGAATCACATTTTTATTTGCAATTCCGTTCACACTTTTGATAAATATTACATTATCAAAATTAATTGAAGAACCTGTGATTGATGTTTGGGATATATTATCTGTATTTATCCTGTTGATAGTGTCAGTTGCTTTTATAATTGGAGATTATGCACGAAAAAAGGTTTTGTAAGATAAGCCATTTTCTGAGTCACTTGAAAATTCAAGATTCAGAAGATAAACGTTATTTGAAAAATGTTAGCGTGAGGTACATATATGGGAAAATGTTAATACTGACATTTGAAGACAGCGAGGAAGATATACTAAACCACATAGTTTCTTATGTCAGTGCAGGAGCGAAGGTATTTCAGGTGGTAGAAAATGCAAGAACAGGATTAAGATTTGATGGATTGGAAATAGATGTTGCAAATCGTTTGGTAAGAAAGCAGAAACAGGAAATAGATTTGACCTTTACCGAGTTTGAAATTTTGCATTTATTAGCAAGAAATCCGGGCAGAGTGTTTAGCAAAGAGCAGATATATAATAGTGTTTGGAAAGAACCATATTTCGGTGATTACAACATTGTTATGAGTCATATCCGCAACATACGGGAAAAGATAAAGGTAACCCTAGCAAGCCAATTTACATTCAGACAGTATGGGGAGTCGGCTATAAATTTAATAACAAACTAAAATGAGCAGGTATTGCAGAGTGTTTGTAATATCTGCTTTTTATATGGCTGATAATAATGGTTTACAGGTTTTATTCCGTTATAGTAGTAAAATCAATATAAAATACATTGAAATGAGAAAAATACGAATATATATGTTGATTTTATGCAAAAACTGTATATACTAGAAAGTAGAAAAGAAGGTGAGGTAGCAATCATGTTAATTCAATTTAATTTTAAAAATTTCAAATCATTTAGAGATGAGGCTAGTTTGGACTTGTCCGCAGCGAAGATGACAGAGTTCTCGGATAGAGTAGTGACTGTTGGTAGTGAGAAGATTCTGCCGGTTGCTGCCATTTATGGAGCAAACGCAAGCGGGAAGTCTAATATATATAATGCTTTTGAATATATGTCTGATTATGTTGTTGATTCTTTTAAGTATGGCGATGAAGAGGAAAAGTTTGAGGAATACAGACCTACTCCGTTCTTATTCGACTCCACATCTGCCAGTGCAGAATCCAGCTTTGAAGTTTATTTCACCTTGCCAAGCGACAAGGCAGAGAGAACATATAATTATGGTTTCTGCATTAACAAAGAAGGTGTAACGGAGGAATGGCTCAACTCTAAGGCAAAGACTGCCAGAAAGTACAGTACCGTATTTTACCGTGGGACTTCCGATGACGAGTTGGATTTATCCGGATTCCCGAAGAGCAGTAGGGATAATATCCAGGTTGCTCTTGAAAAGCAGGTGCTCATTATATCTTTGGGAGCGAAGTTGAAAGTCGGTAAGTGTAAGGCAATCAGAGATTGGTTCCTGGCAAATGAATTTGCTGATTTTGGCGATCCTTTCACAAACTTCTTCATGTCCCGCAGATTGCCAAAGGGATTTGTAGAAAACAAGGATGTTCAGCAGAAGGTGGTAGAATATTTTGCATCTTTTGACGAGCATATCAAGGACTTTAGGATTGAAAAGGTTCCTCACGATGGAGAAACAAAAGAGGATACCTATAAAATTAATGCTCTTCATAAAATGATTGATTCGGATGGTATGGCAGAAATCCCTTTAGGAATGGAGTCTGCCGGAACATTGAAAATGTTTGCATTATATCCGGAATTACAAGAAGTATTGGAAAAGGGAAGCGTATTCTTTATTGATGAATTAAATGCCCGTCTTCATCCGTTGCTTGTAAGAAACTTTTTGCTTACATTCTTAAATCCGGAAATCAATGTAGGTCATGCACAGCTTGTATTTACAACTCATGACACATGGCAGTTGTCTAATCAGCTGTTACGTCGTGATGAAATATGGTTTGTGGAAAAGGATGATAGAGGCGTTTCTACACTGTATTCATTGGCTGATTTTGTGGATGAGGATGGTTCCCGTATCCGTAAGGACGAAAGCTATGAGAAGAATTATTTGATAGGAAAGTATGGTGCAATCCCTACCTTAAAGAGTATTGATATATTTAAGGAGGATTGAGTATGGCGAAAAAGGATAGAACAGGTAACCGAAAATCGCGAGAGCAGAGAAAACAATTCAAAGTGCCGGAATTAGGTTACTATCTGATTGTTACCGATACAGAAGCTACAGAGCGTTGTTACTTTACAGGACTCCATCAGGCTTTGCCGGAGGATGTTAGAAATAAGCTGGTTATTAAGGTTGTGGAGACAAAGACACGTACCATGATTGATAAATGTCTGGAACTCACAGCTTATGATGCACAGTATCGTATCCCGTGGATTGTATTTGACAGAGATCAGGTGCTTGGGTTTGACGAGATTATTGCAGAAGCAGTGAGTAAAGGAATACAGGTGGGCTGGTCCAATCCATGCTTTGAAATATGGATGTATGCCTACTTCGGTGCCATGCCGGCAATCCAAGATTCTTGGACTTGCTGCTCGGATTTTGGACGAGTATTTGAAACCAAAATTGGGCAGAAGTATTCCAAAGCTGATGAGCAGATGTACGGAAAACTCTGTAAATCCGGTGATGAAGAAAAGGCAATTCAGCTTGCACAACAGAAGCTGGAACAGTGTATTAGAGAAGGTAAAACAAAACCATCAGAGATGTGTCCGTGTACGACGGTGCATGAGCTGGTGGGTGAGATTAAAAGAAAAATATAGGGGGAATGGTTATGATGATTAGAAGTTTTTTACCTGTTGGGCAGGGAGCATTTTATTGTGAGCAATTTGGGGGATTTGCTGAAACAGAACGGGTAAATATTATTTATGACTGTGGGTCTTCAACAAATGTAAAATTGGTCGAGGAACAAATAAAAAATAATTTTGAAAAAAATGAGATTATTCATGCAGTATTTATTTCACATTTAGATAATGATCATATTAATGGAATCCCTTTTTTGTTAAAGTATTGTAAGGTTAAAAAAATATTTTTCCCGTTATTAACAGAGTCAAATGCAAAGTATATAAAATTATATAATTTAATCAAAAATAATGAAAAAGAATCATTTGCGTCTTCTTTTGTGGACAATCCCTATGAAGCATTCAATCAATTAAACATAGAATATAGTCCAAGATTATATCAAATCAGTGAAAATGAGCAAGGAGATAATAGAATTGATGCAATAACAATCTCCTCGGGAGAGAATGTTGCCGATATTATTTTTGAAAATACTATTAGCAATTACGACATATACAGGAAATGGGTATATATTCCTCACAATTTTAGGCAAACAGATAGGATTAAGCAGCTGCAAGATGAATTATATAAGTTGTTTGGGAAGAATATGAACAACGAGGATATACAGGTGATTTGGGAAAATGGAACAGAGATAGTACGTGAAAATATAAAAAATTCCTATAAAGCAGTAAAGGGATCTTTTAACACAAATTCAATGATCTTATATTCTGGTATGAAGGAACGATGCTATGGGCAAAGTGTAGTTAAATCTATTTGTTATAGGTGTTGCTGTAATTGTAATCCAAAAAATGTCGGATGCCTGTATATGGGGGATTATGATGCTTCTGGAAAATACAAGTGGAAGGAATTGATTAATGCATATGCTACATATTGGAATAATATAGGCTGTGTCCAAATTCCTCATCACGGTTCAAAACATAACTATAATAAAGAACTAGCAAAGTTAGATGCTTATTATATTATATCAGCGGGAATGAATAATAGCTATCAGCATCCACATAGTTTGGTAATCAAAGACTTGTTATTTAATGGGAATTTTCCATACATTATAACGGAAAATAAGTCCAGTGAACTTCATTTGGTAATAGACATATAGCGAGTTTTATATAGTGAGTTGTTCAAAATATTCATTAATCGAATTTATCCGACAATTACTCTATACACGTGATATACAACTGACCTCAAAACCCCGGTAAATCTGCGGATACCTCAGAAGCTGCCATGTTAGCTCAGGGTGTATGCTAACTTATAGCGAGGAAGTAAACCAAGCACGAACGAAGTGAGTATTTGGTTTTAACCGAGCGTATATCGCCAAAAACATAAAGCACGAAGTGCGATGGTCGCGTAGCGAACAGTTTTGGGCGATTCGTTTACTATAATAAATGATATGGAGAAGTCCTGGAAATGATGAATTCCCGGGGCTTTTCTTTATGTGTTGATGAAGGATATTGAGTTTATACTCTTTGTGGAAATATTGTAATTTTGCAGCTAATTATTGCGGTATTACGAAAATGATGTTACAATACTTCACGTCACAAAATAGGAGATTGCAAAACGCATTTCTAACGTGGGTACAAAGTTGTACATACCACGCAATCACATATATGGTACTAATCAGTTTCGTAATTTCCCATATGTTATAAAACAAAAAGGAGAACACTAATGAAAAAATTTTTAGCAATTACATTAACTGTCCTCACATTTGCAGCATTTGCAGGATGTGGAAAAAATGATGATGTTGCAGTTTCAGGAGATTCAGTGACATTGCCTTCAACAGTGGCAAGCACAACAAAGGAAGCAGCAACTCAGGCAACAAAGGCAAGCAGTTCGGCACCAACGATTTCTGCACCATTATCATCATCAGAGGGAACAGTTGTATCCGGTATTTACTGTTCATTAACAATCCCTTCTACATGGGATAAGGGTACATCTTCATATTCACAGGTTGATATTATTATTGCAGAAAAACAGGTCAGCAACGGATTTAACACCAATATCAACGTTGTTGTTGAGTCAACATCATTAGGAGCTGATGCATATCTTGCTGCGGCAAAAAATAGCCTTTCCAATGCAGGATATACTGTGGGAGCTACAGGCTCATGTACAATAAACAATACATACTGCACAACATTAGAATATACTGCATCAGCAAATGGAATTTTGATAAATGGAACACAGTATTACTACGCAACAGGTAGCAAGGTATATGTTATTACTTATAGTGGAACGACTCCTGTTTCTCAAAATGCAGTAGCAAAATCTATTATTGCAAGCTTTAAGCCACTGTAATTATCCGGGACTTATGGGTGGGGCTGCCACACTAAGAAGTATTATGCTTGTAAATATCCATATAATCTGTACAAGAAGGTATAAAGTTATTTATAATATCTCTTGCGGAGACTTTGAGGATATTCAAGCAAATAATCTTAGGGTGACAGCTCTTTTTTCTTATTAACTGTTGATATTAACGGTTGATATGTAATTGCAAGAGATTAATAATATATCTTACAAAGGGCATGGAATGTAACTGTAATCCTGTCGGATTAAGAAGATGACAGTTGGCATATGGAGGATTAATACATGGCAAATCTGTTTGATGGTATAAAATTAATGTCGGATGATGAAATAAGAATTCAGATATCTTATTTTGAGACGGTAAATATTACCAATGCAGCGAAAGAAACAGGATATCGTGTTATTTCAGAACTTGCAGATATAGCTAATTCACTTGCAGAAGTATTCAGTGCAAAGGCACCTTTTGAATATCAGGTTAAAAAGGTGTCGGACATGCTTTCCGATAATATAATTAAGTTAAAGACCATATCCAGGGATGAACTGGATATAATGCTTAAAAACAAAATAAATGAAGTTATCAGGTCTGTAACAGGAGAAATTATCACAGAGGAGGACAGCTTTGAAAAGACAGCCTATGCCATGGTAAATGTAGCAGCATCAGGGTATGGAATTAATAAATATATGACAACATCTCATAAAATTGAAGAAATACGCATACATTATAACAATGCATTTATAAAGAATCTCCAGAGCAATATTCAGAAAATGACGGAGGAGGATTTAAAAAAAGATGCTCTTATAATGGATAAAAATCTTGGGATGGCAGGAATTGACACAAAGAGGATGGTTCAGAAAAGTCTGATGCCTGTTACCTTCAACGGTATGGGGGTGCTTAAGCTGCTTAAAAAACAGAAGAATACAGCAAAACTGGAGATGGCAATTCATCTGCTTGGAATAGACGCTTTTAATTACCAGAATGCGGAAATAAAAACCATGTATCAGGTGTTAAAAAATCTTGGTAGCATCAGAAGTCTTGTATTGTCCAGATTAATATGGTTTGCAGCCAATAAGTACGGAAAAAAGTTCTATGTTGATACTAAACTTTTGCCATCATATATTCCTGAAGAATTAAAGGAAGAAGAGGAAGCACAGGAAAAGGTGTACCGCTCCTTGCTGGAACAGATGGATGATGTAGAGAAAGTTGTATTAAAATGCCAGAAGGAAATAGAATTAAAAAAGAATGCATTGGAAGAGGTAAGGGTAAAATTTGAGAATGAGTCGGAAAAATTTGACGAAGTTTCAAAAAGATTTTCAGATTTAGAGGAGAAAAAGGACGATTATATAAATAACCGTCGTTCTGAGAATGAGACAAAAAGTTACTATAATCAGGTTAATACCGTTAAAGCGGAGCTTGACAGAGTTACTGAAAGCTACAAAAGGCGTAAGGACAAGCTGTATGAACTGGCTGGAGATCTTGCTAATCTTAATTCCAAGTTGGAAATTGAAAAAAACAGACAAACAGCTGTTGAGTCCAATGGAATCTTACAAATAGAAGAACGCTCATCTGCCCTAAAGAAAAAATGGATGCCTTATTATTATAAATTCAAATTTGATGAGGATATATTTACTAAGGCTGTTAAAATATTTACCCTTAATGAATTGATGTATATAGAAGAAAAACTTAAGGAACTACATGAGAGTACAGACATGGGTATTTATCTGAAGGATAACCGGTACATATATGCTTATATTGGGGGCAGAAGGCCTGCTGTCATAACATACGTGGATGGGATTTTTACGGATATATCGAAATAGGAAGTGATGGAGTGTGGAATGAGATACGAAGAAATTGAAGAATACATGGAATCATTGAGCCAGTATTCAAAAGGGACAGGCGTTGAGAGGGGAGAAAAACTGCTTTCGCTGCTTGGTAATCCGGAGGAAAATTATAAGGTGATTCATGTTGCCGGGACTAATGGTAAGGGCTCTGTGTGTTCATATATTAGTTCTATAATTGAAAAAAACGGACATAGCGTTGGACTTTTCACATCACCACATCTTATTGATATCAGAGAAAGAATACAAATTAACAGATGTATGATATCAAAACAGGATTTTGAAGAATGCTTTAATGAAGTGTTATCTGCTGTCAAAGAAGACGGCAACATTGAACCTGCTTATTTCGATTATTTTTTTGCAGTTGCACTTGTTTATTTTGCGAAGAAGAAAGTGGAGTATGTGGTATTGGAAACAGGTCTGGGAGGGAAATATGATGCCACCAATTCGGTGAGAAGACCTGTCTGTACGGTAATAACCACCATAGGTCTTGAACATACTGCCATTCTGGGAGAAAGCGTGGAGGAGGTAGCGTCTCAGAAAGCGGGGATAATTAAGGAACATATTCCTGTTGTATATAGCGGCATGAATCCATTGGCAGCCAATGTGATAGAACATACTGCGAAAGACAAGGATTCTCCGGCTGTTTCTGTATCCCGGGACGACTATGAAATAACCAAAAATTCACAGGGCTGTATTGATTTTTTGGTACATAATGATTATTATATTAATGATTGTTTCAGGATAGAGACAGAGGGGCTTTATCAGGCAGAAAATGCGGCTATAGCACTTACCGCATGCAAAGTCATGGAATCTGAGGGAATAATAGAATTGAATCCTGTTCTTACCCGAAAGGGACTCATTGAAAACAGATGGGCAGGTCGTATGGAGAAGATAACCCATAATATTTACGTTGACGGAGCACATAATCCTCAGGGGATTGAGTTATTTGTGGAGTCTGTCAGAAGTATATGCCGTAACAAAAGTAAAAAAGCGACACTTTTATTCTCGGTGGTGAGTGATAAGAATTTTGAAGATATGATAAGGTGTTTATGCGGTTGCGAATGTTTTTATAAATTTGCAGTAACCGTCACCGGAGGAGCAAGAAAGCTGAGCGGTGATTGTATAAGAGAGACTTTTTTAAGGTATACGGACAAGCCTGTATTGATATACCATGAGGTTGGGAAAGCTATGGAGGATCTTGATGACGAGGAACTTCTTATGTGTGCCGGTTCCCTTTATCTTGTTGCGGATATCAAAAGGGCAGTGATGAAAAATGGAGGATAATATGATAGATTTTGATGAAGAGATACAAAAATTTCAGCCTAGCCTTGAGGTTGAGGATGCAGAGGATGCAATTTATAACAATGATGTACCTGATATAACAGATTTAATTAATAAGATTATTGATGGGGGAAATGGTACAGAAAAGTAGTTGTGAAGTAGAATTGTTTCTTTGCTCACAATATGGAGGATAGCTATGAAATGTTTTAAATGTGGCAGTATGCTGTCAGAAAACAATATATGCGCTAAATGCGGCACGGATGTTTCTATATACAAAAAAACAGCAAAGGCATCGGATGCCTATTATAACAGGGGGCTGGAAAAGGCAAGAGTAAGGGATCTCTCCGGTGCTGCTGACAGTTTAAAAATCAGCCTTATGATTAATAAATATAATATCAATGCAAGAAATCTTCTTGGCCTTATATACTGTGAGATGGGGGACGTGGTTGAAGCTCTGAGCCAATGGGTGATGAGCAAGAATCTTGCGCCGGATGATAACGTGGCAGGTTCCTATATTAAGAAGATACAGTCTAACCAGACTAAGTTTGAGGCGGTTACAGGTGCTATTAAGAAGTACAATATTTCTCTTAAATATGCAAAAGAGGGCAACATTGACATGGCTGTTATTCAGCTTAAGAAAATTGTTGCATCCAATCCGCACCTTGTTAAAGCTCATTTGCTTCTTGCGCTTTTGTATATCAGGAATAAGGAATATAACCGTGCCAGAAAGCTTCTCAACGCAGTCCTAAGGATTGACAGAAACAACACTGTTGCCCAGAAGTACATGGCAGAGATTAATGACAGTCTTTCTATTAGTGATAAGGATGTTTCGGGTTCATTTCTTCCTAAAAGAAAAATAAAAGAAGTTGAGAAAAAGCCTCTTAGCGGAAATGATGTAATACTTCCAAGATCCTCATATAAAGAACCGGACAATGGTGTTATTACAATTGTAAATGTTCTTGTGGGTGTTGTTATTGGAGCAGCTCTGATATGGTTCCTTATTACCCCTTCCAGATATAAAGGTCTTACAGAGGATTACAACAGAACTATTGCAGAGTATAGCGAGCAGCTTTCATCCGGAAATGTGGAACTTAATTCATTAAGCAATGAGTTAAATGAGGTAAAAGCTGCAAAAGAATCTCTTGAGACCCAGCTGAAGCAGGTTAACGGAACTGAGGGAAGTAATAAATATCTCATAAGTGTTATTGAAGCTGCTAACAATTATATTGCAGCTAAGCCTGTGGAGGCAGCACAAAGTCTTCTTGATGTAGATGTCAGTGCGTTGCCTTCAGACGGTGCCAAGGCACTTTATAATACAATTGCAACAGCTACAATGACTACGGCAGCTGCAGATTTTTACAACAAGGGTTATACGGAATATCAGCGTTTAAGTTATGATACTGCGGCGGATTATTTCGTTAAGTCCTTTAAGTGCGACAGCACCAATGTTAATGCAGCATATTATGCCGCTAAGTGCTATGTTGCTCTTGCGCAGACTGAAAATGCAAAAAAATACTATAATTACATCGTGACAGACTTTAAGACAAGCGGTTATTACAGAGAAGCTAATGAGTATGTGAGTTCACATTAATTGATGTACTTTAGATGAGCCTGGTGGAGAATATCCACCGGGCTCTTTTTGTTGGGGCAAGGCCCCGTTTGCAGATGAATAATATAATTAAGCCCGTAACATTTGAGGGAATTGAGAAAATGGAGGTTAATATGGATAGTGCTGTGATTATGTCAGATACAGACAAAGAAGAGAAAATTCATACTGATTACATATATATGGTGAGTAACAACGTGTTGGTTATCAGCATGAATGCAGAGCTTGATCATCACCTTGCTGATGAAATGAGAGATGTTATTGATGAGATTATAAATAAAAGAGGAGTTACAAGAATAGTTATTGATTTTTCAAAAGTAGATTTTATGGACAGTGCAGGAATTGGTCTTATTATGGGCAGATATAAGAAAATAAGGGATATAGGAGATATTTCCGTTGTAGGGGTAAATGAAAGCATAAAAAGAATTCTCCTGATATCGGGGCTACATAAGATTGTGGCTATGTATGATAATGTTATGGATGCATTAAAATATTGCAATAGGAGGGAGATATAAGATGCCGGAGAATAATGTTGAATTGATATTTGATGCTATATCAGAGAATGAAAGTTTTGCCAGAATGGCAGCATCAGCATTTATAACCAGACTGGACCCAACTCTGGAGGAAATGTCAGATGTTAAGACAGCGGTGTCAGAAGCGGTTACAAACTGTATTGTTCATGGATATGAGGGGAAAGAGGGAAAGATTAACATGAAGCTGTCCCTGAAAGATAATGAAGTTACAATTGTTATACACGATGACGGAGTTGGAATAGAAAATATAAGAAAAGCAATGGAACCTTTATACACAACAAAACCTGAAATGGAGAGGTCCGGAATGGGATTTTCTTTTATGGAGGCTTTTATGGATGACCTTTTGGTCAAATCAGACAGAAATAAAGGTACTACCGTAATAATGAAAAAAGTGATAGGAGCGGAAAATATATAAAATGAGTGATGTTTCTTTCGATACTACGAAAGAATTAATCATCAGAGCACATGAAGGAGATAAGCAGTCAAAGGAAAAACTGGTATTAGACAACAGTGGACTTGTCTGGAGTATTGCTAATAGATTTTTGGGAAGAGGAGCGGAACAGGAAGATTTATTTCAGATAGGCTGTATAGGATTGATTAAAGCTATCGATAATTTTGACTTGGAATATGATGTAAAATTTTCAACTTATGCGGTTCCAATGATAACAGGGGAAATAAAAAGATTTCTCAGAGACGACGGAATAATCAAGGTGAGTCGTACTATTAAAGAAAATGCCTATAAATGTGTGAAAGCACAGGAGAGTCTCAAGTTAAAACTTAACAGAGAGCCTACCATTGAAGAAATTTCCGAAGAAACAGGATTGGATGTATGTGACATTGCCATGACCATAGGGGCAAGTGAACATGTTGAATCAATATATAAAACCGTATATGTAAATGATGAAAGTGAGGTCTGCCTCATAGACCGGATTGAGGATAAAGTGGATCATCACGAAAAAGCGGTTGATAATATGGTAGTTAACGAATTAATGGAGGAGTTAACAGACAGAGAAAAGAAACTAATAAAAATGAGATATTTTGATGAATGTACCCAATCCCAGGTAGCTGAGATTTTAGGTATTTCTCAGGTTCAGGTATCAAGACTTGAAAAGAAAATTTTAAAAAATATGAGAGAACATCTTGCGGAATAATTAAACTGAATAATTAATCTGCTATAGGAAATACTTAGAATGTAAGGAGTGTTCCTGAACAGAGTTTAGTATGGGAGAAAAACTATGGCAGAGATAATATATCTAAAAATGGATAAACTGGTAAGAACAAGTAAGAAAGATGTGTACCTAAAGGATATCTCACAGATAGCCTGCAACAAAGACTTTATAGGTAAGATACGTGCCATAAAGGTAGCATCATTTAATAATGACGAAAAGAGAGGACGTCTGGTATTTGACATTATGGATGCATATAATTCCATTAATGAAATTGTTCCAAATGCACAGATAGAAAGTATAGGGGAGAGTGACTGCGTTATAGAGTACAAAAAAGAGGGCAGACCTCATCCGGTGCTTAATGTAATACTCATTGCAGTTGTGTGTATAATAACATTTCTTGGAAGCGCCTATGGAATAATGGCTTATAACAATGACGTGGGAACACCGGAGATATTCAGTCAGGCATATCAGTTATTTGGAGAAGATAATATGGAAAAATATAAGGTGTTGGAAATATCCTACAGCATTGGTCTGTTGGCAGGTATTGTAGTGTTCTATGATCATTTTATGGGAAAGAGAATAACAAAGGCGCCTACTCCTCTTGAGGTGGCAATGAATCTCTACGAAAATGATGAGTGTGATGCTCTTATAGATTCGTCGGGGTGTGAGAAAAAATGATAATGATATTATTTATTCTTGCAGGCTTAAGCGCCGGAGCAATAACTTCTACCGGACTTTTTGCACTTATATCGTCAATTAAACTAATAAACAGATATGCTGATGTTACAGGAACCAATAATTATGTGTTTCTTTATGAAGAAATGATAATAGCAGGTGCAACCATAGGAAATATTGTATCGATATTTCAACTTCCTGTACACGGAGGGTTGCCTTTGATAATAATTTTTGGGCTTGTTTCAGGAATATTTATAGGTACATTTTTTGTATGCCTTGCTGAGATGGTTAAGGCATTGCCGGTATTTATGCATCGGACGGGTATCAAGAACTGTATCGGATTTATAGTGCTGTCTATAGCTCTTGGAAAATGTATTGGACAGTTATTTTATTATCTGAAGCTTTATGCATAAAATTTAAGGAATGGAGGGCATATATGGTTAATGATGTAGAAAAGAGAAATGACAGTTACAACAGGTATGTTAAACAGGTAACTCCCAAGGCGAGCTGTGTGTATAATTGTTTTAAGGCATTTATTGTAGGAGGAGCAATATGTGTATTGGGACAGATTATAACCAATGTATTGAAAGCTAATGGGCTGGGAACAGAAGAGGCAGGGAATTATACAACTATAATTTTGGTATTTCTGTCAGCCTTATTAACAGGTCTTAATATATATCAGCGGATTACAGCCTGGGGAGGAGCAGGGGGACTTGTTCCTATAACAGGCTTTGCCAACAGTGTTGCTGCACCTGCGATCGAATTTGAAAAGGAAGGAAAAGTATTTGGAGTAGGATGTCGGATTTTTTCAATTGCGGGACCGGTTATTCTCTATGGAATATTTTTCAGTTTTATTGCAGGATTTCTGTATTGGTTTACTTCCGTTGCCTGGTAATGGAATTTATGCTAGAATTTCAACATATTTTGTAAGATTATGAGGTGTGTTGGCTATGGCAATGACAGAGTTGGAACAGCATTATAATAAGTTTAATGAAGAAAAAAGACTGGATTCAAGACATGGAAGGGTGGAATATATCACTTCCATGCACTACATACACAATTGTATTGATGAATTGCTTGAAAGAGGGATGGATAAGAATGATATAAGCATTATAGATATAGGGGCAGGAACAGGAAAGTACAGCGTTGCTTTGGCAAATGAGGGCTTTGATGTTACTGCGGTTGAATTGGTGAAACATAATCTGGGGCTTTTGAAAGCTAAGAATTCTACAGTGAAAGCGTATCAGGGAAATGCTCTTAAATTGAAAAGATTTCAGGATAATTACTTTGATATTGCATTGCTGTTCGGGCCTATGTATCATCTTTTTTGTTTTGAAGATAAGGTAAAGGCTTTGAATGAAGCTAAAAGGATAGTAAAACCGGGAGGAAAAATACTGGTTGCATATCTTATGAATGAGTACAGTGTTATCACCTATGGGTTTAAGGAAAAACATATTGAGGAATGTCTGCGGGATGGAAGATTAACCGGGGATTTTCATACGGTTTCTTCAGAGAAAGATCTTTATGATTATATGAGAATTGAGGATATTGACAGAGTTAATGAGGCAGCAGGACTTAAGAGAATCAAGATTATTTCTCCCGACGGACCGTCAAATTATATGAGACCTTACTTAAATCAGTTAAGTGAGGAAGAATTCGGACATTTTATTGATTTTCATTTATCTACATGTGAACGTCAGGATTTAATAGGAGCAGGAGCACATACTTTGGATATTTTGGAAAAATGTGAACATACTAATTTCTAGAAGTACAGCTATTTGTGCCGCAGGCACCACAAATAGCTTTTACCGCAGAGCCAAATCTGACATTTGGCTCGCGATTCCTTCGGCACTAAAGTGCCTGCGGAATGGAGATTAGTATGATTGCCGGAAAACAAAGCATACGATTCGATAAAAAGGTATATATATCCTGCGGTGCCACAGTGGTTGGAAACAAGGAATATGCGGGACCTCTGGGCGGTGAATTCGACATTGTGGTTGAAGACGAAATGTTTGGCAAGAATTCATGGGAAGAAGCTGAGAGCAGGATGCAACATATGGCAGTGGACAAGCTGTTTATTAAATCCGGACTGAAAAAAAGTGATGTAAGATACGTTTTTGCCGGAGATTTGCTGGGACAGCTTATTGCCACAACATTTGGTTTAAAAGGTATTGATATTCCTGTTCTTGGAGTATATGGTGCCTGTTCTACAATGGGAGAAACCATAGCCTTGTCATCAATTATGGTAGATGGAGGCTATGCGGATAACGTTATAGCGTTGGCGTCAAGCCATTTTGCCAGTGCAGAAAAGCAGTTCAGATTTCCTCTGGCCTATGGAAATCAGAGACCTGAAAGTGCCACATGGACGGTCACCGGAGCAGGGGCATATATGATAAGCGGACAATGCAATAATACCGGGGATGTGTCTGGAAATAATTTTATGAATGAAACCGTGGGAAAAGCTGTAGTAACAGGTGTAACTGTGGGAAAAATTGTGGACTATGGAGTGAAAGATTCCATGAATATGGGAGCTTGCATGGCGCCGGCAGCAGCTTCGCTTATAGAGGCTAATTTTAATGATTTTGGAATTGATGAAAATTATTACGATTTGATAATTACGGGAGACCTTGGATATACGGGTAGAATAATTCTCCTTGATTTGCTTAAAGAGAAAGGGATAAACATAGAGTCAAGATATAATGACTGTGGACTGCTTATATATGATTCGGAAGCTCAGAATACCCAATCCGGTGGTAGCGGATGCGGATGTAGTGGGGTGGTTTTGAATGCATATATACTCAACAGAATTAGAAGTAAGACATTAAGCAGAGTATTATTTGTCCCTACGGGAGCAATGCTCTCACCGGTAAGCTTTAACGAAGGACACAGTGTTCCTTCAGTTGCACATGGAATTATGATTGAAAGCGAATAGAGGTGACAAATATGGATTATGTTAGGGCATTTATTGTAGGCGGAATAATATGTATTATCGTTCAGATATTGATGGAGAAGACAAAGCTTATGCCGGGAAGAATTATGGTAATTCTTGTTACAACAGGAATTATATTGGGAGCCTTTGGCATATATGAGCCCCTTGTGAAGTTTGCGGGAGCAGGTGCTACAGTTCCTCTTACAGGATTTGGGAATGTGCTGTGGAAAGGAATGAAAACAGCCATAGATAATGAAGGCTTCATGGGATTGTTCAAAGGAGGATTTACTTCCTGCGCAGTAGGGGTATCCTCCGCGTTGGTATTCGGGTATATTGCATCTTTAGTATTCCAGCCTAAAATGAAAGGATAATTGATTTCCTGGTCAAAAATGAAATAATAATGTGTAGGCGTTTGCGAAACTCTTTTTTGTTATTGAACAGTTGTGCATTTATACTATATTACCGCTAGGCACGCTCTCGCTGCTTGCTGCTCACAGCGGTGCATAAACGGCTAAAATACAGCCGCTAAGCACCGGTGGCAGCAAAGCACCTGGCTTGTAATATAGTATAAATGCATAACTGCTAAGTGAAAAAAGAGTTTCGCAAATGCTAAATAATAATGTGAAGAAGGAGGGAATCAAATCCCTCCTTCTTTGTTGAGCTTGCACGCTATAAGGATGCAAACGTTTATCTTATATGGTTTTTGATTTGCAACAATCTTACCAGCTGTTAGTTGAACTGCTTGATGAAGAAGTTGTAGCAGTAGTATTGCTGTTAGAAGTATCATCATCTGATGAAGAAGTTTCTGACGTAGTTGATTGTGTAGTTCCGTTTGAACTTGAGCCTGAGCTTGATGATGAAGAACTACTGCTTCCTGAGCCGGTTGTCGAGGAAGTTTTATTAGTATGCAAAGAGCAAAGCTTTGTCAACTGGTCTGCTGTAATAGAAAATTCAGCATCCGCGGTTGTGTATTGCGGATCATCCGGGTTTCCTAATACCTGTGCAGCAGCATCTTTCTTAACCATAATCTTGGTTGTTATATTGGTACATCCAACATTAGCAATGCTTCCGGACACATTACATATTTTAACTTTAACGTGTACATCGCAGGTTTCTGTAGGTTTGTTATCCTCTGAGAAATATTCTGTAGTTATACAGCTTCCTCTTGGGTCGCTATCACATAATCCTGCAACAGGAAGTTTTCCGGATTGAGAACAAACTTGAACTTCTACTATGTCGCTAGGTTTTTCAAAGGATCCTTCAGGTAAATCACCACTATGAATCTTGTTCATAATATCACCCCACATGGCAGTGTGGTTAATTATATCACTTACTCTTCTTGAATTATCATCATATCCTACCCAGATTGAAGCGGCGTAGTAAGGAGTAAAACCGCAAAACCAGATATCTGAATCAAACTGAGTAGTACCGGTTTTGCCTGCTGTAGGCTGATTTGCAACCTTTGCACGTCTTCCGGTGCCGTTGTTAACAACTGATTCCATTGCACTTGTTAAAAGCCATGCACTGGATTCTTTTAAAACCTTGTGAGTTTCTTTGACATTATTATCAAGTATAACATTGCCATCACGGTCAAGAACCTGAGTGTAATAAATAGGCTTGGTATACGTTCCTTTATTGGCAATTGCAGCATAAGCGGCGGTCATGTCAATATTACATACACCTCTTGTCATACCTCCAAGGGCAAGGGACTGAACCACATCATGGCTTCCGTTAATGGCGTTCTTAGATGAAACAAGGGTTGTGAGTCCGAATTTTTCAAGATAACTAAAACCAACCTGAGGTGTTATTTTTGTAAGAATTTTAACAGCGGGTACATTTTGGGAACGTCTCAAGGCTTCACGAACACTCATATAGCCCAAGTATTCACCTTCATTATAGTTCTTAATCAGCTTGGATTCGGTTCCGGAATAATAATACGGTGCATCATCAAATGTAGATGCAAGAGTGATGGAACCTGTATCCAATCCCGGACCATAAACTGCTAAAGGTTTAATTGAAGAACCAGGCTGTCTTGTAACATCGTTGGTTGCTCTGTTGAGACCACGGTCTGTTTCTTTATTTCCCCGTCCGCCTACCATTACCTTTACGTAACCTGTGGATACTTCCATTACAGTAAATGAAATCTGAGGCTGTATTACAAAATAAGATTTCTCATAGGTAACCGTGCCTCCATTGGAAGTCATTGCTTCACGGAAGGTATCAATATATTCACGGGCTTTATCCTCATCTTTCAGTGTTAAACTAAATGAGGTGTTACCCTGTTCGTTGAACCATTTCTCCATAGACTTCTGAGTATAGTATGAGAACTTTCCGTCAGTCTCTTTTACCGTGAGGTCGTAGTTTATGGTGAAATCAACATTTCTCCAATAATAATCCGGATCATTGATAATTGTATCAGCAGCTTCCTGCATAGCCAAATCCTGTGTGGAATAAACCTGAAGACCTCCGGAATAAATCATATTTGTGGCCTGCAGTTTGGAATAACCTTTCTGCTCCATAAGATCGTTGATAAGCTGCTCAATAAGTTCATCAACAAAGTAGGAATAATTGGAAGAACTTGATCCGTCAGCAACTTCCAGTCCCTGAAGATTGGAATATACGTCTTCGGCTACTGCCTGAGTATATTCTTCTTTAGTGATGTACTGCTGTTCCAACATATTGGAAAGAACAACAAGTTGTCTGTCTCTGTTGTCTTCAGGATTCCTTAAAGGATTAAGTCTTGTAGGGTTCTTGGTGATTGATGCAAGTACTGCACATTCGCTTATTGTTAATTCGGATACGTCTTTGCCAAAGTATCCGTTAGCGGCAGCCTGTACACCGTAGTAACCGTTACCTAAGTTGATTGTATTCAGGTAATTTTCAAGAATCATCTCTTTTGACATAACAGTTTCAAGCTTTATGGCCAAATACTGTTCCTGAACCTTACGTTTAATCTTCTCAATATTAGATTCGTTATAGGCATTGAATACATTGTTCTTTAGAAGCTGCTGGGTTATGGTACTGGCACCCTGTGACATCTCGCCATCGGAGAGGGTAATCATGGCTGCTCTCATGATACCTTTCATATCAATACCATTGTGCTCATAGAAACGTTCGTCTTCGATAGCTACAAATGCATGTTGTAATTCTTTAGGAATCTGATCAATTGTAACATAAATACGGTTGGTTCCTGTTGTTGCAAGAGTCTGTATTTCGTTTCCGTTGTTATCATATATCTTAGTGGCAAATCCTTCCGGAGATACATTAATTGAAGATATATCCGGAGCACTTTCGATTATTCCCTGAAAAGCGCCAAATACCAGACATGAACCGCTGATAACAACACCTATCGCTACAACCAGCAGAAGTTTTATTACAAATATACCAAACTTGGTTCCAAGCTTGGTGGTTGCTGAGTTGAGAATTTTTTTCTTTTGCTTTATGCCGTTTCCACCATAATTCATTATGTTGTCCTCCTTGCTAAAGTCATGATATTATAACATAAAAAATATCTATGGGCAAATAGAGGTGAATTACATGAAGATAGTTTTGGAAAATGGTGTTGGAGAAATTGAGGAAAAGAAATCCAGATTCATTGCACATGTGTTTAAAGTGAACAGCGAGGAAGAAGCTATTGACTATATAAATAAGGTAAAAAAGACGTATTGGGATGCCAGGCATAATTGTTATGCTTATGTGTGTGGGGACAATAATGATATTCAGAGATTTTCTGATGACGGAGAACCACAGGGAACTGCAGGAAAACCTATTTTAGAAATATTGCTGAACTCTGATGTGAGAAATTGCCTTATTATAGTAACAAGATATTTCGGAGGGGTTCTCTTAGGTACCGGGGGACTTATAAGGGCATATCAGATGGCATCCAAGGAGGGACTTAACAACAGTGATGTTGTACAGATGCAGGATGGTATAAGCTGCGATATTAAAGTCGATTATAATGCGTACGGAAAGCTTCAATACATTTGTGGGGAACTGGGAATAGAAATGATGAATACAGACTTTGGTGAAAATGTTGAGTTAAATATAATAATTCCTGAAGAAAATTATGAAACTTTTATAAGGAAAATATCAGATGCATTTGCCGGAAAAGTTGTGGTTGAAAATGAATGTGGACAAAAATTCTGTAAAAAGTCCAACGGAGGAATTTTTTTGGTAAATTAAATGTGAATAAAAAGTTAACACTAGTAAATAAGCACAATATAATGTCATTTTTTAAATAAAAATCATTTAAAATTGTAAAAGTGGTGTAAAAAATATGCTAATTCGCAAAAAAAATAGTGCATATTTTACATATAAATATAATTATAAAAAAATTATAAAGTCCAAAGAATTTTTTAAAATAATAAAGATATGACTAAAATATGACTAAATTATGAACAAAACAAATGCTGGAAAGTGGCTTATTTACTGGATTTCACAAAAAAGACAAAAAAAATACAAGATTTGTTAAAAATAGTCTTGTTAAAATAGTACAAAAATGATACTATATGAGTGTCAAAAAAATATGACGTAGGGGGTTGTTCCCCCAATAACCAAATAAGGAGGGTTTACAAGGTTTATGAAAAAAACAATTAAGAAGATTACTGCTGTAGGCTTAACACTTACTTCAGTAATGGGCCTCGTAGCTTGTGGTAACACAAAGACAGAGGAGCAGAAGGAAACTGTTGATTGGGCTAGCGTAGAAAAGCCTGAAAAGTTCACTATTATGGTTGATAACACTGTTATGACAGCAGAAGAGTACGGTGCTGAGTTCGATGCAGAACTTAAGAACCTTACAGGTCTTGATTTCGAAATTACTCGTCCTGACCATTCTTCATACTATGATGCAGTTGCTAACTCAATGTTAGACAAGAACTCAATGCCTGACGTAGTTCTTTTATCATCAGACTACTTAGCATTATATTCTAGCCAGGGTCTTCTTTGGGATATGACTGATGCTTGGGAAGCTTCAGCAACAAAGAATTCTGGAAGACTTATTGCAGATGCTGAGAAGATTATGAGCGCTAACTACTGTAGAGGTGTTGATGGTGAGAAGGCACTTTATGGATTCACACCAGCTCGTGGTAACGGATGCTGTACATACATTAAGAAGGCTTGGTTAGATGCAGCTGGAATCGCTGTTTCAGAAGTTGAGAAAAAGACTCTTACATTCTCACAGTACTATGATATCTTAAAGAAGATGAAGGCTGCAAAGGGTGTTGATTATGTTATTTCTGCACCTGGTTTCTATTCAAAGGAAGCACCTTATACAAACTACCTTCCTGAGTTCTATCAGGATGCTGAGTGGACATTCTACTATGACAGCGCTAAGGGTGAATTCGTAGACGGATTCTCTCAGAAGGCAATGAAGGATGCTCTTGGAAGAATCCAGACAGCTGTTGCTGATGGTATAATCAATAAGGAGTCTAACACAAAGACAACTTCTACAGCACGTAACGATTTCTATTCAACAGATCCTAAGACAGAGTCTGGTGTATTTACATACTGGGCTGGACAGTGGGCTGAGACATTAAGAACAAACCTTGTTTCTAAGGGTCTTGATGACAAGCTCATCCCTATCTACCCAATCAAGGAATTAGGTAGCTACGCAGAGAGACTTGCACCATCATGGTGTATCACATCTCATGCTTCAGAGACAGGTAAGGCTGAAGGAATCTTCAAGTATTTCATCGATACAATGCTTGATGGTGGCGATATTCAGACAGCTTGGGAATATGGTGCTAAGGGATATCACTATGATGTAGTTGATGGAAAGTTCACATTCCTTCCTAAGAAGTCTGACGCTAAGTCTAAGTACACAAAGAACCACATCGATCCAATGCTTGTTCTTGCTAACTACAAGTCAGATTACAGCAAGAATGGAACAGAAACTGGTGCGGATCCTGGTAAGAAATCACTTGCTGAGACAATTACAAGTTGTTCAGAGATGTTCTTCACTCATTCTAAGCTTTGCGAACCAGCTGAAATGACAGAAGAAGTTGGTAAGTTAATCGGTGATATCAATACACAGAGAAGAATTGTAGTTGATAAGGTTGCTAAGGGTGAATTAACAGTAGATAAGGCTTATGAAGAGTACAACAGCGTTGTTGGTTCTAAGGTTGAGGCAGCTCTTAAGTCTCTTAACGAGCAGTACGCTTCTAAGTAATTAAAGTTTTTAGCGGGTATTTATGTACCACGTTATAGAATTCATACCGGAGAATAATCTCCGGTGTGAATTCTAATTTTTGCTTAAATAGATATAAGCATATTGTTACTATAATATTAGGAAAGAAGGTAAAAAGATGCAGTGTAAGTCTTGTCAAACAGAGCTTCCTAAGAAAGCAAAGATTTGTCCAAAGTGCGGTGCACAGGTTGGAAAACCTGCCGGTAATACTAAAATACTTGCTATTATTGGTATGGTTATAATGTTAATTGGCGGACTCCTTCCATTTGTTCAGTCAAATGAAAAGCTTGTAGATGGAGTTACACCAAAGGCGTATGCTTTCGGATTTATGAATATCAGTATGCCGGTAATGTGGTATTTATTTATCGCTTTATTAGTTGTTGGTATTTTATTAGTTGTTGCTAAGAAAGAGAAGTTTTCAATTATTGCTTCAGCTCTTTCAATGGTAGTACTTGTCGTTTCAATGTTTGTATTCCAGTTTACAAGTGTAAACGGAAAGACAAAGACAGGTGCTTTAAAGTATGAGTATCATAACCTTTCAGATTTATTATCTAATGGTTATAAGGGAAATAGTTATTCAATCGGTTGCGGACTCATTGTTACAGCTATTGGTTTAATAGTTGCAATTGTTGGTGTATTCTGGGATGTTGTTGCATTATTCAAGAAGGACCTGGGAGTTGACGCAAAGTATTTATCAAACACATTAAATGCGAATATGTGGCATCAGATGTTCTATTTCAGAGGTTTCTACCTCATGTTTTTACCAGTATTTGTAATGGTATTATTATTCTTCTACTGGCCAATGTTAGGATGTCGTTATGCCTTTACTTCATACGTTTTGGCAAACCCTTATTATATGGGTCTGTTCCATTTCGAAACAATGTTCAGATTTGATACATTCTTCTGGCAGGCATTTAGAAATACATTAATCTTATCTATTACAAAGTTGATTCTTAACACAGGCGCTGCTGTTATTATATCATTACTCCTTAATGAAATTTCTAATATGCTCTTTAAGAAGACTGTACAGACAATTATCTACTTACCTCACTTCATGTCATGGGTAGTAGTTGCAGCTGTATTTAAGATGTTAATGTCAGTTAACAGTTCAGGTGTTATTAATGGTATATTAATGAATATAAATCTTATTTCTGAACCAATTGATTTCTTTGGTAGCTCAAAATATTGGACAGGTACATTCTTTATTATGAATATCTGGAAAGATACAGGATGGGGAACAATCCTTTTCCTTGCTACATTATCAGGTATTAGTCCTGACCTTTATGAAGCAGCTCAGATTGATGGTGCTAACAGATTTAAGAGATTGATTTACATCACTCTTCCTGCTCTTGCTAACACTATCATTACAGTATTCATTCTTAACCTTGCTAAGGTTATGAACCTTTTTGAATCAGTTTTCGTTACACAGAGTGCAGGTACTTATGATGTATCACAGGTATTGCAGACATACGTATATAACAAGACCTTCAACGCTAGTTTCTCTGATTATGGTTATACCACAGCGGTTGGTTTGTTTAAGTCATTTGTAGGTATGATTCTCGTACTTGGATGTAACTGGATGAGTAAGAAAGTCCGCGGTCGTGGAATTGTATAGGAGGGATAGATAATGAGTGAAGAGCAGTTAGTTTACAAAAAGAAAAAGAAAAAATTCAAAATCTTCCCTATAGTTAACGCAATTATCTTTATTATAATATCATTGCTTATCTTGTTCCCAATGTGGAAGGTTATTGTCGATTCTTTCGACGCACGTTCAGCTACAAGCTTTAGATGGTGGCCTAAGATGTTCTCTCTTGGTGGATATAATGCTATTCTTACAAGATCATCATTATATTGGCCATTCGTTATTTCAGTAATTACAACAATAGCTGGTACATTCTTCGGATTATTACTTGCTACTCTTGGTGGTTATGTTTTAATTCAGTGGAAGATGCCAGGAAGAAATTTCTTCGCATATATGTTGTTGTTCACAATGATTTTCGATGGTGGTATGATTCCTAAGTACTTAGTTATGCAGGATCTCCACTTGTTAGATACTCTGTGGGCGGTTATTCTTCCAATGAGTATTAATGTATATAATCTGGTATTGATGAGAAACTTCTTTGAAGGTATTCCTGAATCACTTTTTGAAGCAGCAGAAATTGATGGATGTTCACCAATGGGTATATTCTTTAGAATCGTGTTACCACTTTCTAAGGCAGCCCTTGCTTCTATTGGTTTGATGTTCGCCGTTACATTCTGGAATGATTATACAAACTTCAAGATTTATATTCGTAAGAATAATCTTTACAACTTCCAGATTAAGTTGCGTAACATGGTAATGGATAGTAATATTCCTACTGATGATACAGTAGATCCTAATACTATCGCTAACGCAGCTACTATTGTTGCGGTACTTCCTTTCATGATTATCTACCCATTCTGTCAGCAATACTTTGTACAGGGTGTTAACGTAGGTGCCGTTAAGGAGTAATCTAATACTTATAATGATTTTAAGCGGAAATGGGTAATCATTTCCGCTTTTTTCTTTATAAAAATTTTATAGGAACTTTATGGTAATTTTATGGGGTCTGACCCCATAAAATTTTTATTAAAAAACTTTAAGGATAACAATATCAGTATTATGTCTGTTTTATTATAATGATTATGTAGAAATAGCGCCTGTTCTATGATAGAATTGTATTATTATAAGGTGTAGACGGAGGTAGATGTGGGAACAATAGAAGACGCAATTTATCTTGAAAATATATATGAAGTAAAGATGCTACTGGAGAAAGAACCTGATCTTATTAACAAAAAAGATGAGCGGGGAGTACTTATGTCACTTCTTGCGGCAAAGACAGGTAATATTGAATTGGTGAAGTATATTGTAGAGTATTCAAGGGCTAACATGAATATTCACGACGATAACAATAAAAATATGCTTCACTACGCATCTATGTCAGGTAATGTTGCAACATGCAGATATCTTGTTGAGAGAGTAGGTCTATCGCCATTAGATGGTGATAATAATTTACAGACTCCTTTTGAAATAGCTCACGAGAACAGATTTCTCGAACTTGAGGAATACTATGAGGGCGTTGTGGGATGCAAATTGAAAGATATGTATCATAATCCTATAAGAACAGGTATGTATCCGGATCCGTCAATAGTAAGAGTTGGAGAAGATTACTATATGGTTAATTCGTCCTTTATATATTATCCATGTATTCCTGTTTCTCACTCCAAAGATCTTATAAACTGGAGGATTATAGGATATGCAATAACAGAACCGGATTGGGCAGGACTTGAGAATCTTGAAGGAGGAAGAGGATACTGGGCACCTGATATATCATATTATGAAGGTAGATTCTATATAACCGCAACCTACAGACTTAATGATACAGGGACAGTATATAGGAAACAGATAATTGTAAGTTCTGATCATCCCGAGGGACCTTACAGTAAACCATCAATAATAGATGAAGATGGTATTGACCCATCAATATTTAATGATGATGATGGAAAGAGATATATGCTTCTTAACAGAGGGGCAAGAATATTTGAACTGAACAAAGAAGCAACTAAGCAGATATCAAAAGCAACAATGCTTTATTATGGAGATTTTAAGAGAGCGCCGGAAGGTCCACATTTGTTAAAGAAGGATGGTTATTACTATCTTTTTGAAGCGGAGGGTGGAACAGGAGAAGGACATAGAGTTACAGTTTCAAGAAGTAAGGAACTTTTTGGAATATATGAACCATGCCCGTATAATCCCATAATGAGACAGAACAATCCTGATGCTATTATACAAAGGTGCGGACATGGAAAGCCTGTACAGACTCAGAACGGGGACTGGTATATGGTGTACCTGTGTGGCAGGAAGATAGGAGACGGTTATAGTATACTGGGCAGGGAAACTGCATTAGATCCTATAACCTGGACGGCTGACGGATGGCCCATAGTCAACAATCTTGACGGACCAAGCACTTTGCAGAAGAAACCGAATCTTCCGTGGACTGAATGGGAAGAAGAGTATGAAGATGACTTTAAAAATTCTTATCTAAGTAATTCATGGTGGTTCCCAAGAGTACCTGATATGGATGGAATAATACTTTCTGGTTCCTATGCTAAGGTTAAAAGCAGTAGATTTGATCTGGACAGTATGTATGCAAAAAATATTCTGTTGAGGAGACAACAGCATTTTCGATTTAATATTGAATCAAAGATGAAGATGCCGGAATTGTATCCTGGACAGAATTGTGGTGTTACCTGCTATTATGATGAAAATACATTTTTAAAATTCGGAGTATTTGCTACCCAAGAAGAACAACCACGGATTGTAATTAAAGTGGTGGAAAAAATCGGAGAAGAGATAATAGAGCACCCTGAACATGATGTTGATTTCAAACAAAGACATATATTTTTAAAGGTAGAAACTGCATATTTAAGAAGAACATTTTCTTACAGTTATGATGGTGCTAATTACATAAAACTAATTTCATTAGATAATGTATATTATCTGTGTGATGAAGGCTTAAATAAAGGAAAACGTTTTACCGGTGCAATGATAGGTATGTACGCGTATTCAGGAGATTTTGGAAGTAATTATGTGGATACTTATGGTAGAAACGGTGCGGAGCATTATTATGCAGAGTTTGATTACTTTAATTATTATCCCATTAAGTAATAATATTGCATACAAATATAAAAAAACAAGGAGGCAGTTATGGTAATAAGTAGAGATGCTTTATATGAGAGTAAACTGTTTAAAAAGCTGCAGGTCAGCAAAGAGGAATTAAATAGCAGCAATATTAATATCATCGGAGCTAAGATTAATGGTTTGGCAGCTATGGTTAAAGCTTTAAGAGAGGAAACAGCAGTTGCAGAACTTAAAAAGTCAGTGGATGAGGTAATTGAATCAGGATTGTTGAATAATCTTCCACAAGAAGAATTGAGCAACTTTAAAATTGGTGATGGATTATATACATTGGCAACATTTACAGGAGATGAAAAATATAAAGACGAAGCAGTTAAACTTGCAGCACAGTTCAATACCCAGAAAAGAGCTGATAAAGGATATTTTGTTGATAAAGATGGAGCAATCTGCCTTTGCAAAACATATTTGTATCAGAGCTTTTTTATGAATTATGAGACAAAGAATGGTGGAAAGGAAAGATATAACGATATAATTGCCCAGTATAACTGCCTGTATAAAGATAAATTTGAAGATACAGTTAAGACTTTAACACAGGACAGCACATCATTTTTTGCAGTAGCTTCTTTTGCAGCAGCACTTGTGGATACCATGGAAGTAATGGATCAGATGTTGTATGAGATATACAGAAAAATGCAGGATTATTACAAGGATGCTGTGAAAGCAGTACTTAGTTCGGATATTAATCCCATTGATTCGGAAAATGCAGCCTGCCTTTTGTTTGATTATGCTGTACTTAAAGGATGCAGAATGAAAGCATTGCAGACGGAAAAATATGAAAATAAGGTAATGGGTGTTAAGGATGCAATATTAACATCTGATTTGGAGAAGGATTCGGATGAAATTGCCGGCCTTAAAGCTATGGTATACAGCGAGTTAATCAGAAACAGAGAATATCAGGATTATGGACGAGGCAAAGGAGGGGCATTATGGAGTTAGTATTAGTCACTAATACAAGCAGAAGTGCTGTAGTTGAATTAACAGAGTCAGGTAAATATTATTCAGAAAAGAAATATACAATTAAAGTAAATGGAAAAGAATATCAGGAATCGGACAAGCAGGTGACATCTGTTTATGGATTGACACCGGACACGGATTATGAAATTTCAGCTATATATGATGGTAAGGAATACGGACCTGTTAAATTCCATACTGGCTATGAATTTGTTACACTTAATGTTCGTGAGTTTGGAGCTTACGGAGATGGTGAGCATGATGATACCAATGCAATTCAGTGTGCGATTATGGCTTGTCCAAAGGATTCCAGAGTTTTGGTGCCTGAGGGAACATACAGAATATCGAGTATATTCTTAAAAGACGATTTAATATTGGAGCTTGCAAAAGGAGCTACTCTTTTAGCATTTACAGATAGGGAAAAGTTCCCTATTTTACCTGGAATAATCGAATCTTATGATGAGACAAAGGAATATAATCTTGGCTCATGGGAAGGAAATCCTGTTGACTCATTCTCTGCCATAATATGCGGTATTAATGTAAAGAATATCGTGATAACAGGTGAGGGAACAATTGATGGCGGTACAACTCACGATAATTGGTGGAAAAACTGTAAGATTAGAAATATAGCCTGGAGACCTAATCTGTTCTTCATCAATCACTGTGAAAATGTTATTATGCAGGGAATAACCGTTCAGAATTCACCTTGCTGGACAATTCATCCTTATTTTAGCAACCATCTTAAATTCATAGATGTGAAGATTAATGCCCCTGCAGATTCTCATAATACAGACGGATTAGACCCTGAGAGCTGCGATGATGTGCTGGTTCTTGGTACGCTTATTTCAGTAGGAGATGATTGCATTGCTGTAAAATCAGGTAAAATTTATATGGCAGAGAAATACAATGTGCCTACAACCAACATGACAGTGAGACAGTGCTGCATGAGAGACGGACATGGTGCTGTGACAGTAGGAAGCGAGATTGCGGCAGGAGTTATGAATGTACATATAAAGGATTGTCTGTTCCTTAATACTGACAGAGGACTTAGGGTGAAGACAAGACGAGGCCGTGGTAAATTATCAGTCCTTGATGATATTTCTTTTGAAAATATAGATATGGATAATGTAATGACACCATTTGTTGTTAACAGCTTCTATTTCTGTGATCCTGACGGAAAGACAGAGTATGTAAGTTCAAAGAAGCCTTTGCCGGTGGATGACAGAACACCTTCCATTAAAAGACTTACATTTAAGAATATTAAAGCCCAGAATTGTCATGTGGCAGGAACCTATATCTGTGGTCTTCCTGAGAGCAAGATTGAAAAACTTACATTTGAAAATATAGATTTTACTTATGCTGAAAATGCTAAGTCGGGAGTTGCTGCCATGATGATTGGATGCGATGAAGGATGTAAGCAGGGAATGGTTGTAAGCAATGTAAGAGATCTTATTCTTAAAAATGTAAACATTGTGGGATGTGAAGGAGAAGCAATCGTTGCCGACAATGTAGATAATATTATTAAAGAATAGAAGAGGCAAAAATATTGAATTTAAAAGCACCAAAAGGTATAGATGTTGAGAACTGGTTTATAGAGTGCTACAGAAAATACAAGGGACACCCTTTGAAAATTCTTATAGGATTGTACAAGGGGAACTATAATAAATTTGTACTGGCAGTTATATTTTTCTTTATCAAGCATGCGCCTGTATGGGTCCTTCCAATTGTAACAGCTAATATAATTAATGATATAACTGCGAGCTCTCCTGATACATACAGAAATATAATGATACAGGCGACCATTATGGTTTTTCTTGTTTTATTAAATATACCAATGAATTATATGTACACAAGATATAAATCCTTGGCAACCAGATATGCGGAAACAGGTTTAAGAAAGGCACTGGTCAGGAAGCTTCAACAGTTATCAATATCCTACCATAAAGAGACTCAGTCGGGCAGACTTCAATCCAAGATAATGCGAGATGTGGAGGCAGTGGAGACACTGTCTACACAGATGTTTTTAAGTATACTTAATATAGCGCTGAATATAGGTATAGCGCTGGCAGTTACAATAAAAAAGAGTATGGTTGTATTTATATTCTTTCTGTTAACTGCACCTATAGCTGCAGTTACAATGGTCTTCTTCAGAAATGTTATGCGAAAGAGAAATACAGAGTTTCGTAAGGAAATGGAGGAGACTTCTGCCAGAGTCATGGAGATGGTAGAACTTATTCCTGTAACAAGGGCACATGCTCTTGAGGAGGAAGAGGTTTCCAAAATGAGCGGGCAGTTATTCGCTGTTGCAGAAAAGGGATATAGATTGGATATAATACAGTCCTTATTTGGTTCTGTAGGATGGGCAATATTTCAGGTGTTTCAGGTGGTATGCCTTGCATTTACAGGGTATCTGGCCTTAAGGGGCAACGTAAAACCGGGAGACATTACTTTGTATCAGAGTTATTTTGCGTCAATAGTAAGTCAGGTTTCTTCTTTAATGTCGCTTATACCAACAATAGCCAAGGGTATAGAGTCGGTGAATTCTATAGGAGAGGTGCTGTTAGAGGAAGACGTTGAGCACAATGATGGAAAGAGAACATTGGAAAAAGTCCATGGAGAATTTGTTTTTTCAAATGTTAATTTTAGATATAATAATATAGATAAGGACGTGCTCCATAATCTGAACCTTCATGTGAAGCAGGGTGAAACCATTGCCCTTGTAGGTGAGTCGGGAGCAGGAAAATCAACCATTCTTAATCTTGTCATCGGTTTTAATTTCGCTACAGGAGGAAGCGTTACAGTAGACGGTAATGACCTTAGGGAAATTGATTTGAGAAGTTATAGAAAATATCTTGCTGTTGTACCCCAGACATCAATATTATTCTCGGGAACAATCAGAGATAATATAACATACGGTGTAGATAATGTGGATGATGAAACTCTCCACCGGGTAATAAAGGCGTCAAATCTTACTGATCTCATTGAATCTCTGCCAAATGGAATTGATACTATGGTGGGAGAACATGGCGGTAAGTTATCGGGAGGCCAGAGACAAAGAATATCTATCGCAAGAGCTTTGATAAGGAATCCTAAGATAATTGTACTTGATGAGGCTACATCTGCATTGGACAGCATTTCTGAAAAGTTGATTCAGGAAGCACTTAATAACCTTACCAGAGACAGGACAACATTCATCGTTGCCCATAGATTGTCTACTATCAGAGATGCAGATAAGATTGCGGTAATAGCCGACGGACATTGTGTGGAATACGGAACATATGAGGAACTCATGGAAATGAAGGGTGAGTTCTATCAGATGAAAGTTATACAATCTTAATAAAAAGGGTCAGACCCCATAAAATTTTTATAAATTTTTTGACAAAAAGTTTATAAAAATTTTATGGGGTCTGACCCCTCAATTATTTTACCCAGATACGTAATGTAGAGATTAACTTTTCTTTATCAGCTACATCCATCTTAGATATAAGCTGCATAATTTCATTGTCCAGGGCAGTGCTCTGATAATTCTTATCAACGCTGCCTGCAAGGTAATCGAGAGAAACACCTGTAAGTTCTGCGTAATAAGAAAGCATTCTTAATGTCATAAGGTTACGTCCGTTCTCAACGTTACTGATATAACCCGGTGTTACATCAAGTGCCTTGGCAACATCTTCCTGTGTAAGACCCTGTGATATTCTTAATTTTTTAACTTTTGCGCCTAAATCGTTATCCATATTGTATACCTCCGTAAAATATTATTATTTTTTATTAGCTCTATATCTTGCTGTTGAATCAAGAATTTTCTTTCTTATTCTTAAGTGCTCCGGTGTAACCTCAAGAAGTTCATCTGTATCGATATAATCAAGAGCCTGTTCAAGGCTTAGAATTTTAGGCGGAACAAGTCTTAAAGCTTCATCCGCACTTGATGAACGTGTGTTAGTAAGATGCTTTGTCTTACATACATTAACTTCAATGTCTTCTGTTCTTGGGTTTTCACCGATTATCATACCGGCATAAACCTTCTCACCGGGACTGATAAATAAAGTTCCTCTGTCCTGAGCGTTGAAAAGACCGTAAGTAACAGCTTCGCCGTCCTCATAAGCGATGAGTGAACCGGTCTTACGGTAAGAGATATCTCCCTTGTATTCCTCATAACCTTCAAAAGAAGTATTAATAATACCATTACCCTTCGTATCTGTAAGGAACTCTCCTCTGTATCCTATTAAACCTCTTGATGGTATAGAGAACTGAAGTCTTGTATAACCACCGTTAATAGGTGTCATTCCAAGGAGCTCTCCCTTTCTCTGGCTTAACTTCTGAATAACCGAACCGGAAAATTCTTCCGGAACATCAATATATGCAAGTTCCATAGGTTCTAATTTCTTACCACGTTCATCAGTATGATAGAGAACCTCAGCCTTGCTTACTGCGAATTCATAACCTTCACGACGCATATTTTCAATAAGAACTGAAAGATGTAATTCGCCACGGCCTGAAACCTTGAAGGAATTCTCCTGTCCCGGAGTTTCCTCAACTCGCAGACTTACGTCAGTATTAAGCTCTTTAAAAAGTCTGTCTCTTATGTGTCTTGAAGTTACGAATTTACCTTCTTTTCCTGCAAGAGGACTGTCATTTACCATAAAATCCATAGAAAGAGTTGGTTCTGAAATCTTCTGGAAAGGTATGGCAACAGGGTTTTCCACAGAACAAAGAGTGTCACCAATCTTAAGATCTGCAATACCTGATACAGCAACGATTTCACCGATTCCGGCTTCAGTGACTTCCACCTTATTAAGTCCGTTAAATGTATATAACTTAGTTACACGGACTCTCTTTCTTACGCTTGGGTCATGGTGGTTGACAATCATGACTTCCTGATTAACCTTGATAGAACCGTTGTCAATCTTACCAACACCGATTCTTCCCACAAATTCATTGTAATCTATAGTTGAAATGAGCATCTGTGTATCAGCATCAGGATCTCCCTCAGGTGCAGGTATATTATCAACTATGCACTTGAATAATGGTTCCATATCTTTTCTTTCGTCATCCAAATCTGCAATAGCGTATCCGGACTTTGCTGAAGCAAAAATGAACGGACAATCAAGCTGTTCATCACTGGCCTCAAGATCTATGAATAATTCCAGAATCTCGTCAATAACCTCGTTAGGTCTTGCTTCCGGACGGTCGATTTTATTAATACATACAATAACAGATAAATTAAGGTCTAAAGCCTTCTGGAGAACGAACTTGGTCTGAGGCATAACACCTTCAAATGCGTCCACAACAAGAACAACACCATTAACCATCTTAAGTACTCGTTCAACCTCACCACCGAAATCGGCATGGCCCGGAGTATCAATGATATTGATTTTTGTATCCTTGTAAGTAATAGCTGTATTCTTAGAAAGAATTGTGATACCTCTTTCACGTTCGATGTCGTTGGAATCCATTACACGTTCAGCTACTTCCTGATTTTCACGGAAAGTACCGCTCTGTTTAAGCAATTCGTCGACAAGAGTAGTCTTACCATGATCTACATGGGCAATGATAGCGATATTACGAATGTCTTCACGTTTTGTAATCATTGTAATTGTCCTTTCGTTAATAAACTGATTGGGTAATTGCAAAACACAAGCTTGGATATCTTAGGATTTGCAACTTTTATATTCTATCACAAACATTTTAAAATACAATAGGTGTAATAGTAAAAATATTGTATCAAAATAAGAACACAATTTGTAACTCTGTAAATTTATTTCTAAAGAAAAATTTCAGAATTTGAACACAATAAATTCAAAAATTTTTTGTAATATTATTCAAAATCCAAACATATACATATTGAGAACAATAAATAAAGCACATGTCAGAATATATATCTGACAACAAGAAGGGAGAAATACGATATGCTTGATAAGGTAATTGAAAACAACAGGGTGTGTATCATCGGTGAAGTGGTATCAGAATTCACATTCAGCCATGAAGTGTTTGGAGAGGGATTCTACATTGCGTATGTCTCAGTGAACAGACTCAGCGATATGGTAGACATTATACCGCTAATGATAAGTGAAAGGCTTATTGATGTTACAAAAGATTACAGAGGAATGAAGATTGAAGTTTCAGGTCAGTTCCGTTCATACAACAGACATGAAGGACTGAAAAATAAACTTGTTCTTTCAATATTTGTAAGGGAACTCAACTTTATTAATGAGGAGGATATTCCGGAGGAACAGTCTAAGTCAAATCAGATTTTGCTGGATGGATATGTATGCAAACCTCCTATATATAGGAAGACACCTCTTGGCAGAGAGATTGCAGATATTTTGGTAGCTGTTAACAGACCATATGGAAAGTCTGATTACATACCATGCATAGCCTGGGGAAGAAATGCAAGATTTGCAGGAAACCTTCAGGTGGGTGCACATTTACAGATTTGCGGAAGAGTCCAGTCAAGAGAGTATACCAAGAAGGTTGATGAGGAAGAAGTTGAGAAGAGAGTAGCCTACGAAGTATCTGTAAGTAAAATTGATATTGTTGAAGATGAGGAATAGGTTGACACATTTGCTGACAGGTGATATATTCAACTTGTTTAGATATAACTAAACATAATTTTAATTCTATATGGTAGAGGTTGCGCGATTCAAGAGTAATCATGAGGATGCTCCTAAAGCAGAAGATTCATGAAGAAAGGGGAAAGCGCCGAAGTTGCAGTTTAGGAAGCTGCTTCTGGGCGTAAGGTTAACAGCCTTGCGACTGTCATCAACACGATGGAGGGCTACTTAGAGATTTATATATTGAATTCTTTAAAAGCCGGACTATATTTATAGGTCGGCTTTTACCTATGTCAGGTGTTGCAGTTTAAGATAGAATTGAAATGCATATTATATATTACAACGGATAAACGTTGGGATGGAGGATTTATGTCATTATTTACAGGTGCAGGTGTTGCTATAGTGACACCTATGAAAGCTAACGGAGACGTGAATTATGATAAGCTGGGAGAACTCCTGGATTATCAGATTAACAACTCAACAGATGCTATTGTTATCTGCGGAACAACCGGTGAGTCAGCTACCATGACGGAGGAAGAACATGTTGAGGCAATAAGATTTACAGCCAATTATGTTAAGAAGAGAGTTCCTGTTATTGCAGGTACAGGTTCTAACTGTACAAAAACTGCCATAGAGCTTTCTAAGGCAGCTCAGGCAGCGGGAGTGGACGGATGTCTTGTTGTTACTCCTTATTATAATAAGGCTACACAAAAGGGACTTGTGGAACATTATACAGCAGTGGCAAAGTCTATAGACCTTCCTATTATTATGTATAATGTACCTAGCAGAACAGGCTGCAATATTCTTCCGGAGACAGCAGTTAAGCTTGCTAAAGAAGTAGATAATATCGTAGCTATTAAGGCTGCAACAGGTAATCTTGCTCAGGAATCCAAGACAATGATGCTTGCAGAAGGATGCCTTGATATGTATTCAGGAGAAGATGGACTCATTGTTCCTCTTATGTCAATTGGTGCTAAGGGTGTTATTTCAGTTCTTTCAAATGTGGCTCCTAAGCAGACACATGATATCTGTGCTAAATTCTTAGAGGGAGATATTGAAGGCGCAAGAAAGGCACAGTTTGATGCATTAGAGCTTGTTGATGCCCTATTCTGCGAGGTTAATCCTATTCCTGTTAAGACAGCCCTTAATCTCATGGGAATGGAAGTTGGACCGCTTAGAATGCCTCTTTGTGAAATGGAACCAGCTAATCTTGAAAGATTAAAGACAGCTTTAAAGAACTATGGAATACTTAATTAGAGATAGGAGATAGATAATGACTAAGATAATAATGCATGGCTGTAATGGTCACATGGGTCGTGTTATTACAGGACTTGTGGAGAAGGATACTGATTGTGAGATAGTTGCAGGGGTAGACCCATTTGACGATGGACATAACAGTTATCCGGTATTTTCATCAATTGAAAAATGTGATGTCCCTGCAGATGTAATTATAGATTTTGCTTCTGCAAAGGCGGAGGATGCGCTTCTTGATTACTGTGTTGACAGGCAGATTCCTGTTGTCGTATGTACAACGGGTCTTACACCGGAACAGATTGAACATGTGAGAAGCACAGCTTGCAAGGTTGCAGTATTAAAATCAGCTAATATGTCTCTGGGAATCAATACATTATTCAAGCTGTTACAGGATGCGGCCAAGGTGCTGGCACCTGCGGGATTTGATATTGAGATAGTGGAGAAACATCACAATCAGAAGCTTGATGCACCAAGCGGTACAGCTCTTGCTCTTGCCGATTCCATGAAGGAAGTTCTAGGAGATGATTATTTCTATAAATATGACAGAAGTCAGGAAAAGGTTAAGAGAGATCCTAAGGAAATCGGAATCAGTGCTGTAAGAGGTGGCACAATCGTAGGCGTACACGACGTTATATTTGCAGGTGAAGATGAGGTTATCGAATTCACTCACACAGCATACTCTAAGTCAGTATTTGCTAAGGGTGCCATTGAGGCTGCTAAGTTCCTTGCCGGAAAGGAAGCAGGAATGTATGATATGGGAGATGTAATTTCTGCCAGATAAGCAATTGGTACAGATAAATAATTAGTGGATATTTAGTTGACATAATAAAAACTCACTGATTCCTGAACCGTGAATCCACATTTTTCATATACATGACAGGCAGGTAAGTTGGTACTTGATACTTGAAGAATGATGTTTTTATCGGAACCGTATGTATCAATGAGGTTGTTAAGGGCTAAGCATACAAGTTGTGTGCCTAGTCCTTTTTTTCGTTCTTCAGGTTCCACAAAAACCTGATGTATGCATATTGTGGAGTCAAAGGAAGAAAAATATAAGGAAGCCAAAGGTGAGTTTTTATCTTCATCAGCCTCGCTGTATCTGCCGATATTCCTATATAACTCATAAAAAGAAGCATCTTGGCAAGTATCCTGACAAGTATTTTGGTAAATGTCCTGGCAATTCTTGTCATAATCATTCTGACAAATATTTGGGCATAAAATGTATGGAGAATTATCGTAGCATTTTGCCATACTCAAAACTTTTTCCGGATGAGTAAGAGACATAAGATGTTCCTTATAAGAAAGCGTTATGTGGAGGCTGCTGTGGGAAAGCTTCTCATAAAGGTCATCCCTCATAGATGTTACATATTTTCCCTTAAAATCATAATCAATAGTTAAAATATCTTTCATCTTACTAAACAGCATTTTAAATATGCCACATCGTCTGTATTCAGGATGAACGACGCAATCAAAGTCCACGGATTCCGTAGTATCATCCAATGGTATATAACAGGAGATAAATCCCAGCATAAGCCCGGTGTCTGTGTAAGCTCCAAGCTGTATGAGATAATCCCCTTCATGGCAATCATAGAGAATATCATATTCATCACATTTATTAATTAACGATTTAATATCTGATTCGGAAAAAGATTCTGTAATATTTACATTAAAATTCATTTTATGGACACCTCCATACCATTGAAATCATAAAATTTTACAAAAAATATTGTAGCAAAATAAAAGATAAGGTACAATAGTACTTATCTGTGTAAAATTTGTTAGTAACACAGAACTCATAATGCGTTGGTAAAAAACGCGAGAATGGAGGTTATTGTGAGTAAAGTAGCTATATTAACAGACAGTAACAGCGGCATAACACAGGCACAATCAAAGGAGATAGGAGTAACGGTAATTCCTATGCCATTTTTTATTGATGGTGTTGAATATTTTGAAGATGTAACTCTTTCACAAGAGGAGTTTTATAAGAGATTAGAGGAAGATGCTGATATTTCAACATCCCAGCCATCCATAGGAACCATGCAGGAGTATTTTGATAAGCTTTTAAAAGATCACGATGAAGTTGTATTTATTCCAATGTCCAGCGGACTTAGCGGAACTTGTCAGACAGCAACAATGGTTGCAGCAGATTATGATGGAAAAGTGGAGGTTGTTAATAACCAGAGAATATCTGTTACCATGAGACAATCTGTGCTTGATGCTAAAGGACTTGCTGAAAAAGGAAAGACAGCCGCCCAGATTAAAGAAATACTTGAAAAGCACAAAATGGATTCAAGCATTTATATAACTCTTGAGACACTTAAGTATTTAAAGAAGGGTGGAAGAATCACACCTGCAGCAGCAGCCATAGGAACAATGCTTAAGTTAAATCCTGTACTTCAGATTCAGGGTGAAAAGCTTGATGCATATGCCAAGGCAAGAGGTAAATCTTCTGCCAAGAAAATAATGATAAAGGCAATGAAGGATGATATGGAAACGAGATTTGCCGAGTTTGCCAAAGAAGGAAAAATGCATATTGAAGCAGCTTATACAGGCAATAAAGAAGAGGCAGATGAGTGGGCAGAGATTATAAAGGAAGAATTCCCACAGTTTGATTTACATATGGATCCTCTTTCTCTTAGCGTATCATGTCATATAGGATATGGAGCACTGGCTATTGCTGCATCAGCATATCTTCCTGAGTTAGAGCAGTAACAATATAAATAACAGGGAGGATTGACATGAAAAAGACACCAACTCGTGAAGATATATCAGAAAAGTATAAATGGGCAGTTAATGACATATATGCGACGGATGAGTTGTGGGAGAAAGATTACAATGAATTAATACAGGCTTCTGAGAAGGAGAGTGGGTATAAAGGAAAGTCTACCGAATCAAAAGAAAATCTGTATAACGCTATCAGGGAAAGTGAAGAAATAGACTTTATGGTTGAGAGAGTGTATGTGTACGCATTTATGCGATACTACGAAGACACAACCAACGGGAAGTATCAGGAAATGTCAGGAAAAGCCCAGATGGCAGCCTCAAAACTTGCAGAAAAGTATGCCTTTCTTGAGCCTGAAATCCTTTCTATGGAGGAAAATGTGCTCAGAGATTGGATTAAGGATGGAGAGCTTAAGTTATATGCCCGTATGATTGAAGATATGCTCGCCGAGAAAGAACACTCATTGTCTGAGAAGGAAGAAGCACTGCTTGCTAAGGCGAGTCAGGTAACGACTGTGCCAAATGAGGTGTTTTCAAAGTTTAACAATGCAGATGTAAAGTTTGGAAGCATTAAAGATGAAGACGGTAATGAGGCAGAACTTACCAATGGCAAGTATACTCTGTATATGGAGAGTCAGAACAGGCAGGTGCGTAAAGATGCATTTTACGGATTATATAGCCAATATAAAGGACACATAAATACTCTGGCGGCTTGCTTCTATGGCAACGTGAAGCAGGCTATGTTTAATGCTCAGGCAAGAAAATACAATTCTACTATGGAAATGTATCTGTCAGGTTCCTTTATACCAACGAAGGTATATACTAACCTTATTGAAACAGTGGATAAAAATCTTTCTTTAATGCACAGATATGTGGCATTAAGAAAAAAGGAACTTAAAGTGGATGAACTGCATTTTTACGATGTGTATGCTCCAATGGTGGATAACTATAAATGGGAGATTTCCTATAATGAAGCCAAGGAGATGATATTAAATGCTCTTAAACCTATGGGGGAGGAATATCTTTCAATTGTAAAGGAAGGACTGGAAAATGGATGGGTAGATGTTTACGAGAACGTGGGCAAGCGAACCGGAGCGTTTTCATGGGGAGTATATGGAACCCATCCCTATCTGTTTCTTAATTACAGCAATACCCTTAATGATGTGTTTACGTTGATTCATGAAATGGGACATTCTATGCATACCTATTATTCTAACAAGACACAGCCATTTGCATATGCAGGGTATAAGATTTTTGTTGCGGAGGTTGCCTCTACCTGTAATGAGTCTCTGCTTATGAATTACCTTTTAGATAACTGTAAGGATAAGACGCAGAAAAAATATCTTCTAAATCATTATATGGAGCAGTTTAAGGGAACTCTTTTCAGACAAACAATGTTTGCTGAGTTTGAAATGCAGGTTCACAGAATGGCAGAGGAGGGAACTGTACTCAGCGCAGAGAATTTGTGCAGGGTGTACAAGGAGCTTAATAAAAAGTATTTTGGCGAGGAGATGGTGATAGATGATGAAATTGCCTGCGAATGGGCAAGAATACCACATTTTTACACACCATTTTATGTATATCAGTATGCCACCGGCTATTCCGCAGCTATAGCAATTTCGTCCAGGATATTGGCAGGTGATAAGCAGGTAATTGAGGGCTATAAGAAGTTCCTTTCGGGAGGAAGCAGTATGCATCCTATTGAACTGCTTAAACTCTGTAATATAGATATGGAAAAACCGCAGGTTGTGGAGGATGCTCTTAAAGTATTTGAAGGACTTCTGGATGAGTGGAATAATTAATTGAGATAAAGCTTGAGGAGAGCTGTCTTGCTAAGTATTGTAATTAACAATACTTGGTGAGGCAGTTTTTTTGTCATTTATTGCAGGATTTTGTCGTTTTTTGCAACTCATATTGTTTTTTAATATATGGAATGATATATAAAAATTATCAGATGTGCACAACTGAAATAAGAAATAACGGGGGTAAATGAAAGGGGGATATATATATAAGAATAAGTTATTTATGGAATCTCCTCAGACTAGACAAGGGCATAGGAGCTTTAAATTTAAACAAGTATTATTTAGGAAAGGAAAGTAAATCCAGTCATCTTAAATGGATAATTGGATAAGAGTAGAAAGGAAATAATATGAGGAAAAAGTTTATTTGTATAGCCATGGTTATTGTATGTATTGCAAATACATTAATAGGGTGTGGGGCTGATTATTCAAGTGAGGAACTGGTAACTCAGGATGTGCAAAATAAATTTCCGGAGTTCTCATTCAATAGTGATGAACAACCATATTATCAAAAAGACAATCATATTATAGCTGTCGCAGAGAAAGGATATTATTTTGTACGTAATTTCCCTAGTGGGTATTTAGATAATTTCACAAATACCAAATATTTTAGGTTAGAAGAAGACAGAAACATACTTAGTGCTGATTCGAAATCATATGGAAAGATGATATATTTTTATGACATAAATACAGACACTGTTACACCATTATGCAGTAAAGTGGATTGTAAACATAATACCACAAGTTGTCAGGCATATTTTGATACGGTGGAGGGTGATGAAGACGGAGGTGGTTTTGTATATTACAACCATCGATTGTATATGGTTTCTTATGATAACAAGGCGGGAATGAAATTGGTGTCATATGATGAGCATGGATCTAATCAAAAAGATGAATGCGTGATAAATAGTAATCCGGAATATATACCATATTTTGGTGGAAATAATGATGTGTGTATTTTTAATGGTTATGTATTTAGTTGTGGAAAGAGAAACAAGTCTTCTCGGGATCCAATAAATTCTGAAATTGTGTTATTTAGGACGAAAATGACAGATAAAACAACAGAAATATTATTGACATTAGAAGAAACGACAGAACAGTTTAAATATACAAAGAATTTTAACTGTGATATAGAAGTAGCAGATAATAAAATGTACATAAAAACATGTTCTTATAACGTAGAACAGGATATTTTTACATATGTATTATATGAGTCAGAAGGGGAAAATTTAAAAGAAATATTGCGTACAAATGCTCCTAGAGATTGTAATAATAGAGCAGAGGGAGAAATTTACGCTAGTATAAAAGGTTTTGCAATTGATAATAATAGAAATCTTTATTATGTTGATGAAGTTGAAAGTCAAGGTCTCTTTTTAAAGGCAGAACTGTGGAAATACGACTTAGATACTAAGACTAAAAATAAGATTTATGACTTGACAAATACAATTGGATATAGCGTGATGTGCGACGATAAATATATTTATTTAAATCAATATAAGGGAAATTCAGATATAAGCAGGCTTGTAATTATAGATAAGGATGGAAATGAAGTGTATGTGAAACAATATTCTGACAAATGTGATTTGGCAGGCGTTGATGATCGATATGTAATTATTAGAACAAGTTGTAAATCTAATTTTTCATTTAATGAGGAAACAAAATCTTCACCAACCGATACATACAAATATGCTGCGCTAAAAAAGACTTCTATTGGTACAGGAAATGAAGAATGGTTGCAGATTTACAACGGAATGTTTATTCAATAAGAGATAGGAGACATTCAGTGGGAGAATTTCGTAGAGTAGTTGATAAGTGGACGATTATATTAATTTTGTCAGTTTGCTGTTTTACGTCTGTTTTGTTTTATCAGTTGAATAGGAATATGGAATCTGAAGAACTAAGAGTTTCATCCCAGGATGTGTATTATTATTACAATCAGATGCTTACGGAATATTATGGTAATCTCATTACAATGGATGATAAACAGGCAAAATTTCTGGCACGTGCAAAGATATACATGATACAAAACATGGAGCAGTGGAGCAGACTCAAGGAAGAAGATGAAGAAAAGTATTATGGGGGAAATTATGAAAAGAGAATTGAAAGTTATCGTGAGTCGGCCCCAGAAATATATGATTACTATCAAGAATTAAAGAGTCAGGATTCTGCGTTATTGAACCAGTATGTTGAAAAGTCGGATGCAATTGATATGGCTTTGAGCCTTTATGATAGTAGCGTTAGATATGTGGAAGGTTACACTGAAATGATAGACAGTTATATTGCACAAGGAGATTCTATGCTTATGACGGATATCTACTCTGCTCCTTCGACGTTTGCTCATACCAATATATTAAAATCAAAATATGATTTTAGAAAATTACGTAACATCAATGTAAAACCGGATAATAGTCAGGCCGTAGAGAAGGTGGCTTCAGCAAGTACTTATATAAATATTTTTATTTTGTTAATTATTCTTGTATGTGTATTTCGTTTTTTTGATGATAGAAAAAATGGCTTGATATACATTGTATATTCATCAAAGAAAGGAAGAGGATTGCTTGCTGCGAAAAGAGTTGCAATTCTTGCTGTTGTAAGTATATTTAGCACAATCTTTATTTATATGTGTCAATTTATTATTGCGTTTCATATTTATGGAGGGTTGCAATTCATGGGTAATTCCCTGCAAAGCTGCCAGAATTATGGAACTATATGTTTTACAAGTAATAAATGGATTTTTATTCTGATGTTGCTGGTCATATCTGCTTCTGCTGTGTTTATGACAGGATTAATTGTGTGGTTTTTACTTGCATTTTTTAACAATATCACCGCAGGAATGGGAATAGCGGTGATTATTCTCGGCATTTCTTATGTATTGTATGTTTCCATTCCGGATAAAAGTATGTGGGCATTGTTTAAAACTATTAATATCTGGAATGCTATATTGCCGTACAATACGATTGGCAGTTACGGCAACGTAGGATTTGGAACATTTATTATGAATAAGATAAATACAATGTTGGTTGTATATGCTACCGGAATTACGGTGTTTTCAACAGGATGTGTATTGGAAGGTATATATATCAGAACCGTCCGTAAGATGAGCATTTTTGATAAAATTAATACTCGAGTTAAAGCTGCGTGTCAAAAAATTGTTTCAAGATGTTCACTACTTGTTATGGAGTTATATAAAATTTTATGGGTTCGTAAGGGTATTGTTGTTATAGGAATTATATTTGTGATTGTATGCAATAGTGGCATTAAAAAGGGATATATATATGATGATGATATGTCTGTGGCAATAAAATATTACAAAGAAGCAGAAGGTATGTCTTTATCTGATGAGCTGACACAAATTGTACAAAAATATGAAAATGAAAAAGAATATTGGGATAACAGACTGAATGACATTAACATTTCAAATAAAAACAATCTGGGAGTTTATTCCAGAGATGATTATGTTGAGGCAAGTATGCAGGCCTCGCTCTATAGAAATGGTGTTGATGAAATTCACAGAAATGTTGATAACCTAAAGAAGTTGAGAGACAGAGGAATAGAAGGCGTTGTTACTTCGCCGTTTGCAGTGGAAGAAATGTTTGGTGAGAAATTATATGATCATCATAAATTTTATGGCTTATTAAGTGTAATTGGATTGATTTTTTTATTGTTTGGTATTTTATCAGATGATAGAAGACAAAATATGAAAACATTGATACATACATCATCAAATGGACGTGGAAAGTGGTTTGCAGTAAAGGCTGAAGCTGTATTGATTACAACTGTTGCTTTGTGGGCAACAATCTTTATTCCAAATCTGATTAATGTGACTCGGACTTATGGTGTCTGGGATAAGACAGTAATAATTCAAGATTATCCATTACTTTCTCACATCCCAATTCAGATGTCATTAAAAGAATATCTTGTGTGTGTAATGTTGTGGAAATTGATAGTGCTTATATCCATTGCCGGAATAATACTTTTGATTTCAAGTGTATTTGATTATTTAAGGTCTTTAATTATATCTGTGGCTCTAATTTTTACACATATTTTATGCTTGTTGGGGTTTGATAGGTTATATTATCTTTCAATTGTATCCCCTTTGTTAATTTCGGAGAATTGGAGCCGGGGCAGTGGTCAGATTAATGGAATTGTAATTTTGATTCTGGGAATTATTTGTTGGTGTATTACGTTATACAGGGAAGGGTTTAGAAGGTAAAAGGAGCTAATATTATGGAACTTGAAATTAGAGATTTAAAGAAGACATTTGGAACGGTTCGAGCGTTGAAAGGAATTAGCTATACATTTAAACCGGGAATATATGGAATTTTAGGTGCAAATGGAGCCGGAAAGAGCACTATGATTAATTTGATAA
>JAUNPK010000006.1 GCA_030536855.1 Eubacteriales bacterium
CGTTGTTCTGACCGTAAGGATTCTGATTATAGCTGTTATTCTGGCCATAAGTGTTCTGGTTGAAACCGTTTAACTGATTAGTAGTATCCTGCTGTGGATTTGGCGCCTGAGTGCTATTGCTATTGTAGCTGACATCAGGTGCACCATAACCTGCGTTCTGCTGGTTATTTTCATTGTTTGGATAGTTATCCATAGTGTAAATCCTCCTCATATTTGTAAAACTTTTTCCTTTAGTAAGTTCTTTATATGTTATTATATATAAAAAGTCTTGATAAAATTTTAATGTTAAATTATTTGTACGTCAAGGGATAAAAAATAAAAAGGGTGAAGAGTGTGAAGAGATAAAAAATGAAAAGGGTGAAGAGATGCTAAAAATTATTTATGAGGATAAAAACAAAATAATTGTGGATAAACCTGCAGGACAACTTTCACAAAGTGGAAAATCCTTTGATATGGATATTGTGAGTGAGGTTCTTAATTACAGAAGGTCAAAAGGGGAAGAGGCCTATGCTGCTATAATTAACAGATTAGACAGACCGGTAAGCGGCTTGGTTCTTCTGGCAAAGAATAAGAAGGAGGCAGCCAGACTGTCTGAATTGATGAAATCGGACACATTTGATAAGAGGTACATAGCTTTGGTGAAGGGTAGGCCGGAGAAAGAAAAAGGACATTTTACAGATTTTCTGGTGAAAGATGGAAAAAGTAATATGTCCAGAGTTGCAGAAGAGAAAGACAAAGATGCAAAAAGAGCGGAATTGGAATATGAGCTTATTGATTATGATGAGGTAAAGGATGTTTCAAGAGTGTTAATTCATTTGCTTACAGGAAGACATCATCAGATTAGGGTTCAATTTGCTTCCAGAAATTTTCCTTTGGTTGGCGACGGCAAATATGGGTTAGAGGAAGCATCAAAAAAGGCAGAGGAATTAGGGTTAAAGCGAGGAACAATTGCATTATGTTCTGTTGGACTTTCTGTTGATGGAAAGATGTATGAGACGGAGCCTGATTTTTAAACAGTATTTTTAGAGAAGCTGTGTTATAAACAGCATTTTAACCGGTATAATCTTTATAAAACCGGACATACTCCTTATGAGGAGTTTGGTGCGACACTAGTGCCAAAGAAGGCGGTATGGAATGGGAATTAAAAGATAAAATGAAATTGTTATCAGGTACAGTGATTATAACGGTGGTAGTTTATTTGTTGTTCAGGTATGTACTTCTGTTAGTCTGGCCGTTTGTTCTTGGAGGACTGATTGCATTAATGATAGAAAACCCTGTTAATAAATTCAGCAGGAAAATTGGCAGGTTTCCCACCAGAGGTGCTGTTGCAACGGTAATGGTATTCATATTTGTAGGTTTGATTCTTGGAATTGTAAGTGTCATTGTTATTATGGCGGTGAAAGAAACCTGCAATTTTATAAAAAATTTTGACTACAATATGATAGGAATAAGGCAGGAGGCAGCAAGAATCTGCCTTGATGCAGATGGATGGTTTGGCCTTAAGGAAGGGCAGTGCCTGGAATGGGTGTGCAATTGTGGAAGCAAGATTGTGTCGTTACTTCCTGAAAAGCTTATTGGTGGCGGAGCCATTGCATTTAAAAATATTGTGCTGATATTTGGCGGAATTACTGCAAGTTTTATATCAGTTGTGTATATTTCAAGCGATATGGACAGGTTAAGAAAACATAAACGGACAGGCGTATATTCCAGGGAGCTTGGGGTTATATGGCGTGATTTGAAAGTTCTTGTAAATGTGTATTTTAAAGTGCAGATTAAGATTATTTTGATAAATTCTCTTTTGTGCGTAGCAGTGCTTTCTATAATTAAAAATCCTTATGCAATTGTTCTTGGATTTCTAATTGGCTTAATAGATGCACTTCCTGTACTGGGAACAGGAACTGTGTTGATACCCTGGGCTTTACTTGAGGTGTTGTTTAAGAATTACGGAACGGCGGCTCTGTTTATTGCCTTATATGTTGTGACATATTTTGTAAGGGAAATAATGGAGTCCAAGTGCATGGGAGAACGTCTTGCAGTAGCACCCTTTACAATGCTTATGGTAACATTTGTTGGACTGCTGGTTTATGGAGTTATGGGGTTTGTAATTGGTCCTGTTAGTTTTATTATTATTAGGACTCTGGTGCGGATGCTTAAGGAGCATATTGAAAAACCTATGTTAAAGTGTTAAACTTATCTTCGTGTCACTTGCGCAAATACCATTGATGGTTAATGGAGCGAATGCGAAAAAGAACACATTTGTTACGATTGAATAAATCGGACATTATAAATATTGAGAGAGCCACAACCGGAATGTGGTCAGAAGGAGTTTTTATGGCAGAAGACAAGAAATTGGTAGAAGCAATCACATCCATGAATGTTGATTTTGCCCAGTGGTACACAGACGTTTGTAAAAAAGCAGAGCTTATGTCTTATTCAAGTGTTAAGGGATGCATGATATTCAAACCAGCAGGATATGCTATTTGGGAAAATATCAGAAACGAGATGGACAGAAGATTTAAGGAAGCGGGAGTTGAGAATGTATATCTTCCTATGTTTATTCCTGAGAGTCTTCTTGAAAGAGAAAAGGATCATGTGGAAGGTTTTGCGCCGGAAGTTGCATGGGTAACGCAGGGAGGACTTAATCCTCTTCAGGAGAAAATGTGTGTAAGACCTACATCTGAGACTCTTTTCTGTGATTTTTATAAAGATGAGATACAGTCATACAGAGATTTGCCAAAGGTATATAACCAATGGTGTTCAGTAGTAAGATGGGAGAAGGAGACAAGACCATTCCTTCGTTCCAGAGAGTTTTTATGGCAGGAGGGTCATACTGCTCATGCTACAGCAGAAGAAGCAGAAGCTCGTACACAACAGATGCTTAATTTATATGCTGCTTTCTGTGAAGAAGTGCTTGCAATGCCTGTAATTAAGGGCCGTAAGACAGATAAGGAGAAATTCGCCGGAGCAGAAGCTACATATACAATTGAAGCTCTTATGCATGATGGAAAAGCTTTGCAGTCAGGAACCAGCCATAATTTTGGTGATGGTTTTGCAAAAGCATTTGGAATTCAGTACACAGATAAGGATAACAAGTTGAAGTATGTTCATCAGACTTCATGGGGAACAACAACAAGACTTATTGGAGCGGTAATAATGACTCACGGAGATGATTCAGGACTTGTACTTCCTCCAAGAGTAGCACCTGTTCAGGTTGATATAATTCCTATTATGCAGAAGAAGGAAGGCGTTCTTGACAAGGCTTACGAAGTAAGAGATGCCATAAAGAGCGCAGGCTTAAGAGTTAAGGTTGATGATTCAGATAAGAATCCGGGCTGGAAGTTCTCAGAGCAGGAAATGCGTGGTATTCCTGTAAGAGTTGAGATGGGTCCTAGGGATATTGAAGCTAATCAGGCAATTATTGTTAGAAGAGACACTAGAGAAAAGGTTACTGTTTCTATTGATGAATTACCTGTAAAACTTCCTGAGATTTTAGATCAGATGCAGAAAGATATGCTTGAAAGAGCCAGGGCACATAGAGAAGAACATACATATGTTGCAGCTAATTATGATGAATTTAAGGATATTGCTGCTAATAAGCAGGGATTCATTAAAGCTATGTGGTGTGGAAATCAGGATTGTGAGGATAAGATTAAAGAGGACACAACCTGTACATCAAGATGTATGCCATTTGAGCAGGAGCATTTAAGCGACGTGTGTGTATGTTGCGGAAAACCGGCTAAAACGATGGTATATTGGGGAAAGGCGTATTAGTAAAAGGTGATGAAAGGGGTCAGACCCCATAAAATTTTTATAAACTTTTTATGGGGTCTTGCTTCAGCGGTTAAAAATCGTGGAGGCAAGGCCTCATTATGTGCTTCACAGTACATTTGTTTTTGTGTAAGAGTCCTGATTGGGCTGTTTAACATTGAAGGAAATTGTGTCGCAAGGCGCAGCAAAGAGGAAGTAGAATGAAAAAGAAAAATCATGCGATAGATTTAATTGGATTCCTTGCTATACTGCTGGTACTGATAATGGTAAGCTCATATCTTATAAAACCAAAGGAATATGATGCATATAATTTGTCAGTAGTTAGTCTTAAGACTAAAGCTTTATCATATGAAGATGAGAATAGTATAGATGTAATATTTGCCGGAAACAGTGAGTCGTGTTATACATTTTCACCGCTGCAGCTGTGGGGAGAGCATGGCATAACATCTTATGATACAGGGTCAGGAGCACAGAGATTGTGCGATACCTACGCAATTCTTGTTGAGACATTTAAAAGGCAGTCGCCAAAGCTGGTGGTTTTGGAGACGGATTCGATATTTGAAGAATATCCGGGGATATATAAGGATGATAATGAATTTGATAACATGATGGAAAAGCTTTTCCCTATACTTCATTATCATTCATTTTATAACGGAATACAGCTTCCGAAGTTTGTATTAAATTTCACAGAAAACAGGCGGAATGAAAGCTTATATAAGGGCTTTCAGGTGCGTGATACCATAGAAGGATTCGCCGGAGAACCATATGTGTATGATTTTGGTGATTATGTTATTACAGATGAAGGCATTGAATATATTAATAAAATCAAAGAACTGTGTAGTGCTAACGGTTCCAGACTGGTTTTAGTCAGTGCACCAAGTGCAATCAACTGGAATGAAAATAAGTATAAAACTATATCTTCATGGGCAGAAGATAATGGCGTTATGTATGTAGACTTAAACAAGAATAATGAGGAAGTAGGAATAGACTGGACTTACGATACTTACGATGCAGGAGTACATGTTAATATATACGGTTCAATGAAAGCGACTTCATATATAGGTAATATTCTGAAAGAAAATTTTGATTTGGAAGATTACAGGCACAATCCGGCATATAATAAGTGGCATGATGATTATAAAAATGCGGGTCTGTACTAAAAAATGCAGTGTGGAGGATAAGAAGAATATATGTCATATAATTCAATAATGTTCTTTGCAATATTTCTACCCATAATAATTATCCTTTATCAGCTATGTAAAGAAAAGTACAGATGGATAGTGTTGTTGGTAGCAGGTTATACATTTTTTATATATGCCAGTGGAGTACTTCTTTTGTATAACCTTCTTTCTGTTGTTATAACCTATGCAACAGCATGGATTATAGACAAAATATCGCTTGTTAAGGCAGGGGATAAACAGGAAAAAAAGCGAAATACCATAAGAAGGAAACAGTATCTGGCAGTGGGAATAGTTCTCAACTTTCTTATACTACTTGTCCTTAAATATACTAATTTCTTTGGACAGGGAATATCGGGGATGTTAGGACACTTTGGCATTTCCTGGGAACATAAGAATATTTCATTTCTTGTTCCAATTGGAATATCTTATTACACCATGCAGGCTGTATCTTACATGATTGATGTGTACAGGGGCACTGTAAAGAGAGAAAAGAATATATTTAAGTTGTCTCTTTATCTTAGCTTTTTTCCAACTATTATGGAGGGACCGATTGCGAGATATTCTGATATATCTGATACTATGTTTGCAGGTAATCAGGTAAGCTATGAAAATCTTACAGCCGGCTATAGAAGGATATTGTGGGGATTGTTTCAGAAGATGGTTATTGCCGATCATATGGCAATAGGTGTTCAGAAAATTTTTGACAGTGGTAATGTGTATGATGGGTCCGTAATACTTTATGGAGCTATTTTATGCACACTGCAGCTTTATATGGATTTTGCCGGAACTATAGATGTGGTAATAGGAAGCGCAAGAATTTTCGGTATAAAGCTTCCTGAAAATTTCAGGCAGCCTTTCTTTGCTAAAAATGCAGGTGACTTCTGGCACAGATGGCATATAACGCTGGGTACATGGTTTAAGGACTACATATTCTATCCGATTTCCTTTGCAAAGCCAATGGCCAAATTATCAAAGAAAGTCAAGAATGTATTTGGCATGGGAGTGAGCAGGATGTTTACTCCTACAGTAGCATTATTCTGTGTATGGATATCCAACGGATTGTGGCACGGTCCTAAGGGAACATATATATTTTACGGAATGTATTATTTTGTCCTTATTTTCATAGAAAATCTGTTGGAAAAACCTATTGCGAAAAAAACTGAACAGTTAAAAATCAACATGGACAGTTTTGCTGTTAGGGCATTTAGATTTGTTAAGCTATTTATAATAGTGGTTATAGGTGAAATGATGTTCAGGGTTGAGACGGTGGCTGTAGGATTTGATATGTTGAAAAGGATATTTACTGATTTTCATATATCAGCGTTTGTCGGTACGTTATCAGATCTGGTGCTTGAGCCATACGATTATGCCATAATTTTTTTTGGCATGATTGTAGTGGCAATTGTAAGTATTTTAAGGGAGAAGAAGATTTCTATTTCAGTTAAAATAGGAGGACTTCCAAAACCTGTAAGATGGGTAATATGGTATGCTGCCATATTTACGGTAATAATATTTGGCGCATATGGACCTGGATTTGATACTATAGCTATGATGTATGCAGCATTTTAGATGAAAGGGGTCAGACCCCATAAAATTTTTATAAACTTTTTTGGAAAAAGTTTATAAAATTTTTATGGGGTCTGACCCCTCCCCTTATTATAAATTATCAATTAAAGCTATCAAGGTTGCTTTGTCATTTAGTTTAGGGTTTTCAATGACCACGGACAGCAGATTGTTCATAGTTTTACCGATGTCGGCACCGGATAGCCCATATTCCATAAGATCGTTTCCGGTAATATCTAAATCTTTAAGGGTAAAACAATCACCCCTGTCCAGTATATCACGGCATAAACGCTTTAATGTAAGAATGTGCTTGCGCTTTGCAGGGTTAGTAATAAATGTTATTTCCTCTCCTGCCTGAATTTCAGCAAAAAGAAATTCAAAAATGTAATCCATAAGTTCTTTGCCATATTTGTGAAGGGCTTCGCGGACAGCGGGTTCTGTCTCGCTAATGTCTTCTTTGTGGAACTGTAATATTTTTTTAACAATGTCAGTGGTCTTGTTATCCATTTTTAAAAGGTGCAATGTCTTTTCAGCTTCCTCCGGCGTGCAACCGGAAAGAATAGCTGCAAATCTTAATGCAGGAATTTTCTTGATGTATTTCGTGGTCAATAAAATTCTTCTGGCATATCTTCCTGATAAAGTGTCATTGAGAACAGGAAGAATATCTTTGAATAAACCTGTTTCTGCATATAGCCTGCATAATTCGGGGTTGTCCGACATAATGGTTTTTCTGAATTCTACGCATACCCGCTCCATGCTTACTTTATTGATGTTAGGCGCAAGGGTTAAAATTGCCTGATATGTAGATGGATCAATGTCAAAGCCTAATTGAGCGGAAAAACGTATGGCCCGCATCATTCTAAGGGCATCCTCTGTAAAACGTGCAACAGGATCACCTACACAACGGATTACTTTATTTTCAAGATCCTTAATTCCTTCATATTCGTCCACAAGACCGGTGGTATCATTGTAGGCCATTGCATTGATTGTAAAATCCCGTCGACATAAGTCATCTGTCAGGCGAACTGAAAATTCCACTGATTCAGGATGACGGCCATCTTTATATTCTCCGTCAATTCTGTAAGTGGTGACCTCGTAACCATTTCCATTGAGCATTACGGTTACGGTACCATGGGCAATTCCTGTATCAATTGTTTTTTTGAAAAAAGATTTTATCTGGGCAGGAAGTGCTGAGGTGGTAATATCCCAGTCATCAGGAGTCTTTCCCAGCAGTGTATCACGTACACATCCTCCTACGGCGTACGCCTGGAGTCCTTTTCTTTCTATCTCGGAAATTATATATTTTACATCTTCAGGTAATTCTATTTTAAATTCCACTTGATAACCTCTTTACTATAAAATCTCACAAATAAATCTTACAAATTTCCATAATTCTATCAAAAAGAAAAAAATAAGGCAAGAATGGAATGGGAAGTTCATTTTTACCCGTATTCATGCATTTTTAGGTAATGATGCTCATAAGATAAGTAAGATTGATTGGAGGTTTATGGATGTGAATGAGAAATCAGAGAAAGTGTTAGAACAATACGATATCAGCATTAACCGGGTGGTGAGGGGAAGAGGCGGTCTGATTCTTGGAACTGACAAGGGATGCAAGCTGTTTCTGCCATGTGGTAAATCTGATAAGTTTTATGAACGTGAGGACAGAATAACAAGAGCTCTAAAGGAAAGGGGCTTCATTAATACAGATACATATATGCGTAACCTGGAGGGTGGGCTCATAAGCGAAGATATAGATGGTCGAAAGTATGTGCTTAAGGATTGGTTTGATGCCAGGGAAAGTGATGTAAAGAGTCTGGAAGATATGAGTGAGGCTTTAAGGACAATGGCGTCAATGCATAAAGTTTTGAAGGAGATAGGCCCACAGCTTAAGCAGCAGGAGAACAAAGGAGGGGCTGCGACAGAAAGTAAGGCGGAATCAGAGTCTCAAGAGAATGCGGGAAACGCAGATGCAACATTAAGACCTGAATTGGCTGCCTGCGGGTCAGCAGGACAGACGGGGCTTAGAGATACTTATGAAAGGCATACCAGAGAGCTTAAAAAAGCATACAATTATCTTCGCACAAAGAAGGGCAAGCAACATTTTGAACAAATGGCATATAAAAATATAGAAGGATTTTATCAGGAGGCAAGTCAGGCGGTGACGCTGCTTAACAATCCTGAACTGGACGAAAGGCTGTTAAAGGCGGTATCTGATAATGAATTATGTCATGGAAGTTTTAATTATCATAATGTTTTTCTGGATAATAAAACCAGTTATGTTACTAATTTTGACAGATGCAGAAACGAGTGTCAGGTTTGGGATTTGTACCAGTTTATCAGAAAAGTAATGGAGAAACATGATTGGGAAAGCAGTGTGTTTTACAGGCTTGTGGATGAATATGATAGAGTAAGCAGCATTTGTGAAAATGATTTTTACATATTAGTGGTACTGTTGTCTTACCCGGAAAAGTTCTGGAAAATAATTAATCAGTATCTTAATGCTAATAAATCGTGGATTCCTGATAAAAATGTTGATAAACTCCAGAAGGTTATATGGCAGAATCAAAGGAGACGAGAATTAATTGATAAAATATGCTGTATATGGTAAAATCCCAATAAGAATGCCTATTTATAATGATGGGAATTTTTAATAAAAATATTTGGGATTATTATGAAGAATATAAGCAATGTTTTTGCAGGACATTCCGGCAGCAAAGCGGCAGGATGCAGTATTATAAAACTCTCCGGCAGCAGAGGGGCGGGAAGCAGAATTACAAGAATAATAAAAAATATGGTGTGTCTTGGTATGGTGATGGTGTTTATTTTATGCCAGACAGGTTGTGGAGCGGGCTCAAAGACGTCCGGCTCATCAGTAACACCGGGTTCATCAATAACACCGGCGCCGAAAGGTGATATAAAAGATATAGCCAATGATAAGGGAAATGTGACTTTGACCGGAATCCTGAGTGGTAAGGATGATAGCGGCAAGAAGCTGCATTTTATAGATATCTCGTCGGGAACGGAGTATTCGGTGCCTTATACGGGTGGCACTGATATTCAGGATGCACACGGTAAAGTTAAAGCTGTAACTGTTATGGATATAGGTGAGATATATGATGTTTACTGCAACAGCAAGGGAACAGCGGTTAAAATATATGGAAACTCCAACGCGTGGGAGAGAAATGAAGTTACGAACGCCACTATTGATGAGAACTCAAGGAAGATTACCATCGGGGGAACCAACCTGGTATATGAAAAATATGCACTGGTAACTTCAAAGGATAAATTGCTGAGTATAGCTCAGATTGTTAAACAGGATGAACTTACTATTCGTGGAATTGGGGATAAGGCTTACTCAATCGTAGTTGATAAGGGTCATGGATATCTCACCCTTACAGGTGTTGATGCCTTTTCAGGAGGCTATGTCAGCCTTGGAAGCAAACAGCTTTACGGAATAACTGATAATATGGTTATTACTGCAAAGGAAGGAACTTATAGTGTTGAGGTTCAGAATGGCAGCATGGTGGCAAGTAAAACAGTTACAGTTATTAAGGATCAGAGCACTACTTTAGATTTTTCTGAGTACAAGACGGAATCAGAGAAAAAGGGCGCAATTAATTTTTCTGTAACACCAACTAACGCAGTTATGACAATTGATGGTGTGGAGGTGGATTATTCAAATCCGGTTTCCCTCACTTATGGAACTCATTATTTGACACTTTCAGCTAATTATTATACCAGCTATACAGAGACATTTGTGGTGAATTCAGCTTACAAAACCAAGGTTATTGATATGACATCAACCTCAGCCACAAAATCATCATCAACAACTTCGGCGACAACAGCAGATAAGACCAGAGGTTACTCTGTTAAGGTTACAGCTCCGGAGGGGGCAAGTTTATATGTGGACAGTGTGTATGTTGGAGTGATTCCTTGTTCTTTTAATAAATCAAGTGGAAATAAGACTATAACATTGACACAAAGTGGTTATAATACTATCAGTTATACAATAAACATAGCAAATGCAACCGGGGATTTGACATATGCATTTCCGTCTATGGAATCAAGCTCAAGCTCGTCTACTACACCGACGGTAGAGACGCCAACGGTTGCAACGCCGACGGCAGCAACAATATCGGGTAACAATTAAAAATAAAAAAGGGGTCTGACCCCTTAAAATTTTTATAAACTTTTTGAAAAAAAGTTTATAAAAATTTTATGGGGTCAGACCCCATCCCACTGGAGGTAACTATGACAAAGAGAATGAATATACCATTTTCACCCCCGGATATAACGGAGGAAGAGATCGAAGAGGTAGCAGCAGCGTTAAGATCAGGGTGGATTACAACAGGACCAAGAACTAAAGAACTTGAAAAACAGATGGCTGAATTTTGTCATACAAAGAGAGGTGCCTGCCTCAATTCAGCTACTGCATGTATGGAGACTGCTCTGAGATTGTTCGAAATCGGACTGGGAGATGAAGTTATAGTTCCAGCCTACACATATACAGCATCCGCCAGTGTGGTATGCCATGTTGGTGCTACCCTCAAGCTTATAGATGTTGAGAAGGGTACATTTCATTTGGATTATGATGCTTTGTCGGAAGCTATCACTGAGAAAACCAAAGCTGTAATTCCGGTAGATATAGCCGGTGTTATGGTGGATTATGACAGAATCAGAGAAATTGTTGAAAGCAAAAAGTCATTATTCAAGCCTGATTCAAAGTTTCAGGAAGCACTGGGAAGAATACTTATTCTCGCTGACTCAGCTCATGGTTACGGGGCCTCAAGGGGTGGGAAAATGAGCGGGGAATGTGCTGATTTTACTTCATTTTCATTTCATGCAGTGAAAAATTTTACAACTGCTGAAGGTGGAGGACTGGTGTGGAGAGAACTTCCCGGAGTTGAAGATGAGGAAATATACAAAAAGATAATGCTCCTATCTCTTCACGGACAATCAAAAGATGCCCTTGCGAAGACTAAGCTGGGAGCCTGGGAATATGATATTGTGGACACCTATTACAAATGCAACATGACTGATGTGGTAGCAAGTCTAGGACTTGTCCAAATGAAGAGATACCCGGGACTTCTTGCGAGACGTAAAGAAATAATTCAAAAATACACAGCGGGAATTGAAGCAGAGGATGTATCATGTCTTACTCATTATACTGATGAGTATACATCCAGCGGGCATCTTATGCTGGTGAGGCTGTTAAAAAAAGACGTAGAGGAACGCAATGCATTTATCACAGCTATGGCAGCGGAAGGTATTGCCACAAATGTACATTATAAGCCTCTACCAATGCATACTGCATATAAAAAGCTGGGATTTGATATCAAGGATTTTCCTAATTCTTACGATATGTATAGAAATGAGGTTACATTACCTCTCCACACACTTCTTACAGATGAACAGATTGACTATATCATAGAAACATTTAACAGATTAAAATAGTTATGAAACCGGGAGTGCGGCTGACGGAGTGTGTTAAGGAAAATGTATTCCGTCACATTGATTTGTATTATGGAGATTAATTATGGAATTACGCAGATGGAACGACTTGCCACCTAAAATGAGGAACAGGGAAGTCAGAAAATATTACAATATCTTATGCAGACATACAGGATGGCTCAGGGTTAAGAGAATATTTGACGTATTAGTTGCAACTATTATGTTGATTGTTCTTGCCATTCCTATGGCTGTAATTGCGGTGCTTATAAAGCTGGATTCTCCGGGACCTGTGTTGTTTAAGCAGAAGAGAGTGACACAATATGGACGAATATTTGAGATATATAAATTCAGAACTATGTGTGACAATGCCAGTAGTATGGGTGCTTCTGTAACAGTGGACAAGGATATGAGAATTACGAAAATTGGTGCGAAGTTGAGAAAAATAAGAGCTGACGAGTTTCCTCAGGTGTTTAACATTATTGCAGGTGACATGACACTGATTGGCACAAGACCTGAGGTTCCTGAATATGTAAGACAGTACACTGACGAAATGTATGCCACACTTCTGCTTCCGGCAGGGCTTACTTCAAGGACAAGCATTGCTTACAAGGATGAGGACAAGATTTTAGGACAGGCAGAAGATCCTGATAAGGCATATATTGAGGAAGTTCTTCCTATGAAAATGAAGTATAATCTGGAAAGTTTAAGAAGATTCGGAATTAGGGAAGAAAGTAAAGTACTATGGGATACATTTGCATCGGTTGTTGGAAGCGAAAAACTTACGGTTAAGAAATAACTTTTGGGAAGGGGAGGGGTCAGACCCCGGAAAATTTTTATAAACTTTTTGCAAAAAAGTTTATAAAAATTTTATGGGGTCTGACCCCACATCGTGGAATATGTTCATTACGGTATGCGTTATTGCTTATAACGAAGAGAAATCGATTAACAGAATATTGGAGGATATAAGCAACCAGGATTATGCTCACAGTGATATGGAGGTGGTTCTGGTTGATGGTGCGTCAGGCGACAGAACAAAATGTATTATGGAAAAATACGCCGCGGACAATAACGATAGTCCGGACCCCTTCAGAAGAGTGGTGGTGCTTGATAATCCTAAGAGAACCCTTCCAAGTGGGTGGAATGTAGCCCTTAAAGAATACAAGGGAGATGCCATCATTAAGGTGGATGCCCATGCACAGATTCCTAAGGATTTTGTAAGTAAAAATGTCAAAGTGCTGGAATCAGGGGAATATATCTGTGGAGGTGTGCGTCCTACAATTCTGGATGAATCAACACCATGGAGAGAGACCCTTCTTCTTGCGGAGAACAGTATGTTTGGTTCCAGTATAGCACCATACAGGAACAATCCCGGAAGGTCATACGTTAAGTCAATGTTTCATGCTGCATACAGACGTGAAGTGTTTGATAAGGTGGGATTTTTCAATGAGGAATTGGTAAGAACAGAGGATAACGAGATACATTACAGGATGAGAAAGGCGGGGTATAAGCTTTGCTTTGATCCTGATATTATTTCGTATCAGCATATACGAAGCAGCCTTCCTAAAATGCTTAAACAGAAGTATTCCAATGGATACTGGATTGGCGTCACAAGCATGGTATGTCCCGAATGTCTGTCAATATATCATTTTGTTCCATTTGCCTTTGTAACAGCAATTGCTGCCACAACAGTGGGACAGGCATTCAGAAAGACATGTAAAATAGCTTCCATAACGGCAAAACTTATGTGGGGAGCATATGCTTCTCTTGCTGTGGGAATGTCGGTGCTATCATCTGTTAAAGCAAAGGATAGGAGAAATAGGACAAATTTATTACTGCCGGTGTTGTTTTTGTTGTTACATTTAAGCTACGGAATAGGAACTGTAGCAGGTTTACTGAAAGGAAGTCAAAGTTATGGAAGAAACAAGAAAAGATAAATTACAGCTTCTTGTAAGAAGAATTTTCTTGATAATTACAGATATTATATTAGTAAACGGAAGCTTGCTTCTTGCACTTCTCATGAGATTTGATGTGAGATTGGAAGCCATTGAGCCCCAATACCTGGAGACCTATAAAGATACATTTTTACCATATACTATAATCACACTTTTGATATTCTGGTGTTTCAGGATGTATCACAGTTTGTGGCAGTATGCAAGTATTGCGGAGCTGTATAAGATTGCGGAAGCCTGTGTGGTAGCGGAAATTTTATATCTGGGATTAACTGCCATACTGGGAGAAATGATGCCAAGATCCTGCTATTTTACAGCAGGAGTATTTCTGTTAGTTGCCATGAGCGCCAGCCGTTTCATGTATCGTATTTTAAGAACGGCCATACAGAACTACAGACATACATCAGAGCAGATTAAGATTATGATTATAGGTGCAGGTGAGGCAACTAATGCATTGATGAGGGAAATCCAGAACTCCAGATATCTGGATAACTCTAAGGTTGTAGCAATTATTGATGATGATCCTAAGAAAATCGGAAAATATATAAGAGGTGTGAAGGTAGTTGGTACAAGGCATAACATTAAAGAGTATGCAAGATACTACAGCATTGATGAAATAATCTTTGCCATACCGTCAGCGTCACAGGACACAAAAAGGGAAATCCTTAACATTTGTAAAGAGACACCATGTAACTTGAAAATCATACCGGGTATGTACCAGATGATGGATGGGGAAATCAACATTAACGATATCAGAAATGTTGATGTTACCGATCTTTTGGGAAGGGACCCTATTTCAGTTGATTTAGAGTCCATCATGGGATATGTATCCAATAAGGTTGTAATGGTAACTGGCGGTGGCGGCTCTATTGGTTCTGAGCTTTGCAGACAGCTTGTAAAACACAATCCGAAGTGTCTTATCATATTTGATATATATGAGAATAATGCCTACGATATACAGCAGGAATTAGAGATGGATTATCCGGATGCTAATGTCGTAACACTTATAGGCTCAGTAAGAAATCAATCCCGACTGGAGGATGTGTTTGCAATATATAAACCTGATATAGTATATCATGCAGCAGCCCATAAGCATGTTCCCCTTATGGAGATAAGTCCTAATGAGGCTATTAAAAATAATGTGTGTGGCACATGGAATGTTGCTAAGATGGCTGATAAGTATAAAACTAAGAGATTTGTAATGATTAGTACAGATAAGGCTGTTAATCCAACCAATGTAATGGGAGCAACCAAGCGAATCTGTGAAATGATTATCCAGTACTATAACGAAATTTCCGAAACAGAATTTGTGGCTGTAAGGTTCGGTAATGTACTTGGAAGTAATGGTTCAGTCATTCCGCTATTTAAGAAACAGATTGAAGCCGGAGGACCTGTAACAGTCACACATCCTGACATTATACGATATTTTATGACAATACCGGAAGCGGTATCCCTGGTTATTCAGGCGGGAGCTTACGCAAAAGGCGGAGAAATATTTATTCTTGACATGGGAGATCCTGTTAAAATAGATGACCTTGCCAAGAACCTTATAAGACTTTCGGGATATACACTGGGAGTTAATATGGAAATCAAGTATACAGGACTTCGTCCGGGAGAGAAGTTATATGAAGAACTTCTTATGGACGAAGAGGGATTGCAGGATACAGCCAATAAGCTTATCCATATAGGTAAGCCAATAGAGTTTGATAAAGAACATTTTGCAGAAAGAATAGAGAAGCTTAAAGATTATGCATACTCTGAATCAGAGCAGGATGTAAGAGATTACGTAAAGTTTATGGTACCAACATATAAACCCAAAAATTAAACGACTCGGAATGGGTTGCTATATTTCGGAATGGTGATTAGTATGAAATATATTATTAATGGTAATTTTTTGTATGGATCTGTGCTTGGTGTGCAGCGTTATGGAAGAGAGATTACACATGAGTTGGATAAGTTAATAAAAGATAAACCGTATAATGTTGAAATCGTTATGCCCACTATTGATTCTGATGGTACATCAGTATTTATAGAGAAGTATCAGAGCCTGTATGAAAATATCAAGATTGTTGTAATAGAAGGCAAGGCAGGAAGAAAATGGGATCAATTTAGTTTTAATAAGTATGTAAAATCCCAAAACAGGAATGGAGAGATTGCAAAACCCATATATTTGTGTAACGAAGTTTCTTTGTTTATGAAAGACGGAATTGCAGTTATTCATGATATTGCATTTAAAACACATCCTGATTTTTTCATAGAGCCAGGAGACTGGCATGAAATTATCTTCAGAAGAATGATGTATAGGCGAGCGTTTAAGAAGGCGGCTTATATATTAACAGTGAGTGAATTCTCAAAAAAAGAAATATTAGATAATTATCAATTGAAAAATCCCCACATAATTGTTGCGGGTAATGGGTGGCAGCATTTTGATACAAAGAATATAGATGAGTTGGTATTCGACCAATACGCCACAAGGCTTAAGAGGGGTGAGTATTATTTTTATCTGGCATCACTGGCACCTAATAAGAACCTGAGATGGATATTGGAGAATGCAAAGGAAAATCCTGACACGATATATGTAATTGCAGGTAAATCACTGGGAGACGATTCCGGGATAGAGAAGATGCCTAACGTAATATATTTGGGATATACGTCAGATGAGACATCTAAAGCACTTATGAAATATTGCAAAGCATTCTTATTTCCATCAACATATGAGGGATTTGGAATACCGCCAATGGAAGCACTATGTATGGGAGCAAGAATTATTCTTGGGGATATACCGGTGCTTCGCGAAATATATGGAAATGCAGCCAAGTATGTAGACTGCAAAAATCCATATATCAATCTTGATGAAATGGTTGAGAGTTGGGAAATAGAAGACGGTGCAGTGAAAGAAGTTCTTAATAATAATTCATGGGCTAAGTCGGCCGGAAAATTGATGGAGGTTATGGATAAGTGAAGATAGCCGTAGATGCACGTACATTGGGCAGCAGACCCAGTGGAGTTGGCATGTATCTTAATGATTTTCTAAAACAGCTTGTTAAGTATGACGAATTGGAATTTGTGCTTATCTCAGATGTTGCTGAAAGTGAATATATAAAAGCATTTGAAAAAATGGGAATTACTGTTCTTACACAGGGAAAACAGATATATAAGAGTGTTGGCGTTTACGGATACTTTATGTTTGTTCAAAAAATGCTGGACAGGGTTAAACCGGATATATTCTGGGAAGTGAATACAGTTATTCCTATTAAACTTAAAGGCAACTTTAAGACAATGATCACAATTCATGATATGTTTCCTATTGAATATGTTCAGTATTTTGGACGGGTTTACAGTACGTATTTTAAGAAAAACCTTAAAATGACATTGAAAAATACGGACATGATTTTATATAACTCTGAACAGACTAAGAGAACCACAGAGATATATTTTCCGGAGGCTAAAGAAATCAACAATTGCAATGCATATATCATTTCAAATCCCCTTAAAGATAAGTGGGTAACAATGGATGATGATTATTTTCTTTATGTTGGGAATATGGAAAAACGTAAAGGTGTAGACCTTCTTTTAAAGGGGTATACAAGATACAGACAACTTGGGGGAAACAAGAAACTTATTCTTGCCGGCAAGATGCAGGAAGAAGAAATAAGAAAGCAGTTAGATGAAACAATGAAACGTACTAAGGGTATCACATATCTTGATTATGTGACCCATGACAAGAAGCATGAATTGTATGCCAGTATGTCAGCATTTGTGTTCCCATCAAAGGCAGAAGGTTTTGGTATGCCAATAATTGAGGTTATGAAGTTTAATAAGCCAATCATTGCAAGTAATCTTCCTATATTCTATGAGATAGCAGATGATAATATTAATACATTTTCATTGATTGGATGTAATGAATATGAACAGACAGAGAATCTTGCTCAGGCAATGATTAATTATAATGATAATGTGGATGTGAATTCATACAAAGAAATTGTTGCCAGATTTGCCCCGGAAAAACTGGGAAGGAAAGTGTACGAATTTATATTAGGGGTGCGTTAATTTTATAAATAAGAGGGCAATTTATGAGTTTTACTAAAAAAATACTGGATATCGCAGAAAAAGTAAGGCCGGTGATAGTCAAAGTAGTTCCGCAAAGCGTACTTAGCAGAATGAAAGCAAAGGTGATTCACAGTGGAGCCAAAGATATTGAGAGTATTAAGTTTGAGCCTTTTTCGAAAGATGAGTTTCCGGTGGGAGTTAATCTTATAGGTGATATACGAGTTGATACCGGTCTTGGACAGAGTATGAGATATGTATCTAATGTGCTTGAACACAGTGATTATAATCATCTTATATATAATTATTATGTTCCGCCGGGATACAATATGACAGATCATTCCTGCGATAAATGGATCTCGGACAAGATTAAGTATGGTATCAACATTTTCCATATTAATGCCAGCGAAATGCCGGTGGGATTTATGGCGCTTGGAAGAGAGTTCTGGGATAAGCATTATAATATAGGCTTCTGGCTGTGGGAAATGCAGGAATTTCCGGAAGAGTGGATGCCAAGTTTTAACCTTGTGGATGAACTCTGGGTTCCATCAGATTATATCGCTGATTGTTTAAGGAAATATACGGATAAACCAATTATCACAATGCCATATCCGGTGGTTGCTCCATATGAAGAATCCTGCGACAGGGATTTCTTTAATCTTCCAAAAGATAAGTTCATGTTCCTTATGATGTATGATGGTGGAAGCGGAATGGCAAGAAAGAATCCTCTGGCAGTTATTGAGAGCTTCAAGATGGCGTTTGGTCCGGAAAGAGACGATGTGTGTCTTGTCATTAAACTTAAGGAAAATAGTGATAAAGATATTGCCTATATTAAGGAAAATATGAAGGGATATGGCAATGTTTATTTTGTGGATAAGAATCTCTCAAGGACAGAGGTTAACAGTCTTATGAAAATTGCAGATGTGTATGTGTCGCTGCACAGAGCAGAAGGATTTGGACTTACATGTGCGGAGTCTATGGTTCTTGGAACACCGGTTATAGCCACTAACTATTCATCAAATGTGGAATTTATGACAGATGTGTCAGTCAGGAAAACCAATGATTTGGATGAAAATTCTTTAGCATGTCTTGTGGATTATAAGTTAATTCCTCTTGAAACAGATATACCTCCATATAAGAGGGGGTATATGTGGGCAGATGCAGATGTTAAGCAGGCAAGCACATTTATGAGAAGATTAGTTGATGATAAAGAATTATATGATATAATGAAAGACAATGCCTTTAGATTTATCAATACAAAATTAAGTATGGATAAAGTTAAGGATATTATGAATAAGAGAATTTCAGAAATTATGGAAAGCTAGTTTGTGTCATGTTAAATATTGTTTTAAGACGTTGAAACAGTAAGGTGGCGAGTACTGGACTTAAGGAGGAAATCAAGTGAAGCATTTAAAAGAACTGTATAATTACAGAGAAATGATATTCAGCCTTGTGCGAAAAGACTTAAGAGGACGATACAAGGGTTCTGTTTTAGGCTTTTTGTGGACATTCATTAATCCTTTATTACAGTTGGTTGTCTATACATTAGTGTTTTCCATTGTGATGAGAGCAGGATATGATAAGTATTATATGTTTCTGTTTGTGGCATTAGTTCCGTGGATGTTCTTTGCATCAAGTGTACAGGATGGTTCTATTGCTATATTAAAAGAAAAGGATATGGTAAAAAAGATATATTTTCCCCGTGAGGTCATGCCAATTGCGACAGTTACCAGTGGTTTTGTGAACATGCTTCTTACATTCATTGTTATTTTTCTGGTTTTAATTGTTACCAACTTTGGAGTGAACTTCAAGGCACTTCTTTGCTTGCCGGTGGTTATGATAGTGGAATACATATTGTGCCTGGGAGTTGCTCTTATTGTATCGGCTCTTACGGTATATTTAAGAGATCTTCAGTATGTTTTGGGTATTCTGACTATGGCGTTACAGTATGGAACACCGGTTATGTATGGATTTGAAAAAATTCCGGAGGGATATGGATGGGTTAATACATTACTTAATCTTAATCCCATGACACCTATAATCACAATTTACAGACAGATTCTTTATTATAAAGAAGTTCCTAATATGATTTCACTTCTTTATGTATTGGGACTGGGCATTGTGTTCATCATTATTGGTTTCGCAATATTTAATAAGCTTCAGAAGGGATTTGCAGAGAATTTCTAAGAGTTAACAATTCGATAAAATTATTTTGTTTGGGATAAAATAAGCTGTGTAAGCACCGGGTGGTGCAAGAATGGAGTAAAGAATGATAGATTCTAACAATGCGATTGAAGTAAGAGGCGTAACTAAGAAGTTTAAGGTCTTTTACGACAAGGGAAGCGAATTAAAGGAAAAAATGCTGTTCTGGAAGAGAAATAAGTATGAAAACAGAACAGTTCTTGATAATATAAGTTTTTCAGTTAAGAAGGGGGAAGCAATTGGTCTGGTTGGACGTAATGGCTGCGGTAAGAGTACAACTCTTAAACTTCTTACAAAGATTATCTATCCTAATAGCGGAGAGATAGAAATGCAGGGACGGGTTTCAAGTCTTATTGAGCTTGGAGCAGGGTTTCATCCGGATATGAGCGGAAGAGAGAATATTTATACTAATGCAGCTATATTTGGATTAAAGAGAAAAGAGATTGATGCAAGACTTGATGATATTATTGCATTTTCAGAATTGGAACAGTTTATTGATAATCCGGTTCGTACATATTCATCAGGTATGTACACCAGACTTGCATTTTCTGTAGCAATTAATGTGGATGCAGATATTCTTCTTATTGATGAAATACTTGCTGTTGGCGATGCAAATTTTCAGGCTAAATGTTTTAACAAGTTAAGAGAAATTAAAGCAAGTGGAACTACAATCGTAATTGTATCCCATTCATTGGGTCAGATTGAGCAGATTTGTGACAGATCTATATGGATTAAAGATGGACATATCGAGATGGAAGGTATGCCGAAAGATGTTCACCTGGAGTATCTTAACTATATGAGTGAAGAGCGTATGGACCAGCAGGAAAAAGAGCAGATAAGAAACCAGCAGAATGAATTGAAACAGCGAATCAAGAGGTATGGTACTCAGGATGCAACGTTTACAGAAAAGAAAATGATTGGGGATGATGGACAGGAAAAGACCACATTTAAGACCGGTGAAGGTATGACATTAGAACTTGATTATCAGGTTAAGAAAAAGGTGGTAGATGCCGTATTTGGATATGGAATATTCAGAAGTGATGGACTTTGGGTTTATGGTACCAACACACGAATTGACCGAATGGATAACTTTGATATAGATAAGGATGGACATATAACAATAAGTATGCCGCATCTTGATCTTATACCGGGGCAGTACTGGATTGATATTACTATAGAATTTGGTGAAGGCAATCCGGTTGACTATTATAAAGAAGCGTTAAAGTTTGAAGTTGTTTCCAACATAACAGATGTGGGAGTTTCAAGAGTTGAACATAGCTGGAAATTGAGTTGACTAAAGTTCTCAGAATGGGGATTAGTATGAAAAGATATTGCATAGACGGAAGGTTTCTATCCTCCATGACAACAGGGGTGGATAGATACGCTTATCAAATATTAAGAGAATTAGATAAGATTGCTACAGGGATGGATATATCTATCCTTGTACCTTCCAATGCCAAAATAATACCGGAATATAAAAACATCACCGTGATTAAAAGCAAACGAAGCCGCTTTTGGACACAGGTGGTGTTTGCGTCGTTTACGAGGATACATGGAATGATACCGATTAATCTGTGTAATGAAGTTTCGGTAGGAGCCAAAAAAGGAATCGTTGCAATTCATGATGTGTTCTACGCAGAAGACCCGGATAAATATCCCCAGATAAAAGAATATCCCAAAGGAGAGGTAGAATGGTTTAAAAAAATATATCGAAGAGCTGCAAAACATGCTGATAAGATAATTACGGTATCTGAGTTTTCTAAGTCAAGAATAGTAGAATTACTGGGAGTTGCCGCGGATAGAATCATTGTGATAGGCAACGGATGGCAGCATTTTGAAGAGGTGCAGGTAAAAGAGTTGGCATGTGAATATTCGGAAAAACAACAGAATAAGCTATTCCAATCTTTACAGGATAAATCTTATTATTTTACAATGGCATCAGCTAATAAAAATAAAAATGTAAGGTGGGTTTTCGAGTGTGCAAAGCACAATGCCGAAAGCGTGTTTGTTGTGGCAGGAGGCGGATTACAGTCGCTGGTTGACGAAATGAACTGTGGTAATGTAATATACGTGGGATATGTTAGTGATGAATTGGCGAAAACTCTGATGAAACATTGCAAGGCATTTATTTTTCCATCATACTACGAGGGATTTGGAATTCCACCAATGGAAGCATTAAGCACAGGATGTAAGATTGTAATTTCCGACAGGGCGAGTCTTCCTGAGATATTTTCAGATGCGGCATATTATATTAACCCGGATAATGCTGATGTAGATATTGATAAATTATTAGAACAGAATGTAGCAGACAGAAAAAAAGTGCTTGAAACGTACAGTTGGAAGAGAAGTGCATTTCAATTGAAACAGTTGCTTATATGACATTATTAGATTTGGAGGATAAAAATGAAAGAAAAGATAATACCTTGGATAAGGAATATAATCTTTATGGCAGGGCTTGTCGTGGTAGTTTTCGTGTGTGATTTTTTATTTGCACAACAGGGATATATAAGATATATTCTTCAGGATGTTAATAATGAACAGAATAACTATGATGGTATTATACTTGGAGCATCTCATGCAAGAAGTGCTATTAATCCTCAGAAGATTGATAACTATGATGATACCAATACCCTTAGTCTTGCGATACCAAATGAAACGCTTAAAGATTCAGTATATGTTCTTGAGGAAGCCTGTAATTCACAAAATATTAAGCGGGTAATTCTTGATGTGGATTATCAGTACTGGTTTATCAAAACTACTGAAGGGTATTATAACGAAGCCTTTATATACAATCAAATGTCATGGGAATCACCAACCAAGTGGGAATATCTTTTCAATAATTTGGGAAATCTCGATATTAGAAATGCATTTTCACAGATTATATCTTATGATGTTACACCGGAAACGGTAGTTAATAACGTAAAGCAAAAAACATCCCAGGACTACCGGGATGGAAATATATACTCCCTTACAGTTGGAGATGCCAATGGTCCATATGTTGGTAAGGGATTCTTCTCAAGAGAATTAAGCGGAGGATTGCCGGGGGGATTGGAATATGTGGAACATTTTTCTGACCTTGTGGATGATGGAATATCAGACTATGCATATAAGTATTTTGAAAAGTTAAAAGAATATTGTGACAGCAAGGGTATAGAACTTATATGTGTTACATCACCGATTACACCAAGTACATTGAAGATTCAGTCAATGGACAGAGTGCATGATATATTCAAAGAATATTTTGACAGCAAAGGTGTAACATATCTTGACTTTAATATGGCCAGACTGGATGTGTTGCCAAGAACTGATTACGATTACGGCGATATGGAAGGCCATATGGGTGGAGAACCGGCTGAGCGCTACTCAGATGTTCTTGGACAAGTATTAAAAAAATACGAAGATAAAGAATTGGATATGAATCAGTATTTTTATTCAACATTTGATGAGTTATACAAGGAACTTGATGGGACTACATCAGGAAAGTAGAGCAGAATATAGATTATACCAAGGCAAAAGCCATATGGAGGGTAAAATGTCATTTTCGACAGTCGCATATTTTTTATTTTTAATAATTGGAATAGTAGTGTATTACGTGATACCACGCAAGTATCAGTGGATATGGCTGCTTATAATGAGTTACGGATATTACTTCACATTTGATGTAAAAACATCGTTATTCATGGTGTATGCCACGGTGACCATATATGTGTGTGGACTTGTATTAGACAATATCAGAGTAAAGTCGGATACATACCTTAAAAACAACAAAGAAACGCTGACTAAAGAAGAAAAGAAAAAGTACAAAGAAAGCGTTAAGAGAAAGAAAAGACTTGTGCTTACTGCGGGGGTTATTTTAGACTTTGGTATGCTTGCAGTAATGAAATATACTAATTTTGCCATAGAAAATCTTAATTCCATTATAACAAGATTGGGAGGTGAACCTATAGCACTTGTAAAGTGGGTGCTTCCCATAGGAATATCATTTTTCACATTTCAGGCAGTTTCGTATATTGTAGATGTATATCAGGGTAAGTATGAAGCACAGAAAAATCCATTTAAACTAGGACTTTTTGTTTCGTTCTTCCCACAGATAATGCAGGGACCAATTGGAAGATATGACAAACTTATGCCACAGTTTTTGGAGGGCAGAAAATTTAATCTTATCAATGTACAGTTTGGCTTGCAGAGAATCGGCTGGGGTCTTGCAAAGAAAATGATACTTGCGGACAGGGCAGCAGTGGTTGTTATGGAGGTGTTCCAGCATTATGAGATGTACAGCGGATTGCATTATATCCTTGGCGTGCTTATGTACACAATCCAGTTATATATGGATTTTTCAGGAGGAATTGATATTGTAATTGGTTCTGCAGAAATGTTTGGAATAACTATGGACGAGAATTTCAGACAGCCATTTTTCTCTAAATCCATTGGTGAATTCTGGCGCAGGTGGCATATAAGTCTGGGTGCATGGATGAAGGATTATATATTTTATCCAATGTCTCTTTCAAAAGCTATGAACAAGTTTGGTAAATGGGGTAAGAAGCATATTGGTAACACGGTAGGAAAGACGCTTCCTATATGTTTTGCCAATATGGTAATCTTCTTTATTGTTGGTATATGGCATGGCCCAGCGTGGAAATTTATTATATATGGAATATACAATGGATTTATAATTGCGGTGAGTAACCTATTAGAGCCGGTTTACAAAAAGGGTCTGGAGAAATGTCATATCAACGGAGATGGAAAGGCTTGGACAGCATTTAAGGTGTTTAGAACATTTGTCCTTGTTGTTATCGGATTCTATTTCGATATGAGCAACAGTGTAAGCCAGGCATTGTGTATGATAAAGTGGTCAATAATAGGAATCAGGCCGACACAGTTTAATCTGAGAGACACGCTTGCAATAGGACTTGATGTTAAGGATTATGTAATAATACTTATGGGATGTATAGTAATACTCATTGTAAGTATTATGAAAGAGAAGGGAATTAAAGTAAGAGAAGCACTTGCAAAGAAACCGTTACCTGTCAGATGGCTGGTATATTATGGAATAGTTGTGTTAATACTATTGTTTAGTTATCCGGGTGCAACACAGGGATTCCTGTATGCTAATTTCTAACAGGTATATATTTTAGTTTATACGAGAAAGGGAAAATGTGATGGACGTAAATGTTGAGAATATAATGCAGGAAATAAAAAATGAAATAAAGGCTAAGGGATATAGTAACGATATGTTAAGCTTTGACGACATAATCATTGATTCAAGTTCAATGAATGTTACAAAGTTTGATAAGATTAAGTTTGAAGAAAATCTTTATGACGCCAATCATGAGTGGCAGGTTAATTCCTACAGAATGATTCAGGGAAATAAGGTATCAGTGTTCTTTAAGAAGGTACTCAGAAAATGTATGTATTTCTTTGTTGACCCTATTGTTAATTCACAGAACGGATTTAACGCTTCCCTTGTGAGAATGATGAATCAGATGAGCTGTTATATAGACGAACAGAATAAGGAAATTGAGGAACTTAAGAAGAGAATAGATAAACTGGAAGGTAAGTAAATATGCGTGTAATACAGATGTTATCCACAATTGCATATGGTGATGCTGTGAGCAATGATGCTATGGCATTGGAAACTGTTATAAAAAGTATGAATTATAACACAAGAATATATGCAGAGAGCATTGTTTCACCATTGGATAAAAAGAATGCACTTCCCATTGATCAGATAGGGACATTGAAGGATGATGATGTTGTTATATACCATTTTTCAACAGGTTCTGAATTAAATTTCAGGTTTGGTAATCTCAAGTGCCGTAAAATTCTCGTATATCATAATGTTACGCCGCCGGAATTCTTTAAAAATAATGATGAAGGGTTTATGGGTGTATGTCAGTTTGGGTTGGATGGAATAAAGTATTTAGCTGATAAGGTGGATTATTGTATTGCAGATTCAGAGTTTAACAAGCAGGATCTTATTAATTACGGCTTTAAGTGTAAGATAGATGTCCTTCCAATAATAATCCCCATGGAGGATTATGAAAAAAAACCTGATAAGAAAACAATGAGAGAAATGTCTGATGGGAAAACTAATATCCTTTTTACAGGAAGAGTTGCACCTAATAAGAAGCATGAGGATATTATTGCAGCTTTTTATTATTATAAAAGGTTATACAATCCCAATTCCAGATTGATTCTTGCAGGTTCATTTAAAGAAACTGATTCCTATTATATAAGATTGGACAAGTTTGTAAAAAGGCTGGGGTTGGTAAGGGACGAAGATTTCATATTCACAGGACACACTAAGTTCAACAAAATAATAGCTTATTACAAATGTGCAGATGCATTTTTATGTATGAGTGAACATGAAGGATTCTGCGTTCCTGTTGTGGAGTCAATGATATACGGTGTTCCTGTTGTGGCTTATGCATCAACAGCAGTTCCTGATACTATGGGAAAGGGAACCATGGTTATCAATGATAAGAATCCTGTAGTTGTAGCGGGATGCATTGATAAGGTTATGAGAGATACACAATTGAGGAATTCACTAATTGCGAATCAGAAGGAGCGATTAAAGGATTTTTCCTATGACAAGGTTTCAGACATGTTTAAAAAATATTTGTCTGAATTTTTAGGATAGGATTTCAACTATTACATGGAGGATGGCATGAGAAAGATAGGATTTGTTATTCCATGGTTTCACAAGGATATACCGGGTGGAGCAGAGGCAGAACTTAGAGGAATAGTTAAACATCTTCATGAAAGTGGAGTGGATGTTGAGATAATTACAACTTGTGTCAAGGAATTTACAGCAGACTGGACTGAGAATTACTTCAAGGAAGGTATTGAAGTGATCGATGAAATTCCGGTGAGAAGATTTAAAGTAAGAAAAGGTAATATGGCAGAATTCCATAAGGTTAATGCTAAGCTTATGCGTGGTGAGAATATTTCTTATGATGAAGAAGAGGTATTTCTTACAGAGATGGTTAACAGTCCGGATATGTATGATTACCTGAGAGAGCACAGTGAAGAGTATCACAGATATGTGTTCATTCCATACATGTTTGGCACAACTTACAATGGAATTAAAGCATGTCCGTTTAAGTCAATACTTATACCATGTCTTCACGATGAAAGCTATGCATATATGAAACATTTTAAAGAATTATTTCCATCATTAAGAGGAATAATCTTTCACGCAGAACCGGAATACGAGTTGGCGAATAGAATATATGATTTATCTAACGTCAATCAACAGATACTTGGAGAAGGTGTTGAGACTGAATTTGAGTATGATGCAGATAGATTTGCTAAAAAGTATGGGATTACAGACCCATATATTGTATATGCCGGACGAAAAGATTCTGCAAAAAATGTAGATACACTTGTCACATATTTTAATGAATATAAGAAACGTCAGCCGGAAAGCAGGTTAAAGCTGGTGCTTCTCGGTGGCGGAACCCTTGAGATACCAAAAGAAATAGAAAAAGATGTATGTGATTTGGGATTTGTGGACATACAGGATAAGTATGATGCTTGTGCCGGAGCAAAGTTATTATGTCAGCCATCTAAAAATGAAAGCTTTTCCATAGTAATTATGGAGAGCTGGTTATGTGAAAGACCTGTACTTGTGCATAGTCAGTGTAATGTTACAAGTAATTTTGTCAGGGAATCTAATGCGGGACTTAATTTTGGAAACTACTTTGAATTTGAAGGATGTGTTAATTATTTATTGAATAATTCGGACATTGCTGATGAGATGGGGCGTATTGGAAGAAAGTTTGTGTTAAACAATTTCCGATGGGAAGTGATGATAGAGAAGTTTCTTAAGTTTTTCAGGGAAGAAAAGGAGTAAAGATGAAAAAGAAGATTGCTATTATTAATCAGCGATATGGTCTTGAAGTTAATGGCGGTTCTGAATTATATACAAGACAGATAGCAGAGAGACTTAAAGAAAGATATGATGTAGAAGTGCTTACTTCATGTGCGGTGGAATATGTTAAATGGGCTAATCATTATAATGAAGGCGTGGAGACAATCAACGGAGTGACAGTAAGAAGATTCAAGACGCTTCATGAAAGAGTCCCAAGAATATTTTCAGCACTTGATGGAGAAATGCTTGCACATCCGGATGCTGATAGGGATCTTTCGGACAGGTGGATTGAGCATATGGGTCCATACTGCCCTCAGCTTGTTGATTATGTGGATGAGCATCAGGATGAATATGAGGTAGTTATTGTTGTAACATACCTTTATTATCTTGCAGTTAAGAGTATTGTAAGAATCAAGGATAAAGCAATCTTTATACCTACTGCACATCAGGAGCCTTTTATACATTTTAAGATGTATAAGGAAGTTTTTGGAGCAGCAGATGCGTTTATCTTTCTCACAGATGAGGAAAAGGATTTAGTACATTCTATATTCCATAATGAAGATGTTCCTTATGATGTTATGGGTGTCGGCGTTGATGTTCCTGAGGACGTCAGCGCAGAAAGATTTAAGAAAAAATACGGATATGATAACTATGTAATCTATGTTGGACGTATTGATGAAGGAAAAGACTGCCCTAGATTGTTTAAGTATTTTATGGAATATAAAAAGAGAAATAATAATAATCTTAAGCTCATTCTTATGGGTAAGGCTGTCTGTGAAATACCTAAACATCCGGACATTATAAGCCTCGGATTTGTCAGTGATGAAGATAAATTTGATGGAATCAAGGGATCAAAGGCACTTATACTTCCATCTAAGTTTGAAAGTCTTTCAATTTCTGTACTTGAAGCCATGACGCTTTCCAAACCGGTTATTGTCAATGGTATATGTGACGTATTAAAGGGACACTGCGTTAAGAGTAATGGTGGACTTTATTACAAGAATTATTTTGAGTTTGAAGGATGCGTAAATTATATGCTTAACCATCCGGATGAATATGAGGTAATGTGTAAGAATGCCAGAAAGTATGTAGAAGACTACTTCCAGTGGGATGATATTATGGATAAGTTTGATAAGATGATTGAAAAGGTAGGAGCTAACAGTGAAAGGAAACATCAGTAAACATTTTAAAAGAGCCTGGAAAGAGTATGTGTGTGTGGGCATAATTATCGTTTCGATGTGTTTATTGTTAACATATGCATTCGGTTTGTATAACGCGGATCTTAGCTATCCAATGAACTACGGCGGTGGTGATGAGATGTCACAGCTTATGATTTCAAAAATGCTGACCCAGCAGAATTGGAGTCTGTCAACGGATAGATTGGGTACTCCCGGAAGTGCAGAGTTTTATGATTTTTCAGCCAATATGCTTCATAATGTGGAAACTATTATTACAAAGTTCTTTGCCATGGTAACAGGCAGTGCTCCTATGGCGTTAAATCTTACTTTTTTAAGTATGTTTATAATGTCAGCTTTAATCTCTTATTTTGTTATGAGGGAGTTAAAGATTAAGAATTGGATATCAGTTATATGTTCCCTGGCTTATGGAATGACTCCATATGCCCTTATGAGAAATATACATCATCAGGTGCTTGCAGAGTGCTACTTTATTCCTCTTTCAATACTAATATGTATATGGATTTATGAGAGGGAGGACATACTTAATTTTGATAAATCATTTTTTAAGAATCCGAGAAATTACCTTGTGTTTATATTTACAATTCTTATCGCTAATAACGGAATTGCATATTATCCTTTCTTTACGTGTTTTCTTTTAGTGGTAACTGCAATATCCAAAGTGGCTAAGACAGGAAAGTTTAAGTATGCAGTAAAATGTATTGTTACAATAGCAAGCATTTGTTTTTTTGTAGTGCTTGCCATGCTTCCGGGAATTGTATATCACATGAAAAATGGAGTTAATCCTCTTGCGGTTGTTAGAGGCGGTCCGGGGGAGAGTGAGATATATGGACTTAAAATAATCCAGTTACTGCTTCCCATAAATTCACATGGAAATTCTCTGGTTGATAAGATTATTAACGGCTATAATACGTCAACAGAGTATCTTAATGAGAATATAACCTCATATATCGGAGTGCTTAGTGTTATTGGATTTGTGATACTTATGATTGTTCTGTTTATGAGAAAGAATAACCAAAAGATGTTAAGACTTGGTTTTTTGTCAGAGATGAACCTTATGCTCATTCTTCTTGGAACAATCGGTGGATTCTCCGCAATATTTTCACTGCTTGTCTCCGATATGTTAAGAGCCTACAACAGAATATCTATTGTTATATGTTATGTATGCCTGCTGGCATTTGCTATAGTGGCAGATACATTTTTTGACAGCCGGAGGATGAAGAAGGCTAACAGGTACGTATCATTGGGACTTGCAGGATTGACAGTTTTTGTTGGACTCTTTGCTATATGGGAAGGTATTCCGGAATCATCAGTGCCGGATTATGAAGCTATAAAAGCAGCTTATGACAGCGATGATGAGTTTGTTAAAAGAATTGAGGGCAGTGTTCCCGAGGGGGCTAAGATATTTACACTTCCGTATCATGAATATCCGGAGGGCGGAGATGAAAACGCTATGGAAGATTACCATTTGTTCATCGGGTTTATTCATTCGGATAAGCTAAAGTGGAGCTATGGTTGTATTAAGGGAAGAGACGGAGATGACTGGTATAAGACAATGGCGTCGTATAAGGAACCTAAGATGGTGGAAGAACTTAAGGCAGCCGGCTTCAGCGGTATATATATAGATAGAAGAGCTTATACAGAAGATGATTTAACAGAGCTTGAGAGCAACTTGGAAGCTGCGACGGGTAATACATTTATAGAAAGTAACAATAAAAATCTAAGCTTTATTTCCTTCAAGTAAATCATTAGGATGTAAAGATTAGTGCTTCTATAAGATTGGAAAACGATGAACTTTTGATAGAGCGGATCAGGCTGGGATAATTCTTAAGAGAGGTGGATTATGATTAAAATCCTTAAAGAATGGATGGAAGATGAGAACAATAGGAAACAGATATATGTTATGCATGGTCTTATGCTATTGTTTTACATATTCACATTTTATGTGGTGTGTGAAAGTGGATATTCAGGAGATGATATATATAATTCATGTGCATTAGGCTTGAAGTATATTCCGGGGAGAGGGGTATGGACAACAGTGGCTAATGCGTATGTTGACTGGTTGAATGTTGGAAGATTCTTCCCATTTTCCGAGTATTGTTTATTAATGTTTTATTATATTCCATCAAGATTAGGATATAAGATAGCAATATTAGTGATTTCGTATATAGTAAGTGTATTGTTTGGCATGTGCATCAATAAGGTATCCGGAAACAGATATATGGGATATGCAACAATGCTTTTATTCCCGCTGTGCACACAACTTACAAGCAATTTTGACAGCGCGCTATATAGTTTTCATGCATTAATACAGATGACTTTTTTGTGGGTATTATTGTCACTCTGGTGCATAATAAAATGCGTAGAGTTAGAAAAAAAGTGGGCTAAGATTGTTACATGGATATTGTCAGGAGTGTTTCTGTTTTTTGCACTTGGATCTTATGAAGTGGCCTTTGTGCTTGCTGTATTTGTTGGACTTGCAGTATGGGGGTATACAGGTAATTTTTTAAGAACGCTTAAACTTCTTATTCCCGACTTTATAGCATACGGAGTAGCTGTAGCTATTAATCTGTATCTGCGTATGAATATTCATACGGTGGGATATGATGGAATATCTATAAATCTTGAACCAATAGCAATTATCAAAACATTTATTATTGAGATAACAGCAACATTTCCGCTACGCAGAATGCTGTACTGGAATTCAATGGTAGAAAATGCAGGAATATCCACATATATCAGTAATATTAGATTTACAGATGTTTTAATGGTTCTTCTGTTTATAGCAATTCTCGTATATATAGTTAAGAAGTTATATAAGACACTGGATAATATAAAGGCTTTGCTGTTCTTATTTCTGGGAGGAGTAAGTCTTATGGTACTTCCTGCAATGCTTATAGCTGTATCCTTTATGTATCAGCAGACGCTTGATATAGGAACAGGACATCTTTGTCTTTATGTACAGAGCTTTGGCCTTATACTTATAGTACTTAGCATGCTTATACTTATTATGAGAAAATGCAGTAAAAAGGCAAGCCTGATAATAATTACAATTCTTGCAGTTATCAGTGTTCCGGTTATGGTTTTACAGGAAGCTGATGCCAGAGTATCTGTAGAGGAAAAGAATGAGTATTATCAGCGTCCGGTTAATAATGTGTCGGATGCAATTCATGATGGAGTATTAGACATGGTAGGGGATGAAGACATTCTTGTGGGTGTGTCTGATTATTACTATGATGTAACTAATACGGAAGCATTTTATGCAAGATACGCGTACAGGCATATTAACACCATTGATAATGATGTTGTTAAGGACAAGGGTGATATATATATGAGTAATCTTGTTAACAACGGAAGATTGTATATTACCAATAGCAATTATGGTGGAAAAGATGGTGTGGGTAATTTCGTTCTGGCAGCTAAAGCAACGGGTATGACGAAAGATTCTTCGGCCATAGGGTATAATTTTACGGCAGACAAAGTGACAGTATATGTTTCGGGAGGCAAGGTATCACAGGTTAATTACACGGATGATTCAGTTAACAAATCGGTAAAGGTTGATATGAGCAATGCCCGTAAAACTTCTAAAGGCTACACGATAGTTGAACTTGAAGGAACCAATATAGACGTAAAATCAGTTAATCTTAACTAGAAATGCGGTAATATACTTTTATTTGAAAGGTTAGTAATTAATAGATACAAGAGCATACACGAAAGATGAGTTTGACAAATTAAGGGATGAGCTTGAAACAGAACTTAGAAAAGAAATGAGTATAAGTAACAATGGAAATCTGGCATTTATAAAATTATAAATTACGTGAAGCTTCAGGTGAATTATAAATGGTTAGACAGATCATGTTATGAAAGAGGAAGTAAAATATGGAAGAGAGAAGAACAAAAAACGTGTTGTCATTTGGCATATCTATAATGATATCACTTATCCTTACTGTATGTTTGATTAACATAGATAACAGATTTGTAAATAATTGGAATTCCAATGTAATATATGTTGGTTTTATATTATTGTTTATAATATTATCCATTATAACTCAGTGGATTTTTGGAAAAATACAGATAAATTTTAACAATAAGAATGTAAAAATAGTATTAGGGGTATTAAAGATATTGGTGATTGTAATAACAATAGTTACGTTGTTTTTATGCTATCATAACTCCTTGAATTTATATGATGCGCCGGAGGAAACAAAACTGACATATAGAAGTTTTGGTATGATGACATACGTTAGTATGGTGGTAATTTTTTTGTTATCAGTAATTCTGGTATACAAAGATAAGAACTATGTATCGGATAAAAAGGTAGCGGTATTTGAGTATCTTTTTGCTGCTGTTCTTGGCATTTGGCTTGTATATACTATGTACACTCCTAATATTTTTGAAGAGGTATATGAATATTATCATGCTAATGCATACTTTACATCAGTGTATAATACTATGTGTGGAGCACCAAGAAGCGCTCTTAACAGCAGTGTGTACGGATTTTATGGATTTCTTATCGCGCCTGTACTGAAATTGTTGGGAGGTTCGTTTAGTACATTTGTTAAGATTATGGGTGGATTAACTTTCATAGCATATTTGTGTTGTGTATATGTAGTTAATAACATGACTAAAAGAACATGCGTAAGAATTATCGCAAGTATGTCCATGGTCATAATTCCTACGGCTTATACATGGAGCACATATTATCAGTTGATACCACATAGAATATTATTTGGAAGTATATTAATGGCCTATGTTGTATTTATCAGTAAGCATAGGATGAAGAATTGGCTATCAATACTAATTGGGTATTTAATATGTGGGCTTGCTATGATATGGAATTTTGAAACGGGAATTGTTTGTCTGGTTGCCTGGGGTGCATATGGTATGAGTGATGCTGCAATTAAGTATGGCTTGAAAGAAAAGAAATTGTATCTAAAAGTGTTGATGGAAGTTTTTTATATGTTTATCACTCTTGCTTGCAGTTATGGATTTGTTAATATTGTTAATCTTATATTAGGTGGAAACTTTTTATCATTTAAGGTGTTCATATTTCCAATTATGAATGAAACTTCTTACTTTTCAGGATCCTTAACATTACCACTGCAAAAGGGTGCCGTATTGTGGTACTTCATTGCGGCAGCAGCACTTCTTTTTGTTGGGAATATGATAAGCAAGACTAAGTTTAGTCCCTTGTCAAAGGGCATTGATACAGAAAAATGCATATATGCGAAGCAGTTGTTTTTATTAAGCATTGTTATTCTTGGTGAGATGGAATATTACATTAACAGATCTGCATGGGGAAACTTAAAGATAGTCACATTTTTTGCAGTTGTTGCAGCTGCAATAATTGCAGATAAATGCATAACAATAGCACAGAGCCATAGAAGGGATGTATTATATAAGGGAATGGCATCAATAATAATTGCACTTATGCTTAATATGAGTGTAGGTGGATTATATATAATGAGTGATACCAATGAAATGGCTAAAAGGAAGAAAGATATCACGCCTTTCTCGGATTATGAAAGTGTTATAAAGAGTACACTTGAATCCTGGGGAGAAAACAATGTTAAAGCAATAGGACTTTATATACCAATGATTTATGCTGATATTGGATGGGATAGTGGATATCATACTATAGATATGGCAGATCTTGGAGTATATACACAGTCTTATGATTATTACGCAGATGAACTTAATAATAGCCTAAACGAACCGGTGCTTATTCAGGAGGGATTTATTGAAGAACTGGAGTCCAAAGGCTACGATATGTCCAAGTTTTTTACACGGTTTGAGAATATTAATGATTTTGCGATGTATGGAACATGGCTTTCTTATTATGAGCCTAGAAATTGACAAATGTTTCAGGGGAATATATAATTTATGAGATATGATCATATATCATTTGCCAGCTTGTGAAAAGATATCAATATATTAATCGTATTGCGAATGAGATTATGTTCGAGAATGGAGTATGTTATGAAGAAAACAGCATTGATTATGGCAGGTGGTAAAGGAGAGAGATTCTGGCCAAGAAGCCGTGTTAATCTTCCAAAGCAGTTCCTGTCTTTAACAGATGATGGAAAGACAATGATTCAGCTTACAGTAGAAAGAATAAGTCCATTGGTTGATATAAAGGATGTATATATTGCAACTAATGAGAATTATAGAGAATTGGTAAAGCAACAGCTTCCTAATCTTCCGGAGAAAAATATCCTTTGTGAACCGATTGGAAGAAATACAGCACCATGTATCGGACTTGGTGCCGTTCATGTAGCTAAGAAGGATGAAGATGCTATTATGATAGTTCTTCCTTCAGATCATCTTATTAAGAGTAATGACATATTTAAAGAAACATTTGCTAATGCCTGCGATATAGCAGAACAAGGTCCTAATCTTGTTACAGTAGGCATTACACCAAACTATCCGGAGACAGGTTACGGTTATATTAAGTATACCAAGGACAATAAGCTCGGTGAGAGTTACGCAGTAGAAAAGTTTGTAGAAAAGCCGGATCTTCAAACTGCTAAAGAATATCTTGAAGATGGAACTTATCTTTGGAATTCAGGAATGTTTGTATGGAAGACATCAACAATCCTTGACTGCTTTAAGGAGTTTATGTCCTCTACCTATGAAGGTCTTCTAAAGATAAAAGATTCAATTGGAACTGAAGAATATCAGAAAGTACTTGAAACAGAATTTCCAAATCTTGAGTCCCAATCAGTTGACTACGGAATTATGGAGAAAGCATCTAATATCTACACACTTGCAGGCAATTTTGGATGGGATGATGTAGGCTCATGGCTTGCCGTGGGTAGAATCAAAGAGAATGACAGCCAGGGGAATGTTGTTAATGGTAATGTCGTAACCGTTAACACAAAGGATTGTGTTATTGAAGGTTCAGATAAACTCATTGCAACAGTGGGTTTAAGAGATATAATTGTAGTGGATACTAAGGATGCAACACTTATCTCAACTAAGGAGAATGCCGGAGAGATTAAAAAAGTGCTTGCAAGTCTTAGAGAATCAGGTAAGACTCAGTACTTATAATTAAGAATAAAAACTTGATTATAGGATGATGTTAACTAGGCTGAGTATTACAAGGGAAACAAAGAATTAAGAATAATATGAGTATGAGATTAGGAGAATTTTAATGAAAAATGCATTAATTACAGGTATTACAGGTCAGGATGGTTCATACTTGGCAGAGTTGCTCTTAGAAAAGGGATACAATGTATATGGCCTTATGAGAAGAAAGAGCGTAGTTGATTATGGTAATGTTGAACATATAAAGGACAAGATTCATTTTATATATGCTGATATGCAGGATATAGTATCCCTTATATCAGCAATGAAAGTTTCCCAGGCAGATGAGGTATATAACCTGGCTGCTCAGTCATTCGTGGCAACATCATGGGATACACCATGTACAACAGCGGATATTGATGCCGTTGGTGTAACTAACATGCTTGAATCAATAAGAATTGTTAAACCGGAGTGTAGATTTTATCAGGCATCAACATCAGAAATGTTTGGTAAGGTACAGGCAATTCCACAGACGGAGGAAACGCCTTTTTATCCAAGAAGCCCGTATGGAGTTGCAAAGCTTTATGGACATTGGATTACTAAGAATTATAGAGAAAGTTATGGAATGTATGCATGTTCTGGAATTCTCTTTAATCATGAATCAGAAAGACGTGGAAAGGAATTCGTTACAAGAAAGATTACAGATTCTGTAGCCAGAATCAAGCATGGCATTCTTGATCACGTTGAACTTGGTAATCTGGACGCTAAGCGTGACTGGGGTCATTCAAAGGATTATGTAAAAGCTATGTGGTTGCTTCTTCAGCAGGATACACCGGATGATTATGTAATAGCTACTAATGAAACAAGAACAGTAAGAGAATTTGCACAGACCGCATTCGCTGCAGCAGGAATTGAAGTTGAATTTGAGGGTGAAGGCGTTAACGAAATCGGTAGAGATAAAGCAACAGGAAAGGTTGTATTATCAGTAAATCCACAGTTCTTTAGACCGGCAGAGGTTGAATTACTTATCGGTAATCCGGCTAAGGCAGAAGAGAAGCTTGGATGGAAGAGAGAAATCTCATTCCAGGAACTCGTAGAAAGAATGGTTAAGAATGATTTAGCACTTGTAGAAAAAGAAATAAAAGCTGCTAATTTATAGTAATGATTTGATAAAAGTTTGCGCTTATATTGTAATCTAGATTAAATTTAGTCCAGTGTTATAAGTGCAAACTTTTAGTTATACTTTGCTGTTAAACAGCAGATAGGGGATTGAATGAAAGCATTAGTAGTTGGTGGGGGCGGATTTGTAGGACCTTATCTTGTAAGCCATTTAACAAAGGAGCTTGGATACGAGGTTAACGTTACCAAGACGCAAAAAGAGATTCTTAATATTGCAGATGTTGGAATCTATGATTTGGATATACTTGATATAGAGCAGATTAAAGAGTTACTTAACAACTTAAGACCTGATTATATATTTCATCTTGCAGCACAGTCATCAGTTGCGTATTCATGGAAGAATCCTGCACTTACTATAGATGTTAACATTAAGGGGTGCGTTAATCTTCTGGATGCCATAAAGGAACTTGATTATAAACCAAGAGTTCTTCTCATTGGCTCAGGGGAAGAGTATGGACATATAAAACAGGATGAATGCCCTATAGTTGAGGATAATGTTCTTCGTCCGGGAAATATATATGCGGCAACAAAATCCTGCCAGAATATGCTGGGCAAGATATATGCAGATGCATACGGCTTGGATATTATGATGGTTAGAGCGTTTAATCATATTGGACCGAATCAGACACCTACCTTTGTTGTGGCAGATTTTTGTAAACAGGTAGCAGAGATTGAAAAGGGTATAAAAGAGCCAATTATGCATGTTGGGAATCTGGCTGCCAAGAGAGATTTTACAGATGTGAGAGATGTTGTAAAGGCATATGCATTGTTAGTAAAGGGCGGTAAGCATGGAGAAACTTACAACGTTGGAAGTGGACATGCTATAGCTATAGAGGAAATCCTTAATAAAATCATAGATCTTTCAGATAGGGATATTAAGGTTGAGGTGGATCCGAATAAATTAAGACCTGTGGATGTACCAATTATTGAACCTGATATTACCAAGATCAATGAAGCAGTTGGCTGGAAACCTGAGATAAAACTTGAAACTACTTTAAAAGAAACTCTGGAATATTGGAGGAATCAAGGTGATTAGAAAAGGTTGGTAACTAATGGACAAGATAAAAAAATATTACAGTCAAAGAAGTTCTATGAAATAGCATTTATATCTACCGGAATTGCCGCATTTGTATTGTGGGTTATTGGATTGTTACTAAACGGTGAAAATAGTACTCAGATGCAGATCTTTTTTGGTAATTGCAATGACACTTTTGCAGATACGACTAATGTGGTCGGATATTCAGCACAAAAGGACGTATATCATAACATGAATTACCAGGGGTTAGAAGAAAAAGCATACCCGCCGCTTACTTATATGCTTATGTACTTCTTCTCCAAGTTCGTAGATATGGACTGGTACTATTCCCGTGACTGGTTTGCTGATATGTACACTGATGAGCAGTTCCTTATAGTTTTTTTGATTGTAACATTTATCATAGGTCTATTCATATACGAGACAGTTAGAAGTTTTAAAGATGGCTCCAATGCCATGAAAGTGTTGATTGCACTTGTTGTGTGTGTAAGTAATCCTATGTTGTTTTCTTTTCAAAGAGGCAACACGATAATGCTTGTACTGGCATTAGAGATGTTATATATATTCTGGTACGACAGTGATAACAAGATAAAGAGAGAGGTTGCACTTATAAGCCTTGCATTAATGGTTGCGTTTAAACTAACGCCGGCGGTGTTGGGAATTCTTCTTTTGTTTAATAAGCAATGGAAGGACGCTGTAAAAGCGGTTATATATGGTTTTCTGGTTGGTTTTCTTCCGTTTTTGTTCTTTAAGGGAGGATTTAGTAATTTCTTTCAAATGCTTTCAAATATGCAGGCAAATGTGGAATCTTACGGAAGTGGACATGGAACTACCCTTACAGCCGCTCTTGTTTACTTTGGAGTAATAGAAGGAACAACTGTACAGGGAAATATATTGCAGTATATTACGTATATTCTATGTGTAATTATACTTGTTGGCGCATTATTTTTTAAGAAAAGATGGGAACGTGTAGTTGCAATCACAACGGTACTTGTTGTTGCTATGTCTCATTCAGAGTATTACAATATATTATATCTTGTACCGGGATGGATAGTTTTTCTTAATGAAGAAGAGCATAGGGCAGGAGATGTAGTAATGCTTATATCTATGATGCTGATAATTAACGATTTCCAGACAACCATAGTTGACAAGTTACTTAACTATCATCTAGCATTAATTATATTAATTGTGTTCATTTTGATAAAAGCAATGAGGACTATAGTTCAAGCAATTAAAACAAAAAATACAGGAAATGCGGTTTTACAGAAGGGAGATAAGGTATGAAGGTAGTAATTCTCGCGGGAGGATTAGGAACAAGAATAAGCGAAGAGAGTCAGTATAAGCCAAAGCCTATGATAGAGATTGGCGGAAAGCCTATACTTTGGCATATTATGAAAGAGTATTCATATTATGGGTTCAACGATTTTATTATATGTGCAGGATATAAGCAGTATGTAATAAAGGAATGGTTTGCTGATTATTTCCTTCATAACAGTGATGTTACATTTGATTTTACAAGTGGCAAAAATGATATGATTATTCACGAACAGCACTGTGAGCCATGGAAAGTTACAGTGGTTGATACAGGACTTAATACTATGACCGGCGGACGTATTAAGAGAATTCAGAAGTACGTTGGCAATGAACCGTTTATGATGACTTATGGAGATGGTGTATGTGATGTAGACATTTCGAAGCTTGCAGAATTTCATAAGAGCCATGGAAAGATTGCAACACTTACAGCGGTTATGCTTGAGCAGCAAAAAGGTATTCTGGATATTGGGGGAGATAATGCAGTTAAATCCTTCAGAGAGAAGAGTCATAATGATGGTGCACCTATAAATGCAGGATATATGGTACTTAATCCGGAGATATTTGATTATATCGAAGGAGATGAAACGGTATTTGAAAGAGAACCTCTTGAGAAGCTGGTTGCCGATGGAGAGCTTATGTCATATATGCACAAAGGCTTTTGGCAGTGTATGGATACTAAGAGAGAGATGGACATGCTTGAGAAATACCTCAAGACTAATACGGCACCATGGAAAAAGTGGTAGTAGATATTGAATGGAGATAGTGTAAGAGATTATGTTAGATTTATCTTTTTATAAGGGTAAGAAAGTTCTGGTAACAGGACATACCGGATTTAAAGGGTCATGGATGTGCAGGATTCTTGTTAATGCAGGAGCACAGGTGACAGGATATTCACTGGAGCCCCCAACCAAGCCTAATCTGTTCTCAATGGCAGATATTGAAGGAAGAATGAATTCTGTTATAGGTGATATAAGAGATTTGCCACATCTTAAAAAGGTGTTTGAAGAGACCCGGCCGGAGATAGTATTTCACCTGGCAGCGCAGCCAATTGTAAGGGATTCCTATAAGGATCCTGTTTACACATATGAGACTAACGTGATGGGCACGGTAAATATATGTGAATGCGTGAGACTCAATCCTTGTGTTAAGTCTTTCCTTAATGTGACAACAGATAAGGTATACCACAATAATGAATGGGCATGGGGATACAGAGAAGATGAGCCGCTTGACGGATATGATCCATATTCTAACTCAAAGTCATGTTCAGAGCTTGTTACTCACAGCTATATAAATTCATTTTTTAATGATATGGATGTAGCTGTTTCTACATCAAGAGCCGGAAATGTAATTGGTGGCGGAGATTTTGCCAATGACAGAATTGTTCCCGATTGTGTGAGAGCAGCCATAAAAAAAGAGGATATAATCGTAAGAAATCCTCATTCAACAAGACCATACCAGCATGTATTGGAGCCTGTAGCAGCTTACCTTATGATAGGAATGAAACAATTCGAAGATAAGACTTATGCCAACTTCTACAATGTGGGACCTGATGAATGTGATTGTATAACAACAGGCGATCTTGTAGATGTATTCTGTAAATATTGGGGAGAGGGTATCAAGTGGATTAACAAGTATGACGGAGGTCCGCACGAAGCCAATTTCCTGAAGCTGGATTGTTCAAGACTTAAGACAACTTTTAACTGGAAACCAAGGTGGAACTTTGATACAGCTATTAAGAAGACTGTAGAATGGTCAAAGGTCTACGCAGCAGGTGGAGATGTTGTGGAATGTATGGACAAACAGATAGAAGAATTTTTTACTGTGGAATAATAATCCAATAAATTATGTAATCTCAGAAATTAAATGAATTTATGAATTAGTAGAGAAAGGAAATGTTCTATGTTTGAGAATAAGAATGAGAATGAAGCAAGAGAAGAAATACTTGGAATGGTTGATGAGTATTGTAAGAAATATCATAATCAGAAGCAGTACAAGGAAGGAGACCGAATTCCTTATGCCAGCCGTGTATATGACAGCAAAGAGATGATGAATCTTGTGGATTCCGCATTGGAATTCTGGCTTACTTCAGGTCGATATACAGATGAGTTTGAGAAGAAGCTTGGGGAGTATCTTGGTGTTAAGTACGTGTCAGTGGTTAACTCAGGTTCATCTGCCAACCTTAATGCTTTTATGGCACTTACTTCTCCGTTATTAGGAGATCAGAGAATTAAAAGGGGTGATGAAATTATCACTGTTGCAGCAGGATTCCCTACAACTGTTACACCGGCAATTCAGTATGGTGCAGTCCCTGTTTTCGTAGATGTTACAATTCCTCAATACAATATAGATGTTACAAAGCTTGAAGAGGCTTATTCCGATAAGACTAAGGCAGTTATGATTGCCCATACTTTAGGTAATCCTTTTGACTTATCAGAGGTAAGAGCATTCTGTGACAGACATGGTTTATGGCTGGTTGAAGATAACTGTGATGCTTTGGGCTCTAAGTATACAATCGGAGGAGTAGAGAAATTTACCGGTACAATCGGTGACATCGGAACAAGCAGCTTTTATCCACCACACCACATGACAATGGGTGAAGGTGGTGCTGTATATACTAATAATCCATTACTTAATAAGTGTATAAGATCTTTCAGGGATTGGGGACGTGATTGTGTATGTCCATCAGGACGTGATAATCTGTGCGGACACAGATTTGATAAGCAGTATGGTGAACTTCCTTTAGGATATGATCATAAGTATGTATATTCTCACTTCGGATATAATCTCAAGGCTACAGATATGCAGACAGCGGTAGGTTGTGCCCAGCTTGAGAAGTTCCCATCATTTGTTGAGAGAAGAAGACATAATTTCGACAGATTAAAGGCTGCATTAGCGCCAATCGAAGATAAGGTTATCCTTCCTGTTCCTGTTGAGAATTCAAAACCAAGCTGGTTTGGTTTCTTAATCACAGTAAAAGAAGGTTTAGACAGAAAGTCAATAGTTGAATATATAGAAAATCATGGTGTTCAGACAAGAAATCTTTTTGCCGGAAATTTAATTAAGCATCCATGTTTTGATGAGATGAGAGCAACCGGTGAGGGATATAGAGTGGTTGGAACCCTTGAAAATACAGACAGAATTATGAGAGATACATTCTGGGTAGGAGTGTATCCGGGAATGACAGATGAAATGATTGATTATATGGCAAAGACAATCATTGAGGCTGTTAATCAGTAATTAAGATTTGATTATAGTTGGAAGAATTGTAAATAGTTAAAGTGGAAGGATTATAATGGGTGATATTAAGCTTTTGGACTGTACGCTCAGAGATGGCGGATACGTTAATGACTGGGAGTTTGGTCGGGATAATTTAATAAGCGTTTTTGAAAGACTTGTTAGCGCAGGTGTGGATGTTATCGAAGTTGGTTTCATAGATGATAGAAGGCCATTTGATATTAATAGAAGTATTCTTCCTGATACAAAGAGCTTCGAGAAAATATATGGAGGATTGGATCATAAAGACACTATGGTTGTTGGAATGATTGATTATGGCACATGTAAACTGGAAAATATTCAGCCATGTGAAGATTCTATACTTGATGGCATCAGAGTTATTTTTAAAAAACATAAGAGAAAAGAAGCAATCGCATATTGCTCAGAACTTAAGAAACTGGGATATAAAGTATTTGTACAATTGGTTTCTATTACAAGTTATAGTGACGAGGAACTGAGGGATTTAATTGGTCTTGCCAATGAATTGGAACCTTATGCGGTATCAATGGTAGACACCTATGGATTATTACAGAAAGAGAACCTGTTACATTATTTTACCGTTTTGAACGAAGAGTTGAAAGAATCAATTGCGTTAGGTTATCATTCACATAATAACTTTCAAAGAGCATTTGCGAATTGCGAAGAGATGCTTTCTAATCCGGTTGAAAGAGACCTTTTAGTAGACGCTACAATTTATGGAATGGGAAAGAGTGCAGGAAATTGTCCAATTGAGCTTCTTGCGATGCATCTAAATGATCGGTTTAATAAGAATTACCATATAAGCCAGATTTTAGAGGCATTGGATGCTAATATTATGAACATATACAGAGTTAAACCTTGGGGATACACTATGTTCTTTTATATAGCAGCTCTCAATAATTGCCATCCTAGTTATGTATCTTATCTTATGGATAAAAGAACGCTTTCTGTTAAGCAGATTAATGAAATTCTTGCAAAACTTAAAGATTACGGTGATAAACAGCTTTTATATGATCAGGAACTTATAGAACATTTATATCGGGATTATCAGAAAAAGATAAGTATAAATGATGAGAGTGATGTTGAAAAGTTGAAATCCGAATTTGCAGGAAGAAATGTATTATTGCTTGGTCCAGGTAAAACAATTGAAAGAGACAAGAAGGATATTATTAAATTTATTCAGGATAAGAATCCGATAGTAGTTTCGGTTAACTTTATTTCAGACGATATTCCTACAGATTATATCTTTTTAAGTAATGCAAAAAGATATGTTATGCTTGCAACGGCGCTGACCAAAAAAAGCAGTACTCTTAAAATTATATCTACAAGCAATGTTACTGCAACAGATGGAGAAAGTTTTGATTATACATTAGATATATCATCGCTTTTGGATGAAAATGCAGAGATTGTTGACAATTCATTTGTAATGCTGCTTAAAGTTATGATAAAAATTGGCGTTAAAGAAGTTGCATTAGGTGGATTTGACGGATATTCGGGAAAAAAGAACAAAGATTATATTGATGCAAGAATGGAATATACCTTCACGAAAGAGCAAGCCACCGGTCTCAATCAGTATGTTTCAGAAGTTATAGAGAGTCTTGGAAATAGTATCATAATGAAATTTATAACAGAGTCATTGTATGTAAAATAGGAGATGTTATGAAAAAATATGAAATAGCTGTATTTGATGTGGATGGCACTTTGCTTGATACAACAGAAGGAGTTCTTGCTTCTGTAAAGTATACAATAAATAAAATGGGATTTAAACCATTAAGTGAAGATGTGTTAAAGACATTTATAGGACCTCCGATTCAAGATTCATTTGCTAAAGCATATAATCTTGAAGGCTCAATTCTACAGGAGATAGCAACGTGTTTCAGAAACAGGTATAAGGATTATGAATTATTAAAGGCCGTTCCGTATGAAGGAATATATGATGTTTTTGATGAGCTTAGTGACAGAGGTGTAAAGCTGGCGGTTGCAACATATAAGAGACAAGATTATGCCGAAGCTATATTAAAACATTTTGGGTTCGATAGATATACAAATATTCTTTATGGTGCAGATCATGAGAATAAATTAAAAAAAGTTGATATTATTGAAAAGTGCATGATTGATTTAGGAGTTACAGATTATTCCAACGCAGTGATGGTTGGTGATAGTAGTCACGATGCAATAGGAGCTGAGAAAATTGGTATGGATTTTATTGGTGTGACATATGGATTTGATTTTAGGACGCCTGAGGATGTAGCAAAATTTAATTCAATTGGAGTTGCGACAAAACCGATTGAATTGTTAGATATAATATTAAGATAAGTATAGTACATTAGAAGGATGGAAACGGCTATGAGAATGAAAGTTGCTAAGTATATATCAGAGTTCTTTGTTAAACAGGGAGTAACTGATATGTTTATGATTACCGGTGGTGCAGCAATGCACCTTAATGATGCATTTGGACATCAGGAAGGATTAAAGTTAACATATAATCACCATGAGCAGGCCTGCACAATGGCAGCAGAGGGATATACACGCCAGACAGGTAAGATTGCACCTGTATGTGTTACAGGAGGACCTGGCGGAACTAATGCCATAACCGGAGTCTTTGGAGCATATGTGGATTCGATTCCAATGTTTGTCGTTACAGGACAGGCAAAAAGGGAAACTACAGTATGGTCCACCAATTTACCTCTTCGCCAGTTAGGTGACCAAGAAGTTAACATTACAGATGCAGTAAAGACAATGACAAAATATTCTAAAATGGTAACAAATCCTATGAGTATCAGAAAGGAAGTTGAGAAGGCATGGTTCCTTATGCTCAATGGAAGACCGGGACCTGTATGGCTTGATATTCCCGGAGATGTTGCGTCTTCGTTTGTTGAAACGGATGATCTTGAACCGTTTGATGAACAAGGATATATTGATGAACATTGGGCATTATTCCACCAGGATAATCCTGTGTATGATGAGAATCTTACAAAAGAAGTACTTGATAAAATAAAAGCAGCAAAGCGTCCTGTTATTCTTGCAGGTACAGCAATTAGACATTCCGGACAGCAGGAAGAATTCTTACAGTGTATAGATAAACTGGGAATTCCGGTTGTTACAGCGTGGGATGCACATGACATTTTATGGGATGAACATCCTTTATATTGTGGAAGACCTGGGTCAGTAGGAACACGAGCAGGTAATTTTATTATACAGAATGCAGATTTATTAGTAGTATTTGGATGTAGAATGAATATCCGAATGATAGGATTCAATTTCGGTGATTTCGGTAAAAATGCATATAAGATTGTGGTTGATATTGATGATGCAGAACTTCATAAACCAACAGTTAAAGTAGATTTACCTGTACATGCCGACTTAAGAGATTTCTTTAAATCCGTAAATGCTGCAGAATATGAGAAAAATGCTGAACATGCATCATGGGTAGAATGGTGCAGACAGTTAGATAAAAAATATCCTGCGACTCTTCCTGAGTATTATGAGGATGAAAATGGATTGAACCCTTATGCATTTACAACTGAACTGTTTAAAGAATTGAATTCCGAAGACAGTGTTGTGTGCAGTAATGGTGCGGCTTGTGTTATTACATTTCAGGCAGCTAATATTAAAAAAGGTCAGAGACTTTATACAAATTCCGGCTGTGCAGCCATGGGATATGGTCTTCCGGCGGCAGTTGGAGCCTGTGTATCCCAACCGGATAAAAGAATAATATGCGTTGAGGGTGATGGAAGTTTTATGATGAATATTCAGGAACTTCAGACCATTGTATATAATAATCTTAATATGAAGATTTTTCTTATAAATAATAATGGTTATCATTCAATAAGACAGACCCAGACCAATTTATTTAAGGGACAGCCATATGTAGGTATAGGCGGTGGATACGGATTAAGTATGCCGGACTTTTCAAAGGTGTTGCCAGCGTTTGGAATTCCATATTACAAAATAGACAGTCTTGATAACATTAATAAAAATATTGATGAAGTATTAAATCATGATGGTCCTGTATTCTGTGAAGTAGTGGTTGATTGGCATCAGAATTTTGCACCTAAGTCAAGTTCGAAGGTTCTTCCGGATGGAAAGATTGTATCTGCAGCAGTAGATGATATGGCTCCATTTCTTGATAGAGATGAATATGAAGCTAACCATATTAATCAATAAATTGTGCAAAATATATAATTATATATTATTACAAGAATGGAAAATGATATGAAAAGAGCAGTTATTACAGGACCTACAGGAGCGATAGGTCTGGCACTTATTGAATTCCTGGAGAATGCAGGGGTAGATGTAGTTGCAGTGGTAAGACCCGGTTCTAAAAGAGCGGACAGAATTAAAGAAACCAGCCATGTCCGAATTGTTCAATGCGATCTTAATAATCTTAAAGAGTTAAGGACACTTGTGCCGGAGGGAGCAGATACATTTTATCATTTCGGATGGGATGGTACATTTGGCAACAGCCGTAACAATATGTATGGTCAGAATGATAATATCAGATATGCCCTTGATGCAGTTAATGCAGCAAAGGAGTTGGGATGCGATACATTTATCGGTGCGGGCTCTCAGGCGGAATATGGAAGAGTTGAAGGAAAGCTTAATGACAGGACACCTGTATTTCCTGAGAATGGATATGGAATGGCAAAGCTTTGCGCCGGACAGATGACAAGAGTTATGTGTCAGGATTATGGTATCAGACATATCTGGACAAGAATTCTTAGTATATATGGTCCCTTCGACGGAGATAAAACCATGATTATGAGTACTATAGATAGTCTTCTTAAACAGGAAAGACCATCCTGTACCAAAGGAGAACAGATGTGGGATTATCTATACTCTAAGGATGCAGGAAGAGCTTTTGCAGCTTTGGGAGAGTCGGGAATTGACGGGAAAGTATATTGCATAGGAAGCGGAACAGCCAGACCTCTTAAGGAATATATAGAGATTATGAGAGATACAATCAATCCTGAACTTTCCATTGGTTTTGGGGACATACCATACGGACCAAAGCAGGTTATGTATCTTTGCGCCGATATAGAGGAACTTACAAAGGATACAGGTTTTGTGCCTTGCTATACATTTGAGGAAGGTATAAATGAAACCATTGACTGGTGTAAAAATAAAGTATAGAATAACGTGGTCATAGAGGATTTAGGTTCTCAAGTAACAGGCAGGATCGGTAGAATTGCGAAGAGATATAAAAGAGGTATAAATATGAAGAAAATAAGCATTATGGTACCTTGCTATAATGAAGAAGATAATGTAATTCCTTTGTCAGAAGCATTGATTGATATGTTCGCAAAGGATCTTCCACAGTATGATTATGATATTCTTTTTATAGATAATGATTCTTCGGACACAACAAGAGTGAAACTGAGAATGTTGTGTGAGAAGAACCCTAAGATTAAAGCAATCTTTAATGCAAAGAATTTTGGACAGTTTAATTCGCCTTATTACGGAATTCTTCAGACAGATGGGGATTGTACAATTCCGGTGTGCGCTGATTTTCAGGACCCTATAGATGTAATTCCGAGACTGGTTAAAGAGTGGGAGAACGGGGCAAAGATAGTTTGTGCTGTTAAGACTAAAAGCAAGGAAAGCAAGATAATGTATTTCCTGCGTTCGATATATTATAAGATTATTAAGAAGATGTCCTCAGTTGAACAGATAGAGCATTTTACGGGCTTCGGATTATATGATAAGTCTTTTGTTAAGGTTCTTAAGGATCTTAAGGACCCAATTCCGTTTATCAGAGGAATTGTAGGAGAATTGGGATTTAAGAGGGTAGAGATAGAATATACCCAGGCTCAAAGAAGAGCCGGTAAGACTCATAACAATTTCTTTACACTTTATGATGCGGCAATGTTAAGTTTTACATCATACACTAAGATTGGACTTAGACTTGCAACATTTATAGGAGCTTTTGTAGGGTTTGCAAGTATCGTAGTAGCAATAGTTTATCTTGTGCTTAAGCTTATTTACTGGGACAGATTTGCAGCGGGTATGACGCCTCTTATTATCCTTGTGAGTTTTCTTGGGTCATTACAGTTATTCTTTATTGGTCTTCAGGGTGAGTATATACTCAGCATGAATAGGAGACTTATGAACAGACCTCTTGTGGTAGAAGAGGAGAGAATTAACTTCGATATAGAAGAGAAAGAATAAATATGTAGTGTAATTGGAGATGTTTGTGAGAGAGAAGATTAAAACTGTATGGGAGAAAATATTTACCAAAGAGAATATTGAAATAATGAAAAAAGTTCTTCTGATTCTTGTTATATCCAGAATGTTTTATATATTCATCGGATGTGTGACAGATTCAGCTTTTGGAAACAACATAAAGTTTGCTAAAATGTTCTTAGGCGGTGATGCCGACTGGTATGTTAATATAGCTAAGAACGGATATGTTCTTTCTGATTATGTGTATGCAGGAGACGGACAGGCAAACTGGGCATTTTTTCCATTATTTCCAATATCTATAAGAATCTTTAAATACATTTTCTTTTTCTTAAGTTTTGAGCAGGCGGGAATAATTCTCAGCACCATTTATGTGTATATTACAGGAATATTTCTGGTTAAGACATTAAGGCTTATAAAGCCGGGACACAGAGGATATATGGCCGTGGTTCTTTTGTATATGGGACCATATACATTTTATCTGACCTGCGTATATTCAGAGACATTATTTATGATGCTTCTTTCTATCTTTTTCTATTACCTTAGAAAAAGTAATTACAAGATAGCTGCTGTAGTTGCCATGTTTGCAAGCTGCACAAGAATCGTGGGAGTTATACTTGTATTTTCTCTTGCATTACAGATGTATCTTGATAATTTTCCGGGAAGGATCAGCTTCAGGAAGATATGGGATTACATAAAATGGATGTTTAAGAATCCGGTTAATCTGGCGTTAATCTTTATGTGTCCACTGGGAATATTCGTGAATATGCTTCATCTGTATATTCGTGTGGGAGATGCCTGGGCATTTTCAAGCGTGCAGAGAGCATGGAGAAATGATGGAGCCGGATATATAGGCAATATGACATGGGATTTCTTTAATAATGTTTATCCGGAGAGATATTGGATTCCTATCGTTATTATTATGGTGTTGTTCATATATATCTATATGCTCAGAAAAAAGTATTACACGGAAGTGATATTTGCTCTAATTACTTTAATTATTCCGTTAACAAGCGGTGTAATGTCTATGTGTAGATTTATTGTAGGAAGCTATGTTATATTTCTTGGCGTATATGAATATCTTGCTGATAAGACGGAGTATAAGATACTTACGACAGTTGTAGGAATTGTGGCGGAAGCATTTTTGATATGGCTGTGGTTTACTGCCGGTGTAAATGCTTTCACAGCATAAATACAAATGGGTTTTTGGATATATTGTTGAACTGATTTCTGACTGAAATTCTGTTGGAATAAAGGGATATAGAAAGGATAAATATGAAGAAAAGAAAAACATTAGTTAATGTAGCTTCGTATGTTGTTATTATATGTCTGGCAATATTCTATATGGGAGTATTAGTGTTAGGCCAGAAGAGGGATGTATCAGAGGAATATAGATTATTCTATCTGGATAACGAATTGTCTATGTGGCCGGGAGAAGAAGGCCTTGATTATATTATGGGAACCAGTGAGGTATATGATTTCTATACACTGGAAGAATATAAGAAATTTCTTGAAGAAGAAAAGTTGTATGGAAATATTTCCGGTGATAAGGATTCTTCTGAAAATCAGGAGGATGATGGGGATTCGCAGGGGATTCCCGGTGGTGAACATAAGGTGGAGTCTAACAGAGAGTCTGCTCTTGAAAAATTCTTCGTAAAGATGGCGTATACAGATAATAAATCCGGTATTGATACGGTGGATATTTCGGATGATGATGAGAACGGTGATAAAAGATCTGATGATACAGGAGCAACGTCAAAAAATAAAAATTCACTTACTATACCCTACAGATATACCAAGGGATTCATCTCTCTTCATTCAGGACTGTACACAAATAACTCTAATGAAGCAAGTTTATACTATAGATTTAAAAAAGGTATAAACAAGGATATAATGGTAGAGTTGTATGGCGCAAGTTATAATACAGCTACAAATGTGTATGTTAATGATGAACTTGTGGGAACCATAGAAGCGTACGGCGATGTGTCGAATGCGGTGTTCTATTATAAGGACGAGTATGGGGACAAACAACGTGTAGACAGAGTTAATGAAAATAAAAACCTGATAAAGATACCTGCATCTTTAATACCGGAAGACGGACTTGTGAAGATAACATTTAAACCGGAAGAGGCTAGTGATGTGTATAAGTATAGCACAGATATCAGTGAAGATGACTTTACCAAGTACAAGGGATTCAGAATTACGGCTATTAATATGAGTTATTAAAGTGATGTGATAATTTAACAGCTTTGTGCTTCAAATTGAATACTGCAGAGTACTGAAAAAAATGCTTGCAAATTGCTTTTATATATGATAGACTTCATGGAGTTCGTAGGAACAGAAACTATTTATGCATTAGTTTCGTATATATGGGTGGATTCCCGAGTGGCCAAAGGGGACAGACTGTAAATCTGCTGGCACTGCCTTCGAAGGTTCGAATCCTTCTCCGCCCATTCTACATAACATTGACTTGCAGGAAGTAAAGTCATATAGCTTAGACTTCGCCAAGCCATGTTATGTATTCAAATACAATCGCCGGTGTGGCGGAACTGGCAGACGCACAGGACTTAAAATCCTGCGGGACTTATACTCCCATACGGGTTCGATTCCCGTTGCCGGCATAATAAGGCTTGATAAGGTCACTAAAGGGCTTCTCTCCTGGTTGGAGAGGAGCCCTTTAAGTTTGGGGCGTGACTATCATTAACATAAAGAAAAAAATGTACTGAAATGCTATAGATTGGAAATCGACTTTCTTTGACATAATAGTGTATATAGGTGTAAAATATACAAAATGCCTTATTAGCGCATGTTAAGATAATATTTAATTGGAGATAAGCTAAATTAGAATTTAGCAATGATAAAAATATATGTTTAATTATGTTAACAGAACAAGGGATGGCGTTCAGAATATAATATTGTTTTTTACTGATTCTATATGTATCTTTTTGGCGTATTACCTTTCAGGATTTATATGGCTTGTGTATTATAAGAAATATGGTGTTGAATATACCATGAACGAGCTTGGCATTAATTTTGTCAGCGTATTGGTAGCGGCACTTATAACAGCTCTGTTTACTAATGTGACTTCTGACTTTGTAGTAAGGGGAAAGTTTGAAGAGCTTAAGTCCGTAGTAAGGAAAATGTTCGTATTTGGTGCAGCTATAGCTATGTATGAACTTTTGAAAAGAGACACGGAGATTCCAAGAGGTATATATGTAATTACTGTTGTTGGTGGGGGATTACTAATATATCTCACCAGATTTATTGTAAAATGGTATCTTCTGGCAAGGGGACGTAGCCGAGCCAAAGCCAACAGAGTCATTGTAGTTACCATGAAGGATCGTGCAGAAAGTACAATGAAGCAGATAGACAAGAGTGAGGACTGGGTAAGAACTGTTGCAGGAATCATTATACTGGATGAGGATATGATTGGTGAGGAGTTTGGCAATGTTAATGTAGTTGCCAATGCTCACACCATGATGAGATACATAAAAAATGAAGTTGTTGATGAGGTGTACATAGATGTAAATTATCAGCTTCGTGAACAGATAAAGTCTATGGTTATGGAACTGGAGGATATGGGTGTTACAGTACATCTTAAGCTTGAGGTTCTTGACAGCTATAAAGATTTCGATACCACGCTGGGACATCTTGGCACAATACCTGTTGTTACGTTTGCCAACAGAATATTTGATTATAAAGAGTTGTTTATCAAAAGAATCTTTGATATATGTGGGGCTTTGATTGGAATAATGATAATGCTTATAGCTATGATTTTCGTTGCGCCTGCTATAAAGCTGGAGTCTAAGGGACCATTATTTTTCAAACAGAAGAGAGTTGGAAAGAACGGAAGATATTTCTATATATATAAGTTCAGGTCTATGTATGTAGATGCAGAGGACAGGCTCAAGGAGCTTATGGAAAAGAATGAAATGTCCGGTCTTATGTTTAAGATGACAGATGACCCAAGAATAACCAGGACGGGTAAGTTCATCAGAAAGACAAGCATAGATGAATTGCCACAGTTTATCAATGTATTAAAGGGTGATATGAGTCTTGTGGGAACAAGACCGCCAACGGTTAATGAATTTAAACAATATGAGGGACATCACAAGAGAAGACTTTCCATGAAACCCGGAATTACAGGTATGTGGCAGGCATATGGAAGGAATTCGGTTCAGGATTTTGAGGATGTTGTAAGAATGGATCTTGATTATATAGATCATTGGAATCTGGGATTAGATATGAAAATCATTGGAAAGACAATCGTAACTGTGTTTACCAATGGGGGAAAGTGATTGAATATATTAATACAGCAATAATATAGGAATTAATTAAAGAGGTTTAATAATGAGTAATCAAAAAACAGCTGATGTCAGTACAAATTAGTGGACACGAAAAGTGCGACACATTAAAATTTATTTTAGAAAGGGTGTGTTTCACTATGGCTCAAAACGGTAAAAGATACACCGAAGAATTCAAACGACAAATCATCGATTTATACCTAGCAGGTAAACCTGTTGTACAGCTCGTAGATGAATATGGCTTAGTTGAGCAAACAATTTACAAATGGAAGAAGTTCTATGCCCTATCAATCAAGGTTGATGAGAACCAGACAGTTTCACTCAAGGATTACAGGGGTGGCAGTAAAGGATGCAACAGCTTGAAATATAGAATTAAATATTAAAAAAAGCTGTAGCCATATTCGCCAGAAAACAGTAGATGAAATTGTATCTTTCATAACGAAATATCAAGACCGTTATCTTTTAAGATCATGTGTAAGGTCCTTGGAATTAACCGCAGTACTTACTACAAATGTCTTGACCATAAAATATCTAACCGAGATATTGAAAACCAGAAGCTCGATAAGGATGTTTTGGCGATTTATTATGACACAAAGAGACGTTATGGAGCACCTATGATTCATCCTGCATTACTCGAAAAAGGTTGGTATGCCAACCTAAAAAGAGTTCAGCTAAGAATGGCACTACTTGGCATTCATTCAATTGTAATAAAAAAATATCGTCACTTTTCGGACAACAAACCAGTTGCCAAAAAGTAAAATATATTGAAACAAGACTTTACAGCCACTGGAATCAATCAAAAATGGTGCACTGATATCACATGTGTCCATACACAGAAGGATGGGTAGACATATCTTGCATCAGTAATGGATTTCTATAGCAGAAAGATTATTGGTTGTGCTTATGGAACAACTACGACCGCAGAACTTGCTGTCAAAGTTGTTGAAAATGCCTGTTTAAATGTAAACAATCCATCAGGAATCATCTTACATAGTGATTTAGGAACACAGTATACAAGCGACCAAATCGAAAAATATCTTTCAAAAAGAAAATCTATCATTTATTTAGCCGTAAGAGATGCCCTTACGATAATTCCGCATAGAATCATTTCATTCTGTCTTGAAGAAGGAAGAAGTCTATCGCAGAGTGTACAAAGATTTAGATGATGCTTATAACAGCATTTTTGAATACATTGAGTCCTAGAACAGTTACCGAAGAGCTCACTGTAGTTTTGGCTACAAGACACAGGATGCAGTACATGCAAAAGGTATGGCATAAAAGTCGCACTTTCGGTGCCTGCTATATTGACTTAAGACCAAATATCGGAGCTAATGCTGAATTAAGTACTATTATCTATAGTATTGTAAAGAACGCAAAGACCAACAATTTGAAGCTTTATAATTATTATGAATATCTTTTGGAAGAAATTATGAAACATATGGAAAACATGACATAAGTTTGCAGAAGAATGTGCTATCGTAGTTAGATAAACTTACTATGGAATGCGGGAAGCGATTAAAAAGACAGATCGATTTTTTGGGGAGGAGAATACTTGTGTGTTGCGTGTGGCGGCTACTATGAGACGTTTATGCGAGAACTACTAAATAGAAACTATTAATGACTTCAAATGGAATAACTTGCATTTTTAATGAGTTGATTGCAACGTCGGATAGAATGAGATTGTCAAAAGCAAGTATGTCATAAATGATATAAGTAGTAAATAATTACTGGTGTTTAGAAAGATTTGTGCATATTTAAACAACAAATTATAAATTTTTGTTTTAAAGTATAGGTGTTTAATATATAAAATGCGATAGTGTAAATGACAAGTGTTTATTCATATTTTTCGGCAATAAATTATCCATAAAAGGCAGATAAAGTTAAAAATCTGTCTTTTTTACACACGGATATCAAAAACTTTTAATTATATTTTATATGTGATATAATTTTGTACAAAATTCAGCTAGTATATTCAGAAGAATTGGTATCCAGAATAATATCAATAAACAATGACAGTTGAGCATATATGGAAAATAATTAAAGTATTTTTTATAATTAAAGATTATTTTAAAGTGTATTTAGAAAGGGTCTATTATGCAACATGTTTTTATAGTTGGAGCAAAGGGATTTACCTATGGAGGTTATGAAACATTTATAGATAAATTAACAGAATATCATCAAAATATAGATGATGTTAAATATCATATTGCATGCAAGGCAAATGGGTCAGGTTTAACAGATGAGACTAAACTTAAGGGGGTTAAGGTTCTATCATCCAATGAGTATGAATACCATAATGCACATTGCTTTAAAATTAAATCGCCAGATATAGGTAAAGCACAGGCAATATTATATGATGTACTTGCATTGAAGTATTGTATTACATATATAAAGACAAATAAAATTGAACATCCCATTATATATGTGTTGTCGTCAAGAGTAGGGCCATTTATGGGATATTTTACAAAGCAAATACATAAATTGGGAGGTCAGTATTATAATAATCCAGATGGAAGAGAAAGCCTTAGGTCACATGGAAAATATGTGAAGAAATATTGGGAGTTATCAGAAAGAGGAATGGTAAAACATAGTGATCTTGTAATATGTGATAGCAAGAATATAGAAAAATATATTAAAGAAAAATATGAAGTATATAATCCCAAAACTATATTTATAGCATACGGATCTGAGATTAAACCATCTGGATTAAGGGATGATGATGAAAAATATCAAAACTGGATAAAGAAGCATGATATAAGTCCTTTCGGTATGTTTACATGTATATTAAGATGTGTAAGAGAAAATAATATAGATATTATAGTACGAGAATACATGATGAGTAATACAAAAAAGGATTTGGTGATTATTACCAATCAAGATGAAGTGATGTTGAAAGAAATGGAGGGAAAATATCATTATAGTACAGATAAAAGAATTAAATTTGTTGGGACGGTGTATGATCAAGAACTTTTAAAAAAGATTAGGGAAAATGCATACGGATACATTCATGGTCATTCAGTTGGGGGAACGAATCCCTCTTTATTGGAAGCTCTTGGATCCACAAAATTGAATTTGTTATTTGATGTTGAATTTAATAGAGAGGTTGCAGAGGATGCGGCGTTTTACTGGAATAAAACTGAAGGAAATCTTTCTAAATTAATTGATGGTATAGATAAGTTAAAAGATGATTGTATTTCAAAATATGGAAATGCTGCTCAAAATCGTGTTAAAGAGTTTTATTCATGGGAATTCATATCAAATTGTTATTATGATGTCTGGCTAAACCAAAATAAGTAAGATACGGTTATATAGTATGAGGAAAATATTTAGTTATGAAAGTATTAATGCAAAGTAGAAAAAATTTTTTTGAGTTAAAAGGTGGGGATACAATACAATTGTTGAAAACAAAGTCTGAGTTAGAAAAATTAGGTGTTCAAGTTGACATTAGCTTAGAGTATGATACAGATTTATCATCCTATGATGTTGTGCATTTATCAAATGTCACACGTATTCAAGAAACTTATATGCATGTTATTAATGCAAAGAAATATGGGACGCCTATTGTTTTGTCAACTATCTATTGGCCTATGGATGAGTTTGAAAAGAATGGTCAGATTGGTATTAGAAGAATTATTAATAAATATGTAAATATTGATAATGAAGAGAGGATTAAAGCTTTTGCAAGAATGATTAAGGATAAATGTTTTAATGACAAAGCTATGCAAAAGCTTTTGTTGTTAGGCTATTCTAAAATGCAGAAGTACGTTGTAGATAACGTTGATTTTTTTCTGCCAAATTCAGAGATGGAAATGGAAATGTTGAGCAAGAATTTTGGGATTGAAAAAGAAAAATATATGGTAATACCGAATGCAATAGATAAAAACATTGCAACGATGGGGAACGATTCAAATGAATTGGATGAATTTGATAAATATAAAGATGCTATTATATGCGTGGGAAGAATCGAACCAAGAAAAAATCAGTTGTCATTAGTAAGAGCTTTGGATGGATTGGGCTATAAGTTATTACTGGTTGGAGAGGTTTCTGATAATCAAAAAGATTATTTCAATGAGATTAAAAAAATTATTGATAAGAATGAATATTTTTATTACATACCTAGAATTGAAAATGAAAAGTTATATAAATTGTTCAGCATTTGTAGAGTTAGTGTCCTTCCCAGTTGGCTGGATACACCCGGTTTAGTGAGTTTAGAGGCAGCCGTTATGGGTTGTAATTTAGCAATTAGTTCTAAAGGTTCTACAAAAGAGTATTTCGAAGATTATGCGGAATATTGTTTGCCAGACGATTTGGAGAGTATAAAAAGGTCTGTTATCAATGCCTATAATAAGGAGCAAAATGATAATTTAAAGAACAGAATATTAGAAAAATACACTTGGGAAATTGCTGCACAGAAAACATTGGAAGCATATAAAATTGTGACTAATAATGTGAGTGGGAGAAGAAAATGAAAAAGATAATGTTGGTTTTTGGTACAAGACCAGAGGCAATAAAAATGTGTCCTCTAGTTTTGGAGCTAAAAAAAAGAAAGAATATTAAAACAATAGTCTGCGTTACAGGGCAGCATAGACAGATGCTTGATCAGGTTTTGAAGACGTTTGGTGTAGTTCCAGATTATGATTTGTCTATAATGAAAAAACAGCAAACATTATTTGATATAACAATTAATATTTTGGAAGGTATTAAAGATGTTTTGGAATGTGAAAAACCAGATGTTTGTTTAGTGCATGGTGATACATCAACAACTTTTGCGACTGCATTAGCTTGTTTTTATATGCAAATCGCAATAGGACATGTTGAGGCTGGATTAAGAACATACAACAAATTCTCACCTTATCCGGAGGAATTTAATAGACAAGCTGTAGGAATTGTAAGCGATTATAATTTTGCCCCAACTTATAAAGCAAGATCGAATTTGTTAAAGGAAGGGAAAAATGAAAAAACAATTTTTGTAACAGGAAACACTGTCATAGATGCTATGAAATATACAGTTACTGACAAATATACTCATCCAGAATTGCAATGGGTCGGAGATTCTAGGATGATACTAATAACAGCTCATAGACGGGAGAACATTGGGGAACCAATGAGGAATATGTTTAGAGCTATTAGGAGGGTTTTGGATGAAAATCCAGATGTGAAGGCAATTTACCCAATACATATGAATCCGATTGTAAGAAAAATTGCTGATGAAGAATTAGGTGATTGTAATCGGATTCATATTATTGAGCCTATAGACGTATTTGATTGTCATAATTTTGAGGCAAGATGTTTTTTGTGTTTAACAGATTCTGGTGGCATACAGGAAGAATGTCCATCATATGGCAAACCGGTATTGGTTATGCGTGATACAACGGAGCGCCCGGAGGGTGTAGAGGCAGGAACATTAAAATTGGTGGGTACTGAAGAAGAGAATATTTATAAGAATTTTACATTACTGTTAAATGATATAAATGAGTATAATAAGATGGCAAAAGCAGTGAATCCGTATGGTGATGGACATGCATGTGAGAGGATTGCAGATATTCTTGAATTTGGAGTTACACATATATAGGGATAATAGGGAAGCATATGATTAATTCAGTTATACAAGCGTTAATGTTTACATTAAAATTCGTATTAGGTGGAGGGGGGAATTTAGATTTATATTATTTTTATGCAATGTTGGTATTTGTTTTTTATGTCTGTAAAAGAACCAAGTTGTTAAATAAGATAATAAAGATATGGGCTTTCTTAATTTGTGTGCATATAGTAATTATTTTGTTCAATGGAATAGAGCAAGAGGTTATAAGAAATATTGTGTCTATTTCAAAGTTATTCATAAACATAGTATTAATGATGTTTGTGGCTGATAATTTTAAAAAATGGAATTTAGGACAAATAATAAATTGTATTAGTCTAGTGTTATTCATCGAGATTATTTTTGCAATTATATTTCGAGAGTCAATATTATGGAGACACAATGATATAATAAACGTATATAGTAAAACAAGATTGCAGTTACTATACATTGAACCAAGTGAATTATCATTGCATTGTGCCTTAGTATTAATTTTGATAATGATTTGTGTTGTGGAAAAAGGATTTAAAAGAATATTTTTACTTGATTCAATGGTTTGTATTGTTGCATTAATTTTATCAGCGGGTATGTCAGGAATTGCATGTTTAGTAATTTCTGTTTGCATTTTTTATATATATAAAGTGTTACGTGATAAAAGAATATTAAAAAAAACATATAAATTAATATTGATAGCTATTGTTTCAGTTATTGCATTATTTTTTATAAAAAAATCGCTTTTTTTAAGAGTTGTTGCAATTTTAAGTGGAAAAGATGGCTCGTTCTATGCTAGAATTTATGGACCAGTCAAGGTTTTATTGAATGTTTTAAAAGGTAGTAATTATATGGGTTTAGGCGCTGGAATGTTAAATACTGATATAGGATTTCAGATGACAGGATTATATTACAAATTTCCTAATTCTTATATGTATATGATAGCTGAGTATGGTCTATTTGGAATAATTACCATGATTGGTTTCTTGTGGTATTTGTTTAGGATAGCTTTTAAAAAAGCAGATTATGTCTTAATTTTATTAATGTTTTTGGTTGTATTTCAAATGATAGGAGGATACTTTAGCAATCCAATATTTTGGTTTGGTTATGGTATTATTTTATCTTATAAAAGAGATACGAAAGAGATATAAGAAAGGATTTTATACCTAGATATGAAAGTGATAATAGTTGAACCACATCCGTATCATTATGAAGTTGTAGCAGGTGTATTGGAGTATTTTTATGATTTGGGGTATGAGACAACTATCTATGTACGAGAGAATTTTGATGAGAAAGATGTTCTTTGTAGATATGGTAGAAATGTTATTGTTGAAAAGTATAAGGGTGATACTGAGTTAAAGAATAAAATGAAGGATGTATCTGTTTCTGAATATGATTTAGTTTTTTTCTCAAGTCTAGAGTATTATCATGAAGATAAAAAGGAAAGCATTTTGAAATTTTTGGGTGAGATACCTAAAACAAAATATGGTTTTCTGGGGATATATCATAATTTAGATATAATATCTGAGGATGAGATGAAGTATTTAAAAGAGGGAAGAATTTTCACTTTGTCAGAATTTGAATATAAAGGGATTAAAACAAGCATATTAAGTGCACATGCATTTGGAAAGATTTCTATTAAAAAAGAACTCAATGATAATAGGAAAATAGTTTTAATAGGATTAAGCAATAGGAGAATGCTTATTGAAAATGCTGTAGAAAAACTAATGTCAGAGGGAGAATACAATGGTTTAGATATTGTTGTTATTGGACAGTTAAAGTGGTATAAGGATTTTGTTAAGAGATTTATAAGTAACATCATATATAAGTTATGTAAATTATGTAAATTAAAAACACCTTATGAAAAATGCACAATTCGCTCGTGGAAACAAGTAAAATTAATTGGAAAAATTAGTTTTGAAAAGATGTTTTCTTTAATCGAAGAATGCGATTTCATTGGAATAATATTAGATTACGAAGATTATCAAACAAAGGCGTTTCTTAAATATAAGACATCAGGTTCAAAACAATTGGCATATGGCTTTTGTAAGCCGGTTATTATTAGTTCGCAATATGCTAAATGTTACGGATTTAATGAAAATAATAGTATTGTTTATGAAGGAAATGATGTTTATGATGCTTTGACAAAAGTAAAATACATCAATAACAATGATTATTATGGTTTAGTGGACTGCTTAAAGAAGGACTCTGATGAGTTGTACAAAAAATCAATATATAACTTACGGAAAGCAATTGAAGGAATAGAGGAATTATAAATGAATATAATATTTGATGCGAGTGTATTGAACAATAGTTTCACAGGGGTTGCAAAAACATTGTTATATTTATACAAATCTTGTAAGGAAATAGACGATTCATTTCATGCATATGGTATTTATTGTACTTCGAATGTTGAATTCGAAGAGTACGGTATTACATTAATTAATATAAATGAAATAAGGGGAAACTCGTTGAAAAAAAAAATAGAAAATTTTATCCTTGAAAAAGATATTAAAATATTTCATTATCCTAATAATTATGGAATTAGATATAACTTTAAAAATGTAAAAAATGTGTTAACGCTACATGATGTAATACCTTTAGAAAACAAGAATGCTATAAGAAATCCACTGAAAAAAATATATTATTTAATGAACTTGTATTCAAGTATAAAAATGTCAGATTGTATATTTACTGTTTCAAAATATTCCCGAAATGCTATAACAAAAAGATTTAATTGTAAAGACAAAATAAATGTTATACATTGGGGAGCAACCTTACCTGATAATTACAAAGAAAGTGAATTGATTGCTGATAGATATTATTTATATGTAGGGGGATTTGATAAGAGAAAAGGTATAGATATACTTGTTAAAACATATATGAAGATGGTGAAGGAAAAGCAGACAGATTCCAAACTAGTTTTATTAGGTAAAAAGGCTAGTTTAGGTAAAGAAACGGATGATTTAATATTAGAAGGTATTAATCAAGGTAATATTATTGTGACAGGATACGTTACAGATGAAGAAGTATGCTGCTACTTAAAGCATGCAATTTGTTTGCTGTATTTATCATATTATGAGGGATTTGGTTTGCCAATTATTGAAGGGTTTAAAAATGATTGTCCTGTAATAACAACAAAAGGAACCTGTTTGCCAGAAATTGCAGGGGATGCTGTTTTATATGTTGATAGAGAGGATGAGAGCACAATTATTAGTGCCATGAAAGAAATGGAGTTTGACAATAATTCACGTAATGAAATAATAATGAAAGGAAAAAAAAGATTAGCAGTGTATGATTGGGAAAAGACAGCATCTAATTTTTTGAAAATAATTAATAAATTATGAATGATGATTTGGTAAGCGTTATAGTTCCGGTGTATATGGTTGAGGATTATTTGAAAGAATGTATTGATTCAATAATAAATCAATCATACAAAAATTTAGAAATAATTCTTGTTGATGATGGTTCAAAAGATAAAAGCAGTGAAATATGTGATGAGTATGCCCTTAATGATTGTCGAGTTAGAGTAGTACATAAAAAAAATGGTGGACTATCTAGCGCACGAAATGCAGGATTGGATATTTGCAGGGGAGAATATATTGCATTTGTAGATTCCGATGATTTTATACATAGAGAGTTTATTAATGCAGCAATCTATGCATTTAAAAAATTTGATAACATTGATATTGTTCAGGAAAAGTATGTTTCTTTCAAATGTACCCCAGAAAACAAAGTTAAGAATGTTTCGTTGGATGATATATTAATATTTTCAAAAAATGAAGCAAAAATATCATTGGCGAAATATATTGATAAGATAACAAATATTTCTTGGGATAAAGTATACAAAAGGGAGTTGTTTTCAAATATCAGGTTTCCAGAAGGGAGAATTCATGAAGATGAATTTACAACATACAAGCTATTGGAATTGGTAGAAAATGTCGCATATATAAATCAGGAATTATATTTTTATAGACAAAGGGAAAATAGTATTAAAAATGAAAAATTTAACCTCAAACGACTAGACACTCTAATTGCTTTCGAAGAACGATTGGAGTACTATTTAACATCGAACCAAATGGATTTATATACTCTGACTTTAAGAAGATATTTGGACTTGCTAATATATAGTTATTTCTCGATGAAAAAGGCTCGGTGTGACGATTTAAAAGAGTATATTATAATTGAAAAGAAAATTAGGAAATGCGTTTATACAAAAATGAACTATATAGGTGTTAAATGTTTTATTAAGGGAAATATATTCCTTATTTTTAGAAACATATATTTTAAGATATGGAGAAAGAAATGTAACTATTGAGACCAGCTATGAAAAGTCAAGCATAAATTAGTTGGAAATTTCAAAATTCTTTTTATGGTAAAAATGGGTAACCTTAACAAAGCTCACGAAAAGCCCTTTTTCAAAATCTACTATTGATTGATATACAGACCTCTTACTCGAGGTTAAATTCTACAGTGTCAGTAAGCATCTTCCAGATGACCCTGACTAGCTTGCCGGCACAATGCCCAAGTGCATTGTAGTGAGACCGGCCTTCAGCCCTCTTGGCATCATAGTAAGCCTTGAAGGTTGCGTTGTTTCTAACAACGTTCCAAGCTGCATTGACAAGAGCGTATCTTAGAACGCGAGAGCCACGTTTGGACATACGAGTTGTTTTAGCCTGAAAGTTACCAGACTGGTAAACAGACGGATCCAAACCAGCAAAAGCAAGCAGCTTATTCGGATTGGAGAAACGGTGAATATCACCAATTTCACCAAGAATCATTCCACCATTGATGTATCCGATACCAGGAATGGTCATGATGACAGAATCGTTGTATTTCATGATTTCAGTCATCTCAGCTTCAATCTTTTCTAATTGGCTATCCAGTAACTCGATTTGTTGGATTGTCTGAGTTATCTGAATAGATATAGCGCTGTCGTTAGCACCGACAGACTTCTGTGCCAGAACTCTTAATTCTTTGGCCTGCTCTTTGGTAAAGTGTCCGTGCGAGTTCACTTTGAGCAGATTAGCCAGATGAGTCATATGCATGGAAGCAATGTCATTAGGAGAAGGAGCTTCTTTTAACAAAGCATAGACAGCGTGCTGATGCAGACCGGATTTAAAGAAGTATTGAATTTCCGGAAACACTTGATCAACATAAGTTGTCAGTTGGATTTTTAAACGGGTTCTTTGCTTTATGGTTTTCTGCCTAAAGCGTCCCAAAGACTTAAGATCCATCATATTTAGGTCAAAGAAACTGATAAATCTAAGGTCATCCTGCATCATAAGAGTTTTAGCAATCACATATGTGTCGACCTTATCTGTCTTAGTTTTGCGAACGTTATTCTTTCGCATCTGACAGGTTTTGATGGGGTTCAACACACACACTTGGTAAAGCTCAGTAACAAGGTATCGAACAAGGTTGTCACCGTAGTGTGCCGTCGACTCAAGACCGATGATGATGCTGTTCTTGTCGAATGATTCGAGCTTAGAGACCAGCAGTTGGAAGCCATCAGCGTCGTTTGTGAATTTGAACGGCTCAAGAATTATTTCACCGTCGGAAGAAATCGCAGCGGCGAAATGGTTGAGTTTGGCAATATCAATGCCTACAAAAATTTTCATGAGGTTGTACCTCCCTTTCATAAAGTCTGATACCATGATGTCCACCATCGATTATCATCGTAGACTTGATAGAAATAAGTACTCTGAGTGAAAAACACTCCGGCAACATCCAGCTGATAAACAATTCAGATAAAGGTAGCGGCAATACACTCCAGTTGAGTAGTCAAGCTACAGAATAGAAATCAAAAGTCCATAGTATCTGAATTGTATTAAACCATGTATATAGAAAAATGAAAGGATAGTATGATTACTAGCTTCTAATTAATCATACAAGGTGAATAATGGAAAAAATTGTTTTAGTAAATCCATGGGTTTTACCGGTGCCTGGAGTAAAAGGAGGAGCAATAGAGAGCTTAATAGATATTTTAATAGATCAAAATGAGATATATCATCGTTTTGATTTTATTGTAATATCAATTTATGATAAGGATGCAGAAAGAGTTGCAGAAAAATATAAGTACACACAGTTTATATATATAAAGAGTACCTTTATTAGTAAGTTTTTACAAAGATTGTATGGCATACTAAAATACCATTTTTTTAAATGGGATATTCATTGGCTATTTAGATATTATTATATTGCTATTAAACATATTAAAAATATACTCCCAGAGTTAGTTATTGTAGAAGGTGGAATGTACGAACAGTTTACTCAGTTGTCAAATATAATTCCTAAGGAAAGAATGGTGGCATATCTTCATAGTGAAGTATATGCAGGAGATGAGGAATATACTACATTTGGAAATGCATTTGCGATAAGTGAATTTATAAAAGAAAGATGGTGTAGTAATGGTAAATTCTCACTGAAAAATGTTTCTGTAATTCATAATGTAGTAGATGAAGATATATTTCGTATAGTTAGTATAGAATCCAATGAAATAATACAGTTGAAAAAAGAATTAAATATTGATTTGCAAAAATTTGTTTTATTATATTCTGGGAGAATAATTCCAGAAAAAGGTGTTCTAGAACTTGTTAATGCGGTAAAAGATATGAAAAATGTGGAATTGGTGATAGTTGGAGGCACAAATTTCGCTGATAGTAAATCTACATCTTATTTAGAATGCGTAAAAAAAGTTATCTCTAAAACAGATAATATACATATGGTAGGATATAAACCTAAGGCAGTTATTCCATTATATTATAGTATTGCTGATGTAGTATGCGTTCCGTCATTATGGCAAGAACCGGCTGCGCTAGTAACAATCGAGGCAATGCTGATGTCTAAACCTTTAATTGTTACAAATGTTGGTGGTATGGTCGAATATGTAGATAAAGACTCAGCAATTATAGTGGAAAATGACAATAATATTATTAATAGTCTAAAAAATGCGGTAAAATTTATGATGGAAGATAAAAAGAAACTAGATGAAATGAGTAGAAAAGCATATGAACGTGGGATGCTTTTTACAAAAAAGAAATATTATGATGAATTTTGTGATAGATGTTGTGAATTGATTTATAAATAAGGAATGCAGAAGTATGATAATAAATAAACTAAATTGGTTATGTGATAGGATATCATGGAATATTAGAAAATATACAATTAATAAGATAAATAGTCGTAAATTAAAAAACAGTGATTTCTCTTTGCTTTCTATAGATTGCCTAGGGGGAGTATTATTACATGATTTAGGATTAAAATTTAATTCGCCAACGGTTAATCTATGGTTTTATCCCAGAGATTTTATTAAATTTGTAAATAATTTGAAATACTATTTAAGTCAGGATATGTACTTTATTAGTGAAGAGGGGATTGATTATCCTATCGGTGTTTTGGATGATGTGAAAATTTATTTTACACATTATAAAAATGAGGAAGAGGCAAAATTAAAGTTTGAAAACAGATCACAGCGGATTAATTATGAAAAACTCTTTGTATTAATGACTGATGCTAATGGATGTGATGAATCAATTATTGAGGAATTTGAACGTATTCCGTATCCTCATATAATGTTTACTCATAAAAAATATACAAATTATAAAAGTACATATTATTGTAAACATGATAAAGATGGTGTTTTTCATTCTTGGAAGTATAAATGTTTGCCATTTAGATATTGTGATAGTTTTAATTTTGCAGAATGGCTAAATACAGGAGAGATTAGTTATGAGAATAGGGATATTGACATTTCATAATGCACATAATTACGGGGCAGTGCTTCAAGCATACGCATTAAAGACATGGTTAGAACATAATAGCAAATATGAAGTAGAAATAATAAATTATAAAAATAAAGTTATCCAAAAGAAATACAATTATAGTTTAGTTGTATATATAGGGAAAAAAGATTTGTTTTTTCCGTGGAGATGGAAAATACTTTGGGATAAGCTTTGCTTTATAAAAAATGCTCAAAAGCAATGGGCAGTACAGTGGGAAAAGTTTGATGATTTTATTACAGACAACCTAATTATTGATAATGATAGTGAGGTATCGGCAGGAGAATGGTTTGATTATGATTTGATAATTTTGGGAAGTGATCAAATATGGGAAAAAAAGGCGACTTTAGGATATGATAAAGTATATTTTGGAGATATAAAAACCAAAGCGAAAATTATATCATATGCAGCTAGTATGAGTGATATCAACCTTAATGAAAATGATGTAATGTACATAAAAAACAAATTAAATAAACTAGATGCTATATCTGTTAGGGAGGATACAATACAGGATTTTTTAATAAACATATTAAATAAAGATGTGTTCAAGGTATTAGACCCTACGTTATTGTTGGATAAATGTGAATATCAAAAATTATCCCGAAAGGTTAACAATATGCCGTATGAAAAATATGTTTTGGTATATTATGTTAATGAAGATAAAGGCCTTGAGCAATATATAAAAAAATTGAAAAAAAATAATTGCATTAATATTATTGAAATTCACTATTACAATAAAAAAAAGTATAATCCTGTTTTTCAACTTTCAGATGTAGGGCCTGGTGAATTTTTATATTTAATTGATAACGCCTCTTTCGTAATTACTAATTCATTTCATGGGGTTGCTTTTTCGATTATTTATAATAAAAACTTTTATACCTATTATAAAAAAAATGATAGAGCAGAAAGTCTTATGAATGTTTTGGGGATATATAATAGAAATCAGTATATAAAAGAAAGTTCTAGCTTTGATGAGATAGATTATATTAAGGTGAATAATCAAATAAGAGAATTAAGAAAGAATTCTGAAAATTTCTTAAAAACAAATATAAATTAAATAGATAGAGGACGTGATAATTTGAGTGAGAGTAAATATCCAATTACATATGCAGTAAAGCATATCGATAATAAAATTCGATTTATGTCAAGATCAGGAGGTGTTTTTACAGCCATTTCAGACTATATATTATCCTTAAATGGTGTTATTTATGGATGTGTTTTAGATGATGAGTTATCTGCAATTCATTATAGAGCGGAAAGTAGTGAAGAAAGAGATAAAATGAGAGGGTCAAAATATATTCAGAGTAGCTTAAGTAAGAGAGACATATATAAAAATGTTATAAAAGATTTAGAAAATGATAGAAAAGTGTTGTTTACAGGGACATCATGTCAGGTCGCTGGTTTACTAAGTTTGGTTAGTGGTAATGATTATCGAAGTAATTTGTATACAGTTGATATCTTGTGTCATGGTGTTCCTAGTCCTTTGGTATGGAAAGAATATATAAATTGGCAAGAAAAGAAACACAATAAAAAAATAGTTTCTGTAAATTTTAGAAATAAAGAAAAATTTGGTTGGCGCGCGCATGTTGAATCACTGTCTTTTGAGAATGGGGATTCTATTGATAGTGGTGTTTGGAGAGAATTATTTTATAGTCATTTGATTTTGCGTCCGTCTTGCTATGAGTGTATTTACAAGTCTATATATCATATGGCTGATATTACGATTGCAGACTACTGGGGAATTGAAAATGCCGTGCCAGAATCTCTTGAATTTGATGACGACAAAGGCGTATCGCTGGTCATGATAAATAACGAAAAAGGTAAAGAGGTATTTGATTCATTAAATAAGGATATTGTTTTTTATAAGACTAGCATAGAAGAATCTATGCAAATGCCTCTAATTGCACCATTTCCGGCACCGGTAAATAGAGATATATTTTGGCAAGATTTTTATTGCAAAAAATTTGATTTTATTGCAAAGAAGTATGCTTCTTATGGATTGCTTAATGATATTAAGCGATTACTCATGAGAATTAAACGAAAAATAATAAAGAGGTAATATAGAAAAGGATAAATATATGTATAATGAGATTTTTTTATTTGAACGAAAAGAAGAATGTTGCGGATGTTCTGCTTGTTATGCAATCTGTCCTAAAAATGCAATAGAAATGATTGAGGATGATGAAGGATTTGAATACCCTGTTATAAAATACGATTCGTGTATAAAATGTGGGAAGTGTATTAAGGTTTGTCCGATAAAGAACAAATTGTAAATACGAAAATGGTATTGTAAATTATAAATCAATGTGATGAGAGGAAACATTAATGGACGATAGTAGAAATAAACAGCTTAGTGTTAATTTAATAGCTATAATAGTACAAGTTGCACTTAATTATGCTATATCTTTTTTTTTAACACCGTATATTGTTAACAATGTGGGAAGTGAAGCACATGGATTTATAACTTTAGGTAATAATTTAATAAATTATATAACGATTTTTACAACTGCGTTAAATTCTGTTGTGGGTAGATATGTTACAATTAGTATTCACAAAGGAAATAAAAAACAGGCAAATGAATATTTTAATTCAGTATTATGGGCAAATGTTTTATTAGCTATTATTATTGTAGCAGGGTCTGCTTTTGTTATTAATTATTTAGAGTATTTTTTTACTGTTCCTAGTTATTTAGTTAGAGATGTAAAAATTTTATTTTCGTTAATTGTCTTTAATTTTGTTATAACAATTATTTGTAATGTTTTCACAATTGCAACATTTATAACCAATAAGCTGTATATTAGCAACATTGGCAATTCTATAGGAATATGTATTAAAGTAATAGTGTTGCTGATTTTGTATGGAAACTATAATGCGACTATAATCTTTGTTGGAGTAGCTTCGTTATTGAATACTTTTTTTGTTTCAATATATAATATAGTTGTAAATAAAAAACTAAATATTGGCATAAATATAAGGTTGTGGAGTTTTTCGTTTGCAAAAATTAAAGAACTTTTTTTTAGCGGAATATGGAATTCTGTCACAAAATTGTCGCAAGTATTAACGGATGGATTAGACATGATAATGAGTAACTTATTTATAAATGTTCAGGCAATGGGATGTTTATCCGTAGCATATACAGTTCCATCAATGATTGCAAATGTAATAGGTTCAATTACAAATATTTTTGCACCACAGCAGACATATTATTATGCAAAAGAAGATACGAGTGAAGTAGTAGGGCAAATAAAATTGAATATGAAAATTATGGGCTTTTTTGTAAATATAATTTTGGTTGGATTTATAATTTATGGAAAGGAATTTTTTATTCTATGGACTCCAACGCAGGATATTCAGTTAATATATGAATTAGCAGTTATATCATGCTGCTCAATGGTAATAACTGGGGTTACAAGTGCATTAAACAATGTTTTTCTTTTAACAAATCATTTAAAAGAAAATTCGATGGTGTGTATTCTGATTGGAGTATTTGATTGTGCAGTTGCATTTTTATTAGTAAGATATACAGGAGCTGGAGTTTATGCTATAGCAGGAGTTAGTAAGATTGTCGGTGCAATAGTTAATATTACATATATTCCATTATTTGCATCCAAGTGTTTAAATGTATCATATAAAACATTTTATCCAGTGATATGTAAATATATCTTCAGCACACTAGTATTATTAATTGTTATGGGAATATTACATTTAGTCTTATGTTTTATGCCTATTTCATGGGTGAGTTTAATTGTTAAAATTATTATTAATGGTGGTATTGTTTCAATTATAAACTATCATATATTATTAAATAAAAATGAGCGTGTATATTTGAAAAATATTGTATTAAAAAAATTAAAGTTATAATTACGGAATATTGACAGGAAGGTGAATAGATGCAAAGCACTAAAAAGAATATAATATTAAACAAATTTTTTGATATTATAACACGTTTTGTTAACAAATATGGTATGTATTATTTATCGGTAAAAAAATTGCCTAAACTTAATGGGAATGTAGATGTAATTGTTCATGATAATATTAAAATTCAATCAGAAGATGTTGCAATTATTATACAAGGACCAATTAAGTGTGAAGAGAACTTTACATTAAATACAGTAAAGCTATATAAAAAAATATTTAGTAACTCAGAAATAATTGTAAGTACATGGACTGATCAAGACCAGATACAATTAAAATTATTAAGGGAATTGGGAGTAACAGTAGTGGAAAGTTCTCCCTTAGATAATCGGGGTTCTGGTAACGTAAATGCCCAATTATTAAGTTCTTTAAAAGGATTTAATAGTATTAAAGGTGACCAGATTAAGTATGTTCTAAAAACAAGAAGTGATCAAAGAATATATTATCCGGGAACGCTTGGATATCTGAAAGGATTATTAAATATATTAGATAATAAAGACGGAAATAATAGAATAATTTGTGTGGATAATATTAGTAATTGTTTAGATAGATTGCCGCCTTTTTATATAATTGATTATTTATATTTTGGAGAGAAGAACCAGATAGAAAGACTTTTAAATATTCCATTCAATGAATGTGAATATAAAGATGGTTTTGATTTGATGAAAAAATTACAATTAAGCTCTTTGCCTGATGCTTATGAGCAATGTAAATATAATATACCTCCAGAATATTATATTACAGTTATGTACTTGAAATCACTGGGTGAGAATGGGAATTTTTTTGATTATGAGTATTTTTATGAGTGTCTTAAAAAATATTTCATACAAATATCAACGCAGGATATAGACTTATATTGGCCCAAGTATTATGCTAAGTATAATCAACCTGTAAGCATTCTTAAAAAAGATGAAAATGTTTTTCATCAGACAGAGAATATGAATTTTCAAAACTATGTAAATATAATAAATGATTTTAAGTAACTAGCATGTAAAGAAAATAGGATTTGTTTGTGTATTAATAATTTCAGGATGTGGAGAAAGCTATTTTTGTGGCTTTTATGAAAAATATTAAGAACAGCAAAAGATGGTGCATCTCGTGATATACTTAATTTGTATATTATTAGTTTTTGTGAAAATAGTAATAAATAATTAGATAGAAAGACGTGGGTTTACATGAAGATATTAGCACACAGAGGATATTGGAATAATACTATTGAGAGAAATTCCCCAATGGCTCTTCGTACAGCATTGGAAAAAGGATATGGGTTTGAATCAGATGTTAGGGATTATAATGGGAAAGTTGTAATATCGCATAATATTGCAGATTCATCGTGTCAAGATGTCGAAGAGGTATTTGAATGGTTGAGTAGATTTAATGATAAGTATTGTTTTGCTATTAATATAAAAGCTGATGGACTTAAAGATATATTAAAGTTATTTTTCGAAAAATATTCGATATCAAATTATTTCCTTTTTGATATGTCTGTACCTCAAATGGTTGAATTTAAGGAAATGGGATTGAGATATTTTACCAGACAGAGTGAAGTTGAACCTGAACCATGTATGTATAAAGATGCGGCTGGAGTGTGGATTGATGGTTTTTGGAGTACGGATTGGATTACGGAGGAACTAGTAAAAAGTCACATCAAAAATGGAAAAGATGTATGCATTGTTTCACCAGATTTGCATGGGAATAGATATGTGGATTTTTGGATGAAAATGAAGAAATGGGATGTGGACGATACAAGAATTTTTCTTTGTACAGATTATCCAGACGAGGCAAAGGAGTTTTTTTATGGGGAATAAGATAAAAGCAGTTTTGTTTGATATGGATGGAGTACTTATAGATGCCAAGGACTGGCATTTTGAGGCTTTAAATAAAGCATTGGGATTATTTGGAGTTGAGATTAGTAGATATGATCATCTTACTACCTTTGATGGGCTTCCTACAAAAGTAAAGTTGGAAATGTTAAGTAAAAGATATTATTTGCCTAAGGAATTGCATCCATTTATTAATGAATTAAAACAAATGTATACAGTAGAAATGATTAATGCAAAGTGTCATCCAATGTTCAATCATGAGTACGCTCTTTCAAAATTACATCAACTAGGTTATAAGATTGCAGTTTGCTCTAATTCAATAAGAAAAACAATTGAGTTAATGATGGATAAAGCAGAGTTGGCTTCTTATATAGATTTAATTGTGTCAAATGAGGATGTAACTAAGGCAAAGCCAGATCCTGAAATGTATATGATGGCAGTTAATAAGTTTGGACTTAAGTCAGAAGAGTGCATTGTCGTGGAAGACAATCCTAATGGAATTCAGGCAGGAAAGTCTGCTGGTGCACATGTGCTTGAGGTTGCGACAGTGTACGATGTTAATTATGAAAATATTATGAGAATAATTCAGGAGGTTGAAAATGATTAATGTATTATTACCAGCGATGGGAACATCAACCTTTTATAAAGACAGTTATTTTCCAAAACCATTATACGAAATTAATGGTAAAACAATGTTAGAAATGGTTGTAGATAACTATGCAAAATTAGAGCCGAAACAGTATATTTTTGTTTTTTCCGAGGAGGACTGCTTGAGATTTCACTTAGATTCTTCGGTAAAAATTCTTACGCCGGCAAGCAGAGTTATTAAGCTTGGAAATCAGACAGCTGGGGCTCTTTGCACATGTCTTATGGCAATTGAATATATCAATGATGATGTACCATTAATTGTTGCAAATAGCGACCAGGTTATTGAAACCGATTACTGTAAGGTCATAGAGCACTTTGAAAAGCAAGGCTGCGATGCGGGTTTGATTACATTTCCTAACATTCATCCTAGATGGAGTTATGCAAGAAAGATGGGGAATGAAATTGTTGAAGTGGCAGAAAAAAGACCCCTTTCTAAGAATGCTATTGCAGGATTTTACTATTATAAAAAGGGAAGCGATTTTGTAAAAGCGGCGAAAAAAGCGTTGCTTAAACAAAACAATTTAGATGACAGATATTATATATCGTCATCTATTAACGAGCTGATTCTTATGGGTAAAAAAGTGGGTTTTTACGACATAAGTAAGGAACAATACAAGTCTTTTTATTCACCAGCGAAAGTAAAAGAATATGAGGAGAGTATGAAATGAAATGTGATAATATAAATAATATGAAGGGTGGCTGGTTTATTGGAAATTTCGATCCATCTCTTTTTAAAACAAATGATTGCGAAGTGGCAGTAAAGACCTATAAAAAGGGAGATAAGGAAAGTAAACATTATCATAAGATTGCAACAGAGTATACTGTTGTGGTAAAGGGCAAAGTAAAGATGTTAGGGAATGTATATTGTGAAGGAGATATAATTGTTGTTGAGCCAAATGAGGCAACAGATTTCGAAGCATTAGAAGATGCAATAAACGTAGTGGTGAAATTACCAGGTGCGAACAATGACAAATACTTAGTGGAGGAATAATTAATGTTGAATATTGTAATACCTATGGCTGGAAGGGGAAGTAGATTTGCACAGGCAGGATATCAGAAGCCAAAACCTCTTATTGATATTTTTGGACATCCAATGATTGAATATGTTACAAAAAATATTAAACCAGAATGCGAACATAGATATATATATATTTGTCAGGAAGAACATTTGAAAAAATATGGATTATCTGATGAGCTTAAGAAGATTTCTCCAGGATGTGAAATAATTACGATTGATCATGTTACAGAAGGTGCAGCATGTACGGTACTTCTTGCAAAAACTCTTATAGATAATGATGATTCTATGATGATTGCTAATTCTGACCAGTATGTTGACACAGATATTAATGAATATATTTCAGCAATGGGAGATAAAGATGGTCTTATTATGACGATGCCTGCTGATGATCCAAAGTGGAGCTTTATTAAGTATGATGAAAACCAGCTTGTAACAATGGTAAAAGAGAAAGAAGTAATTTCTAATGAGGCAACGGTAGGCATTTATAATTACAAACATGGTCGAGATTTTGTTAAATATGCTGAGCAAATGATTCAAAAGAACATTAGAGTTAACAATGAATTTTATGTGGCACCAGTTTACAACGAAATGATTGAAGCTGGTATGAAGATAGGTTTTTGCGATGTAGGTGCTAAAATGTTTGGTCTTGGTACCCCGGAAGATTTAAATTATTTCATGGAGCAAGAGTTTAGTAAGAAAATATTTTAATAAAATGTTGTGATTGAATGAGATGAAAAAGAAGATGTTATTTCACAACAGTACAATTCAGATACTACCAACTTTTGTTTTCATTCTATAATTTGACTACTACATATATTATTAGAAAAAAATTTAAAATCACATCTTCAGATATCCCTAAAACTTCACAATGGGTTTATTAATAATTATCCACTTAAATATTTATGCTAGAGTATAGAAGATTAGTAGGGAAGGGATATATGAGAAGAGTGTCATTATTAAGTCTACTATTAGGATTAAAATAAACTCCAAATAGATCTTTTGTTTATAAGATAATGACTTTGCTGAAAGAGGAATGTTAGAAAAACGATTATGAAATTAGAGAAATTTAGAAATCAAAGTGTTGACGACATCATGCTTTTTGTATATGGTTTAATTTCCACAATGCCAATAATTACAATTGGTGGAACCACAGCATATACTTATTTAATGATTTTTATTGTTGTCTATAACTTTTTGTTTTTATTATGCTATAGAAATACAGTTATAGAATTCAATTCCTTGATACGTATGTATATTCTGATTAGCGTGTTTTCTGTAATAAGTGCAATAGTATGTATTACTAGTAACATGCAGGTATATTGGAAAGATATGCAATTTAACAAGATTATTCTCCAGATTTGTTTTCTGATGGTATTTGTATTCTATTCACAAAAAGATAAGATATATTCACTTATATATCTGGTAAAGGGCGTTTACTGTGCAAGTATTCTGCAGATGATATGGGGATATGGTCAGCTGTTATTTAACTCTATAGAAAAAATTAACCTGAATCAGTTGGTTTTTGGTGAGATATTAAAATTAAAGAGTGATTATGGATTTGGAGATTCAAATTTTATCACAGGATTGTGTTGGCACAGTTCTAATATGGCACCATTACTCAGCTTCGGATTTGTGATGAGTAAAAACAAACTGTTAAAATTACTTTTCTGGATAATTGCAGTGGCTTGCGGTAATAGAACTGCAATGATTGGGGTTACATTTTGTGCAATAATTCAGCTGATATTCTTTATTAAGAATCATACAGGAGCAATTAAAATACAAGCAATGTTTTTCCGGATAGGAATAGTATTTATTTTAATAGGAATATTACTATTTATATTTAGTGGAATGGGAAAACAATATTTGGAACAGTTAAGTTATTCCTTTGAGAAAATTTCGAAAGCACTGGATGGCTCTGATGGTAGCACACAACAGCACAGTATGTATTACTTAAAAACGGGTGATGTCTTTGGATTTGCCGGAATAATTAATGTTTTATTTGGATTTGGAATTGGCTGTTCGGGATATCCTTTTTCTTCTTTATTTGGATATTACAAGGGAGTAACGTGGATTACTGAATCTGATTATATTGATACATTATGGTCATATGGAATAGTAGGTTTCGTATTAAGATATGTATGGTATATAGTAGGTATGGTAAAGTGTGTTAAAGTTGATAGAAATTACATAGCCTTTTTTATTCCACTATTATTTATGGGAATAACATATAATGTAATATATGACTGGACAATGGTTTTATTAGCAGCCTTATTCTTATTAGGAGAAAAAGGTTATTCATTAAAAAATATAATTGGAGACCAGCTATAGGAAGTCAAATATAGATTAGCAAGAAGTTTTTAAAATAAAAAAGAAAGGAAACGGGGATTAAGATGAGAGTAATATCAGTTAAAGATATTTTGTCAATGTATAAAGTGAAAAAGAAATGGTGTTTAGTAATTGTTTTAGCATTTGTTATTATGGGCGTTTTTTTTGGATATCGAAGTGTTGAAAAAAAAGCAAATGAGGCAGAAAAAGCTAACATAACAAGTGAACAAAAAGTAGAATCTTATGATAAGAACATTGAAAATTTGAATGATAATTTGGAAAAATTCAGAAATCAATATAATGCGCAGAAAGAGTATAATGATAATTCTATTTATATGAAATTAGATGGGAATGCAATTCAAACAGCAGAAATACAATTAATAATTACTGCTGATAAATCTACTAGTCAAAGTAATTTAGTTAATGCACTGTCTTCGTATCTTAAAAGTGGTACTTTTAGAAAAAAAGTATCAGAAATAGTTCCGGAAGTAAGTGATGATTATCTCAGAGAAGTGAGTTATGTTGCCCTTTCAAACAATGTGTTCACAATAACCATTTATCATTATGATCAAGATATAGTAAAAAAATTAATGAATGCATATGAGGATATTATTAGTGATGGAGTAGAATCTGTGACATCATTGTATGGAGATTATAATGCACGTGTTATAAGTGATATAGTTACTGTTAAGTTTGATACAGGAGTGATTGGTACACAAAGCACACATAATAAGAATCTTATGACATACGCATCTTCCGTGTACAATACGGAGACATCTATTACAAATGCCGAAGCAGAGAAACAAGCATATATTTCCACAGGATATGTAAATAAATATACCGGAAAAGACTGGATCAAGGGTATAGCTAAATCCATAATAATATGGGCTATACTTGGCGTTGGAGCTGAACTTATATGGTTTATATTAAAGAATATATATGGCAAAAGAGTTTTGACAGATTCTTATTTTGAAGCACAGAACATACCTGTTATTGGAGGGATCAACAAGCAAAGCGGCGAATTTATTATGGACCCGGGAAGAACTGGCATGGATATTAGAGCCATGTTGACGCGCAATAAAACTGAAAAGGCATGTTTTGAAGTTTTAGTAGATGCAAAGAAGAATTCAGAGGAATCAATTAATACGCTGGTAGAAGCTCTTGAAGATGTGCTTGAAAGAAAGGGTATTGTTTCTATCACTGGAAGAACTGAGTTAGTTGATACGGACGAATTGGAAGCTGTTCTTGAATCCGGTTCAGTTGTTTTGGTGGTTGAATACGGTAGCACATTATATTCACAGATAGATAAGTTTATGAAGCAGTGTGATAGATTTAATATAGATATTATTGGTACTGTTGTTGTAAAGTAGAGAAGGAATTACAGAATGAAGATATCTGTTGTATGTGTATATAATGATGAAAAAGCATTTCAAGAGCAATTGAAAACCTCTTTAGAAAATCAGTTGGTTGAATACGAGTTAATCAGTATTTGTAATAAGGACAAGACATTTTCATCTGCTTCGTCTGCTTTAAACTTTGGAGCAGGTCAAGCAACTGGAGATGTGCTTATATTTTCCCATCAGGATATATTCATAAAAGGTAGTGATCAGCTAGAGTTATTAGCAAGAGCAATACAAGAAGCACCAGAATATTCGGTGGTTGGAACTCAAGGGATTGTAGATAAATCAAAGTGCGATGTCACGAATATTACTGCCGGTCAAGATTATAATTCAAGCGAGATACATAATTATGAATATAAATTATATGAAGTGTCTACATTTGATGAAGGACTCTTTGGGATGAAAAAAAGCACATGGGAGAGGCATAAATTTGATGAAAAAATCTGCGATAATTGGCATCTTTATGCTATAGAACAATGTTTGTATGCAAGGAGCCATGCTGGAAGAGTCTATGTGTATCCTATTCAATTTCATCATTATAGTATGGGCACAATCAGTTTGTCTTACATGAACACATTGAAGGAATTGTGTCGCATATATAGAAAAGATTTCAAGTATATTTGGACGACCTGTTATAAAGTAAGAACAAATCCAATATATATTAATATTTTGGTTAAAATATGGCTTTTAAATCGAATTATAAGAGGAAGAAGCTATTAGTTTGATTGATTATCAGATGTAAATATTGTAGAATTTTCATTTGATGGGAGGATAAGGCCATGATAATTACGAAGACACCGTTTCGTATGTCTTTTTTTGGTGGCGGTACAGATGTCGAAGAGTATTTTAAAGAATATGGAGGATCAGTTATCTCAACCTCTATAGATAAATATTGTTATGTTAATGTAAGACATTTACCGAGGTTTTTTGAATATGAAACAGAGCTTGCATATTCAAAGATGGAGAGAGTTACAGATATAGATGATATTCAACATCCAGCCATTAGAGAAGCTATGAAGATGCTTGACATGAAAGAGATAAGACTAACATATGAAGCAGATCTTCCAGCCAGGTCTGGATTAGGGACAAGTTCTTCATTTGCAGTTGGTATGCTTAATGCCTTCTATGCTCTTAAAGGAAAATACGTCGATAAGAAAAGGTTGTCAGATGAGGCAATTTATCTTGAGAGGGTTCTTTGTGATGAGAAAGGTGGATGGCAGGATCAAATAGCAGCTGCTTTCGGAGGATTTAACAGAATTGATTTCGATGCACAAGGATATGAGGTGAGACCAATTATTATTTCTCCTGAAAGAAAAAAGGCATTAAGTGATAATCTCTTAATGTTTTTTACAGGGTTTACCAGATTCTCATCTGATATCTACAAGGCATCTGAAGCTGATATACCTGAGTCGCAGAGGGAAAAGAAGAAACAGGAGAAACTAGAGCTTTTACATAGGATGAAGTCTTTAGTAGACGAGGCAGAGCAGATTCTTGTTGATAAAGAAAGAGATTTAGATGACTTCGGAAGATTATTAGACCTTACATGGAAGTTAAAAAAAGCCACTTCTAGTAATATAAGTACAGATGCTATTAATAATCTGTATGAAAGAGGAATTAAAGAAGGTGCTTTAGGCGGCAAGTTGTTAGGAGCTGGCGGTGGAGGATTTCTTGTGTTCTATGTTCAGAAAGAAAAACAGGAACAAGTAAGAAAGGCAATGAAGGATCTTATGTACATTCCATTTGAATTTGAGGATGGAGGAACCAGAGTTATTCATTATAGTCCAGAACCGTATGAACTTAAGGTGGAAGAATAATGCTTAATAAAAGAGTGATTAATTGTTTAGATGAATTGATAAGAAGATATCCAGATCTTGAAAGTGTTAAAAGTAGCATTATTGATGCTTATAGAATCATAGTTGAATCCTACAATCACGATGGCAAATTATTAATTGCCGGTAATGGAGGTTCTGCCGCAGATGCAGAACATATTGTGGGTGAACTAATGAAGAGTTTTAGAATTAGTAGAAAGATTCCAAAAGAACTTGAAAACGAATTATGCAATATTGACGCTACCAGAGGCAAAGAATTAGCAGAGAATCTTGAAAGAGGGTTGATGGCCATTCCATTGGTTACCCACGAAGCGCTTTCTACAGCATATATTAATGATGTTAACGGAAAAGATGTGTTTGCACAACAGTTGTATGGTTACGGAAGAAAAGGTGATGTTTTTTGGGGAATATCGACTTCTGGAAACAGCGAGAATGTTCTATTAGCAGCAATTACAGCCAAAGCTCTTGGTATCAAAGTTATTGCACTTACTGGAGCAACAGGAGGAAGGTTAGCAGACATTGCAGACATTACAATTAATGCTCCGGAAATAGAGACTTATAAGATTCAGGAATTACATCTTCCTATTTATCATTGTTTGTGCATGATGTTAGAAGAGTATTATTTTGGAGAAGAATAGAGAAAGGCCTATGAAAAAACAACCATTACTTAACACATATGTGAATAATATTGATATGCATGAAGCAATGAATGCAATTGATGAGCTTGTTAGAAATAAGAAGAAATCCTATATTGTTGCTGTAAATGTTGATGTAATAATGAAGATAGAGAAGGATGCAGATCTTAAGAAGGTTACTGATGAGGCTGATATTGTATTGGTTGATGGACAGCCGTTATTATGGATTTCGAAGTGGTTTAAGAGACCAATCAAAGAAAAGATTTCCGGATCGGATCTTGTTCCAAGACTGTGTGAAGAGTCAGTGAGTAAGAAACAGAGTATCTTCATTATCGGCGGAGCAGATGGTATTGCAGAAAAAGCCAAGCGAAATCTTGAAATGCAGTTTTCAGGGATCAATATAGTAGGAACTTATTCTCCACAATATGGTTTTGAATATAATTCAGATGAATTAGAGAAAATTAACGATATAATAACCGAAGCTCATCCAGATATACTAATTGCATGTTTTGGATGTCCAAAGCAGGAGAAATGGATATATGAGAATTATCTGAAGTATGATGCTACTGTTTCTATATGTGCAGGTGCAACAGTAGATTTTTTGGCTGGTAACATTAAGAGAGCACCAAAGTGGATGAGTAATCATGGATTGGAATGGTTTTATAGATTTTTAAACGAACCTAAGAGATTATTTAAGAGATATTTCATTGATGATATTAAGATATTGGGCTTAATGTGGAAATACCGTAAGTAGATGGAAAGGAATTATTTCTAATATGAACAAGATACAATCCGTTAATCCTTTGGTATATATTATTTTAGTAAATTATAAAGGTTTTGAAGACACAGTGGAATGTGTTAAGAGTTTAGATAATATCAATTACGATAATTATAAGATTATTATTGTTGAAAACAGCTCGGGAGATGAGGAAAAGCTTAAAAATTCTGCTTTTCTTAACTCTCGGGCTACAATTATGTATAGTGATATGAATGGAGGATTTTCTGCCGGTAATAATATAGGAATCAACAAGGCTGTGGAGGAATCGGCTGAATATGTCCTTTTGCTTAATAATGATACAGTAGTTGATAGAGAGCTCCTTAATGAGTTAGTAAGTACCGCCCAAAATAATCCAAAAGCCGGAATAATAACCGGAGATATATATTATTTTTCTCAAAAAGAAAGGTTATGGTATAGTGCCGGAAGTTATGACAGAGCTAAGGGACAAACAATTATGGTAAACGAAACAAACAGTCCATGTGAAGTTAGTTTTGTTTGTGGATGTCTTATGCTTATAAGAGCAGAAGTAATTAAGAATATTGGAGTATTATCAGATGATTTTTTTCTTTACTCTGAAGATACAGAGTATGGATGCAGAGTCCTTAAAGCTGGTTATACATTGATGTGGAACCGTAAAGCCATTATTTGGCATAAAATTAGTGTATCAACAGGAGAGAATAGTCCTTTTCAGCAGTATTACCAAGTGAGGAATAATTTATATATGACAAGGCTATATGGTACGAGAAAATTGTATGCTTATATGTATAGGACTTATCAATGTTTAAAATCTGTAATAAAAAAAGAATTATCATATAAAGCTGTATGGAGAGCGTACAAAGATTTTCTGTTAAATAGAATGGGGAAAAGAGAATGAAGGTATTATATATTGCATCTAATACACCTTATGAGCATGTGGGACACGCCGGTGGAAAAACTTTACAGTTCTATATAAGTAATATGGTCAAGAAAGGTGTTACGATTGATCTGGTTTCCTTTTGTGAAAAAGATGTTGTGAATGATATCAATAATGATAAAACTAATATCAATAGACATCTGATTATAAGGGAAAGAGGAATAAAGAACAGTATAAGGAACGTAATAAGTATACCATCGAAATTCTGGCCATGGCACCGTTATGGCAATCTTATGACTTGGAATGCAAAGAATCTTTTAATTAATGAGTTAAAGAAGTTAAAATCAACGGGATATTATCCGGATGTAATAGTGATGGACTGGACACAGATTGTTATTATGGTCGCAGACATAAAAAAGATTTTTTCAGATGTACCATGTATAGCATCTGAACACGATGTAACTTTTTTAAAATATATACGTAGCGCTAATCATGAAAAGAATTTATTATTAAGATGTTATCGCAATATCCAAGCTAATAATATGAGAAAGCGGGAACTAGATGCACTGAGTCTTTGTGATGTCATTATGCCGCATAATAATAAGGATGCAAAATTAATTATAGAAAGTGGATTTAAGGGAGAATCATTGATTCATCCGCTTACGGCATACTATGATAAAAGCAATCTTGATTATAAAAGAGATAGCAATGATATCATCTTTTACGGTTATATGGCAAGAGTAGAGAATTTATCAGCAGTAGAATGGTTTGCAAGAAATGTAATGCCACTAATAGATGATATTCCTTGTAGATTCTTAATTATTGGAGGAGGAGTAACTGATAAATTAAAAAGCCTGGAGTCAGAAAAAATACATATTCAGGGATATGTTGATAAAATTGATCCGTATTTTTCAAAGGGAATGTGTTTTGTAGCACCACTATCATTAGGAGCAGGGATTAAAGTAAAAGTTCTTGAGGCTATGTACACTGGAATACCAGTGTTAACTAATGATATAGGGATAGAGGGAATTCCTGCTGAAAAAGACTTAGATTATTATCACTGCGATACTCCAGAGCAATATGCTGAAATCATAAGAAATATTTATTCATCTAGAGAAAATGACTTTATATTAGCGAATGGCAAACCTTGCATTGAGAAAAATTTTGATTTAGAGAAATCTTTTGATGAATACTATGATATAATTGTAAAGCTCTCTAATAAAAAAGGAGATTAATTATGATTTTTGGATTTATCAGGAAAAAAATATATAGTAAAAAAAGATATATTGAATGGAGACGAAGAAATCCTAATAATAGATCTTGCCCAATTAGTGATTTTAACTATGATTGCGTAACAGTTGGAGATTATACTTATGGAGATCTCAATGTAATAACATCAATAGATACATATAAACTTAGTATTGGGTATTTCTGTTCTATTGCACCGGGAGTTACATTCATTGTTAGTGCAGATCATCCAACGAATCTAATTTCAACATACCCATTTCATAATATTTGTCTTATTGACGGTAAGGACGATGCAATATCTAAGGGGGATATTATTATTGGAGATGATGTATGGATAGGACAGAATGCAATTATCCTTTCTGGAGTAACTATTGGTCAGGGGGCAGTTATAGCAGCGGGAGCAGTTGTAAGCGAAGATGTTCCGCCATATGCAATTGTGGGAGGCGTCCCTGCCAAAATTATTAAGTACCGTTTTGATGATTTATTGATTGCTGAGTTGTTGAAGATTGATTATAGTAGGTTAACTAAAGAATTAGTGAGTGAGCATGAAAACGATTTATATCAACCATTAGAAGATGCAAATCAATTGAATTGGATGCCACATAAGTAAGAGGAGTTTTATAGTGAATAGTGAGAATTACCTATTAAGTATATGCATTCCTACACATAACAGAAGTGAGTGCTTAAAAAATAACATTGAGTCTATCATAGCTCAACAGGCTTTTCATGATAACAAAGTTGAGATTGTTATATTCAATAATGCATCAACAGATGATACAGATTATGTTGCAAGTTATTATTCCGAAAAATATGAGCAGATAAATTATTTTGCTTCTAAGGAGAATATGGGAGATGAACGTTTTCCATATATCTTAAGCTTGGGTAGGGGGAAATTAAGAAAGTTAAGTAATGATTCGGTTACTTATGTAGAAGGCAGTTTGGATAAATTATGTAAGTTAATAGAAGATAATGAAAAGGGAAGACCAGTATTATTTTTTATTAACAAAGATAACGAGAATCCAGAAATAGAGCAACTGGATTGTGATTTTAAAGATTTCGTTTTGAATGCAAGTTTTCAGATGACTTGGATTTCTTCATTTGCAATATGGGAAGATGAATGTAAGAGTTATAGAGAAGATTTTTTGGGGTGCGATAAGAAGCTTTGGCAGGTGGCTAAGCTTTTAGAGCTTGTTAATGCAAAGCAGAGATGTATTATATACTACAAAAACTTTATGCAGGTACAGGGATTAAAGAAAAAAAATATCAGTTATGGTCTTTATGAGATTTTTTATGTAAATTTTTTTAGTTTGTTAGAACCATACATCAAGAAGAATTGTATTTCAAAAGAAGATGTAGAAGTTATAAAGAAAGATCTTTTGTATAATTTTTTTACTGAATATATCATAAAGAAGAAACTGTTAAAGAAAGAACTGGAATATTCGGAATCAGAAAATCTTCAAGAACTGGTTTTTAATGAATATAAATCTAAACCATATTGGCGAGATTATGAACATTTTTTCAGGAAACGTCTGATAAAGATGAGAATTAAAAAGCTGCTTGGAAAGACATTGTAAAGGAGATGCCATGAGTGTGAGTGTTAAAAAGAATACTATCTTTAATACGATTAAATCTGTATTATCGATTATATTTCCTTTGATTACATTTCCTTATATTTCAAGAGTGTTGCTTTCAGAGAATGTTGGTAAGCTGAATTTTGGATCATCTATTGTCAGTTATTGTTCATTATTCGCATCTCTTGGGGTATCCTCATATGCAGTCAGAGAATGTTCTAAAGTAAAAGATGACAAAAAGGCACTTGGCAAGTTATCAAGTGAAATAATTTCTCTTAATCTTATGTCTACGATAATTGCATATGTTGTGTTGGCGGTGCTTTTAATTGTAGCTAAGCCTCTTGCTAATTACAGATTGCTTATAATTATCCAGAGCTCAAGTATTATATTTATAACGCTTGGAGCTGATTGGCTCAATGCTGCAATGGAAGATTTTGGATACATTACCATCAGGACAATAATCTTTCAGATACTGTCTTTAGTGTTGATGTTTATATTTGTTCATAAACAGGAGGATTATATTACATATGCGATTATTTCTCTTGTTGCCAGTAGTGGAGCAAATATTGTGAATATCTTTTATCGTAGACATTATTGTAAAACCAGATTAACCTTTAGAGTAAACTTTAGAAGACATTTACCTCCAATATTATTGTTATTTTCAATGATTATCTCTCAGACCATTTATTGCAATTCAGACATTACTATTTTAGGGTTAATTAAGGGAGATAAGGAGGTAGGATTATACAGCACAGCAGTTAAGATATACAACATAGTTAATACATTAATTATGTCGGTGGCTACGGTAGTAATTCCTCAGTTGTCTAGTGCATTTGAGAAGAAAGAATATGATAAAATTAATAATTTGCTGAAATATTCTCTTAATTATATTATTGTTTTAGGGTTACCATGTTTAGTTGGAATTAATGCGTTTACTATACCTATTATCAAATTATTAGCAGGAAATGAATATGTTGGTGCTTCTATTGCAATGCATATTCTTACTATTGCTTTAGCAGGTTCTTTTATTGGGGGATTTATAGGAAATACAATTATGATTCCTTCGGGCAAAGAAAAAATATGCCTAAGAGTAAGTATAATTAGTGCATTAGTTAATATCGTATTGAATCTTGTGTTCATACCATGGTTTGGACTTAATGCTGCAGCAGCTACAACAGCTGTATCAGAGGTACTCAGTCTGATATTAATCGCTCCATATATTGATAAGAAAATTAGGATATCAAATATGAAGGACATGTTGTTTGCACCTGTTATTGGATGTCTTGAAATAATTATAATTGGTGTGATAAGCTCAATATTAATAGGGAATAATTTGCCAGTCGCTGTTGTTGCTATTACTATTTCGGCTGTTGCATATATTTCAACATTAATATTGTTGAAAAATGAATTTGCAATGAGCTTTTTACAAGGATTATTAAGAAGACTAAAAAAATAAAGATTTGATGGAGAAGAAAATGAATAATACACAAATATATGTGGTTACCCACAAAGAGTTCGATGATTCTCATCTGGGTAAGGGATATAATGTTATTACTGTTGGTGGTAAATCACTAGGTAATGCTTCCTGGAAATCTGATAATACAGGAGAGAATGTATCTGATATGAATCCATACTACTGTGAATTAACTGCACAGTATTGGATGTGGAAGAATCTTCCAAGAGAAGTGGAAAATGTAGGACTTGTTCATTATAGAAGATATTTTATGAATTACCACAGCAATTCTTCAAATTGTTGGGATGACATTCTTACAGTTTCAGATGCAGAAAATATTCTTAAGAAATATGATATTATCGTTCCAATTAGGAGTTTTAAAAACCCTAGGAGTTCAATTCTTTATAGAAACCTTCCGGATAGTGAACAGGATGTAAATTGGCTTATTATACAAGATATTATTAATAAGCATTTTCCAAAAGAAGCAAAGGCTTTTAATAAGGTTATCTATGGTAAAACTCAGATATGGTGTAATATGTTAATCGCAAAAAGACATATATTTGATCAGTATACGGAATGGATTTTTAATGTATTAAAATATTATGATGATGCAATTGCTGCTTCAGGAGAAGAAAGAATTCCAAGAGTAGATGGATATTTATCGGAATTATTGATTCTTGTATGGATTACAGCTCATATTTCGGATGGTAAAGTGTATTATTGTCCAATGGAAAATATAGAGGATGTTTCTAATTTGCCATATGATAAGGGCGGGATTATAAGAATTAGAAGGGGCTTACGTGCAAAGTATAAAAAGGGATATGTTATGTACAGAAATATACGTACTAGGTTACATATCATACTTCATAAGATATAACTATTTATTACGTGAAATAGAGGGATATTATATGAGTGAGAGTTTGGCATATATAATTTTAAATTATAAAACATGGGAAGACACTATTGCAGAGATTAATAACATTATTGATGTTTTTAAAGCTAAGCCTTCGCAGATAATTGTTGTTGATAACTGCTCTCCTAATGAGTCTGCAATTAAACTAGAGGAGTATGCTAATGCTACGAATATAATATTTCTAAAATCAAACACGAATAGAGGATATGCTGCTGGAAATAATATTGGACTTAGATATGCTTGGAATGAGGGATTTAAGTATGCATGGATTCTAAATAATGATGTTGTTATTGAGGATTCACAACTAAAGGAAAAGATGATTTCTGTTTTTGAAAAAGATCACAGTGTTGCTATCGTTAATCCGGATATCTATTTGCCAGGTGGACATATGTGTAACAGAGAATCGTTCAGACCAAATCTATGGGATTTAACATTCGGATTGATAGGCTACAAGAAAAAGGGTAGAGCAGTTAAGGATCTTGGAGGGTATGGATATGTATATAGACCTCAGGGATGCTGTATGATGGTTGATTTGAAAAAGTTACATGAAGTGGATTACATGGACGAGAAAACGTTTCTATATTCAGAGGAGCCTATTCTTGCGGAGCGTCTTATAAAAAAAAATTACCGATGTGCTTTGTGTATAGGAGTAAGTATATTACATAATCATTCAGTAACGGTTGCTTCTTCAATTGAGAAAAGGAAGGTAAGAGCTATTATGCAAGATAGTTTCAGATATTATCTGAAGGAATACAGAGGCTATAGAGGAATATCTTTATGGATAGCTCTTCTTTTTAACAGAATTAAATGGATTCTTTTAGGTTAATAGGAGGTCATTAGTGAAGACTATTATTATGGCAGGGGGAAAAGGAACCAGAATATCAGAGCTTTTTCCTGATATACCAAAACCTTTAATTCCAATTGACGGCATACCAGTTCTTGAGAGAGAAATCAATTCATTGGTAGCGCAAGGGTTTAAAGATATTATTTTGACAGTTTCTCATCTGCATGAAAAGATAGAGAACTATTTTGGAGATGGAAGCAGATTTGGCGCTAGTATTCAATATTATGTAGAAGAAACTCCTCTTGGTAATGCAGGTGCTTTATTTAAACTTAAAGATAGTCTGGGACATGATCCGTTTCTTCTCTTAAACGCAGATGCTGTGTTTGATGTAGATTTTAATAGAATGGTTGATTTTCATAAAATGCATGGTGGATTAGTGACCTTATTCACTCACCCTAATTCTCATCCTTATGATTCAGGATTAATTGTTGCGTCTTCTGATGGAAGTGTGGAGAGTTGGCTGACTAAGGAGGATAAGAGACCGGAATTTTACAATAATAGGGTTAATGCAGGGCTTCATATTATTGATCCTAAAGTTCTGGAAAGTGTTGATGGAAGTAAAGTTGGGGAATTTGATGAATCAACAGGGAAGATAAGAAAAATCGATCTTGATAGACAATTGTTGAAACCTTTATGCGGTTCAGGAATGATGTATTGCTATGATTCTCCTGAGTATGTTAAAGATATGGGAACTCCTGAAAGATACAATGCAGTAGTTGAAGACTATAAGAATGGTCTTGTTGAGGGAAAAAATCTAAAAAGAAAGCAAAAGGCTATTTTTTTAGATAGAGATGGCACAATAAACAGATACGTAGGATTTTTAAGAAATATAGATGATTTTCAGTTAATCAATAATGTTGCTGATTCAATTAAAAAGATTAACAATAGCGGATATCTTGCGGTAGTAGTTACTAATCAGCCTGTAATTGCAAGAGGAGAGATTACGTATGAAGAATTAGATATGATTCATAAAAAACTGGAAACACTACTTGGATTAGAAGGTGCATATATAGATGGATTGTATTTTTGCCCACATCATCCTCATAAAGGTTATGAAGGAGAAATACCGGAACTCAAGATTGAGTGTGATTGTAGGAAACCTAAGCCGGGGATGCTTTTTAAGGCGGCTATGGATTTTAACATTAATTTATCAGAGTCTTATATGATAGGTGATGGAGAGAATGATGTTAAGGCTGGTTTAGCTGCGGGCTGTAAGTCCATACTTATAAATGGAGAAGGAACCGATAGCAAGACGGAAGATTACGGACAATATGATACTGTTCAGAGTTTAGGTGCATTCGTTGAAAAGTATTTGTAAAAAGTGTTATAATAGCGATTTAGAAGCTTGATATCTTTGTTGATGTTAATGAAGGTGAGTTATGAATAAGAAAAGTAATACGAAAAATAATACAGGAAGTAAAGTGAAAAGCAATACAGGAAGTAGTGTCGGAAGCAAGGCGAAAAACAATACTAAAGGTAAAGTGTCGAGAAATAAAAAAAACAAGGAAAATCAAGTGTTGGCATTAACCGGCATGGGGCTTATGGCTGTACAATTCATAATATCAATTATTTTCATGGCAGTACTTCATTATGTTGATATGGTTCCGTTGAAATATAAGTTTTTAGTGGGACTGGTTCTTATACTTTGCGTGGTTTTAGGATTGATTGCACAGAGATGGAAAATTCCGGGTATTATAACCAAGGTTCTCTCTTTATTTATGAGCGTAATTCTTATACTGGGTATTGTTTATATTGGTTATACTCGAGGTGCAATAGAGCGGATTATGGGAAATAATTCTAAGACAGTTGATATAGCGGTATATGTCCGCAATGATGATCCGGCAAAGGAATTACAAGATATTAACGGTTACTCATGCGGAAAACTGGCTACAGTAGATGCAGATAACACCGATTTGATGACAGATTATATTGACTCATCAACAAATATAAAGTTGGATTATATAGATTATAACTCCATTATTGAAATGGTGGATGCACTTCTTTCAGGGAAGGTAAAATGTATAATTTTGAATACAGCCTATCTGGGAATATTTGAAGAGATGGATGGGTATACGGAAGTACCAAGCAAAATAAGAGCTGTATTTACAAAAACATTTGAATCCAAACTTGAAGATAGTAATGCTGAAGAAAACTATCTTCAGAGTGATGATGTTATATGTATATATGTCAGCGGTATAGATACAACAGGCCCTGTAAGCACTGTAAGCAGAAGCGATGTTAACATATTATTGTTTATTAATACAAATACACATCAGATTCTTATGATTAACACGCCTAGAGATTATTATGTGCCTCTGAGTATTTCAAGTGGAGCAAGAGACAAGCTTACACATGCCGGAATATATGGAATTGATGTCTCAAAGAAAACTCTTGAGATGTTATATGGAGCAAATGTAGATTATTATTTTAAATTGAACTTTACAGGATGCGTTAATATTATTAATGAACTTGGTGGAGTTGATGTGTATTCAGAATATGATTTCTCTACTCAGCAAACATGGGGTTATCATTTTAACCGGGGCTATAATCATGTTGATGGGGAAGGTGCGTTGGCATTTGCCAGAGAACGATATGCATTTACTGAAGGTGATAGACAGCGCGGAAAAAATCAGATGGCAATTATTAAGGCTGTTATAGAAAAGATGACCTCATCAACAAGTATGTTAACTAATTACACAAACATACTTAATGCGATTGCAAAGAGTATGGCAACAGATATGCCTTATGAAAAAATTGGAGATTTGGTTAAAATGCAGCTTAATAGTATGCCGTCGTGGGATGTGCAGACATACAGTGTTGATGGTACCGGTGAAAGAAGAACAACATTTTCAATGTCATCAAGCCAGTTGTTGTATGTTATGATTCCTAACGAATCTACAGTTAATCAGGCAAAAGAATATATTTCACAGATGTACAGAAATGAAAGAATTTCAGTTAATTAATAATGTAATATAACTACAAAAGTCAGGTAAGTGCGATGAATTTTAATGAAGAACTTAATCGAATTAAATACAAAAATAACCATTCAAGAAATGTTTTGATTGCGGAAATTGCATCATTTATTCTTGTGATAGCAGTTATATTCGGAATTAGAGTAACATTTGATGCCTTAGATATGGTTGGGGATGCACTGCAGCTTAAGACAGAGCTTCGGGGGCTTGTTTCTTGTATTAAAGAGAAAGACTATGCCGGAGCAGAGGCAGCCAGACAGAATATTGATGTGATAACGGATGAGCTTAATTCAACATTGGACGAACCGATGATGAAAATGACAACCAAGATACCGGTTGCAGGTAAGTATGTTAGTTCTTTACATGATGTTGTAGATATGGTAGATATTACTTCTCAAAATATTATTAAACCGGCTATTTTGGTATTAGAGCAATATCCAATGTCTGACCTGAAGGTAGATGATGGATTTAACGTTAACGTTGTAAGTGCATATATTCATTTGTTGGAGGATATAACTCCTCAGGTTGAAGAATTGTCAGCTAAGCTTGACGGATTGAATATTCCTATGGGTGACAGTGGTAAAATTGCAGAATATATTGACAAATTTACACCAATTCTTGAAGCTTATAAGGATGCAGAACCATATTTTCCGTTGTTAACATCATTTCTTGGAGAAGGCAGTGACAGGACTTATCTGTTGGCGGCACAGAATTCAGCGGAAATCAGGGCTTCGGGAGGATTTCCGGGCTCAATCGGAACGATACAGATTCGTGATGGGGTTTTAAGGATAGGTGATTTTGAAAGCGTTTACAATGTGCTATCCTATAATACACCGCCGGGGGGCAATGTTACCGACCAAGAGGATGAATTGTTTGGGTTCTGGATGAATTATCCAAGAGATGCCTGCTATAACCCTGATTTTGAGAGGGTTGCATATATATGGGCATTGGCCTATGAAAGAAATACCGGTGAACCTGTTGATGGAGTTGTCTCATTAACGCCTATGATTATTCAGGATTTGCTGGGATACATCGGAAGTATAACCTTGTCTGACGGAACAGAGTTAAATGGAGATAATGCTACGAGAGTACTTCAGAATGAGTTGTATTTTAAGTATATGAGTGAAGGGAATGAGACATCAGCATCATCAGATATGGCAGATGCTTTATTTGCAGAGACAGCAAAGGTAACAATGAGTATGTTGGTGTCAGATTTTAGTTTGGGAAGACTTAAGGATTATTTTAACATTTTCCTGGAAGGTGCGGAAAATCGTACCATAATGATGTGGATGGCTGATGAAGAGGAGCAGGAGTATGCCCGTATAGCAGGATGCGCAGGAGGCTTAAACTCCGATGAGAATAATCCTAAGACTGGGGTGTATTTTAGTTGTTCAGTTCCTAGTAAATTAGGATGGTATCTTAATATGGATACCAATATAAGTGAGCCGACATTAAATGATGACGGAACAAGGACTTATGATGTTACGGTATCTTTAAGTAATGCAATAGATAATTATGCTATCAGGAATGGTGGGGGATATATTCTCGGAAATTACAATGGTGCTATTAAAGGATTTATTCATCTCTTTGCGCCTGCCGGAGGTACTGTAAGTGATTTTAAAGCCAGCAACGGATTACATCTTTACAGGGATGAGTATGAAGGTCTTGAACTGGGATACAGCCTGGGAGTCATGGTATATCCTGATTCAAATATTACGATTACATACAAGGTTACAACGGCACAGGGAGTTACAACTCCGCTGGGTGTAAGCTCCACACCTACATTGCAGGGATATAGATAAGGGATAATCTTTGGTAAAATGCTCTTTAGTAAGATACTCTAGGTAAGGGATTATTAGACAGAGGCTTCTTACCGTTGGAAAATTATAAGAAAAACATATTGTATTTATGGTATAGGACATGCAGGGAAATGTGCTCAAGTCTAAATAGGATTGAGGCGTTTTCCCGAGTGTCCTGTTTTTTTGTTGGAATAATGCAGATGTATTGTAATGTTTTTGATTGATGATAGAATTAAGCTGAAAGTAAGATTTGCTTGGTTTTTAATAATAAGGGGATGATTTTGATTTGGAAGATTTTTTTGGGGACAATATTGTTGTGATTTTTCTTTTCTTTCTGATAAGCGTGTTGAATTATTCAGAAATTAAGCTGTTAGAACAGAGGATTTCTGTTGTTTATGCAGTAATTATAATATTAAAAGGACTTAATGTGATTAGCATAGGAATGGCCGTGTTTTTTGTGCTCATTACATTGTTTATATATATCGAAATTCTGACAGATGACAAGATGAAGCTAAAACTAGTTACAAATGTTTTTTTCAAAGTTATAGATTGTATATATCAGTCTGTGTTTAGGTTTCATTTCCTTGAAATGTGCATAGTATTAGAACTGCTTCAGCTTTCGTACAATTTTCAGTATTATTCTATTGTCAGGGTATTTTACATATGTTTGTCTGTGCTTATGGCAGTGATAACATTAAATAAAGTGTTGAGTGAAGATATGGAGATAGCTGATTTTACAGAGTTGTATCGTAAGGTTGAAGAGTACCCGATCTATAGCGTTATGTATGATAATGAAACATTTGTTAATGCAAGAAATATACTTGTGCATCTGGAGGATAAAAATTTTTACACAAGGAAAGGTTATACAGTTTTTTCTTATAGTTCTGCAAAAAGTATAGTTGACAGAAAGGTAAAGGAAAGTGATGGGAAAACTTCAAGAATATCAGTGTTCTGTGGAATGTTAAAAATGCTTATATATAATATGCGTACACATAACAGAGGATATTCGACAATAGCATCCCAGTTGCTAAGGTCAATGGCTATTAAGAGGGGATATAGCTATAATTGGAACCGTAAAATATATGAGTTCTGTTATACATATTTGTTTTTTTCAAGTCTTGAAAATTATATGAAGCGGAATCATACAGATAAACTGGAGCATTTTAGGGATTATATCATATATTTGTATTTCCATTATGTTAATACGTTTTTAGGACCGGATGATTTACGTTTTACAAAATTTTTAAATGCGTTTGATATGGCACATGATAAAAAGAACAGTAAAGATATATATGACCTTACCAATGAAGGTGTATTAGTAGCTTGCTGGGGACTCAGCAAAAAGACAAAAAGGATTATTAATGCAAAGAATGCAGAACAGTTTATACCGTATATTGATGGTGTAAAATTTGACTGTGATTTAATTAAGGAGATGTTAGGACATCTTGATAAGCCATTCTATGATGGACAGTATTTAAAATAACCAGTCTTTAAGAAGCGGATGAAAATATATCAAGCTCTAGAATTCGTTAATTTAAGATATCGTAAGATATCTAAAAAAGATTATAACTACTAAAACTTTTTGATAGGGGAACTTTATATGAAAGCACGTCATTAGTTTTAAATTGTCTGTTCTTAATCATTTTCTATTGCAATTTATAAGTATGCATTATATACTATTAGTATATAAATAACGCAATAAAGAGTAGCATACACAGCATACTTTCGTCATTCCCTAATCATCTTATATTAACTTTAGTATTTTAGGTGTTTGCGAAACTCCTTTTTGATGCTGAACAGTTGTGCAATTATACTATGTTGCAAGCTAGGTGTTTTGCTGCCACCGGTGCTTAGCGGCTGTATTTTAGCCGTTTATGCACCGCTGTGAGCAGCAAGCAGCGAGAGCGTGCCTAGCGGTAACATAGTATAATTGCACAACGTACAGTATTAAATCACAGAGTTTCGCAATTACCTGTTATTTGCAAGGAAAAAGGAGGAAATTTGCCTATTGGAAGAATTTAATATCAACAGGGAGTACAAGGACAGGATGTTTAAACTTGTATTCCGGGAGAAGAAGG
>JAUNPK010000033.1 GCA_030536855.1 Eubacteriales bacterium
GTGCCTGTGTTGGTGCACTTGTTGGTGCCTCTGTAGTTGCTTCCTCACCATTACCACCTGATGTTGCTGATAAAGCAACTGTTATTACCTGAGACTTAACGTTGTAACGAGCACCCATTGAGCTGTATTCACCTGTAGTCTCATATAATCCGTTCATGTTAATTGTTCCATCTGCATTTCTAAGCAGTGAATCAATATTCTTTGTAACATCTATTGTATTGTTAGTATTCTTAAATGCTCCAACTGATGAAGGATCTGATACCTTTTCACCAAGCTTTTCTTTTTTTCCGGCAAATGTTGTCTTTGTTGTTACATGATAGAAATCTTCGCCGTTTCTGTATGTAGTATTAAGTACAGCTCCCTTAAATGAGTCTGACTTTGCAGCTCCCTTAGAAGCTATAAGATTCATATATAATCCGGCATTTGCTCTGTAAAAGTTGAAATTGCACTTTTCAGAATCTTCCTTAGCATTATCAATAGCTGTACAATTTAAAACTGTCAAAGCCGAAGGGTTATTATTATCTGTAAATCCACATGCTCCATTATTAAATGCAAGACAGTTAAATATGCTGTGAGGTGTTCCTACTCCTTTACCACCCAGCTTAAATCCATTCATATCTCCGTTGGGATAATGAATACCATTTGTTAATGATCCGTTACCAAATGCAACGCAGTTTCTAAGTGTTATTTTTCCGATAGGACCTGTAGCTGGCTTTGCGAATAAATCCCATCCATCATCTGAATTGCAGTATGATATACATCCGTCAAATACATTACCTTCGCCACATGTTAATTTAGCTGCGAAACCATCTGCATTTTCACCTGTACCACCCTGATCAGGGAAATCGCAGTTATCAAATGCTGTACAGTTGATAATTAAATTATTAGATGGCCATAAGTCTATTGATGCAGCATTTGTATCATATCTTGAAATCTGAAGACCTGAGTCTCTGTTAGCCTCAAATGTACATTTTTCAAAGATATTGTTGTTACCTGCAAGAAGAACACCATTGTCTCCTGCTCCATAGAAGTTTATTCCTTCAAAGTACCAGTAATCTCCATCAACTACCAGACCTCTGTTAGCAGAGTTAAGTGACTGTGCTGAGAAATCAAACTTTACGTTCTTTCCTTCTTCTGCCTTAAGGATAATATATGCATTTTCGCTACCATTCTTAGCATTGTCTATAACAATAGCGGCTGCACCATCACTTGTAAAGCTGTATGTACCTTCTTTAACGATAATCACATCACCGGCTTTAGCACTTGCGATTGCGTCAAGAATTTCCTCTGATGAAGAAACATATTTAGCATTTGCAAAATCAGAATCCTTCTTTGTGCTTATATTTGTATATGCACCTGAATAATCAGCTGAAGTTGAATCGTATTTTCCGTTATCATCTGCACCAGGAGCCTGTGTTGGAGCCTCAGTTTCTTTAGCTGTTGTCTCTGTCTCCTTAGTTGTTGTCTCTGTTTCTTTTGTTGTAGCTTCTGTCTCTTTAGCTGTTGTAGTCTCTGTTGTGCTTCCTTCTGTAGCGAATGTCATATAGTAAAGATATGCTGAATCACCCTTTATTACTGTATGTTTTCCTGCTGCTAATTTACTTGTTACAATACCATTAGTAGCAGCTATTTTGTTGCCATCAATCTTTACATTCTTTGAATCACTGTTGAATACTAATGTTAATGTTCCCTCTGAAGGTGCAGTGAATTCAATATTAGTTTTAGACTCTAGCTTTAAGCACTGTGTAAGAGTAAGTCCGTTGTAGGTTACTGTACCTTTATCTTTTGAAAGGTTACCGGAAATTGTAAAGAATGAACTTGAAGTACCATCTGTTGTAAAGTTCTGAACATATACTCCGGCTGTTCCTGACTGACCTGCTGTTGTTGTCTCTTCTGCCTTTGTTGTTGAAGTTGCTGATGTTGTTTCATCTGCCTTTGTTGTTGCTGATGTTGTATCAGCAGTTGAATCCTTTGTTGTGTCCTCAGACTTATTAACTGAACCACCAATTGACTTAACAGATGACTCATATGATACAAGAGCTGCCTTAAGCTCTGCATTTACAGCATAAGACTCATCATCAACTTCATTATTAAATGTCCATGAGAAATCTCCACCATTCATACGTCCTGCAGTAGCTGTAACGATTGAAGGAACATCCTCCGGAGCATCTGCTGTATATGAATACATTGATGAAGATGTATCAAAATTGTTATATGTATTAGAACCTAAGTATGATTTAACCGAACTGTCTACCTTCTCACTTGCTGAAGAAACTACAACCGCATCAAAATCTGCTGTTGATGATGTACCATCAAGATTAAATGCTGTCTGTGTTCCCTTTAATGTATATGTGCTGCTTCCGTAAGGAATAAATGTATATTTACCTGTCATGATATTATTAAATGCCTTAATAGTACCACCGGCTTCCTTAGAGAAGGTTGCATTATTAGCTACATCTCTGCTTGTTCCACCTGCAAATACATCTGAGCCCTGCATAGATGTAAGGATTGGATACTGGCAGTTTCTGAAATAATTTCCTTCAGCAAATACAGATGATCCAAGTGTTGAACCAATACCATATTTAGAATTTCCATCATAGTAATTGTTGTAAACATGTGCTGAATAATATCTGCATCTTGGATGTCTTGAATCTGAATGATCATACCAGTTGTGATGATATGTTATATAATATCCCTTTGTTGTTCCTTCTTTAAGTCCAAGAAGATTACATTTTCCACTGTCCCAGAAATGGTTGTATGAAAATGTTACATAAGTTGATAATTTGCTGTCAAGAGCTCCGTCGCCCTTAGCCTGGTCTTTGTCTCCACCTGCCTGACCATAGAACATATCGCAGTTATGTACCCAAACATGGTCATTATCCTGCTGAAGACCTACGTTATCACCCTCAGCTGAATCACACATCATGAAACCGATATTACGTACTTCTACATTAGAACTATTCTTTATTCTAAGACCCCATCCATAAGCTGTTGCATCTTCTCCGATACCTTCAATAGTAACGCCACAGCTTAAACGCTTAGAGCTTCCACTTCCTGATATTACGATATCACCCTTGCTATCATCATCAGATGAAATCTTTCCTTCGTTAGTAACTTTTCCAATTACTCTTATATCAAGTGGTCTGGCATCATAGCCTTTTTTGTATGCTGCTAAAATATCAACGATACCTGTACATGCTGTAGTTGCACCCTTGCTTGATGTGACAACATCAAGTGTCATTGTATCCTTTGTGTCCTCTGTTAAATAAAGAACTACTGCATTGCTCTTTAATGTACCATCTTCGTTGTATGCACCTGAAGCTGTACCATCAACCCATGCAAAACCTGTTCTGTCATAAGCAGATACAGTCAATACATCAGTAACCTTGTTAGCTTCCTTAGAACCGTCTGAAGCAACAACCTTAATCTGGTAAGATCCTGCTTTAAGTCCTACTGCATCTACTCTCCAGTAGTCTCCGTAATTTCTAATAAGTTCATCATCAATCTGAACGTATGTTGAATCTGCCGCACCGGCTTCCTTTACATACGCTTTATACTGTGTTGCTCCCTTTGATGTCCATTCTGCGTAAGCAGATTCAAACCAACCTGCTGCCTCAGAAAATGTTGGGGCTGTAACTTCTGCTTTTGCGGTAAGCAATGAAGTTGGAATTATAATGCTGAGTGTCATAACTACAGCAAGTATCCACGCCCATGTCTTCTTTGATGTCTTGTTCATCAAATGCTTCATGACTTTCTCCTCCCATAAAAACACGATTTATTGTGCAATAAGTTCAAAAAGAACTTCTTTACATTCGAAATACTATCAATATTTAACAATAAACAAAATAGGACTGATATAGTCTTTTAGTACCATGTCAGCCCTATGGGGTACTAGAAAATATAAACTTCCTACTTTTGGTAGGTATAATTTTTTACAATTCTAGCTAATTATTTATCAATTTTATTGTGCATTTTTAACAACAATTTTGTATACATTTAAATGCTTTCTTTATAATTCTTCAGGATAATCCAGTATATATCTGTCATATCCATTAATAATTACCGTATCTTCATTGTATTTTTGTTCTCTCACGAAATCTCTGGCATAATTTTTATGAACATGGCCATGAATAAAATACTTTGGCTTGTATTTTTCCAATATGTCTATAAATACTTCAAAACCTTTATGGCAGTTATCCTGTCCGTCACATATACCCGCAGCAGGAGAATGAGTCAGCAATATATCAATTCCTTTTTTCATCTTTATCTTAGGCCACATTTTTGCAACTCTTTTCTTCATCTGGGACTCCGTATACTGATTGTCGCCATTTTTGTATCTTATGGAACCACCCAGCCCCATAATACGAATACCCTTATGTACATATATTTTGTCTTCAATACATATACATCCTTCCGGAGGCGAATCCTTGTAACAATCATCATGATTACCCCTCACATAAAGTATAGGTACTTTACTGAAAGATGCCAGGAATGACAGATACTGTGGTTTTAAATCTCCGCATGAGAGTATCAAATCTATACCCTCCAGCTTTTCTTTTTCAAAATAATCCCACAGATACTTGGATTCAACATCTGATAATATCAAAATTTTCATAACCACGTACTCTTTTCTTCTTTATAGCTATGGGTGTCTTTTATTCGTTTATATCTATAACACCCTGATTGTGGACAAGAAGCTTATAACTATCCAAAAGTTCATCATACTCAGGAATTTTACCTATAACATTATCCAGCATCCAATCCATTGTAATTATATCATCCGGTTCAAGTTCATGTCCGTTATCATTTCTTATCACGCCATTCTGGTCTTTCATCTCATCAGCAAAAGGTTTGAAATCACCGCTTACAATATTTTTCTTCAACAGTTCCACCAGACGCCTTGTTTCAATAGGCAGATTATTGGAATATATAAGGTCAATTGCTCCTGATGACATTCCCCACCAATAATTCAATGCGGAAGCTTTTGCGTTCTCTTCATCCTTGTTCCACGAACCGCTGAGTATACTCTGAATAAGTTTCTCATAAAATGCTCCCCAATGCCATATTGTCATGGCAAGATGCTGAGGTGAATCTCCGTCAATATAAAGTCCGAATTTTCTGGAAGTGTTCTTAGGAGTTATCATATCCTGAGAAGATATACATTTTATACCATTCTCTTTAAAATGAGCTTCTATATCATTATCCTTGATTCCACTCCACTCCACATAAATCTTAGCATTTGGATTAACAAATCTTGCCCCCATGGCAAAAGCATTTATATTGGCAAATACCCCATAAAGAGGATATCCTGCAATGTAACCTATTCTGTCTGAGTCTGCCATACTGCCCGCAATTACTCCTGATAAAAATTTTGCTTCATACATTCTGGCATAATAAGTTCTTATGTATTTATGTGATATGTTCAGCGAACAATTTAATATCTTCGCCTTGGGATTCTTAATCGCCTGCTTAAGACTGGCATACATCATCGATGGAGATGTTACAAATATCAAATCTGTATCTTCATCTATCAGTCTTTGAATAGCATCATAATCCTCTTCCTCCGGCTTTACATTAGCAATACTTACCGTATTAATCTGGGAACCAAAAATTTCATCTATATATTGTCTGCCCAGTTCGTGAGCATAACACCATTCAGAAGTCTGGGGTGTATTTTCATATATAAAGCCCACCTTAAGTTTTTTATTGTTGTTTGTTCCTGCACCGGGAATCAGATAACTTAATATATTCTTCTTAGCCGGTTCAATAGCAGAAGGGTCCATCTTAAGATCTACTTCTTCGTTTTCGTCAAGGAGTTCAAATTCTGCCCATGTCTTGGCAACATTTTTATTCATGTCATCAATAGACATTGACTTAACCGAATCATAACCATGAATATGAATAAATCTTAAAAAGGAATCTCCCACAGGAAAATCAAACTTATCTCCACCTCTTGATTCATAGGCATTTCTAAAATTCAGATAGCAGGAAACAAGGTCTTTTTTATCATCCTCATTCATCACTTCTCCCGGCTTTATCCCCACAAGTTCCATAAGAGTTGTGAAACTACCTTCTTTGCTGAAATATATGTCATTAAGCTTTGTAGCTTTATAAAAATCCATAAACTCATAATAAATCTTAACATCAGGATTATCCGTCTTTTTAGGAACTTTTCTGATAACCTGGGCATTAACTGTAACCGCCTTAAAATACTTCAATACACTGACACGTTTATTACCTTCAAGTACATAGAACTTGTTCATGTACTCATAAACCTTTATTGACTCCCTGATTCCTTCATTAACCTGGCTGTCACTAAGAGATGCCCACTTTGCAGCAAACTCTGTTCCCCAGTCAAGTATAGGCATCCAATTATTTGCAAACGCATTGGTTCTTCCTGCAGTGCAGGTTCCTACCACAAGTCTTAAAGGTATCTGGTCTTCTCCAAGACTCACCTCTGAATCTATATCTTCATCATTCATCATATTTTCCATAACCGGAAGATAAGGATACTTCCCCTTATTAACACATGCGTTATATTCTTTCTTTCCAAGCTTTAACGCACTCATATAATCCTGTACTGACATAATTCCCTCTTTCTGATATGATTTCTCCATATCCATAACTCTTCTTTTACACTGTTTTCCATTCCTAAAGTACCACACCTTACAAAAAAAATCATCTTAAATTTGTGAAAGTTTTTTAATTCTCTTGTAAATTTTTTTCTTATATAGTACGATATATATAACAAGATAAAGTAACAATTTAATCGTCAAACACTTTATATAGTGTTTTTTCTCATGTTGACACTGTTGAAATATGTATCCAAGGAGGGATTATTGCAGCAAATGGAATTTCAGACATTTTCATGGTATCATCAGTTCAGGTGGTACACGTAACACCAAAAACCGGAAGAGATAAGTCAAAAGACACCTATGAAGGAAAACAAAAAAGACCTAGAATTTTTGATGATTATTTTGATGAGGCTGTAGAACAACTTGATACACCAAAAGCAACCGATATCCATAATACCACTTATGGTCCTGACAGCCTCATTAATACATTTAATTATCACTCACGAATTTACAATATTTAAAGTAAGAAAGGGGTCAGACCCCTTGTTATCTCTTACCGTTTATAGCACGCTTGCTATAACTTTTGTGAGAGTTGTTATATAATTCTTATCCGATTCATTCCAGCTAAAGCTTCTTTGTAAAGTATCAAAGCACACAAGAATATTATCTCCATTACTACCCTCAAAGTAACAGCAAACCATTCCACCAATATTAGTATCACTAATCGCCTTATAATATTCCTTATTTACTGCTGACAAATTTGATGTGTATACTGTAGTGTAATAGTGCTTCTTATCAAACCTCTCAATAAAATCCTCTTTATTGATTATGTTCTCTATTTCCGGAAGTTTCGAATATTCCCCGTAATGATAAAGCAGCTTCCCTTCTGTAGCATTATAGATACGCACTCCATCCACCTCAAAACCCTTGCAGGCCAAAGAAAGATTTCTCTCTATAGCATCTTTTCCATTCTTAACAATATCAACTGAAACATCTGCAATGGTCAATGCAAGCTGCTCTGCTTTCTTAATTGGAGCCATTGAAAATCCGGTTTTACCGATATCATCTATAAAGTCGCCATGCTTAACAGGATCATAAATAATATATCTGTCTTTTCCCTTATTCTTGGCTATATAAAGGCACTTATCAGCTCTGTTAAATAAAGAATCATAATCCTTTCCATCCTCAGGATAAAGACATGCACCAATCGATATGGTAACCAATGATGTTCCGTCACTCTGTCCGAACTCATCTCTTATTTTCTGCTTCAGGAAAGTAAGAATCGACCTGAATTGCTTCTCAGTATTAATCCAGTTAGTAAAAATAAAAAATTCATCCCCACCGAATCGTCCTACAATACCCCTTCCGTTAAGAGTACTGTTAATAATAGATGCAATCTTCAATATAACCTTATCACCATAAAGATGCCCCTTAGTATCATTAACATTCTTAAAATTATCAATATCCAGAACAGCCATATAATGTTTCTCATTACTCTCCGCTATGGTATCCATAACGTACTCTTTACATGCCTTCTTATTAAGCAATCCCGTAAAGAAATCTTTACCCTCCTGAGTCGCATAATAAGGGGTCTCATCCTTATTATCCATGGAATTAACAATTCCTAACACAGTTCTCTTTCTGTTATGTTTATAAATAACATTGCAGGAAATATTGTACAATGCAAGTTTTTTCACATCCTTAATAAGAGGAGCAACTATTTCCACACTGAAACCTTCATTAGCATTCTTGAGCTTCTCAATAAATACATCAAAGTCGCTTTTATGTCTTGCATTATTCAAATAACCATTTACAAAATTCTCAAACTCATCCAATGTCTTCTTATATACCACCATTGGTTTCATACTTCTGTAAACATATATAGAAAATGTATCGCTCTCTGTATCATAATCAAAGAGATAATCATTATACATAGATAAAAATGTTCTGTATTTATTGGCATCATCATTGAGTCTGATGTACTTATTCTCAACAGTATATAAATTGGTTATCTCAATATCAATAACCTTATTCCCCACTATATAATGATCATTATCGGTTATGCCCATATCCACAAGAGAATAAACGCCTTCAGAATCACACATAAAGGTAATAATACGCACCGTCTTACCCTGTTCTAAACTTGTGCAGGCATACTTAAACTCATCAATATAATCCGGATGAATCATATCAAGCAGATTAACTGAACTATGCTTGCCAACATAATTAAAAAAATAATCATCCCCCAGCTTAACAATAAAATCGTCAGTAACTGAACAGGAACAATAGGCCATATTACTTTTTTTTCCATATAATTCGTCATTTATTATCATTAAAAACCCCTTCTTATCCTCTTATGCACAATGCCAGGATACAATTAACACCTTTAAAAACGCAAACCTATAAACAATTCCCCATAACTCAATTCACGCTCAAATATATAACAGAATAATAACACACTCCACTCATTTTGTAAAACTAATGAATGAAATGTGTTATAAAACTTGTTAAAATATTCTTCAGATGGTATATTATTGCCCGAACAAATAATACAGATTGGAGGCAAATATAAAAATGAAGCTGCCTAAAGACCCAATAATACTTTTAAGTTATATAAACACCCAGCTTAGAGATAATTATGGTTCCTTGGATGAATTATGCCAATCATTAACCCTTGATAAGCAGGACATAACAACCAGACTATCATCAATTAATTATGAGTATGATGAATCTGTTAACAGATTTAAATAATCACTACATGATATCACCGTAATCATACACATAGTAATCACTTACCTGCATAATTTTATTCCAGTCTTTTTTTGATATATCATCATAAACTGCCACGGTATAAAAGCCACCGCTTTTTGATGACTTCACCGCAGATAATATATCTTCAAAAACTACACACTCATCCACATCACATCCACATTTTTCCGCTGCCTTGAGATAAACATCCGGAAAACGTTTTCCTCTCTTCACCTCAGATGTCTGGGTAAAGCAGTCGAACAATTCATATATCCCGTTTCTCTTAAGGCAGGGTTCAAAAAGCACCTTATCAGCAGAAGTTGCCACCGAAAGCTTTATCCCATTATTTTTCAGCTGCCTTAAATACTTTGCAGCATTAGGTTTCAAATCAATGGTATTGGCATATTCAACTATCGCCATGTCATACCATTCTTTCATAACCTGTTGGGGTGTCTCGTTAAGTCCGTATTTTTCAACCACATACACAGAGCCGGTTTCAAAGGTATGAAGCTTGATTTCTCTTTCAAATTCCTCAGTTATAGGAATATTTCTCTTTCTCAAAAACTCTCTGTCAATTTCTTCCCATACATGACACGAATTAAGTAAAGTTCCATCCAGGTCAAATATGGCACAACTAAAATCCTTTTTCATGCGGTTTCCTTTTCCAATATCAGAATAGTTCAATTATCCTAAAATCTTTTATATGTATTAACTTCCATCCCATCGGTTAATTTTGTTAAATATTCAGTGTATTTGTTATTTAATACATTAGATGCAATATCTTCATCACTGCTGCCATCATATGACTTACTGATATAATAAAGGACATAGTAGCAACTATTAGTAGTATTTTCTACAACGGTTACATCCCCTTCCAAACGATCATCAGAAAGCAGCCATTCTGAAACACCTGTCTCCATCTCAGAAGATGTATACTTAGTTCTCAATGATGCATCATCTGATTCATAAGATGTATCCCCATCCTCTGCATTTAATTTGCAAAGACGAATAAATGATTCCTCATCACTTACAGAATTTGCGAAATCATCTGCTTTGTTCTTAGCAATCTCCATCTCACCACTTGTTGAATCAACAGCTTTAACAGAAAAAATTCTGTAGTCAACCTGATCATAAAGGTCCTTGTTTTCTGTATAATATTCCTTCACTTCGCTGTCTGTTGCCTTAAGTTCTTCAAGCTTCTGTTCCTTATATGCACATGCCTTTAAATACTCGTTGATATAATTTTTAACATTCTTTTCTGTTGCATATTTTCCAAAGTAATCTTTGTAGTAATCCTTAACGCTGACACCGCCTTCATCAGCAGCATTCTTTAAATTTTCAACAAATTCATTGTAATCATCTTCTGCACTGTCATAGTTAAAACCTGTCTTTTCAGCATCATTAAGTAATGCTATGTTTTCCTTTAATGTGTCTAACGTATTTTCTGCAAAATATGCATGCCAGCTTTCACCTGTCTGTGAATTTGTCTGTTTCTTATCATCAACAGTGCTATCATATCCCATATAAGCAAGATAATCCCCAACAGTCATAGTTCCGTAAAACGGCTGTGAAAGCATTGTATTCTTTGAAATACCATAGTAAAAATCAAATTCTACCTGGCTTATATTGCTACCATCCACACTTATATATTTGTTATATATTTTATTAAATCTTGATGCTATGGAACCTACAATAACTGCAACCACTGCAATAATTGCCACAACACCTACAATTCTTGCAATAACTTTGTTACGCTTGGCAATTCTTTCTTCTTCTTTTCTTTTGGCTACCTTTTTATCGTACTTAGTAACAATTTTATTTTCATTTTCATCTTTCTTTATATTTTTAGAATTATTCTTTGACATAATTTCTCCATTCCTGTACATTTTTCTGTACATTTTTATTTTAAACAATCCTCTTTTTCCCTGATATTATCAAGTTCTTTCATCCATAAATCTCCGCAGGCATCACTTGGCATCCTTAAATCACCTCTCGGTGATACAGCCACCGAACCAACCTTTGGTCCATCCGGAAGGCATGAACGCTTAAACTGCTGTGCAAAGAACCTCCATATAAATGTTCTTAACCATTTATAGATTGTTGGATCATCATATTCTTCCTTAAATGCAATCTTTGCAATTCTGTATAACTTAGATGGTCCTACCTGGAATCTCAACATATGATACATAAAGAAATCATGCAGCTCATAAGGTCCCACCAGATCTTCTGTTTTCTGATGTATCGAACCATCCTCATTAGGCGGAAGCAGTTCCGGACTTACTGGTGTATCAAGCACATCTGTAAGCACTCCGGATAAAGAAACATCACCACAAGTATCAGCATAATATCTTACGAGATGCCTTACCAAAGTCTTAGGTACTGACGCATTTACACCATACATGGACATATGGTCTCCATTGTAAGTTGCCCAACCTAATGCAAGTTCTGACATATCACCGGTACCAATCACGATACCATTAGTCTGATTGGCAATATCCATAAGTATCCGTGTTCTCTCTCTTGCCTGACCATTCTCATAAGTGATATCATGTACGCTTTCATCATGTCCGATATCTTCAAAATGCTGTCTAACAGCTTTCATAATATTTATTTCACGCAAGGTACATCCAAGACTTCTGCTCATTTCCAAAGCATTGTTATAGGTTCTGTCGGTTGTACCAAAGCATGGCATTGTGACACAAACAATTCCTTTTCTGTCCAGTCCCAGAAGATCAAAGGCCCTGACCGTAACCAAAAGTGCCAGTGTTGAATCAAGTCCTCCGGATATTCCAACCACAGCACTCTTACACTTTATATGGTCAAGTCTCTTCTTAAGTCCGTAAGTCTGGATATCAAGAATCTCTTCACATCTTCTGTCCCTTTCGGATTTATCATCAGGAACAAAAGGTGCTTTATCAAAATATCTGACTAATTCCAGTTCCTCTTCCCTTAAATCAGGACATTCAATTTCTTTATAACCATCATAAACATTATCATCAACGTTAACATTAAATGTTGACATTCTTCTTCTCTCAGACCAGATTCTCTCAACATCTATATCCGCATATACAGTTTCATTGGCAAACCGCTTAGCTTCTGCCAGAACCGTACCATTCTCACATATAAGATTATGTCCACCAAATACAATATCCTGAGTAGACTCCCCTTCTCCTGCACTACTGTAAGCATATGCACACACAAGTCTTGCCGACTGTCCATTTACAAGACTTCTTCTGTAGTCAGCTTTTCCAATAGTTTCATTGCTGGCAGATGCATTAAGAATAAGTGTCGCACCATTCATTGCATGTCTTATACTCGGAGGGCATACCGTCCATAAATCTTCACATATTTCGACGCCTATTTTCAACTTGGGACTATTGCAGAATGTAAACAGTAAACTTCCTCCTATCGGAACCTTCTCGCAATCTATAACTGTCTCAGCATTACAACTGAATCCTTCGGTAAACTGGCGTCTTTCGTAAAACTCTCCATAATTAGGTATGTACATCTTAGGCACGAGACCTAAGATAACTCCATTCATTATGGTTGCCACAACATTATACAGTTTTCCGTTATACACATATGGCAATCCCACCATAGTAATCATGCCTTTTAACTCCAGAGAGTATTTCTTTAATTCTACAAGTGCCTTTAATGCCCCATCAATAAGAGTATTCTGCAAAAAAAGGTCATTGCATGTGTAACCTGTTATACAAAGTTCCGGGAACAGTGCAACTGCCACCTTGTTCTCATATGCCTTTTTCATACCTTCTTTAATCTGAGCTGTATTATACTCACAATCAGCTACTCTGATTTTAGGAGTTATGGATGCAACTCTAACATATCCGTCTTTCACTTGATTCCTCCTGTATCCTGCTAATTAAACCTGGGCAGAATTCCCAACTTTTTCAATTATAACAAAGCTGAAACTCAAAAACAAGGAAACTGTTTTTGTAGCATTATTAATGTTACCATTCTCGCTCCTGCCAGATTGTAATCATGCATAAGCGTGATTTTACTCATTATTCTCCTGCCATACCAGTATTGCTCCCGCTGTTTTCGTTACTCTCCGAACCACATCCAAGAAGCATAACGCCAACAACCATAGCCAATATTAAAATAATTCCGCATTTACATATACACTTCATATCATATCCTCCATAAATGAAATAAAATAATACTATTCAGTAAAAGCATTTACAGAAACATTAATAATATACACAAATACAAATGCAAAAAAGTGAATGTCTTGCTGGAATTATTCATCATAATCCTGGCAGACAATCACTTTTTCAATTCACTAACATAATTTAATTATTGTAAATTATAAATTACAAACTATAAATGAGTTATATTACCCACACTGACTTTAAGAACTCTGTGTCCTTCAAGAAGCTTGTTCTCAATTCTTATGAAAGATACCGCCTTAATGGCTTCTCCTGATTTAGTAGTATATTCATGCTCATAGCAGGCATATCTGTGATCAATAAAGGTCTCTCTTAATTGAGCTATAATATCTTCGTAATCGATATCAGGAACTATATCCTTAAATACCATGCCATTCTTAACATCATCTTCCGTGTAGCCAAACATATCGGTAAAACTTTCATCCATATCAATTATTTTACCGCTTCTCATCTCCATGGAAAATCTTGTAAAAGGAAGTTTTTTCATTAATGTATCTGACATATTAACCTCTCCGTTTCTGCACTTCGCACCACATTTAATTATTTTGACAGAGTCTCAAGTCTTTCTTTAACCTGTTCCAACATCTGGGTATATTTTACCAACTTTGCCTTCTCTTCGTCAATCTTAGATTGTGGAGCTTTTGAAGTAAATTTTTCATTGTTAAGCATTCCTTCACAACGTTTTATTTCTCCGTTAAGTTTAGTTTCCTCTTTCTTAAGTCTTTCAATTTCTTTATCAACATCTACAAGTTCAGCAAAAGGAATATAAACTACCGCATCCGGAATAACTGTGGAAACCGCATCGTCAGGAATTCCTGCCTTGTCAGCCTGTACCTTAACTTCACTTGCGTATCCCAAAGTAGCAAAGAACACCTTACCATTTTCAAATATATCTCTTACCGCTGCATTTTGCGAAACAACATATACAAGAGCCTTACGGCTTGGTGCAACATTCATCTCTGCTCTTACATTTCTGATATTACGTACTGCTACCTTGATTGTCTCAATAGCATTTTCATCCTCTGAATAGTTGTTCTCTTCTGTATATACAGGCCAGCTTGAAATCATAATAGATTCTTCCTCATCCTGAATATTACAGAAAATCTCCTCAGTAATGAATGGCATATATGGATGAAGCAATTTTAATGCATCAATAAGAACCTTTTTTAATGTCCAGATAGCTGCTGTCTTAGTTGTATCCTCATCATTGTACAGACGAGGTTTAACCATTTCTATATACCAGTCACAGAACTCATCCCAGATAAAATCATTAAGCTTAGCAACTGCAATACCAAGTTCGTACTTTTCCATATTATCGGTAACTTCTTTAATAAGGCCGTTAATTTTAGATAATATCCACTTATCAGCAGCTGTCAGATTTTCAGGTTTAGGAGCACTTGCAGATATCTTATTATCAGGGTCATTCATCATAATAAATCGTGACGCATTCCATACTTTATTGGCAAAGTTACGACTTGCCTGAACTCTTGACTCATAATAACGCATATCATTTCCCGGAGCATTTCCTGTGATAAGAGTATAACGAAGAGCATCTGCTCCATATTGTTCAATAACCTCCAAAGGATCAACACCGTTTCCTAAAGATTTACTCATCTTACGTCCCTGGTCATCCCTTACAAGTCCATGGAATAATACTTTGCCAAATGGCTTCTTACCCATGTGTTCATAACCTGAGAATATCATTCTGATTACCCAGAAAAAGATAATATCATATCCCGTTACAAGTACATCTGTAGGGTAAAAATAATCAAGCTCTTCCGTGTTATTAGGCCATCCTAAAGTTGAAAACGGCCATAATGCTGATGAAAACCATGTATCAAGGGTATCCGGGTCCTGTGTCATCTTTCCACCACATTTAGGACATGTACATACCTCTTCTCTTGAAACCACCATTTCACCACAGTCATCACAATAATAAGCAGGTATTCTGTGACCCCACCATAACTGTCTCGAAATACACCAGTCTCTGATATTATCTGTCCAGTTATAATATGTCTTATCCATTGAAGCAGGAATAAGCTCAATATCTCCTGATTTCACTCCCTCTATAGCAGGCTTGATAAGTTCATCCATCTTAACAAACCACTGCTGTTTAATCATAGGCTCTACAGTTGTCTTGCATCTGTCATGAGTACCTACATTATGAACGTGGTCTTCAACCTTAACCAAGAGGCCCTGTGCATCAAGATCTGCTACCATTGCCTTACGAGCTTCATATCTGTCCATTCCGGCATACTTTCCACCAAGACTGTTGATAGTAGCATCATCATTCAAAATATTAATTTCAGGGAGATTATGTCTCTTACCTACTTCAAAGTCATTAGGATCATGGGCTGGTGTAATCTTTACAACACCTGTACCAAATTCCTTATCAACATAAGAATCTGCAATAATTGGAATCTGTCTGTCGGTAAGTGGGAGTTCTACCATCTTCCCGATAAGATCCGTATATCTTTCATCATCAGGATTAACAGCTAATGCGCTATCACCAAGGAGTGTTTCCGGACGGGTTGTTGCAATTTCAACAAATCTTCCCGGCTCACCCACAACAGGATAATTGATGTGCCAGAAATGTCCTGCCTGTTCCTCATGCTCAACCTCTGCATCTGATATAGATGTATTACATACCGGACACCAGTTTACTATTCTTGAGCCTTTATAAATCATTCCTTTTTCATAGAGCTTAATGAAAACTTCCTGTACAGCATTAGAACAGCCTTCATCCATTGTAAATCTTTCTCTGTCCCAGTCGCAGGAAGATCCTATCTTCTTTAACTGACTTGTAATAGTTCCGCCGTACTCCTTCTTCCATTCCCATGTCCTCTTTAAGAAGCCTTCTCTTCCAAGTTCATGCTTGTCTATTCCTTCATCCTTTAATGCATTGGTAACTTTAACTTCTGTAGAAATACTTGCATGATCCGTACCCGGTACCCAGAGAGCCTCGAAGCCCTGCATTCTCTTAAAACGAATTATGATATCCTGCATTGTGTTGTCAAGGGCATGACCCATGTGAAGCTTACCTGTGATATTAGGTGGGGGCATAACAATTGTAAAAGGCTTTTTGTCTCTATTAACTTCTGCATGGAAGTATTTTTTATCAAGCCATTTCTGATACAATCTTTCTTCAATTTCCGAAGGATTATAATTTTTTTCAAGTTCCTTGCTCATGATAAACACTCCTTTTTCTTTATAAAAAACGCCCTTTGCAGGGCTTAACTCTGCAAAGGGCGTAAATAAACTTTATATTACGCGGTACCACCTTTGTTCAATTATCGAACCGGACTCGCATCCGGCTTTCAATAATCCTCATTAATCCATAACGGAGACTAACCGGTGCAGCCTACTCAGTAATTATCCGGTTCTTAGCTGCACTGCTAAGAAGCTACATTCCCAACTCTCTTTCTAAGATTGCCTTTCAGCCAGCGAACAATCCTCTCTTTTAGCAGAAAAGAAGGTACTCCTCTTCCTCAACGCATTTAATATTAAAATCGACTACTATAATAATAAATCGAATTTAAAATGTCAACTAACAGGCTTCTATCTCTTTTATGTTGAACTCATTACCCTGTAGAAGATAAGTATGTTCACTCTTACAATATGGACATATCTTTCCGTGCTCTATTGTTGAGTATTCTCCTTTACAGTCTTCACAGTATGTAACAGCCGGAATTTTTTCAATAACCAGTTGTGCTTCCTTCATAAGCTCATGTTTCTTAACAGCCCATTGCCAGCAGTCGACCAGATAAGAATCTATAACTGTTGATACCTCGCCAAGCTCCAGAACAACCTTGGATATTTCCTCCAATTGGTTTTCCCTGGCAATATCTTCAAGGTCTTCAATAATATGAAACACTACACCTAATTCATGCATATATTATCCATCCATTTCACATCAGCTATTTCTTCTTTGAAAATTTAATCTTTACAGCCTGCTTTGCTCCGTAAGGAAGAATATATTTTAACTTATCCTCACTCTTTCTCATGGTTGAACATTCAGGAAGATCCCTTTGAAGATGGATTGCATCGAATTCACATTTTGTGGTACAAATACCGCAACCAACACACTGGTTAGGGTCAACAATTGTAGCACCACATCCCAGACATCTCTTTGTTTCTTTCTTAACCTGTTCTTCTGTAAATGTTCCCACAGGACTTCTGAAAGAAAGACCAGACACTTCCTTGTTTCTAACCGGTTGCTGTCGTCCTGTATTGTCATAATTTTCAACAAGAATATCTTCCTTATCCAGTTCCTTGTAATAGTTAGCATCCCTTCCAATTGTAAGAGAGCTGTGAGGCTGAACAAATCTGTGTATGGAAATAGCACCCTGTTTACCCGCTGCAATAGCATCTATGGCAAATTTAGGTCCTGTGTATACATCTCCTCCAACAAAAATATCCGGTTCATCTGTCTGGTATGTAACAGGATCCGCAATAGGACTATTACCCTTTCCAAACTTAACCTTAGTTCCTTCAAGAAGACTTCCCCACTCTATAGACTGTCCCACAGACAGAATTACATGACTGCATTCTATTGTCATAGTTTCATTCTCATCATACTGAGGGTTGAATTTACCGGTATTGTCCTTAACCGCTACACATTTCTTAAATACAATGCCTGTTACCTTACCATTTTCAGAAAGGATCTCTTTTGGACCCCATCCTCCCTGAATAATTATTCCTTCTGATTCTGCCGTCTCAATTTCTTCAGGTAAAGCAGGCATAATATCTCTTGTTTCCAGAGAAACCTGCGTAACCTTAGATGAACCGCAGCGTATTGCTGTTCGTGATACATCTATAGCCACATTTCCTCCTCCAATGACTACTGTATCTCCTTCAAGCTTATAGTCCTCGTTATCAGTTGTGTAATGGAGCAATTCAACACCTGTCATAACGCCTTCGCTGTCTTCTCCCGGAACTCCTGTTTTTCTTCCGCCCTGGCATCCGATTCCAACATAAAATGCTTTATAACCTTCTTTTCGAAGTTCTTCTATGGTTATATCCTTACCAACTTCCACATTACATTTAATTTCAACACCCATCTGGCGAAGAACATCTATTTCAGCAGCAACTATATCTTTTTCCATAACAAACGAAGGTATACCATAGACGATCATTCCACCCGGTTTGTCATTTTTCTCGAAAATAGTAGGCTTATAACCCTTTTCAGCCAGATAATAAGCGCAGGAAATACCTGCAGGTCCTGCACCGATAACCGCAACCTTTTCAGGGAAAAAGCCCTTGGTTGAAGGAACCACTTTAGGAGGTATGTAACGTGTTTCGGCATTAATATCCAGCATAGCTATATATTTCTTTACCTCATCAATAGCAATAGCCTCATCAATGGAACCTCTGGTACATGCATCCTCGCACCTTCTGTTACATACATATCCGCAGATTGCAGGAAGAGGATTATTCTTCTTAATTAAAGCCAACGCTTCCTGATATCTTCCCTGGGATGCCATCTTTAAATATCCCTGAACCGCTATATGTGCCGGACAGGCTGTTTTACACGGAGCTGTACCTGTTTCGTGAGTATTAATCCTGTTCTTATCCCTGTAGTCTTCCGTCCACATTTCCCTGCCCCACTTCTTTTCTGAAGGAAGTGGCATCTTTGGATACTGCACCTCTGAGCCGTCTTTCTTACAAAGTTTCTGACCCAATGTAAGAGCTCCTGCCGGACAGTATTCAACACATCTTCCGCAGGCAACACAATTTTCTTTTTTTACATGTGCTACATAAGCAGAACGGGACATATTAGGCGTATTGAAAAGCTGTGATGTTCTTAAAGCATAACAGACATTTACATTACAGTTGCATATAGCAAATATCTTATTCTCACCGTCAATGTTGGTAATCTGATGAACAAAGCCGTTGTCTTCCGCCTTCTTCATTATCTCTAAAGCTTCTTCTTTAGTTATGTAGCGTCCGCCCTTATTGGTCTCAACAATATAGTCAGCCATATCTCCCACAGCAATACACCAGTCATCAGGATCATCTCCACAGCCTTCTTCATAGGTTTTTCTGGACCTTCGGCATGAACATGGACTTGCCGCATACTTTCCCTCATACTTATCAAGCCAGTATGAAATCTTTTCAAGGGAAACAGCCTCATTACACATATCCACTTCCTTCTGAACAGGAATAACATGCATACCAATACCTGCTCCTCCCGGAGGAACCATATGAGTAAGTCCCTCCAGGGGAATCCGGCTCATTCTCTCAAAAAATCTACCCATTTCCGGATGTTCTCTTAACACATCCGCATTCATATTGGCAAATTCTGCGCTCCCCGGTACAAACATAGGAAGAACATATTGTTTTTCATGCTGGGGATTTTCCCAGTTATACTCCACAACACCGTTGACAGCCATCTGCTGCAAAAGTTCTTCCAGATGTTTTTCTTCAACGCCGGTAATCTTAACCAATTCTGCCAATGTCTTAGGCTTACGAACCCCCATTTTAAGGGCTACTTCTGCCATCTCATCCGTACATATAGCTGCCAGTCCCCAGTATTCAGGATCATCAGCAGTCAATTTTTCAATTCCCAGCTTAATCTTAGCCCGGTCTGTTATCATCTTCCCCAGCTTAAGAATAGGCTCCCTCACCGGTAACTCAGGATGTGGGTTTTTAAACTCATCATTTGCCATACATATACCTCTCATTTCCTGCAACCTTAATTGCATATATTTAATTATCTCTTAAAAATAATTCTTATTCTTTTTTCCATAATGCAACTTCCGTCTTTAACCACTGTGCCCACTCTTCAATACCTTCACCTGTTTTGGCGCATATAGGAATAACCTTCGCCTCAGGATTACGCATTTTTATATATTCTTTGCATTTTTCCAAATCAAAATCAAAATACGGCATAACGTCAATTTTGTTAATTAAAACAACATCGCAAACTGAGAACATTAGTGGATATTTCAAAGGCTTATCATGTCCTTCCGGAACAGACAAAATCATGACATTTTTCACAGCTCCTGTATCGAATTCAGCAGGACATACCAGGTTTCCCACATTTTCCAATATTGCCAGGTCAACATTATCCGTATCCAGGCCTTCCAGACCCTGTCTTGTCATATCTGCATCAAGATGGCACATACCTCCCGTATGAAGCTGGATAGCCTTAACCCCTGTATCTGCTATAGTCTTAGCATCAACGTCAGAATCAATGTCAGCCTCCATAACTCCTATTCTAAGGTCATCCTTTAAATATTCTATAGTCCTTGTAAGTGTTGTAGTTTTACCGGAACCGGGAGATGACATAAGATTCAAAAGAAACACTTTCTTCTCCTTAAGTTCCCTTCGAAGTAAATCAGCACGTTCATTATTACTTGCAAACACGCTTCTTTTAACTTCAATCACTCTCACATTCTTCAATTCTTTTCCCTCCTTTTTCGTCCCTGTTATATATAATTATAAAATATTAATTATCTCTTACCACCAATATATGGACATTTAAAAAATTGTACTATAAGAGGAATAACCATAAACACCCATACTATTGGCTCTGCAATTATTATACCCCAGTATCCCAGAGGTGGAACTAAAAGAAGTGTTATAATAACTTTTCCAACCAGTTCGATGGAACTGGATAAAACAGGCGTTATACGATCTCCTATTCCCTGAAGAGAATTTCTGATAATAGTAATCATAGCTGTGACAAAATACAAAAGAGAATCTACTCTCAAATACAAAGAAGCTGTATCAATTACAGTACTGTTATCGGAACTAATAAGCATTCTGACGAAAGAAGGTACAAGTGTGTAAGACAGAATAACCACAAATACGCACCATCCCCATCCGATAAATATAGATGTTGTTATTCCTTTTTTTATCCTTCCATACTCACCCGCTCCAAGATTCTGTCCACAGAACGTTGCCATAGTAGTACCCAGCACGCCAAACATCATCATAAATAATTCTGTTATACGTCTTGCAGTAGTATGGGCCAGAATAATATCCTGTCCGAAATTATTAATTGCACCCTGAAGCACTACAGTTCCTATAGATACAAGACTGCTCATAAAACCCATTGAACACCCTGTTGAAAGCATCTTAATCTTAAGATTCCTGTCATTCTCAAGATATTTTCTTGATATTCTGAAAACAGGATATCGTCTAAGCATATATACAAGACAGCTTATCATGGCTATAAGCTGGGATAAAACTGTTGATACAGCTGCTCCTCTTACCCCCAAATGTATCACTGCGGTAAAAAGGTAATCTCCTCCAATGTTAAGTATCACAGATACAAACAAAAAGATTAACGGTGTAAAGGAATCTCCAATAGACCTTAACAAAGCTGCGCACACATTGTACATCATCATAACCGTCATACCGGCAAATATGATAAAAATATAATCATAGGCTTCTCCCATGAGATTATCCGGTGTATTTAAAAGCTTTAATAACGGTTCAAGTAATAATAAAATAATAAATGTAAGTGAAACTGAAATCTCAATACCACACTTAAGAGACATAGCCACGCACTTCTTGAAAGTGCGTTCATCTCCTGCTCCAAAATTCTGTGCAGCAATAACAGCGAAACCATTGGTAAGTCCCTGTAAAAAACCAATAACCAGTGTATTCACAGAATTAGTTGAGCCAACAGAAGCCAATGAAGCTTCCCCCAGCACATAACTTATAATCTTAGTATCAACAAGGTTATAGGTCATCTGAAGTAACGTTCCTAGAAACACTGGTATCGCAAAACCTATTATTAACTTTAATATATTTCCTTTAGTCAAATCTTTCATAACGACTTCAATTCATAGGTAATTAATTAAGGAAACCGTCTCTGCATAAAAAAAATATCACACAGTCCATATCCTGATTAATTACTCTACTGACAGATATCCATCCATCTCTTCTGCCACATCATCAAACTCTCTGTCAAGAACCACTGCAAATTCTCCATATAAAAGTTTTCTTGCTGTCAACAGCATTCTGCTGTCCGCTGATTTCATCTTTCTTAAATCCTTAGCTCGTTCATTCTTAACATTGTAGAGACTTCTTATAAGGTGCATGAGTTTCTCCACATCCTGGGATTTAATCATCTCATCATACTGTATTGGCATAACTTTTACGTTCATGGCCTCATCTTTTTTACAGTTCTTAGCTCTCTCTATGTATTTCTTACATGTCTTAACATCAATTATATTTCTCATAAGAACTTTTGTATTCTTAACAGGTGAATATATTATACCCTTACTGTCATATACAGGCTGGAGAAAATAATAATCTCCGTCAATACCCTTGATAGGCGGTGTATTTATATCCTCAACAACACACACACCAATAACTCCATATATCACCTTATCTTCAATCTCAAACATACCTTCCCTGTACCTTTCATACATCGTTCTAATGACGATGCCACAAATCAAGTTCACATATACAAACATATTATACAATATTCCGACAGAATTTTCAAAAGAAAAAAAATCCGAACCAAAGTAATTCACTCCGGTTCGGATAACTGTTGTTTTATGGTCTGATTAAAATTAAATCAGTTATATGTACTATCTGTCTCGTACATTATGTCAATATTAAACACACATATTTCTGATTAGTAAAGATTTACACTTCCTGCTACGGTTCCGTTAATAACATAATAGCAAGCATTGTCTTCAGGCTTAAAATAAAGCTTTAAATCTTCAATTACAATATTCTGTGACTTAGCATCTTCAGTAACTCTTGCAACTATTGTCTCCTCGTCAACCTGACGTCCTGAATACTGGAAGAATAATTCCTTCTTAAATTCTTTCTTTGCTGCTGCTTTC
>JAUNPK010000034.1 GCA_030536855.1 Eubacteriales bacterium
GACGGTGCTGCCTGTGGTGCAGGTGACGGTGCTGCCTGTGGTGTTGCTTCTGCATTGCCTGGTGCGAACATATTAAGCAGTTCCTGAGCAAATTCTATTGGATATAACTGCATAATTTCACTATCAATCAAATCACCAATCTGCATTTTAAATGCCACCATAACAAATGCATGCATAAGGAATTTTGGAAGACTTTCATCCAATTCATTATAAGTTTCTATAAGATTTGCATTCGGTGGACTAATATCAATTTTTCTGTTAAACATTGAAGACAGAGAAGTCGCCGCTGAACCCATCATCTGGTTCATTGCTTCTCCAATTGCACTAAGATGTAACTCACTTAATTCTTCATCATCATTTGCAACACCCGGACCGCCCATCATAAGATCTGTAATAACCTTAACATCTTTCTCTTTAAGAATAAGAACATTATTACCATCAAGTCCCTCTTTATATGATATCTGCATCATAACACAAGGTCTATCATACTTTCTTGAAAGATCATCCCAAGTAGCAATCTCAACCTTAGGTGTTGTAATATTAACCTTCTGATTAAGCAATGAACTGAGTGTGGTTGCAGCTGTACCCATACTGATGTTGGAAATTTCACCTACAGCATCTTTTTCTGATTCAGTGAGCACAAAATCTTCTGTAGCAGTTCCATCAACATCTGAAACCGATTCTGATGCAGTTTCATCCTGTGTTTCAAAATCACTGCCTGTACTCATTCCACTTAATAATGCATTAATTTCATCCTGTGACAGCATTCCATCCATTTCTACTCACTCTCCTCTCTAATAACTTCTGTAATTCTTACCGCGTACCTATCCTCATAGTAACCCGGCAAAGCCATAAATTTCTTTAAATTTCCCACATATACCTCCAGTTCCTGATCCACTCGTTTATCCATTCTAATAATATCTCCAACCTGTAGATTCACAAAATCCGAAACATTTATTTTAGAATTACCAAGAACTGCCTTTATAGGAACTCCTGCTTTTGAAATTATTGATTCGATAGCATCCTCATATGAGTTAGCGTCCTTTTCCTGCATATTAGCAAACCAGAACTTAGTATTAAGCTTGTCCATTACCGGTTCTAATGTTGTGTATGGAAGACATATATTTACCAGTCCTTCCACATCTCCTATTTTTAGATTAATAGTAACAATGGCAATCGTCTCTGTTGGTGAGATAATCTGAGCAAATTGGGAATTAGTCTCAATCCTATCAAGTTTCGGTGTAACCTTAACAACATTTTCCCAAGGCTCGCGGAGTAAATTTACACATATTGAAAAAATACGTTCAATAATCGAAAGCTCTATCTCTGAAAAATCCCTTTCTTTATCAAGGGAATTACCCACTCCTCCCAACAATCTGTCTACAATTGCAAATCCAAGATTAGATGCTATTTCCATAATCATATTACCTGTGAGGGGGTGCATGCTCACCACTCCTAAAAGTACAGGATTCGAAAGTGCATTAGAAAACTCTGAATAAATAACGACTTCTGAATTAACAACATCAACACTTACAGACTTTCTAAGGTACGCAGGAAGATTTGTAGCAAGAAGTCTTCCAAAATGTTCAAATATAATCTCAAGCGTTCTAAGATGTTCTTTAGAGAACTTTGACGGTCTGGCAAAGTCATAATTCTTCACCTGTTTCTCATCATTATTCTTCATCTCGTCAACATCAAGTTCACCAGTGCTTAACGCTTTTAAGAGGTTGTCAATCTCACTTTGCGAAAGTACCTCTCCCATATCTTCCTCACCTCACTTTCTGTAAATAAGTAATTAATTTCGAATATCCCATTCAAGTTTAATAACAAATTCTATTCAGGCTACTACTGTACTACTACTGACACCATAACAGACTGAATACAATCTGTCTGGAAAGTATCTTGAAGTGTCTTAAGAAGATTAGCTTCCATTGTTGTCTTATTGGCAGCTACAGTACTGTATGAATATGTCATAGCTTCCTTTTGGATTGCATTGACAATAACCTTCATTCCATTATTAATTGTAGTACTCTTTGATGAGTAATCTTTTGCCTTAGTATTAACACCTATTGACACATTAAAAACAGCATAGTGTGTCTTTCCGTTCTCTGTATATGAAACTGTAATATCATCGTTATCACCATTAACAACATCAATATAAGTAATATCGTCAATATTTGTTGCATTAGAAGAACCGTTAGCTGTTGTACTTCCTCCCGCCACATCGAGATCAATAATCTCAGCAATCCTGCCGATTAATGAATTAGTCTTATTATTTGTTGAAACCAATGAAAATGTTAAAATAACTGTCAAAACCAGATTAATTAAAACCAGTGCCAGTGTTATAACATTAAGCATACTCTTTTTCATAGGTTTTCCTCCTATTAACTGTTAATCTTATTATATATCTTAATCTCAACACGTCTGTTCTGAGCCCTTCCTTCAGCAGTTGAATTAGATGCTATAGGAACTGCATCTCCTCTTCCGGATGAAGTCATACTCTGTTCGCTGAATCCCTTACTATTCACAAAATAATCAAAAACACTATATGCTCTGTACAAAGAAAGCATCATATTATTAGGAAACTTAGCAGTATTAATAGGATTACTGTCTGTATGTCCCTCAATGGTTATAGTGTTATCATCATATTGTTTAATAGCCACAGAAACACTGTCAAGCAGTGACACAGCTTCTGGTGTAAGATCTGCTTTTCCGGATTCAAAAAGAACACCTCCACTCAAATTAAGCATAACATACTTACTAGTGGCAGTAACCTCAACCTGGTCACTTACATTTTGGATTTCAAGAATTTTCTCTATATGTTCAGCCATGGATTCAGACTCTTCCAAACCTTCTTTTTCCACCTCTTCCTGAGCGCTTTGTACCTCCTCTGAAAAATCACCTTCTGTATTAAGGCCCATATTATTATATTGAGTACTTAAATCATTCAACTGGCTGGCTCCACTGCTTACCAGAATTCCTTCCGTTGAAAGTGCAGAACCACCTGATGGCAGAATACTGAAACTTGAGGACAACGAAGCAGCAATCTCTTCAAACTTTTGTGCATCTACTGTAGACATAGAAAACAAGAGAACGAAGAAACATAACAACAGGTTCATCAAATCACTAAATGTTGCCATCCAAGCAGGAGAACCTGCCGGAGCTTCTTCCGGCTTCTTCTTAGCCATTATGCCTCACCTCCGCCCTTATCAGATGAAATATCATTTCTTGCAGTCGGTGAAAGGAATGACTTAAGCTTTTCTTCAATAACTCGCGGATTCTCACCGGCCTGAATGGAAAGAAGTCCCTCTATAACAATCTCTTTAAGCTGGTATTCAACTGCATTCTGAGCCTTGAGTTTATTAGCAATAGGCGAACACAACCAGTTAGCAATCAAAGATCCATAAAGAGTTGTAAGAAGAGCAACCGCCATATTAGGTCCAATTGTAGATGAATCAGAAAGATTCTTTAACATATTTACAAGACCAACCAGGGTTCCAATCATACCCCATGCAGGACCAAGTGTTGCCCATGTCTCAAAGAACGTAGCGCCACTTCTATGTCGCTCATCCATATTAACAAGTTCTGTCTCAAGTATTCCTCTTACAAGTTCAGGTTCTGTACCATCCACAATAAGAAGAATACCCTTCTGCATAAATTCATCATCCAACGACCTTGCAATATCTTCCAGAGCAAGAAGTCCATCTTTTCTGGCAACATTGGAAAGTTCAATTATCTTAGCTATAGTTGCGCCATGATCCACCTTAGGATCCTTAAATGCTATTCCAAATCCCTTGAGATTTGAAATAAAATCTTTCATTGTATATGAACCAATAAGTCCAGCTATAGAGCCTCCCACAGTAATAATAATTGATGGTAAATCAAAGAAATTTCCAAGGGCGGCTACACCACCTGAGGAAATAATACCAAAAACTACCATTACCGCACCAAGGACTATACCTATAAGCGAAGCTATATCCATTAATGACACCATCCATTCCTAAAATATATTCGAAGAATCAAAATTACTTTTCAAAAAAATCAGCGGATATTTTTCTCCTGTATTCATAAACCTTACCAATAATCTCGTCAGTCTTCTCCTTGACAAGAATCTTTCTCCCCGTAGTAAGTGTGATGACCGTATCGGGAGTTTCCTCAACTGATTCTATCAATTCCGCATTTATAACAAAATGCTTATCATTCAATCTGGTAACATCAATCATAAATTCCCCCGTGAAATAAATTCAACCATCACAACAAATAATTAATATCCAATTATGTAATTTCTGCCGTTAACCTCATAAAAATACTATATAATGTATAGTACCCCCATTAAAATCAACTACATATATTAAAACACCATTATTAAATTATTGCAACAAAATACTTAAAATTTATCCAAAATATAGTTATTTTTTTATATCTTTTTACTATAAATTGTTGTTTTTGTATAAAAATGGCAAAAAACGCCCCGGTTTTTTTCCTCCCGGAGCGTTTCAATTTAGTTATTTATCTCTTAAGATTAATAAGTTCTTCAAGCATTGAATCAGATACTGTTATAATTCTTGAGTTTGCCTGATATCCACGCTGTGTTGTAATCATATTGGTAAATTCTGAAGAAAGGTCTACATTGGACATTTCAAGCACACCTGACGAAATCTTACCATCTGATGCAGAAACATCCTGTCCAATTCCATCGAATTCTCCTGAGTTAAGAGTTGCGGCATATAAATTTTCTCCAACCTTTTCAAGACCTTCAGGATTTGAGAAAGAAGTTACTGCAATCTGACCGATTGTTCTGGTATCTCCGTTACTGTAACTTGCAATAATACATCCCGAATTATCAATACCAACAGACGTCATGGTTCCTACTGCCTTACCTGCGCCTTTTCCGTCAATACCAAGATAATTCTTTATTGAAGTCTTATCAGCAAACATAGTAATTCCTGAAGCATCCAATGTCAACTGATGATTAGCGTCTCCCAATATATCCAAAGACTCTCCTGTCAAAGTGTCACTGGTTATATCAAACATAATAGCTGAATTATCGTCGGCAGATAAGCCTGTTACTGAATTAAACACAAGCTTCTGGTCACCTACAACTGATAATTTGATATCTGTTGCCACACCATCTTTAGTTACCGATGTGTTAGTGATACTATAACTTACTTCTGTACCTGTCTGTCCTTCTCTATGAAGTGTAAGCGTAGCCTGGTAAGAACTTCCAAGCGAATCATAAAAGTTTATTGTTGTTGTAATATCATCATCAGAGCTTGACTGAAGGTTACCTGTAAGGCTGACTGCTGTTGTCTTCTCAGGAGTTGTATAGGTAAATTTTGAACTCTTTATATAAAGTTCAGAAACAAGATCCTTTACTATATTACCATCTTCATCAACCTGCCATCCCATTACATTGGCACCACCGGCTGTTACTAAAGCTCCTGATTCATCAACTTTAAAATTACCGGCTCTTGTAAAATATGTATTACCTGCGCTGTTTACGATAAAGAAGGAATCTCCTGAAATAGATAAATCGTATGGATTATCTGTTCTTTCTGTAGCACCTTCTGTTGATATTGCAGTTGAAATTGCACCTACCGACGAACCAAGACCAATCTGCATGGCATTAGTTCCACCCTTTCCTGATTCAGCATTAGGTCCAGATGCTGTCTGGGTTGTCTGATAAAATACTTCACTGAAAGTCATTGACTGTGACTTATAAGCAACAGTATTAACATTGGCGATATTGTTACCAATAACGTCCATCTTTGTCTGATGTGCCTTTAAACCTGACACAGCAGAGAACAATGATCTCATCATAATATTGTTCCTCCATATTAAATATTTACTTTAATATCCGGCTCATATTATTGATGACGTCGTATTCATCCCTTCCGGCATTCGGGGATGATAACCTCCTTATCGGTCCAGCTATATAACGACTGCCCCATCAATATTAGTATAGATATTTTCTTCGCTTGTATCCTGATCCATAGCTGTTATAACCGTTTTATTCTGAGTATTAACGATGAATGCAAGATTGTCCACCAATACCAAAGATTCTTTAATTCCCTTTGAAATTGCTTTATCAGTTCCTTCTTCAAGTCTTGACATCTGTTCATCCGTTAACTGAATATCTCTTTGCTCCAGTCTTGAACCTGCATGCTTAGAAAATTTCAACTTACCGGTTGTCTGTACATTGCTATCTGAAATTACTTCCTCTATTGATCGCTTCTGTTGTAATATATCGGCAAAAGATGGTCCATTATAAATACCCTGAGACACATTTTTTGAATTGTTTTTTCCGATACTTTCTGTCATCTGCTCAATTGAAGTAATATTTCCATTAATCATATTATTCATACAATCACCTCAATTAACATATTTCCAACCTTTTTTGAACATATTCATTTCTACACATTATCCGTTGAATCATCCTCAGATTCTGTGATATTTCCGGACGAGTCTCCCTGCCCGGGTGTAACAACAGTATAATAATCATCATCCAGCACCTGCTCAAGGTCAGCTATATCATAAAGAACATCGTTAACTTTCAGATAAATGGTATCATCCATCTTCTGCCAGCTGTCTACCACTCCTCCAACATATCCATCACTTGAAAGAGTTGTCTTCATGATAACAATTTTACCTACTAAAGAAGTTGCTTTCTGTTCCAATACATTTGAATTCATCTCCGATGTAGCCTCAACCTGAGAAAATGTAGCCAGCTGTCCCATATACTGTGAATTATCTGTCGGCTCCAATGGATCCTGATTCTGCATTTCAGCAACAAGCAGATTTAAAAAATCCTGCATATCAATAGTTGAACTTGTTGTTTTATCAGCTTTTGTAGAACTTTTTGTCGCACTTGAAGTGTTAGAAGTCTGTGATAATGTTCCATCAGATTGAACCTGTGACCATGCTCCAACTGTACCTGCCATAATATTCCTCCTTTCTTTTTATAACTTAAACCAGACATTTTATCGTTAAACTTTTATGTTTATCGTATATAACTTTTTGATAAAATAAGATTAAGCAGAATAAACAACGCTCGACTCTCCATTAACTAAAGAATCTCTCGTTCTTAGTTCTTCCACCGTCATCTCATCGTCATTTAATTCACCCAGACCGGATAAATCAAGTTTTCTGTGAGTTTTCTTATTCTCACCACTATCATTTCTACCGTTTCCATCCAAATTGCTGTTAGCTTCAAAACTATGGCTCTGAACTGTAACCTCAACTGCATCAACCTTAAGTCCCTGATTATTAAAATGTTCCTTAAGCGCTGTCATTTGATTTTCCAGTGCGACTTTAACCTGCTCATTCTGAGCTGCCAATTGAGCTGAAACAATACCATTTTTAGACGAAACAGTCACATGAACACTTCCAAGATTCTCAGGGTTAAGCATTACCTCTATGCTTGTAATCTGACGATTGGCAGTGAGTTTAATCTGGTCAACTACCTGTCTTACAATATCAACATCACTGACTCCATCTACAGTCTGTACATCCTCAACACTAAAAACTTCCTGAATACTTTGAGAAAGATTCTTTGATACATTATCAAATATATCGCTCTTTCCTTCATTATTCCCATTACTTTCTTCGTCTGTACCAGCATATGAAGAATCAGATGATGTTTCAACTGTCATTTTTTCCTTTATTACGCTTTCAACAGTTTCCTGTGTTACAGATGTTTTATCATTTTCCAATAAATTCTGTTTATCTTCTGCAATTCCGGAAAAATCATTTTTCACCCACATAGTATCTGAAGAATCACTTTTATCATCAAATACTATTTCCTTGTCCTGAAAAATTTCATTGTTCAGAATCTGCTCAATAACTTCTTCAGGTTTGAGTCCGTTATTTACAGCAATCTGTTCAATTCCGTTATTAACAGTTTCTAACACTTCATTAAGTTTCAATAACATACTATCATCTGTAATAAATGAAATTGTATCGGTGTCGGAAAGCTCTGCAAGAAGTTGTGTAACCTTCTGTGGCATCAGTAAATCCCCTAACGTCATTCCAAGATTTTCCATAGCCTCTTTAATGTCCTCATCAGACACTCCAAGTTCTTCTTTAATCTTGTCCTTAACATCAGCCACAGCTTCACTAACATCTTCCTTTATTGAAGTACTGTCATTCTTTTGAGCCTCAGAAGCATTCTCAGTTTGTTCGCTGTAAACAGAACTTCCCGCTGAAGATATGCTATCTGATTTCTCAGCATTTCCTATGGTTAATTTATTTTGAGATGAATAATTCTCATTCTTCATACTTCCGTTTAAAGAAATATTCATAATATTTCTAAAATCCATCCCTGTCTTTGATGATGCACTCCCCAAGGCAACAGATGAAGCTACAGCATTTGATGCAGACTGTACGCCTGTGCCTGTAATAGCTGCACTTACCATTAGATATTCCTCCTTTCAACATATTGTAGAAATGCAGTATAACCTTTTTAGACACACTACATCTACTACTGATATGTATATCGGAAGTCCCGGAGCTGTACTTAACCCCCTATGGGTACATTATTTTTGTAAGTTTCGCAGCATATACAGGGTCCATTTCAGCCATAATGGCGCCTCTTTGTTTTGACGTCATACATAAAAGAATTTTAGCAACAAGATCTGTATCTCCTGTCATCTCTTCCAGAATTGCAGCAGCATTTTTCGCATCCATCTTAGTAAATGTTTCTGCCCAATCCTTAACATCCTGAGAATATTCCAGATCCTTTATTACTTGCTGATATAATTTTGCAGCATTATCAGAATCTATAGATTCATACCATGATTTATAATTTTCAATAGAAGGAGCATTATCCGCATAGACAACCTCCCGATCAAATTTATCTTTAAGTTCCTGATAATACTCTGCATTTTCTTCAAACACTTTCAATCTGGAAATTTCTGCCTTAAGCTCTTCTATTTTAGATGAATCCAAGGTACCGCTATTCTCATACTCCTGAAGCTGTGCTTCAAGCTCTTTAATCCTGTCTACAGCTTCAGAAAGACTCTTATACCTATACCCTGTTTCTTCCATAACTTCTTCATCTGTTGGTTCCGGAAGAATTTTATTAATAACAGGAACATTTTTCAAATACGGGCGGAGCATACTTCCAATTCCACCAACATTCATATTTATGAGAAGAGCAAAAATAACAAGCCATATAATAATAACAACAAGTCCTATAAGCAGATTGGCAATCTTACTTTCCCCTGATGTTTCCTCGTCCAATCTTTCTTCATCTACATTCAATTCATCTTTAGACTTTTTCTTAGCCATCCTTCTTCTCCCATATATTTAATATCAAGCTTGTGTAAACATTTTATAACAACTATAATAACATAAATTCAAAACTCATATAAATTTATAACTCATCCTTGTTATTATAATTAAAACTAACAACTTCATCAATCTCTTTCATTTCCTGTACACTAAGTTCCTGTTTAAATTCTTCAAAAGCCTGTTCTTTTAATTTTTCCTGTATCTTTCGTTCCTGCACAGCCGTTGTCAGCCTGTCCATTGCATTCTCAACATTTTTTTGAGCAATTCTTACTTTCACAGCCTGATTCTTTGCCATATCTTCTGTAGCCCTGATAGCATCACTGCATCTTCTGATTTCCGCAATATCCAGTTTATTCATAGCAAGTTCTTTAGCAAGTTGCTGATATGCGTTAAGTTTGTCCAATATAGCCCTCATAGTCTGTTCTTCATCATGGAGTTTTCCCTGCATCTGGGCATACTCCTGCTTAGCCTGAGTTTCAAGCCTTTCTTTTATATTTAATACATTTTGCATACTGTATATAAATTTAGCCATATTTTGACATCCTTATTCTATCTTCTCATCGGCTGTTTAGCAACCTTTGCAGAAGGCTGTGCCCCCAGCACAAGTGTTCCGTTCTCGAAATCATCATAATCAGAGAAAATGCTGTATAATCCGTCAATTTCCTCTTCAAAATCAAATTTTTCATCCGTTTGCTGCATAAGAAATTTATTTACTGCGTTTATTTTATAAACAGCATAATCGATATTTCTGTTAGATCCACTCTTATAAGCGCCAATATTAATAAGGTCTTCTGCCTCGTTATATGTGGCAAGAACAGTCTTTAATCTGCCTGCCATCTGTTTATGCTTTTTGTCAACAATCTGACTCATACATCTTGAAATACTCTGAAGTACATCAATAGCAGGATAGTGATTTTTATGTCCTAATTTTCTGGATAGCATAATGTGTCCATCCAGAATACTTCTCGCAGTATCTGTGATAGGTTCATTAAAATCATCTCCATCTACAAGTACAGTATACAGGCCTGTAATAGAACCTTTTTCAGACATACCGGCTCTTTCAAGGAGCTTAGGCATTTCGCTATATACACTTGGAGGATACCCCCTTGTAACAGGTGGTTCCCCTGAAGCAAGTCCAATCTCTCTCTGAGCCATAGAAAAACGGGTAAGAGAGTCCATCATCAGTAAAACATCCTTACCCTGGTCTCTGAAATACTCTGCAATAGCCGTTGCCGTCTTTGCAGCTTTATTTCTTATAAGTGCCGGTTTATCCGATGTTGCCACCACCAATACACTTCTTTTCATTCCTTCAGGACCTAAATCCCTTTCAACGAATTCCCTTACTTCACGCCCTCTCTCTCCAATAAGAGCAATAACGTTAATATCAGCTTTAGTATTTCTTGCAAACATACCCAGCAATGTGCTTTTTCCCACACCGCTTCCGGCAAATATTCCAATTCTCTGCCCTTTTCCAACTGTAAGCAATCCATCTACTGCTTTTACCCCAAGAGGCAGTACTTCGCTGATAATTTCTCTGGACATAGGATCAGGAGGCTGTGCTTCCACAGAATACTCCTGTGTCAGGTTAAGTTCTGCTCCATCAGTTGGATTTCCTAATCCATCCAATGTATGACCTAATATCTCATCACCGACTTTGACAGCTAATGGTTTCTCTGTATTCTCAACTATACTTCCAGGTCCTATACCATCAACTACATCAAAGGGCATAAGAAGTACTCTTGAATCCCTAAAGCCAACAACCTCAGCGAACAAAACCTGACTTTTGTCCGCTGAGTATATTTTACACAAATCATTAAGTTTCGCATCCGGTCCTATTGATTCAATTGTCAGACCTACTATTTTTGACACTTTACCAAGCTTTTCATAAAAAGATTTTTCCGTCAAAGAATAGTATTTTCCTACATTAAGTTCAGCCAAGACAACTTCCCCCCAAACTGCTTATACACAACTTAACAACTTAAGATCTTTAATCAGATTCCTAAGTTCAATATCCAGACTACAGTTAAACACCCCTGTATCTGTCTCAATAATACACTGATTGCGCTCCATAGTCATATCTTCCACTATATCAATATTTACTTCTCTTGACATAGCGCAATAAATTTTCCCCTGATTATTAAGCAGAAACTTATAATCCTCAGGAGATACTTTAATAATAAAATCTCTGCTGGAATCAGCATTTCTCATAACACCATTTATAAGATGAAGAATAATTTCCTGATTATCCTCAGCAACTGTTAAAGTCACCTTCCTGAATACATCAGTAAGAACATCCACCAGCTTAGGCTCAATGTCGGCCTTCATCTGCTCATATTCCTGCTGCAGTTGCTGTTTCTTCTGTTCATACTCTGACTCTAAATTGGCCATTTCATTATCCATTTGTTGCTGCGCAGACTGTATTCCCTCCTGATATCCACGATTTCTCGCTTCAGTAGCAATACGCTCCGCTTCATTACCAGCATTTTCAATCACAGAATTTGCTTCACTATTAGCTTCTGCAATAATTTGCTGAGCCTGTTCATTGGCATCATTGATAATAGCTTGAGCCTTTTCTCTTGCCATAGCCTCATCTATTGCAGCATCTGTATTTTCCAAATTCTCCTCATCAGAACCGGATATCAGTTCCTCTACAACATCTGCATTGAGCCCATTGACAAAGCCATCCGCATCTACACGTCCATTTTTATCAGACATCATAGATTGAAGTTTATTTTTTATAAGTTCGTTGTAATCGATTACTCTCTCAGCTTTATTGATGGTGGTTCCCCTCTTTAACAGATTAGACAATTATTTCGTCACCTCCGCCTCTTGCGATTACAATTTCTGCTGAATCTTCAAGCTTTCTGATTATATTAACAATCTTCTGCTGTGCTTCTTCAACATCTTTCATACGGACAGGTCCCATATATTCTATATCTTCTTTTATCATAGCTGCCAAACGAGATGAAAGATTATTGTAAATAACATTCTGAACCTCTTCTGTCGCACCCTTAAGAGCAAGGGCAAGATCGTTATTTTCAACATCTCGAAGAACTCTCTGTATAGCTCTATCATCAAGAGAAAGAATATCCTCAAATACGAACATCTTCTTGCGGATTTCGTCAGCAAGCTCTGGTTCTTCCACTTCCAATGTTTCCATAATATGTCTTTCTGTACCCCTGTCAACAGAATTAAGAATTTCAACAATGGCATCTACACCACCTACTATTGTATAATCCTGGTTTACAAGAGAAGAAAGTTTGCGTTCAAGGACTTTTTCAACCTGTTTAATAACATCAGGAGATGTTCTATCCATCTGAGCAATACGCTTTGCAACATCTGCCTGTTTTTCAGGAGGCAGCGAAGATATAACTGCTGATGCCTGCTGTGATGGAAGATATGAAAGTATCAAAGCAATAGTCTGAGGATGCTCGTCCTGAATAAAGTTAAGCAGCTGTGATGAATCTGTCTTTCTGATAAATTCAAAAGGTCTAACCTGAAGACTTGCAGTCAGCTTACCAATAACATCCCTTGCCTTATCTTCACCAAGAGCTTTTTCAAGCAACTCCTTGGCATATCCAATACCACCCTCAGCAATATACTGCTGAGCCAGGCATATCTCATAAAATTCATTAAGAACAAGTTCCTTAGTCTGAGGTGAAACACTGCTTGTATTAGCTATTTCAAGAGTAAGCTGTTCTATTTCTTCTTCTTTCAGATGTTTAAATATCTGGGCAGATTTTTCCGGTCCCAGGGCAATAAGTAAAACGGCTGCCTTTTCAACCCCATCCATACCTTTATTATCTTGTTCCTTGGATTGTCTTGCCATATACCTCAACTCCCATCAATCATCATTACGTATCATTAATATATTGCAGATTTCTATTTATCACCAATCGTCATTCAGCCAGTTTCTAAGCAGCAATGCCACTGCTTCCGGATTTTCATCCACAAATTTCTCGATAGCTTTCCTAGTTTCGGATTTCTCCTGTAAATCAATATCATCCACAGTCGGCTGATTTTCTCTGGTTGTAGCAAGCATTTCCTCAACAGAAAGCTCCGGTTCTTTTTCTTCCACAGTAAGTGGTCTCGCACTTCTTATAACAACAAGTACAAGAATGCCCAATATGGCAATAGCAAGCACTATCTGTACCCAGAAAGATGCTGTATTTAATATATTAGTCTTAGCTTTATCTTCAAAAGAATTTCTTTGATATGCAACCACTGATATATTGGCAGGGTCAATTCCAGTTCCCTTGGAAATAATATCAATCCATGTATCATCCACAGCAAGTGCTACCGGTTCAACATTCTCACTCTTAAATGTTGCCCAGTCAGTACCATCAAGATATCCAAGTTTTTTAGTCTGAGTTTCCTCATAAGTAACATTTTTAACAAGTGTAACTGCAATGGTTGAATCTGCCTTAACAATAGAGCCCGGTTCAGACGTAGTTGTTGTCACAAGTTCATTAGGAAGATATGAATACTGTTTAACAGTGTAAACTGAAGAGCTTGAAGTTCCGTCAGTTATATCATATGTAGTGGTATCATTGCTGTTGCTGACTGTACCCGGAGTTCCACTGGCACCATTAGTTCCTGTGGAATTAAGTTCATAGGATTCCGAATAAAGACCTTCTTCTCTTCCTTCCTGAGCCTCATATTCTTTAGCAACTTTATTAACAGTATCCCAATCCAGTTCATAATTAAGAGTTACCACGGCATCATCATACAATCCTGTTGCGAGAATATTACTAATCAATGAACTCTTGGTAGTAGCCTCAATCTGAGACTTATATTTAAGTTTACTGTTATAACTCACCCCTGAGCTGGTTCCATTACCTGCAGCTCCGTTAAACAGAGTATTTCCTTTATTGTCAATAATAGTAATGCTTTTTGTGGAACTGTTTCCTACACCTGTTGCCAAAAATGATGCTATACTCTCAGCAGTATCTTCACCAATTTCCTTTGTTGTAACAAGTCTTACAGACACAGTTGCCTCTGAAGCTGTCTGATAAAAAGAATTGGTAGTATCCGGTATATTAATCGCAACCGTTGCTGATTTAACACCATCAATATCCGAAAGGTCACTTGCAAACTTTGACTCAAGATAATGGGCATACTGCTTGGTTTTATCTGACTCAGTAGTTGTAAAACTGCTGGACATAGCATCCTCAAAGGAATATCCTTCTGACTGAATATCCTCTGAAGCAATAAGCATCTTACAATCCGTAAGTTCACCTTTCTTAACCTTAACCGTCATGTCAGTAATCTTGTAGGCATGATTATTACTGCTTAAGAGAGATGTTACAGAGTTCATCTCCGTATAATCCTCACAATTAACCAAAACCTCATACTTAGGTCTTGTAAGTATTACTGCCAGTACAACAACGACAGCAATAAATGCGGCTGTCGAACCAACAATAGTAATTTTTTGTTTAGTTGTCCAATCATTCCAGATTTCCATAAGTTTTTGTGGAATCTGTCTCAATCTGTCCGCCATTATTAAATCCTGTCCTCATAAATTTCTTAATAACCCATAAGGGTTAAACATATATAAATATCAGTCAATGCTAAATTGACATATTCATAATTTCTCTATACGCTTCCAAAGCTTTATCTCTTATCGCAACCGTATACTGAAGTGCAATATTAGCCTGTTGTTGATAAACTCCCAATTCATGGGTATTGGTCATCTTACCAAGAGCAAAATCTATTTCAGCCTGTTGTGCCTGCTGAATGTAAGAATTTGTACTTTCCAAAAGACCTGACACAGAATTAAATATGGAATCAAATGTTGAATCACCATTGGTATCTGTCGTACCAACAGACTGTGTCATTGCATCCTGCACTTTTGAAACATAGTCACTACCCAGTGCATTAATTGCAGTAGTCAAATCCATACTTTAACCCCCTATACTTCCCCAATAGTAAGTCCTTTGCTTGCCATTGTCTTACTGGCATTAAATGCAGCAATATTAGCTTCATAAGATCTTGAAGCATCTATCAAATCTGTCATTTCCTGGACCACATTAACATTAGGATATGTAACATAACCATTTTCATCTGCATCAGGATGATCCGGATCATACACCATATTCATATCCTCTGAATAATCATCATAAACAGATGTTACCTTAACTCCATCTCCAACCAATCCGCCATTAGCTTTCCTCATCGCATCAGCAAATGTGGAATATGATGAAGTCGAATAAACAGAACTTGTCTTTCCAAGTGCAGTACCTGTAAGAGTCTTTTCTGTGAAGACAACAGACTTCTTTACATATGGTCCTCCATCACTTGTTCTTGTTGTATTTGCATTAGCAATATTCTCTGCAATAACATCAGTTCTAAGCTGCTGTGCAGTCATACCAGATGCACTGATATTAAAAGAAGTAAACATTGACATAGTCTATCATCCTTTCTAGCTCATAATCATTTTAAATCTTGAAAATTCATTATTCATACTATCTATAAGAGCATTGTAATTAAGCTGTTCCGATGCCAGCTCAACGTTCTCTGTTGAAAGATCTACATTATTACCATCTGACCTATAGGAAAGTGTAGAATTATCAGTATAAGTTCTTATAGCTAAATCATTGTAGTTTATGTTATTAACTCTCTGAGTCAGCGAAGATGCAGTACTTCCCGAACGTTCAAGAGCAGCCTGAAGAAATGAAGTAAATTCAATATCTTGTCTTTTGTAATTAGGCGTGTCAACATTGGCAATATTGTTAGTTAACACTTCTTCTCTCGCCCAACTTGCATCAGCAGCTGTCTTTAACACATTAACATATCCAAATATTCCCTGGCTCATATGTTCTCCTTTCCTATGTGTATTCTCATCACATAATAACACTAATTAACATTATAAATTATACACACGAAAAAACAAGTTTTTTTTCTTATTTCTGACAAAAATACACATAATATTGTAGTTAGTTCAATAAATTTACACAATATTTTGTTAAAGAAATAACTTTTACGAGTAAAACGCCACTTTCTTTCAAGTATAACAATTCTTTTTTTAAAACAAAAAAGGACCCACAACCGCGGATCCTTCCCTTTACAATAGTCTTTCCATAAAATATTATTCACTTAATTTCTTAACTTCATCAAACACCACTTCATTAATAACCTTAATATAAGTTCCCTTCATTCCTGCCGAACGAGACTCTATCACCCCTGCGCTTTCAAACTTTCTCAAAGCATTAACAATAACAGATCTGGTAATACCGACTCTATCTGCTATCTTGCTGGCAACTAATATACCCTCTGTACCGTCAAGTTCGCAGAAAATGTGTTTTATAGCCTCTAGTTCCGAAGTTGACAATGTACCTATAGCCGACTTAACAATCTGCTGCTTTCTTACCTCTTCAGCATTCTCTTCATTAACCGAACGCATCATCTCCAATCCCACAACAGTGGTACCATATTCACTAAGTATAATATCTTCAATCTCATAAGCATTATCACTCTTGTACATAAAAAGGGTTCCCAATCGTTCCCCTGCTATTTCAATTGGAGCAAGCAATGCCTGGAATTTTCTGACATTATCAGTAGCGAATCCTAACGTAGATAAATTAACATTCTCTTTTGTGGAAAGAACACTCAAAAGTCTTTCATTAAGCATAGAGTCAACAAATCCGCCTACCCTATCGTATATAAGTTCATTAATAACATCCACTTCCTTATAGAACCCGGTTCCCAGAACCTTTCCCTTCTTACTAATAACAAGAATGTTGGATTCCAAAATTCCGCTAAGGACATCACATATATCGTTAAATTCAACTCTTGACGAATGATTGTTGTGTAATAATTTATTAATTTTACGAGTTTTATCCAAAAGCTGTACACTCATCCTTTGTCCCTCCGTACCAAATTCACGATATAATACTATTGTGATAATAGCATATTTCTTCTGAATAATCAACCAATACACGCAATTTGTCAAAAAACTTAAGGAATTTAAGTGTATTTCCTCATCAAACCGCAAAATATATTAATTAGTCTGTCTTTATCATTCCTTATTATCGGTTACATATCCGCATGAACTATCACCGCATACGAGCTTATTACCTTTTATAAGCATGTATCCGCCACACTTAGGACATTTTTTATCTGAAGGTTTCTGCCATGAAACAAAATCACACTCCGGATAGCCCTCGCATCCATAGAATAATCTTCCCTTTTTTGTCTTCTTAAGAATAATATCTTTTCCACACTTAGGACAAGCAACCCCAATTTTCTCAAGGTATGGTTTTGTGTTATGACACTCCGGAAATCCCGGGCAACCAAGAAACTTACCATGAGGTCCATATTTTATAACCATATTACGTCCACACTGGTCGCACACAACATCTGTCACTTCATCAGCTATAGTAACATTTTCAAGGTCTTTTTCTGCTTTGTCTACAGCCTCTTTCAAATCCGGATAGAAATTTCTGATTATTTCCTTCCAATTTACACTTCCCTCAGCCACTCCATCAAGTAAGGATTCCATATTTGCCGTAAAATTGACATCTATTATCTGTGGAAAAGCTTTAATCATAGCATCATTAACAGCATTTCCAAGTTCTGTTACATAAAGGTTTTTCTGTTCTTTTGCGACATAATGTCTTGCAATAATAGTTGATATTGTAGGTGCATAAGTACTTGGTCTTCCTATTCCTAACTCTTCCAATTCTTTTACAAGTGAAGCTTCTGTATAATGTGATGGTGGTTGGGTAAAATGCTGGGTTCCAGATACATCTTTAAGAGTAAGAACAGATTGTTCATCAAGTCCTTTAACTAATGTATTGTTCTCATGCTCTTCATCCTCTGCCTTATATACAGACATAAATCCGTCAAACTTCACTTTGGAAGCAGATACACCAAATCTATACTTTCCTGCTGCAATCTTAACAGATGTTGTCTCATATACTGCACTAGCCATCTGGCTCGCCACAAATCTTTTCCACACAAGCTGGTATAATCTAAACTGATCTCTTGAAAGAGAATCTTTAATCATAACAGGTGAAAGTGTTATATCAGTAGGTCTTATAGCTTCATGAGCATCCTGAATTTTCTTATCTTCTTTTTTCTTTGATTCATTAAAAGGAAGATAATTCTTTCCATAGTTACTTCCAATGTATTCAATAGCAGCTTCTTTAGCCTCTTCTGCTACTCTTGTTGAATCAGTACGAAGATAAGTAATAACACCAATTGTTCCCCTGCCCTCTATATCAACACCTTCATATAACTGCTGTGCTATTCTCATAGTCTTTGCGGTAGCAAAATTAAGTGTCTTGGATGCTTCCTGCTGAAGGGTGCTTGTCGTAAATGGGAGAGGGGATTTCTTAATCTTTTCACTTTTCTTAACACTCTCAACAGAAAATTTACTCTTCTTTACCTCTTTAAGGATGGATTCCATCTGCTCTTTGCTTGTAATTTCTATCTTTCCTTTTTCATCTCCGTGGAATCTGGCAGTTAAAGTTTTTTTCTCACCTTTAACATCAAGAACCGCCTCCATTGTCCAGTATTCTTCCGGAATAAAAGCATCTATCTCATTCTCTCTGTCGCATATAATTCTCAAAGCAACCGACTGTACTCTTCCGGCACTTAATCCTCTTTTTATCTTAGCCCATAACACAGGACTAATGCCATAACCAACAACTCTGTCCAATACTCGTCTTGACTGTTGAGCATCAACAAGATTCATATCTATCTTTCTTGCATCTTTAATTGCTGCTTTAACTGCAGTCTTAGTAATCTCATTAAACGTAATTCTGTATATATCCTTTTCCTCAAGTTTAAGTGCTTTTGTAAGATGCCAAGAAATAGCCTCACCTTCACGGTCAGGGTCGGTTGCAAGATACACTTTATCAGCTTTCTTCGCTTCTTTTCTTAAAGCTGCAAGAATATCCCCCTTCCCACGAATAGTTATATACTTAGGCTCAAAATCGTTATCAACATCAACTCCCAGCTGACTTTTAGGCAAATCTCTTATATGCCCCTGTGATGCCATAACTTCATAATTAGATCCTAAAAACTTCTTTATTGTCTTAACCTTTGCAGGTGATTCCACTATAACAAGATATTTTGCCATTGGCTATATTCCTCCAAATTCATTGATAAACCCTAGCATAACAATTCCGGGAAACCTCAGAAACCAGCCCCTCAAGCTCTAACTGAACCAGAATTTCGCTTATCTCCCCCAGCGATAACTTAGTTTTTTCAATGAGTGTATTTAAACTCATAGGGTACAAATCAAGAGAACTATACAACATATCTTTTTTAGTTGCAACCCCGAAATCTCTATTTTTTTCTTCCGGGTTTATTGTAATATCATCTTTTTGGATCTTGTCCATTCCTTTTTTCAAAGTGTTTTTTATTAAATAATTCACTCTTTCGTTATCTAAGATATCTTCCGGTTTCGTAATTATACCTGCTCCCATCTTTATCAATTCATTACACCCTTCACTTAAAGAATCACCAATTCTTCCAGGGACAGCATATACATCCCTGTTCTGTTCCAAAGCCTGGTCTGCTGTAATAAGTGAACCACTTTTCTTTCTTGCTTCAACTACAATAACCACATCTGACAGACCGCTTATTATACGATTTCTCATAGGGAACTGTCCGGAAAGAGGAGTTGTCCCCGGTGGATATTCTGACATAACACACCCATGCTCACACATATATGTATACAATTCAATATTCTCCCTGGGATAACATATATCAATTCCACATCCCAAAACACCACAGGTATATCCTCCTCCCTTAACCGCACCCTTATGAGCCGATGTATCTATACCAAGAGCCAGTCCGCTTATCACCTGTATTCCCATACGTCCATAGAATTCTGAAAGGTAAGAGGCAACCGACCTCCCATAGGACGTATTCTGTCTGGAACCAACAATAGATACTGAAGGAAGATTGCCACTTGGCAGAGTACCTTTGTAATATATCAAATGGGGATAATCATATATATTCATTAATCTCTCGGGATAATCATTTTTTCCCGGATATGTAAGTTTTATTCCCTTATTCCCCAGTGAAATAAAATCATCATATATACTCCTGTCGGTTTTTGACAAAATAATATTCTTAACATCTTTTTCACTTAATTGCTTTACTTTTGACAACAATTTTTCATCCGTCTTATATATACATTCAGGTTCATTGAACACATCAAGAAGTTGCCTTCTCTTTTTTATTCCTATACCCTTGATATTACATAGCCAATACCAATAATAATCCTTTAACACATTTCACCACCTCTTTCATCTGATTTCACTGCATCTGTAAAACATAGCTTCAGACAAATGTTGTTCCGTAATATTTTCTTCCCCTTCTATATCTGCTATTGTTCTGGCTGTCTTTAATATTTTGTTATAGCTTCTGGCTGTTAATTTAAGTTTATGGTACATCTTCTCCATGAGACTGTATTCTTTATCACCCAGTCTGCAGTATTTCTTTATATCCTTACTGCTCATCTCAGAGTTGAAATTGATAAAATCTCCTCTGAATCTGTGCTGCTGAATCTGCCTTGCATTCTCTATCAGTTCTTTCATTTGCCTTGATGTCACACAATTTCCACTTGTATCCTGATAACCCTCAACTGACAATTCCTTAAAAGGAACTTCATCCACCATAATGCACACATCAAATCTGTCCCACATGGGATTACTTATCTTCCCTATATATCTTCTTATATCATATTCTGTACAAAAACATCGGCTCCTGTCAGGATAATATCCGCACTTACAAGGATTAATAGCTGCAGCCAGCATAAAGTCAGCAGGATATGTGCAGGCTGAATTAAGCCTCACAATAGTAATCTCTTTATCCTCCAAAGGTTGTCTTAAAGATTCCAATATATCAGTTTTAAATTCAGTCATCTCATCTAAGAAAAGCACACCTTTTCCGGCAAGGGTCACTTCTCCCGGTTTAGGAATTCTCCCTCCACCCAGCATTGCACTTCGTGTTAAAGAATGATGCGGACTTCTAAAGGGCCGTTTCTGCACTAATCCTGTATTATGCTGCAACTCACCTGCAACACTGTATATCTTGGTAACAGTAAGCATCTCTTCCCGTGTCATGTCAGGCATTATTGTGGGAATTCTCTTAGCCAACATTGTCTTTCCGCTTCCCGGCGGACCAATATACATAATATTATGCATACCTGCCACCGCTATCATGGTAGCCCTCTTTGCAATTAATTGTCCCTTGATATCTGAAAAATCCTCCTGTGCATCTTCCTGTGACCGTATGGAGTCTGATGTTGTATAGCTGTCTTCTCTGTATCTCAACAAATCTCCAACACCTTTAAAATAATCAATAACACTCCCTAAGTCCTTTGCTCCCAGCACTTCAATATCATCAAAAATTGAGCCCTCCCGTAAATTATCAATAGGAACAATACATCTTTTTAATCCCTTATCTCTGGCACTGCATACACAGGAAAGAATGCCGTTAACCGGATTAATTCTTCCATCAAGACTAAGTTCTCCAATCAGCAATGTATCTTTAATAAAATCTTCACTGATATAACCATTAGACACAAGTATGCCAATCGCCATGGGAAGGTCAAAGCCCGTGCCCTCTTTTCTGATATCCGCCGGAGATATATTGATTACTATCTTCTGAGGAATAAGTTCAATGCCTGTATTCTTTATTGCAACCTTTATCCTGTCTCTGGCTTCCTTTACTTCCGTACCAAGATAACCACTCATATCAAAGGAAGGAAGTCCGTTTCCAACGTCAGTTTCAACACTGACTATCTTAGCATCAATGCCATAAATCGATGCACTTATCACACTGCTAAACAATACATTAATTCTCCTTACATTTTAGTATGGTTCAGGTAATTGCGAAACTCTGTGAATTGACAACTGACGTCATGGAATTTAACTGTTCAGTGAAAAAGGGCGTTTCACAAAGGCCTGTATAATCCTGTGCACACATAAAGATTCTGTATATTGTTAATATACCTTTATTATTATTTATATTTATGCTATCACTATTCTGTGTATATTTCAAGTATATTTTTACAATTTATAATAATAATAATAATAAT
>JAUNPK010000035.1 GCA_030536855.1 Eubacteriales bacterium
TAAAGAGCATCTTGCTTTAGATATTTGCCCTGTCTACTTGACAGGGGGCATATCACCCGGTGTAACAACCTCTTAATAATTATCCAATTTTAAGTTTAAACTTCTGAAGCTCCCTATCAGAATCCACTTTAGCAATCACTGCTCCAAGGCACGAAAGTTTGCCCTCAAAATCCTCGTATCCTCTTTGGATATACTCGATATCTTCTATCTCTGAAATTCCATCAGCAGCCAGCGCAGCTATTACCAATGCTGCTCCTGCACGAAGATCGGGTGCTGACAACTGTGCAGCGGAAATGCGTTGGACGCCTTCAATGTAGGCTGTATTTCCTTCCACTTTCACCTTTGCACCCATTCTGTTAATTTCATCTACATACTTAAATCTATTCTCAAATATGCTCTCGGTAACCATGCTTGATCCCTTCGCAAGAGCAAGAGCTACCGCCATCTGAGGCTGCATATCAGTTGGAAATCCCGGATAAGGTAATGTTTTAACATTAGTACTGCCAAGTTCTTTGTCAGCTATAACTCTTACCCAATCATCTCCCTCAACAATTTCGCATCCCATTTCCATCAGCTTCGCTGAAATTGACTCCAAATGCTTTGGAATCACATCCTTAACAACAACATCACCATGTGTAGCTGCTGCTGCTACCATAAATGTTCCCGCTTCTATCTGATCTGGAATTATAGAATAAGTACAACCATGAAGCCTACTCACTCCCTTGATTCTTATTACGTCTGTACCTGCACCTTTTATATTGGCACCCATCGCATTAAGGAAATTGGCCACATCAACGATATGTGGTTCCTTTGCTGCATTCTCAAGGATTGTATCTCCTTCGGCCATACATGATGCCATCATAAGATTAATAGTTGCCCCAACTGTTACAACATCAAAATAAATGTGGCTACCAACAAGCTTATCTGCCTTGGCACACACAACACCTTTATCAATATCAACCTTTGCTCCCAAAGCCTTAAAACCTTTAAGATGCTGGTCAATCGGACGACTTCCTATATTGCATCCTCCCGGAAGAGCAACATTTGATTCTTTATACTTTCCAAGCAATGCCCCAAGAAGATAGTATGATGCACGTATCTTTTTAATATACTCATACTCCACATTAAGGTCACAGATTGAACCTCCATTTATCTGAACAGAATTGTTATATACATACTTTACTTTAGCCCCAATTCCTTCTATCGCCTGCAATAAAACTCTTGTGTCTCTAACATTAGGTACATTCTCAATTGTTACAGTCTCGTCTGTCATAATTGCTGCTGCCAGAATGCCCAGTGCAGCATTCTTTGCGCCACCTACGGAAACTTCTCCACGAAGTGGCACCCCACCCTTGACAACATATTGTTCCATATTCGCACCTCTTAAAATATATCACGCTTATATCTATCCATATTATTATAATTATATTAGTTTATTTTGTAAATATTTATGTGTTCGTAAATATCTTAATGATTATATCATAAGTTTTTTTCATGTCAACTCGGAAAAAGCTGAATTGTCTTATAAATTATGGCTTTGGCAAAATATCCTTTCACCAAAGCCATAAGATTGTATTAGTATTTATTTACATAATTCAGCGGATTAACTCTGGTATTTCCAACCCATACTTCAAAATGACAGTGTGGTCCTGTACTATTTCCGGTATTACCGCTTAATGCAATCGAATCACCCTGACTTACTCTCTGTCCTACACTAACAAGCAATTTACTGTTATGTGCGTACCTTGTCATTGTTCCATTCGAGTGTCGGATATCAATACAATAGCCATAATCTGAATACCATCCGGCTCTTGTAACAACCCCATCACAGGATGCAATGATTGTTGTTCCTGTTGGACATGACCAGTCAATACCCCAGTGCATTCCATCACTTCTGTAACCAAAGCCGGAAGTGAACCTTCCTCCATATAACGGCCTAATATATGTTGGTGGATTAAGTGTACCCACCGAAATTGTTGCCGGCTGTGATACTATGGTAACATTTTCCTGAAGAAGAGTTCTGTCAGTCTCATTACCGTTAGCATATGTAACTGATGCCACAACCGAACGATGACCAGTTGTTCCTTCTGATATTACTGTATTTGTTCCTCTGTAACTGTTATTATCATCAACATAATTAGGCTCAGCCTCATAGTCTTCCTCATAAGAAAGCTGCTTTTTTGTAATAACTGTTATATCTGACTTTGGAACAGTAATAATAATCTGATCTCCCGGAACAATAAGTGTATTATCATTCATTCCCTCATTTAGTGCATATAACTCCGATGTTTTAAGTCCATTGCTATTGGCTATTCCTGACAATGTATCTCCAGGCTCAACTGTATAATAAGTATTTTCCATACTTTCTTTAGTAATTTCATTATATGCATCCTGAACAGATGTAAGTGTTACTTTATCCTTGTAAACAGTTGTTACTGTCACTTCCTGTTCAAATCCAATCTCTGTAAGTATATCCGGAGCAACTACCTTTCCATCTTCGGATGTCTGAACCTTACCCTCAAGAAAGGATGAAACTATCTGACTATTTTCCACTCCATTATCCACCTTGTCAATGGAAATGGAATAAATCTCCTCAGCAGTATCGTTGCAATGTAATGTAGGTACAAACTCATTTCCCACATTGTACGGCTTAATTATCATTGTAAACAACTCAATTATCTCATCCTTAGAACCGAAAGACATTGTAATATCCCCGATTCTTAACATATACGCAAGACTTGTGTCCAAATTATCTAATACACAATCAAATAATGCACTGTAAATAGCACTCTCAAGTTCGTTTGAAGACATACGCTCAGCAATGCCTCTGGACTCCTTCGTCACCTCTATATCACAATCCATATATATCGCACTGTCATATGTCTTACATAGTGAGAGTCTGGCATTTGCAAGCGCTACATACACTTCATTTTCTGTGTTGGCAGCTCCTACCCTGTTTCCCCTTATCGTAATACTATAGTAACCTACGTTATTATTTAACATTTTCTCAGATACAAATGGTATAAGAATAAAAATTGCTATACATGATAATGTCAGCATCATAATAAATGTACTTTTTATCCTTCTACCATATCTTGTGATATGTGTCATAAGTTCCTCCATATATGTTAAAATTCATATATCTTATTTGTAATAATTTCGTAACATTTTTGTAACAAATGCTATATTATCATCAAAGCGCCATTTTGTAAAGGTTTTCGACCTTTTTTATAATGAATTTTTAATGAATTTTCTGTGAACAGGGTCAGACCCCATAAAAATTTTATAAACTTTTTGTCAAAAATTTTATAAAATTTTTATGGGGTCTGACCCTTATTTTCCCTTATTTTTCTGAACAGAATATCCAAACTTTCCAATATACTCCCCAAGACCAAAATACTGTCCGTGAGAATATGCAATAAGATCCGCCTTCTCAAGGCGAAGTGCCCCTCTATCATCAAGAAGCGATTCATCAACGTCTACGCACAAAACTTCTGCAATGAACATATCATGACTTCCCAATTCAATTACCTGTCTCACTTTACATTCTATGTTAACAGGACTCTCAGCAATTGAAGGCACAGAAACCTTTGTTGAAGCTCCCTCTGTAAGGTTCATCTCCTTGAACTTATCCACATTTTTTCCTGACTTGACACCACAGTAATCCGTGGCATAACAGAGCTGTTTTGTAGTAAGATTAATTACAAACTCTCCTGTCTCACTTATAATATCGTGGCTGTATCGCTCTTTTCTCACTGATATTGAAACCATAGCAGGGTCTGAACAAATGGTGCCTGCCCATGCCACTGTGATTATATTAGGTTTTTCCCCCGGTCTTTTGCAGCTTATCATAACTGCCGGAACAGGATACAGCATATTCCCCGGTTTCCAAGTTTGCTTACTCATGCTCTAACTCCTCTCTTCTCTTTCATTGCTTCTATATTCTTTATTCTCTGCTTTCTTTTTAAAAATCTGTCTAAGACTTCTCCCGTGCTACAGAACTTATCCGTTAAAACTAAAAGATAACTTTCCTTATACTTAGGCGGAGTTATTGTAAGAGGAAACATATGCTTTGATATTATGTCCCCCTGCTTTTCTGTAAGCGGAAAATGCCTTCTGGCATTTTTCAGTGCTTTACCAGGATGCTCAAACCCATGGAGTCTTTCATTATCCGTAGGTTCATATTCATGCCAGTCATACAAAAACAAATCATGCAAAAGTCCTCCCTTTGTGGCTGCCCACGTATCCCAATTCAACCTCTTACTTATAATATAGTTAAAATATGATACATGTACGGAATGCTGCAGACAATTGGTTCGGCTGTGATGATTGTATTTTCTCATCTGTTGTACAGGGGAACTATTAAATATACCACTAACATATTCCATATATTCTTTTCCCTTTATATCCTGACGTTTATGAGCGTCCTTTATGGCATATCCGAACCTTTCCCAAATTCTCTGATACTGACGCTTTTTTCTGTAATTTTTATAACTCATACACCCTCACATTATAAACAATATATTTCAATTCCTCATTGCCCTTTAATTATAATTGACAGCTTTAAAACTGTCTAATCATTATACAACAAAAGTCCGTTTCTGTGCTACTGTCTTAAACACACATTTTTCGGGCTTATGTGCCGAAATTTGGCGATGAATAATCTATTTTTTAAGTTGTACCTTTTGTTTATTTATGATAAGATAAATTTACCTAAATAAATAAAGTGCGATTTGCTCGTTGTTCGCACCAATATTAATAATGATCGGAGGACAATATGTTAGGAAATGTTATTGTAGGACAGTCAGGTGGTCCAACATCTGTAATCAATTCGAGTCTTGCAGGAGTTTTTAAGACTGCCAAGGACAGAGGTGCCAACAAGGTATATGGTATGGTTCACGGTATTAAAGGTCTTCTTGACAGACAGTATGTTGATCTTTCAGATAAGATTAAGACTGACATCGATATTGATCTTTTAAAGAGAACACCATCTTCTTATCTCGGTTCATGTCGTTACAAGCTGCCTGAGATTTCAGATGACAAGGAAACATTTGAAAAAATCTTTGAAATTCTCAGCGAATTAAAGATTGATTATTTCTTCTACATTGGTGGTAATGACTCTATGGATACCATCAAAAAGTTATCTGATTATGCGCTTCTTATTGGAAGCGACATTAAGTTTATGGGTGTCCCTAAGACTATTGATAATGATTTGGCTGTAACAGATCATACACCGGGTTATGGTAGTGCTGCCAAGTTCATTGCTGCAACTATGAAAGAAATCATTCGTGATGGTCTCGTTTATGACTATCCAACTGTTACCATTGTTGAGATTATGGGACGTAATGCAGGATGGTTAACTGCTGCTGCTGCTTTGTCCAGCGGCGAAGACTGTGAGGGCGTTGATCTTATTTACCTTCCTGAAAAGGTATTTGATATCGATCACTTCATGGAAAGAATTAAAGAAGTTTCTTCTAAGGGACGTTCAATGGTTGTTGCAATCTCTGAAGGAATTAAAGTTATGGATGGCAGATATGTATTTGAACTTTCAGATCATGTCGAGTTTGTTGATGCATTTGGTCATAAGCAGTTGGCAGGTTCTGCTAAATTCCTTGCAAACAAGGTTGCTGCAGAACTTGGAATCAAGACTCGTGCCATTGAGCTTTCAACACTTCAGCGCTGTGCAGCCCATATGACAAGCCGTACTGATATCACTGAAGCATTCAACGTAGGTGGTGCAGCAGTTAAGGCCGCTTTCGAAGGCGAGACAGGTAAGGTTGTAGTTCTTAAGAGAGTTTCCGATGACCCATATATGTGTATCACTGAGACACATGATGTACATCAGATTGCAAACATCGAGAAGAAAGTTCCTCTTGAATGGATAACAGAGGATGATTTTGTAACAGAAGATTTGATTCATTACATTCGTCCTTTAATTCAGGCAGAGCTTTCACCAATTATGGTTGATGGTCTTCCAAGACATATCAAACTTTAGAATTTAATTACATAGTGAATTCAAAAAGAAGTGGTGTAGAGGGGTCAGACCCCATTAAAATTTTATAAACTTTTTCTCAAAAAGTTTATAAAAATTTTATGGGGTCTGACCCCCTCCTACACTCAACTGCCTTGAGCTATGTGTTATCATACCACTATATTCACAGGAGGCCCAAAGCTAATGTTTCGTTTATGGTGTAAATTATTTGATGATTCCAATCATCTTCTGAAAGATACAGTAATAAAAAATCCTGATACGGAAATAAACCGTACCAGGAAAATATTTGACGGCATCAAAGATGCCTGTTATGAATTTGACCTTAGCGAGCCTATATGGCTTGATTCCAACATTCAAGATTTCCAACGTCATTCAAAAGTCCGTTTCAACAAAGATAACTTCATTGAATCCATTGATTTTGCATATATGGAAATTCAAGTGATTGAAGAAGATTAAGATTAATCTTCATTTGATATATCTGATGTATCGCTGCCTGAATTAGCAGGAAATACGTCTGCCACATCATTTAAGGCTATGTATGCTTTGCTGTCTATCTTATGGACAATCTGTTTCATCATTCCTACTTGAAAACGGTTTACAACGAAGTATAACATAGTTTTCCTGGAATCTGAGTAATATCCCTTCGCATCCAGCATGGTAATTCCATTTTCAAAGGTTTCGGATAATTCCCTGCACACCTCTTCCGGCTTCGTGGTTATGATAAAAGCCGCCTTCGACCTGTCAAAACCATCCACAAAGAAATCTATCGTCTTGGACGCAGCCGCATAAGTAACTATTGAATACAAAGGAAGTATCCAGCTGTTAATTACAATTCCGCATATCACATACAGGATTACATTATATATCATTACAAAATTTCCCAGGCTGAGTCCCAGTTTTTTTGCAAACATTACCGCTATAATATCAATCCCGTCAATGGCTCCTCCATATCTTATAGCAAGACCGCTTCCGCATCCGGAAATAATTCCTCCGAATATGGCACATAGAAACAAGTCACTTCCTGCCAAAGGTGACACAATACTAACATCAACAGGAAGAACATCTGTTATTATCCATGCCACAAAAGAATATATAATAACCACATATATTGAGTATATAGTAAATACTGCGCCCTCTTTTCTCAACCCAAATAAAAATATCGGTATATTCAGTAAAATCAAAATGAGAGATAAACTACACCATTCAGGAGTAATCTGGGATATCAGCATTGATGTGCCGGATATCCCGCTGTCGTATAATTTTACAGGCGCAAGGAAAACAATAACACCAAATGCATTAATAATACCTGCAATTGTCAGTAGTAAAAAATAGCGTAACCTCAGCTGTTTGATAATTGCCATATACTCTCAACTTCCTTCTAAAATCCTATAAAATTAAATGTTCAATAAATCGCTGTATTCTTTAAGTGCACCTTCAGTATCATGGGCAAGCACCCTCTTTGCCAGAACTTTACCCAGCTGCACGCCTTCCTGATCAAAGCTGTTAACATTCCATACAAACCCCTGGAACATAATCTTATTTTCAAAGTGAGCAAGAAGCGCACCCAATGATTTTGGTGTGAGCTGTTCTCCAACAATAATGCTTGAAGGACGGCTTCCTTCAAAGTTCTTGTTGCGGTTGTCATCAGATTTTCCACATGCAAATGCAACAATTTGTGCAGCAACATTGGCACACAGCTTCTGCTGGCTTGTACTGTCCTGAATAACAACATCTGAACCCAGCTGGTTATTCTTAAAGCCAATAAACTGCAGCGGAACTATGTCTGTTCCCTGATGAAGAAGCTGATAGAATGAATGCTGTCCGTTGGTTCCGGGCTCACCAAATATCACCGGTCCTGTCTGATAATTAACAGGTTCACCAAATCTGTTAACCGACTTTCCGTTAGATTCCATATCAAGCTGCTGAAGATGTGCCGGGAAACGGCTTAAAGCCTGTGAATACGGAAGCACAGCTGTACACGGATAACCCAGAACATTACGTTCATAAACTCCAATAAGTGCATCCATCATTTCAGGGTTTTCTAATATATTTTCATTCTTTGAAAGTCTGTCCTCTTCTGCTGCTCCTTCCAAAAACTGTGCAAATACCTCAGGTCCGAATGCCAGTGATAATACTGCCCCACCAACAGAAGATGTTGATGAAAATCTTCCTCCGATATAATCATCCATAAAAAATGCTGCAAGGTAATCATCGCTCTTGGCCAACGGTGAAGTTTCACTTGTTACCGCAATCATATGCTTAGAAGGATCTAATCCTGCCTTCTTCAATGCATCCTTCACAAATGATTCATTAGTCAATGTCTCAAGTGTAGTACCTGACTTAGATACAAGAACAAAGATTGAGTGTGATACATCGATTGAATTTAAAACTGCAGCTGCATCATCCGGATCAACATTACTTATAAACTTTGCTTCCATCTTAAAGGCGTTGTTTTTCTTAGCCCAGTTTTCAAGAGATAGATACATTGCGCGAGGACCCAGATCACTTCCTCCGATACCAATCTGTACTACAGTAGTAAATTTTTCTCCTGCTGCATTGGTAATCTCACCGTTATGTACCTTATTGGCAAAATCAGCAATTTTTTCCTGCTGTGTCACATAAAAAGTACGTTTATCTACTCCGTCTGCCTCCACAGGATTTCCCAGCTGTCCTCTGGTCATATGATGCAATACCAGTCTGTTTTCTCCGGTATTTATTATCTCCCCGTTATAGAGAGCCTCAAACTTCTTTACCAGTTCAGCCTCTTCTGCCAACTTTGCAAGGGCTTCCAAAACATCTTCATCCACCTGCTTAGATGCATAATTAAAGCTAAGTCCGCCTGCCATAGGAATGCTGTACTTTTTAACACGCTCCGCACCATTCTCTCCTGACATTGCTTCCTTTAAATTTACCTTCTGTACCTTCTGTAAATTATCAAATGAAGTAAGAGTGTCTAAATTTTTCCATTCAGCCATAATCATAATCTCCTTAAATATTAAATTTTCAAATAATCTAAGAGAATTATACTCCCTTATCCCCTTGAATTCAAGGCAACTCCGCCATTTAAGGCACTAATTTACCCTAATCCAACCTCCTAATCCAAAGCCCTTATTAAAGCCACAAGCCCATTGTATTAAATATCAGCTACAAGCTCCTTAATAAGTTTTACAGAATTATCAATTGCCTGTTTTTCAAATGTAGGATAATCCATAGTTGCACTATCATCAGCTTTATCTGAAATAGCTCTGAGAATAACAAATGGAATATTGTTCAGATATGCTGTCTGGGCAATTGCAGCCCCCTCCATTTCAGTACAATATCCTTCAAAATTAGATGAGATGTTTTCCTTAACCTCTTTATCTGAGATGAACTGGTCTCCGCTGACAATTCGTCCAATATGTGTTCCCACCTCCGGCACAACTTTACCACAGGCTTCTTTTGCCAGCTTAATAAGCCTGTCATCAGCCTTAAAGGAAAGAACCTCCATTCTTGGAATCTGTCCCAGAGGGTATCCAAAACCTGTGGCATCCATATCATGATGAAGTACATCTGACGATATTACTATATCAGCTATATTAATTTCGGCTTTAAGAGAGCCTGCGATACCTGTATTAATAACACAATCCACATTAAAATCATCAGCAAGTATCTGTGTGCAAGCCGCTGCATTAACCTTTCCAATACCGCTTCTTACCACTACAACATCCTTTCCGTTGAGTGTACCTGCCTTAAATGTCATCATGGCCTTGGCTTCTTCTCTTTCCACCTGCATGGCTGCTACAATCTGGTCAACCTCTTCATCCATTGCCCCAATAATACCTATCATATCAATACCTCTTTCTTAATTCATTACCGAATTTAAAACGGATAGATACATTTTAAGAGAATTCCACCCTATATGCAACTTTTTTACCATAAAACCACATATCCCACATAAAATATGATATAATGAGCGTTAGCGAGCCGGAGCAAGCGCAGCTTATTCATGGCGAGCGGCGAATGACGATCACAAGCTGTGCTTGTGATATAATAAATGACGAATCTAAGGAGGCTTTTATGAAATACATAACAAAGGGCGTATGTTCCCGTTCAATCGATTTTGATGTTGTTGATAATAAGGTTACTAATGTTAAATTTGAAGGTGGATGTTCAGGTAATACTCAGGGTGTTGCAAGACTTGTTGAGGGAATGGATGTGAACGAAGCCATTAAACGTATGAAGGATATAAAATGTGGTTTCAAATCAACATCATGTCCTGATCAGCTGGCTATTGCTCTTGAGCGTTATTTAGCTGAAAATAATTAATAACCGGAAAGATTTTTTAAACATGGGTAGTGTAGCTCGTTTTAAACGAATATATATAGAAATAACCAGCAGATGTAATCTGTCCTGCTCATTCTGTCAGGAAACTAAGCGTCCCCACACATTTATGTTGGTGGAACAATTTAAACATGTGCTTGAACAGATTACTCCCTACACCAATTACGTATATCTTCATGTGAAGGGTGAGCCTCTGCTCCATCCCCAACTTGAGGATATTCTTAAACTATGCCGGGAATACAAACTTACAGTCAATCTTACCACCAATGCCACTTTAATCAAACAGCGTCTCCCTATTCTATTGGAGCACCCTGTCCATCAGATTAATGTGTCATTGCACAGCGCAGATGATAACGACTGTATTGATATGGATGATTATATAAATAATCTTTTTTATTCCTGCGAAACTATACTTGATAATACTGATACAGAGATTTCTCTTCGTCTGTGGAATACCCAAAATGAGCCTTTTCTTTTTGGTCGAAACAATTGCACCATTAAGAGACATCTCTATATTAATGTCCAGCAGCCTTTTCAATGGCCCGAACTGGATAACAGCTATTATAACAACCGGGGATTCTGCCAGGGACTAAGACAACACATTGCCATTCTGTCCGACGGCACCGTAGTTCCCTGCTGCCTTGACGGCAACGGAATGATGAATCTTGGCAATATCTTTCAATCATCCTTGGATGATATATTACATAGCAAGAGAAGTATAGAATTTATGGAAGGTTTCAGAAAAAAAGAAGCTGTAGAACCACTTTGCTGTCACTGCAGTTTTAAGGACCGATTCCTTCACAAAATGTAATAAGCGTTTATTATGCGAGAAATGGAGGTATTAGAATAATTATGCAATTATCTTTTATGGCGTAATTTTGTTCTAAATATTTATGAAGAAAATAGTTCTTACAGGCGGGGGAACCGCCGGTCACGTTACACCAAATATAGCCTTACTTCCAAGCTTAAAAGAAGCCGGTTACGAAATATTTTATATTGGTTCCTACACCGGCATTGAAAAAACATTAATTGAAGATTTGGGAATTCCTTATTACGGCATTTCCTCAGGTAAATTGAGGCGTTATAAAAGCCTTAAAAATCTTACAGATCCTTTCAGGGTTTTACGTGGATTATCACAGGCAAAGAAACTTATGAAACAGATTAAGCCTGATGTAGTATTTTCAAAAGGCGGCTTCGTTTCTGTTCCCGTTGTATTAGCGGCAGCTTCCAAAAAAATTCCCGTTATTATTCACGAATCTGATATGACCCCGGGGCTTGCCAACAAAATCGCTATGAGAAAAGCAACTAAGATTTGCTGCAATTTCCCTGAGACCATGAAATATCTGCCTGAAGAAAAGGCTGTTCTTACAGGCTCACCTATAAGACAGGAACTTTTAAGCGGCAATAAACTTGCAGGTCTGGAGCTTTGCAATTTTACCATTGAGAAACCTATAATTCTTGTTGTCGGAGGAAGTACCGGAGCTGTAAGAGTTAACGAAGCAGTCAGAAAAATACTTCCTGAATTATTGAAGAAATTCCAGGTTGTGCATCTGTGTGGTAAAGGAAAGACTGATGAATCACTTAACAACATTTCAGGATATATACAGTTTGAGTATATAAGCGATGAGATGAGAGATTTATTTGCCATAAGCGACATAGTAATATCCCGTGCAGGTGCCAACGCAATCTGCGAGCTTTTGGCCTTGAAAAAGCCTAATCTTCTCATACCACTTTCTGCCAATGCCAGCCGTGGAGACCAGATTCTTAACGCCAATTCTTTCAAAGAACATGGTTATTCAAGTGTCCTCTATGAAGAAGACATAACTCCTGAAAGTCTTCTTGAAGCCGTTAATGATTTGTATGACAACCGTCACAGTTACATTAACGCTATGGCTGAAAGCAGGGAAAGTAATGCTATTCCGATTATTATGGATTTAATTGACCAGACACGGTAATAAATTTATTAAATTAATTAAATAACTTTTTTCAAAAAAATCCCGGTAAAGCAAACCGCTCTACCGGGATTTTTCTTTTTAATTTTATTTTCCGTAACTATAGTTACATTCACTACTGTTACTTAATTTTTTAGTTTTCCTTTTTCTTTGATGTAAGAAGAAGTGCTGCTAATGATACAATACTTACTCCCATTGCTGTAAACCAGAAAGGAAGATTAACACCATCACCAGTATTTACAGATTCCTGGTCAGCTGCTACTTCAGGCTCCTTAACAGTATCTGTGTCTGCTCCTACCTCTGGCTTCTTAACAGTATCTGTGTCTGCTCCTACTTCTGGCTTCTTATTATCATCAGGATTCTTAACTTTATCCTCATCTGAAGCTACGTCAGGAATTCTTGTTGTTGTACCGTTAACTACGATATCTCTTGTAACCTTAACTTCGCCTTCCTTAACATCTACAGTCCAGCCTGAGAAATTGTATCCCTCTGCTGCTTCATAGTCATAATCATCAAGCTCATCAATGCTTGTTCCGTAAGGAACATTATTTATCCTTGTAAGCTCTACACCATTTACCATATATGTTACTGTAAATGTCTTAAGTGTTGTTGTTCCGTTAACTACGATATCTCTTGTAACCTTAACTTCGCCTTCCTTAACATCTGCTGCCCAGCCTGAGAAGTTATATCCTTCTGCTACTTCATAGTCGAAGTCATCAAGCTCAATAATGCTTGTTCCATAAGGAACATTTTCTACCTTTGTAAGCTCTACACCATTTACCATATATGTTACTGTAAATGTCTTAAGTGTGTTAGTTCCTTCAAATACAACATTTCCGGTTACCTTATTAAGGTCTACTTTTGTTGTCTGTGTAAATCCTGAGAAATCATATCCTTCAGGTGCTGTGTATTCCTGTGTCATAGAAGATATGTCAGAACCATACTTAACAGGATCTTTTGTTGAAATTACTTCACCATCAACTTTATATACTACTGTATAATAAATATCTTTTGAATTTGCTGTTATAACAACGTCTTCCTTAACGCTTGAAACATCACCTGTAATTACTTCCCAATCTGAAACTTCCTTTCCTTCGATTGTGTACTTATCTCTCAACTTAAGTTCTGTTCCATAATCTACTGTCTCAACATCTCCAACCTGCACACCATCTACAAGGTAAGTAACTGTGTACTGCTTTGTTGATGTTGTAGCTGTTAATGTAAGTGGCTTTGTTACCTTTGTATCTGTATAAGCAGCTTTATCCTCTGTTGATGTCACTGCCCAGTCTGTAATGTTCTTGCTCTCATCGAGCTTATCATATTTAACTGCCTTTAATGCATCTACATCTGTACCATAATCAACAGTTTCTGTCTTATATACTTCACCATCTACAACGTATGTGATTACATAAGTGTTAATACTGTAAACTACATCTACGGTAACATCGTTGTAAGGCATTGTTCCTGCAACTGTTGACTGCGTTGCAGCTACAAGAGTGTACTTCTCTGTAACAGGTGAAGATACGCTGTAATCTGTACCTGCTGCCACCTTAGATTCATAAGAGTCTGCAACTTTATTTCCATTCTCATCAACATAATTGATTGTTAAGTCATACATCTGGTTTGTAATAATACCATCTACGTGATAACCATCACTTTCTTTCTTGACTACATACCACTTAATTGTCTGACCTTCTTCAAGAGTAATTCCAAAATCTGAAGCAGTTGGTGCATTTACCAGGTTAGCATTAATCTTATCTATATCTTTAGATTCAGAGAAGTAATGGAGTCCTCCTGCTACACCCTTTGAATAATTTTTTGCAGGATATGAATAAATCTCACTTGGCTGAGCAAGACCCGTATTAAGTACATAATACTTAATTGATACGTTCTGTCCACTGTATGATGCAGTGAATGTCATATCCTGTGTTACCTGCTCTAAATCAGATAATGAATAATCACCTGATGCAACCCATTTATTAAACTTATACTTAATCCACTGTGCTTCAACATTATCGCCTTCAACCTTGTAATCTGCCTTAGAAGGCTCTTTAGGTGTAACTACTGAATCTCCGTAAACTACAACCGGTGATACTGAAAGTTCTTTTCCATCCTCATCTACAAATTTAACTGTAAATGTCTTCTTAGTTAATACTACATCTACTACATTCTTTGATGAATCTGTTGAAACAACTACTGAATCAACGCTCTGTGTGCCTTTTGCATTGTAAGCTTCAGGAAGCTTTGTATCTGCTGATGAAGGATATACCGATGCATCAACCTTTACTGTTGTTCCTACCTTTGCTGTAGCATAATTGCTATTTGTGTAAAGAAGTGTTCCTTCTTTGCTGTCAAGATAATAATTAACTACTACTGTTGCTGACTTTAATGTGTAAGTAATGTTTACAACATTTTCTGCTTCATTAGCTGAAACTACTGTTGCTCCTTTTACATTACTGTCTAATAATTCATAGTCTGAATTAGGAAGATACTTGTTCTTATCGAAGCTAATTGATGATTCATACTTTGCCTTATCATCTTCTGATTTTACAAGTACTGTCTCAACCTCGTTGTTATTAACAACTTCTTTATAGTAATTTACTGTGTATTTAAATTCTGCCTTCTTGTATGTAATCTTTACTACATTCTTAGTAACATCTTCTGTAACTACTCCATTAGCATTGCTAATATCAGCACCTTCTGATGTATATCCTGTAGGTACATTGTCTAATGCATAAGGAATCTTAGAACCAAACTCTGCTGTTGCGTCAGAATTTGAAGCAAATGGTTTATCTGAACCTTCTGTATAATATTCAACAGTATAACCATATGAGTTCTTCTTTGTGTAAACAACATTTACTACATTCTTGGATGCATCTGATGTTATTACAACAGAATCTGCTCCTGTAGCTGTGTTAGCTGTGTATCCTGTAGGAAGCTTTGCATCCTTATCAACTGCTACCTTAGAACCGAACTCTGCTGTTCCTGATACTGTTCCAAGGAAATTCTCTGTTTTAACAGAGTCTTTATAATAATTTACTGTGTAACCAAAAGAATCCTTTGTGTAAACAACATTTACAATGTTCTTTGATGGGTCAATGCTAACTACTGTAGCACTTCCTTCCTGTACTGTTCCAGGTGTCTTATATCCTGTAGGAGCATATGCTTTAGTATCCGCACTAATTGTGCTTCCCAGCTTCTCTGACTTTACATCTGTTCCAAGTTTATTAGAATCAGAAACGCTATCCTTATAGTAATTATAAGTTACATTAACCTCTGAAACTGTTTTATAAGCAGCATATACAACCTGTGATGGAGCCTGCTTTGTTACAGAAACATTAACTTCTGTTGATGTTGTATCCTTTCCGTTAGCTGTAGCTTTAACGAATTCAAGATTGCTTCCTTCATATTTATTAAATGAAACCTTGTAGTCTCCGTAAGCTAATTCTGCATTACCATCAACCTTGTAATCATATGCTGCAAAAGCTGCTGCTGCATCCTCTATTGAAGATACTACATTTCCATTTGCATCTACCGGCTGACCTTTTTCGTTAACAATATATCCCTTAACCTTTAAGCTTCCCTTTGTTAACTGTACTTCAGGTACATCAAAATCCTGTGATGCTTTCTTTCCTTCCTTATCTGTATATGTGATTGTTGTTGTTCCGTTAGTAGGGTAATCCTTACCGGATTCAATTGAATCCATTAAACTTTCATCAAATTTTACCTTATATGTAAGAGTTGCCGGTGTACCCTCTGTTACAGTACCAACTTCCCATTTAATACTGTCTGATGTTTCGTCATATTTGTATGTTCCCTGAGAAACCTTTACAGAACCTTTTACAAGGTTAAACTTCTCACCCATAGGATCTGTAACTACTGCATTTGTTGCTGCATTAATAATCTTTCCGGCAATTTCTGAAAATGTCTTCTCAAGATCTGCAGAAGTTGCACTGTAAACTTTATCTGAACAACTCTTAAGTGTATTTGTTCCTGTCTGTGAATTAACATCCACACCAAGCCCGTAGATTGTATATCCTGCGGCTTTAGCCTTATTTGCTTCATATATAGTAGCACTTACTACTGCGTTTTCAAGCTCAACTTCATCAGTTGTATGAACTGATTTACCATGCTTACAGGTTCCTGCTAAAGATACTTCCAATGTAGATGTATAACTTGATGTATCACCTGCACCCACTACTTTATTATAATCAACTCCGGTAATAACGTAAGATGATTTCATCTTTGCAGTTAAATCATGATCAATTCCAAAAAACCAGTAATCTTTACAATTGCTCTTTACCTCATAACTGCTTGGATCAATACTTGTAATTTCATAAGCAAATGTTGGCTGTCCGTCTGTAAGAAGAACTATGCATTTGCTGTCTGCATTTGATGTTGCAAGAATATCTTCTGCAGCTTTAATACCTGACTGGATGTTTGTTCCACCATCTACTTTAATCTTGTCTATTTCTGTATTTAACGCATTTAATGTATCTTTTGTATAAAATGTACCGTTTGTTGTAGCTGTTTTATTATAGGAAACAACTGCCACTCTTGTAAGGTCATTGTTAAGGAGTATTCCTGCTGCTTTTTTAGCAGCTTCTTTGGTCTTTTCCATCCTTGTCTTTTTACCCTCAACCTTGTCATCCATACTGTTGGATTTATCAATGACAAATACCACATCTGTAGTTGTCTTTGCATTAGTACCATTTACTGTAAGGGTAACATCAAATGTATTATCTTCACCCTCTACTGCCACTGCAGTCTTGCTTAATGATAACTTATTATCTGCAGAGTTGTCATCAGCGTATGTAATCACACCCATTGATGTAACAATGGTAGATACGGTGAGTACTCCAGCCATTAAAAGTCCCAAGGCTCTTCGAAGTTTCGTATTGTTTAATAGTTTCTTCATCTTACTTCCTCCCTAAATTTTAAACACTCTATAATAACATCTTCTGTTTCTTATGGAACCAACTATTTATTACTCCCGTCTGTAAATCTCTACAAACTAGTACATTGGTACCTGTTTTTTTCATAGGTTTATACTAGCACCAATTTAAACATATTCTTACCCCCATTAGGGGGGAGAAAATGGATTAACAGGATACTTTTTGTACTTTTATGCGTACAATCCCAGTCCTTTGGACCCATTTTCTCAAATACATGTGGTACCTATTATCTATATAATTCACCCATTATGACGTATATTACTTATCACTCTCCCAAAAAGAATGATTGCAAAGACCTGAGCAGCCCCTGCAAATGCCGCAAAACGGCACTGATTTACTGCTGATTGTAAGAATATAAATGGGTGATTGCTTTATCTTTCCGTACAGTCTACTCCTCAAAGTAACTGTCAGGGTCTATTGGCTCACCAAACTGTGCAAGCTTGAAATACACACCCGGGCCCTCTTCCTTATAGTATGCTGTGGGATTGGCCACCGTTCCAAGAAGCTGTCCCTTTGTAACTGTATCACCACGTTTTACGACTACACCTTCTATAAGTCCTGTTGTTGTCTCATATCCGTTTCCTAAAGAAACAGTTACCGTTGTACCGGTTTCCTGCATTTGGGCAACATCTGTTACAACACCTGAAGCTGCCACAGCCACATTTGTTCCCACCTCTGCTTTTATAATTACTGCAGGATTACATTTGTACATTCCCAAACTCTTGAATAAAATTGTGTTATCCATACTGTACCCAAGAGAAATTTCACCGCTTACCGGGCGCATCAGCTTATGACTTTCATCAAATGCGTAATTTTTCATAACCTGGGCCATTACCTCTTCTGAAGATAATGTAGGTGGTACTGTTGGTTCCTCAGTAGTAGCCTCCTTAGTCTTCTCCGTTTCCGGTTCACTTTCTGCCATAGTTTCTTTTATTTCTGCCATCTGCCCCTGTGCATTGGCTTCTCTCGCCACGTCTTCTTCCTCTGAATCCCTGGTTTTAATTGCCACGTTCCCTTCAGTCTCATTAAGATCTACTATGTTGTTTTTATTTTTTCCGGAATTAACACTTCCGATTACGGAAAATATTCCCCAGGCAAGTGTCAGTATTACACCCAGAGATATTACCATGGAAACAATTTTAATCTTATCTGTCTTTTTGTGATCAGCATTGCGCATATTAACATCCTCCCATTTGTTTCCGGCTATATGCCTTCTGATGTTAATATGATTTCCTGTTTTACTGCAGTTTATTCACATAAAATACTGATGTCGTTATAAAATGTCTTTAATATCTCCTCATACCCTGCTCCGTTCTTTGCCATATAATCTGCAGTGTACATACTCATCCCCATACCTTCTCCAACACCTACCGTATTTACCTTCACCCCGCTATCCATAAAACTCAATTTAAAATTCGGCGAATTAATTCCCAGTATCTGTGCAAATGTGTTTCCCGTCATAACAACATTTCCTACTTGAATTTTTTGCACATATCCCTCTGTTGATCTTGCTGCTATCTGAACCTGATTTTCTAAATTACTTTTATCCATGGTCAACCCGTCGAAATTCTTCTCAAAAGCAGCGGCAAATTCCTTATTGGATATAGTCTTTACAGCAACATAATCCGTCGATTCCTTATCTTTCTCACATTCTACAGGGATCATATATTCATGTCCTTCTCCAAGAACATCATTACCTGAAAGAGTAGTTCCCCCACTCACCTCTGTATATCTTGCATCTATGAATTTCCCTTGATATTTAATTGCAAGGCCATAAGTGGATGAAGTGCAGTCCTTAATCAACTCATAATTATCGTTAAAATCATCTTTCCACTTACTCCTCATTATGCTTGTGGTGTAATATTCCATTCCAAGGTCTTTACTGTCTATGGTTAAATTGTCACCCATTATCCTTAATATATCCGTCCTAATCATTATGCTTTCAGCCTTAAGCACCTCCACCTCACGGCTTATGTCAAATCTGGCTGCCATTACCATGGTAATAAATTTCTCCACGCTTACTGACTGAGTTGCATTTTTGTATTCCACGATAATGCTTCTGCCATCTATATCTTCCCGAGGCACCAGAGTATCTATGGTTCCGGTCATATTAAGGGTTACAAATGTGGGGATGAAAAGATACAGAATTATAAATATGCTCACAACTATACATTGATTCTTTCTCTTTTTAGAAATCTTCATATAAAAAATGGGATTGCCCCCACACAACTTTAATTAATCATGTGGGGACAACCCCTTAACCTCCTGATTCAATTATATGAATACAGGTTTTATTATATACTTTTTATTTAGACTTTAATGAAGTGCTTTATACTACTTTTCTTTTACAGGAGTCTTAGTTAACTTCCATATTTCTGTAGCATACTCCTCTATTGTTCTGTCAGATGAGAACTTACCTGCCTTAAAGGTATTAATCATCACTGAACGAGCCCATTCTGTCTCTTTTCTGTATCTTTGATCTATTCTCTTCTGTGCTTCTGCATAAGAGCGGAAGTCCTTGAGGATAAAGTAAATATCAGCTTTTCTTCCACCCTGAGAGTTGAGAAGAGAATTGTAAATATCTCTGAACAGCTCTGTATCCTCAGGAGAATATTTGCCGTTAATAAGTTCCATAAGAACTTCTCTTATATCCTGGTCGTTATTGAAAATTTCCATAGGATCGTAACCACCCTCATTCTCATAACGAATAACCTCATCGGAACTAAGTCCGAAGATTTCAGCATTCTCCTTGCCAACTTCCTGAACAATCTCAACATTTGCACCATCCATTGTACCAAGAGTAAGTGCTCCGTTAAGCATAAACTTCATATTTCCTGTTCCCGAAGCTTCCTTAGATGCTGTAGAAATCTGTTCTGAAACATCTGCTGCCGCAAATATAATCTCACCGTTAGATACTCTGTAGTTCTCAATAAATACAACCTTAATCTTTCCGTTAATAGATGCATCATTGTTAATTACATCAGCCACATTATTAATAAGCTTGATTGTCTGCTTGGCAATCTTATAACCTGCTGCTGCCTTAGCTCCGAAAATGAATGTTCTTGGAACCATATCCATATCCGGATTCTTCTTAAGTTCATTATACAGATACATTACATGCAAAATATTAAGAAGCTGTCTCTTATATTCATGTAATCTCTTAACCTGTATATCAAAAATAGAATTAGGATCTACATCAATACCATTGTTTTCCTTAATATACTTAGCAAGTCTTACCTTATTCTTGTGCTTAATCTGCATGAATTCCTGCTGTGCTTTAGGATCATCCACATAAACCATAAGCTTCTCAAGCTGTGAAAGATCTGTAATCCAGCCATCGCCAATCTTATCTGTAATCCAGTCTGCAAGAAGTGGATTAGCATGAAGAAGGAATCTTCTCTGTGTAATACCATTTGTCTTATTATTGAACTTCTCAGGCATCATCTCATAGAAGTCCTTTAATTCCTGATTCTTTAAGATGTCTGTATGAAGTCTGGCAACACCGTTAACAGAATATCCTGCACATATAGCAAGATGAGCCATCTTAACCTGACCGTCATAGATGATTGCCATCTTACGGATTTTCTCCTGATTGCCAGGATATTTAGCTTTAATGTCTTCTACAAATCTTCTGTTAATCTCTTCTACAATCTGATAAATTCTTGGAAGAAGTCTTGAGAACAACTCAATTGGCCATTTTTCAAGAGCTTCCGCCATTATAGTATGATTGGTATATGCAACTGTCTTAGTTGTGATATCCCATGCTTCATCCCACTCAAGACCATTTTCATCCATGAGGATACGCATTAATTCTGCAACTGCTACTGTAGGGTGTGTATCATTAAGCTGGAATGTAACCTTCTCATATAACTTTCTTACATCACCATTATGCATTGACTTATATCTCTCAACAGCTCTCTGAACAGAAGCTGATACGAAGAAATACTGCTGCTTAAGTCTTAACTCTTTTCCGGCATAATGATTATCATTAGGATAAAGAACTTCTACGATATTCTTTGCTAAGTTCTCCTCCTCTATAGCTTTCTGATAATCACCTTTATCAAATGAACTTAAATTGAATGTATTAACAGGCTCTGCATCCCAGATTCTGAGAGTGTTAACTGTATTGTTGCCGTATCCGATTACAGGAACATCGTAAGGAACAGCGATTACTGAACGGTAATCTTCCTGAACATACACGTCTCTTCCTGTCTTTTCATCCTTATATGAACGTACATATCCACCGAACTTTACTTCATGGCGATATTCTGATCTCTTAATCTCAAAAGGATTACCATCCTTCAACCAGTTATCCGGTACTTCAATCTGATATCCGTCCCTAATCTCCTGCTTGAACATACCATACTTATATCTTATACCACATCCGTATGCAGGATATTCAAGTGTCGCAAGTGAGTCAAGGAAACAAGCTGCAAGACGTCCAAGGCCTCCATTACCTAAGGCTGCATCCGGCTCCTGATCCTCTATAACATTGATATCAAGTCCTAACTCTTCAAGCGCTTCCTTAATCTCTGTATACTTAGTAAGATTAATCATGTTATTACCCAGCGCACGTCCCATAAGGAACTCCATTGACATGTAGACAACAATCTTAGGATCATCCTCATCATACTGCTTAAATGTAGCAATCCATTTGTCAATAAAAAGATCTTTTACGGCATATGCTACTGACTGGAATATCTGCTGCTTATCTGCCTCGTCAAGATTCTTTCTGTACAAAGACTTACAATTGCTTACAACGCTCTTCTTAAACTCTTCTTTGCTAAATTTAGCTTCATTAAATGTTGACATACTAAATCTCCTCCTACCTGATGCAATCCCATACTTTGCATCAATATGCTTTAAGTATTAATTTTACCCGTCAATTTGTATTCATTATACACGATAAAATCAATCATTGCAAATAATATAATAAAGACGATGGAGTAAATTTATTGTTAGTTGGGAGAAAAAAGAGAACCCTTATGAAGTGAG
>JAUNPK010000007.1 GCA_030536855.1 Eubacteriales bacterium
AGCCACAGTTTAATGCAGGCCAGCCACAGTTTGGCACACAGCCACAGTTTAACGTAGGTCAGCCACAGTTTGGTGTACAGCAGCCTGTAGCAAAGAAGAAAAAGAAGTGGCCTTTGGTGGTTGGAATTCTTGTAGTAGTTATAGCTATTGTTGCGGTATTGACAGCTATCTTTGTTCCAAGGTTCTTATCACTAAATAATTCGGCTGCAAAGGCTCTCAAGAATGTAGGTTCAACATTTGAAACAACAGTTAATGAGTATGTAGATAATGTATCATCAGGCTCTGTATCAGTTACAAAGAATGAACTTAAGGGAAGCATTAAGTTAAATTCACTTTCTTATGAGGGAGATAATTATGCTTCATACCTCAATGTAGATACAGTTAATTATAATATTCAGACAGACCTTACAACAGGATGCGCAGGAGGAACAATAAGTCTTTCTAAGGGAACATCAACTCCTGTTATTAATTGTACATTCTACACAGATGGTTCAAATCTTTATTTTAAGGTTCCGGAATTGTTTAGCGAGACATTTAAGGTTTCAAGCAGCTCATCTTCATCAATTTCATCATCATTGAATTTAGTAGGTGGTATGAGTTCATCAGATATACAGGCTTATGCTCCTGTGGTAAAGGCTATAGTTTCTGATTTTGCCAAGGGAATTGACAAACTTGCAGATGAATGTACATATAAGAAGGTTGAGGGAAGTACTTATCAGTCAGAAAATGGTGATATCAAAGTTAAGATTTATGATGTTACAGTTTCTGAGAAAGCTCTTACAGAAGCATTTAATACATTTATAGATGCTGTTTATGCAGATTCTGCTATATCTCCGTACATAACTCTTCTTGGAGCTACAGGGGTTACACAGTCTTCAGTAAAGACAGAATTTGCTTCAGTTGTAAAGGGAGTTAATGCTACTTTCCGTATGTATGTAAATAACAATAACAAGATTGTAAAGTTTTCAGCAGACTTATCTAATATAGTAAAGGGTGCATCAGGCACTGTATCTATGGAGTTCATTGGTAAGGATAATCCTGGTGACTATATTATAGCTCAGTATACAGATGAGGATAATTTCACACTTAAAGCAACTTTGAAGGAGAGCGGAAACATTTCATCTGTACAGGTTGATATTGTTCCAGATCAGAATCAATATCCTGGAGAGTTCCTTTCTGTGGGTATGGATGGTATTTCTGTTAGTGGAAATTCATGTACAATCAATAATGTATATGCGAAGGGTAATATTGACGGTGAGAACCTTGATGTTTCCTGCGGTATATCATGTACAGATTCAGAATTTACTAAGCTTAATTACAGTACATCTAACTTTACAGGAACTCAGGTTAATCTTGACTATATAACATCATCACAGAAGACACAGCTTATGACAGAGCTTTCTACAAAGACAGATGTTTTAAAGAAAATCTTTTCAGATAAGATGATTAATCAGTTGATTATCAATGGAAATTCAAGTAAGAGTTCATCATCATTAACCTATTAATATAATAAAATGGTGCAGTCCCACAGTGGATTGCACCATTTTGCAGTTAATTATATACAATGTAGGTGTTGTATCTGAATTTTCTAAGTCTGCGTTCCATTTTTATTGCATTGGTTAATAGTCTGTAGGCACCCACCTGAACTTTGTAATATCCGTCTTCGTATATGATAAATGCAGGAAAACCGTCCATCTGTAGAGCAGATAACATTCTGTCCGCATTATCTTTATTCTTATATGCTCCTGTCTGAACACGGTATAAGGGTTCCGGTGACATACTTTCCTCATCACTATAATCAATAGGATATCTGGCATTCATAGAATTATTGTTCATATTATTATCGTCCATATTATACATATCATTATTATCCATGTCGTCACCATTAATTGTTTCCGTTCTGGTTGTGATGCCCGTGTTGTTTCTACCGGAAGATGCGTTGCTATCATTGTTGTTTCTATTATTGTCATCATTATTGGTGTTACGGTTGGTTTCCATAGTACGCGGGTCAGTGGAATTCGAGGCTTCATTGGCTGAGGAAGAAACTTTGTTTGGAATGCTTTCTAATATTCCGTCGGCAATGGCTGATGCAAGCTGGTTAAAGTTATTATCAAACAGAGCGTTATCTTTATCATTGTTAATAAAGCCTGTTTCAACCAATACTGCAGGCATTTGGGTTCTCTTAAGAACAACAAGGTTAGGGCGTTCATCAATGCCAAGATTTTTAAATCCTGCCTTTTCAAGTTGTGCATTTATATTATTTGCAACAGTGGATTTGAAACCACTGTTTCTGTACACAAGGGAGGAAGCCCCGGTGTATTGGTTAGGCGATTCTGAGGAATTTCTATGGATAGAGACAAATAAATCTGCTCCGGAATTATTGGCGTCGGTAGCTTTCTTAAAAGGAGTCTCATATTCATCAGTTGTTCTTACATAAAAAACATCAACGCCATTTTTCTCTAAAATATCACCCACTGCCATTGTAAGTCTTAAAGCATCATCTTTTTCCTGTCTTCCTTTATACACCGCACCGGGATCAGAACCGCCATGCCCGGCATCTAATGCGACTTTATAGTTAGCCATATATGTTTCCTATCATGCTTAATCATATTATCTTATTCATAAAATTGAGTTATGTTTCATATATTATTCAGAAAATAATATAAAAATAATGTGGAGAAATATATGAATGCAAGGTATGTACATACAATGGAGGCACCCTCTAATATGGTGGACAGGGGGAAATTGAGAATAAATGTATTTGATAAAAGTATGGGATTTCCTATATCAGGGGCGAATATTCAGATATATTTTACAGGAAATCCTTCTTTTCCCATAGAGGAGGTCAAAACAAACAGTGAGGGTATTGCAGATGTGGACGAACTGGCAGCACCGCCTTTAGAGTATAGTATGGAACCCGGGGAAAACCAGCCATTTTCAGAATATACACTGGAAATCAGCGCCTATGGCTATGAAAGCCTTAATATATCGGGAATGGATGTATTTTCGGGAGAAACCAGTATTCAGAATGTATACCTGATTCATGATCCATCCGTCCTGTTTCAGGATAATATTGTAATTCCTGTGAATACTTTGTTTGGGAATTTTCCTCCTAAGATCCCTGAGGATGAAATTAAGCCTATAGGGCAGGCGGGAGAAATTGTCTTAAGCCGTGTTGTTATACCTGAAACAATAGTGGTGCATGATGGGGCACCAAGCGATACGACGGCAAAAAATTATTATGTGAGATACAGGGACTATATAAAAAATGTGGCAAGCTGTGAGATTTATGCTACATGGCCTCTTGAAACCTTAAGGGCTAATATTCTTGCCATCATGTCATTTACTTTAAACAGAGTTTACACAGAGTGGTACAGAAATCAAAGATATGAATTTACAATTACTTCTTCTACAGCATTTGACCATAAGTGGGTTAACGGCAGAAATATATTTGCAAGCATATCTGATGTGGTGGATGAATTGTTTGACAGTTATCTTTCAAGACCTAATGTTAAACAGCCTATTCTGACACAATATTGTGACGGAAAAAAAACAGTATGTCCTAACTGGCTCAGCCAATGGGGAAGTAAATATTTGGGCGACCAGAACTATACATCCGTTGAGATTTTGAGGTATTATTATGGAGACAGCATATATGTAAATACGGCAGAACAGATAGAGGGGATACCATCATCATGGCCGGGAGCTAACCTGGATATAGGCTCAACGGGACAAAAGGTGAGACAACTTCAGGAACAGTTGAATCTAATAGGAGATTTTTATAATTCAATTCCGCCTCTTACTGTGGATGGTATTTATGGAGAAAATACAGCTGAAGCGGTAAGGCAGTTCCAGCGTATTACTAATATGCCCCAGACAGGAATTGTTGATTTTCCTACGTGGTATAGGATTTCTGACAGATATGTAAGGCTTTCCGGTATTGCGGAACTGATGTAAAAAAAAATCAAAACAGTGTTGACAGATTGCTTTTTGGATGTTATCATCTAGTAGTTGTTAAAACGAAGCAGAGTATCCACTCTCACCTTAGCGTAATAAGACGACTCGGGTTAATATTTTTAAGAGTATGCATGATAAACAGCAATAATGCATTATGATTAAAGATGTGGATAGTCTGGCTATCCACTTTTTTATTTTGGAGGTGCAATACTATTAGCGAATTAATGATTAACGAACAGATCCGTGATAAGGAAGTTCGTGTTATTGGAGAAGAAGGACAGCAACTTGGAGTTATGTCACCAAAGGAGGCTCTTAAGTTAGCCAGAGAAGCAGATGTTGATTTGGTTAAGATTGCTCCATCGGCAAAGCCACCTGTGTGCAAACTTGTTGATTATGGTAAGTACAAGTATGAACTTATCAGAAAAGAGAAAGAAGCTAAGAAAAAACAGAGAACAATTGAAATCAAGGAAGTTCGCTTATCACCGAACATTGATACCAATGATCTTAACACAAAATGCAATTCTGCAAGAAAGTTCATTGAAAAAGGTGATAAGGTAAAGGTATCTTTAAGATTTAGAGGTAGAGAAATGGCACATATCGATTCCAGCAAGCACATCCTTGAGGATTTTGCTGAGAAACTCAGTGATATTGCTGTTGTTGATAAGGCTCCAAAGCTTGAAGGCCGGAGCATGACAATGTTTTTAACTGAAAAACGTTAAAATATTATTTCATACGAGATTTTTTAGGAGGGTTAATTATGCCAAAGGTAAAGACAAAAAAAGCAGCTGCAAAGCGTTTTAAAGTAACTGGAACAGGTAAATTAAAGAGAATGAAAGCTTACAAGAGCCATATTCTTACAAAAAAGTCAACTAAGAGAAAGAGAAATCTTAGACATGCAGCGATGACTGATGTAACTAATGTAAAGACAATGAAGAAGATTATGCCATACATTTAAGAATGGTAATCTTTAGTTATTAATTAGGAGGAAATAAGAAATGGCAAGAATTAAAGGCGGATTAAACGCAAAAAAGAAGCATAATAGAGTATTAAAGCTGGCAAAGGGATATAGAGGAGCAAGATCTAAGCAGTACAGAGTAGCAAAGCAGTCTGTAATGAGAGCTCTTACAGAGAGCTACAAGGGTAGAAAGCAGAAGAAGAGACAGTTCAGACAGTTATGGATAGCAAGAATTAATGCTGCAGCAAGAATGAATGGTCTTTCATACAGCAAGTTTATGTATGGTTTAAAGTTAGCTAACATTGATCTTAACAGAAAAGTATTAGCTGAGATGGCTGTTAATGACGCTGAAGGATTTGCAAAGCTTGCAGAGGTAGCAAAGTCTAAGGTTGCTTAATCATATCTCTGACAGGATAATATATGGTTGCCTGTAAAACGGCATTTTTAATGATTTTTCAAGCCCTCGTATGGATTACGGGGGCTTTTTGTGATAATAATGTGAAATTTTATATTATATACTGGCTTTAGATATATTAATGTGGTATATTTTTTGTGCATTATATGCAGAAATGAGGAGAGTTATGAAAAGAAATATTATTAAAAGAGTTGCTGTATTAGGACTTTCTGTCGTTACTTTAATGACAACAGCCTGTAATACAAAGATAAAAGTAGATTACGGATATGATCCTTTAGATTATATTGACTTAGGAAAGTACAAGGGAATTGAGGCTACAGTTGATGTAACATCAATCACCAATGAAATTATAGATAAAAAGATTCAGGATGCGCTTAAGAGTAATGCTACCTATACAGAAGTTGAAAGGGAAGCAAGGTCAGGAGATAAGGTTACATTCAGCTATTCAGGCTCTGTGGGCGGATTGGAAGTAACAGATTTAAGTGGCTCTGATTATAGTATGACTTTGGGAACAGATACATTTATCCTGAAGGTGAGTGAAGTTACTGAAGCATTGTACGGTATGTATGCTAATCAATCAAAGATAGTTACAGCTACACTTCCGGATAATTTTTCAATGACAGAATATGCAGGAAAAAAGGTTGTATTTGAGATTACAATGAGCTATGTAGAACAGGTTAATATACCAATGCTTACAGATGCTTATATTAAAGAAACATATAATTACAATAGCATAGATGCATACAGAGAGTATGTAAAAAAGGACGCACAGAGTGAGATTGATGCAGAGATAAAAGAAGCCAAGGAAGAGGCTGTGCTTACCAAGTTGCAGGATTCATGTACAATTAAGGATTATCCTGATGAACTGATAAGCCAGCAGACAGATAAGCTTAATGAATCAATATCTTTCTATGCAACATTGCAGGGATTTAGTAATGATGAGTATTGTCAGAAGAATTTCAATATGTCATTTGATGATTTTGTTAAGAAGTCAGTTGCCCAGCTCCTTATATATCAGGCTATTGCAAAGAGTGAAGATATGCACATAACTGAATACGATTATAAGGGCAATTTAGAGGAGTTTGCAAAGAGTAACGGTTATTCATCAAAGTCAGTATTTACGGATGCTTACGACAAGGATACGATTGTTAAATCTATGCTTATCCAGAATGCACAGGATTTTGTAATGGATAATGCTGTGATTACAGAAAAATAATAAATATAATAAGACAATAATAAAAATGTCGCACTGTTATTATAACTTTAATGATTACAAACATTAATGTATAATAATAGTGCGGCATTTTTTAAGTCATTTCTTCAACAAGATGACTGCCTTTAAGCTGGCGGATGTCTTCAACCACCAGTGCTCTAAGTGCAGGGTTTCGTATCTTGATATTAAACATAACATAGCAGGAAGTTGAATTTGTTGCAGGATAAACTTCTAAATCATAAATATTGTAATCGTTCTTTCTTGCATATTGTAAAACTTCCCGTATAAATTCTGTCTGGTTACACTCAACATAAAGATTAATATATTTATTAAATTTTGAAAAACGTCTGTCTACTATAGTTAAACTCTTGAGGGAAATAACAAGGACAATTGTACAAAGGATTGCTCCGGAGTAAAATCCGGAACCTACTGCAATTCCTATGGTTGCACAGCACCATAAACCGGCGGCAGTGGTGAGTCCCTTAATATGGTTGCTTCTTGTTACTATAATTGTTCCGGCACCAAGGAACCCCATACCACTTATTACCTGGGCGGGAATTCGAGCCGGGTCCGTACCGTTCAAGGCCTGACACATATATATATTGGTGATACATGCCAGAGTAGAACCAAGACATACTGCTACGTATGTTCTGAAACCTGCGGGACGTTGTTTTTTTTCTCTTTCCACTCCAAGTATTCCGCCTAACAATAGAGCAAGAATTATTCTGAAGATAATGGAAAAAGTATTGAGTTCATAAAATAAGGGAATGCTTTCCAGATACATATATCCTCCCTTCTACTACTTAGTTCCGGTAGAGCCAAAACCGCCTTCACCACGTACCGTATTGCTAAGTTCTTCAACCTCATTAAAATCAGCGGTTATATATGGAGCCAAGACAATCTGAGCCACCCTCTCTCCCGGCTCTACAATTACATCAGCCTGAGAGTGATTGTGAAGTGCCACAATTATCTCTCCTCTGTAGTCGGAATCAATAACACCAACCTTGTTAGCAGGAGCCAAGCCTTTTTTACATGCCATGCCGCTTCTTGCATAAATCAATCCTACAAGGCCTTCGGGAATTTCCATTGCTATACCTGTTTTGATAAATTCGGTGGTTCCCGGCTTAACGGTTACAGCACTGTCCATTCCTGAATAAAGATCGGCACCGGCGGCATAAGCTGTTCCGTATGTTGGTACAATTGCATTTGGTGTTAATTTCTTGATGTTTACTTTCTGTGACATAGTAATTATTCCATCCTTCTTATAATATAGTTCTAAATAATGGGTAATTCCAAGATTTAATCAAAAAGTTTAACTATTGAACCTGTCTTAAGGGATTCCTGAACCAGTATGGTTCGTTGATTGGAAGAACCCTTGAATTTAAGCATAAGGTCCTTAAGTTCTTCTATAAACTTACCATCCACTAACACGTCAATATATGAAAGCATTTCACTGGTTTCTTCGTATTCTTTACACATGCGTTCACAGATATCTTTATCAAAAAGGTATCCGGAAAAACACCAGATATCTTTGTCCGGAAATTCTTTCTTTACTGCACGAAGAAGAGGAAGAAGTCCCTGCTGGTTGGAATGCTCAAAAGGCTCTCCTCCAAGAAGGGTTAAACCTGCTATATAAGATGGTTTTAAGGATTCAAGTATCTCATTAATCGTATCCTGGGTAAAAGGTTGTCCGTAGTTAAAATCCCAGGCTATTTCATTAAAACAGCCCTTGCACCGGTGGGTGCAGCCGCTTACAAACAAGCTGGTTCTCACGCCTGGACCATTGGCTACATCGTTATATTTTATTTCTGCGTAATTCACATTAATTCCTATTCCGACTTTGCTGATTAAAAGTCATTTGTCTTAATATATATGTATAATACCATAAAAAAATGATATATAACAGTAGTTTTATGAGAGCCGGGGTATTATAATTAACATATATAAAATGCGTGGAACGGAGGAAATTGTATGGTTGATATTTATTTTGACAAGTTATACAAATACCCAAGAATTCAGGAATGTGTGGGTACAGCTATTCCATTTAAGAAGGGTGAATTATACAGTATAGATAACTGTTGTGTTGTTCAGGAAGGAGAAAAATGTCTTACACAGCCTAAAGTAACCGCTTACTATGAAGATGGCAGTATCAAATTTGTATATGTTAAATTTGCAGCTGATCTCCCTGCCAACAAGGGTACATCTGTACAGTTTATGACAGAGAATGAATTAGCAGGAGTTAGAGAACATAATAATGAAAAATGTAGTCCGGCTGTAGTTGAACCACTTGAATCAGGCTATTTTATAAATCTGGGTGAGTTGTGTTTTGCTGTAAAAAATAACAGCAATGGGATTTTTGAAATGGTAGATGACAAGAGACGCATTTATACAGCGGATAATTTTGAGGGACCATTTCTTAAAGATGAAGAGGATAATTTATACGATACAGTAATCGGTGAGTGGGAGATTGTTGAATCGGGACCTGTGGAGATTATTCTTTCTGCAAAGGGAAGCAATACCTCGAAGGATAAGAAGGTGGATTTTGAGATAAGGGTTTCAGGATATGCAGGAAAGCCGTGGTTACAGGTTGCCTATAGAATTATCAATACCACTGATGATGAACTTAAAATTAAATCCCTTGTGTTTTATATGAAAAAAGACGGGGAATCAGAAATTACTGATAAGATGGAACTGATTGAAGTTTCCACGGGAAATGACTCCACAGGATGTGGAGATATTCTTACAGATAATTCCAATAATGATGGTCCTGTATTTATGACAAGAGGTGTTAATGAACTGGCTATGATTGAGAAAAAGGCACCTGTAAGCGGTATAAGAACCATGGTAGGTACTTCAAATTATAAGACCAGTTTTACCATAGGCAAAGATGGGCAGGAGGTTAATCTTATCATTGACGATAAGTATCTTTTGAAAGAAGCTAATGAACATTATGCGGAAGTATTTTATGGAACATTTTTTACGGATTATACAGATGAAACGGATGGTTTCTGTATAACGGTGTATCAGGCACAACAGAATTATCCTAAGGCAGTAAAGTCATGTAAAGAGGGAATCGGGGTAATGCTTGTTCCTGAGGGAGTTGGTTCTGTTGTAATGCAGTCAGGTATGGCAAAAGAGCAGAGCTTTCTGATACATTTTCATGAACCGGAACTTCCTATATGGGAAATTGATAACAGAAGTCTTATATATCAGATGGTTGATAAACCTTATGTTAAGCCGGAGGTTTATAAGCAGTCAGGATCCATGCTGGATGTGTTCCCTGAGAAGTTGGACGAGGATGTGGAGATTATGCTCTATGCCAAAGCGGACAGTCATACAAGATGTTACGGCATGTTGAATTGGGGTGACACAATTGACGGGGGATATACAGTTCAGGGACGAGGCGGAGGAAAGCCCGTGTTCAGCAATAATGAATATGATTATCCTCATGCCTGTGCATTGATGTATGCAAGAACAGGAACGAGAAGATTCCTGGATTACTTGACTGTTGCCGCAAAACACTGGATGGATGTGGATGTTTGCCACTACAGCAATAATCCTTTATATGTTGGTGGACAGTGGGAACATACCGCAGGACACTGCAAAAACGGAGTAATGGTATGCTCTCATGAATGGGTGGAAGGACTCCTTGATTATTATCATCTTACCGGAGACGAGAGAGGATATGAGACTGCGGTGGGAATAGGAGACAATGTCCTCAGACTGCTGGATACCCCAATGTATCAGGTTCCGGGAGAGGCAAGTGCAAGGGAGACAGGATGGGCACTCAGAACATTGACAGCTTTGTATGTGGAAACACATGATAAGAAATGGCTGGATAAATGTGACTGGATAATAGAAAGCTTCAAAACATGGGAAAAGGAATACGGTAACTGGCTTGCACCATATACGGATAATACAGTTATAAGAGTCGGCTTTATGATTTCTGTGGCTATTGGTAGCGTTATGAGATATTACAGAGTCTTCCCTGGTGAAGATATAAAAGATATGATTCTTAGAGCTGTAGATGACCTGATTGAAAACTGCATGATGGACAACGGATTATTTTATTATAAGGAGCTTCCGAGTCTGTCAAGAAATGGCAGTAATGCACTTCTGCTTGAATCTTTGGCCATTGCTTATGAGCTTACAGGAAATAAGGAGTACCTTGTTCCGGGAATAAAGACATTTGCCAATCTGGTAAATCAGACGGTATCCGGAGCGGTAGGAAATAAGCAGGTTATTGATGATTGTGTTATATGTCAGGGTAATGCCACAAAGAATTTTGCACAGAGCTTTATTCCACTGATTACATATTACAAGGCATTATCAGAAAATAATATGACATTCCGTCAATAATGTGTTAAACTGACAGGGACACTTTGAACGGAAATGGAGGAGTAATAAGAATATGAGAATAGGAATCAGAGCACATGATGTTGCATATGCACCTTTGGATGAACTTATCCCTAATATTCATGCACAGGGATTTCACTGTATGCATATAGCACTTAAGAAATCAATTAAGGAATTTAACACCGGAGTTGAAGCAATGACACCGGGACTTGCTATGTATATGAAGGAGCTATGCGCAGATAATAAGGTTGATATTGCAGTGTTGGGATGTTATCTCAATCTTTGTAATCCTAATCCGGAAAAACATAAAGAGATAGTTGAGAAATATATGGCACATATCCGTTTCGCCAGTGTATTAGGATGCGGAGTTGTAGGAACAGAGACAGGTGCGGTTAACGAAGAATATAAGTATGAGCCGGCTAATCATTCTGAAGAGGCTCTTAATCTTTTTATTGAAAATTTAAGACCTATCGTTAAGTATGCAGAGCAGTTTGGTGTAATTATTGCCATCGAGCCTGTATGGAAACATATTGTCTGTACGGTTGAAAGAGCAAGGAAAGTTCTTGATGCAATTGATTCACCTAATTTACAGATTATATTTGATCCGGTTAATTTATTATGTGTAGAAAATCTTTCACAGCAGGATGAAATTATTAATAAGGCATTTGATCTTCTGAGAAAAGAGATTGCAGTTGTTCACTGTAAGGATTATGTGGTTGAGGGAGATGAACTTAAGTCTATAGCTGCAGGAACGGGAGGGCTTAATTATCCGTTACTGCTTAAAAAGATTAAAGAACATAAACCATATGTTCATTGTACATTAGAGAACACTGTGCCTGAGAATGCTGTAGCAACACGAGAATTTATGGAAAAGACGTATGCTGAGGTATAGATTTTAGACATAAGGAGAGATGATAATGGCTGAGAAAATAGAGTTAACAGAAAATAGTAATATTAAGACAAGTAAGGTGGATAAATCAGTAGCTACTCCAGCTGATTTTACCAGCCCTGAAGAGTTGTATAATAAGCTCATAGAAAGTATTAAAAAATATCATCCATCATCAGATCTTACGGATATTCAGAAAGCTTATGATATTGCAAGAAGTGCTCATGAAGGTCAGTTCAGAAAGTCAGGCGAGCCATATATTATTCATCCTCTCTGTGTTGCAATAATCCTGGCAGAATTGGAATTGGATAAAGAGACAATTGTTGCAGGACTTCTGCACGATGTTGTTGAAGACACAGTAATGACAAGTGAAGATGTTGCCAAAGAGTTTGGTGACGAAGTTGCATTGCTTGTGGATGGCGTTACAAAGCTTACACAATTGAATTATCAGCATGATAAAATTGAAGTTCAGGCTGAAAATCTCAGAAAAATGTTTTTGGCTATGGCTAAAGACATTCGTGTTATTATGATTAAGCTTGCCGACAGACTTCACAATATGAGAACAATGCAGTATCAGTCCCCGGCAAAGCAGATTGAGAAGTCAAGAGAAACTATGGACATATATGCTCCAATAGCTCACAGACTGGGTATTTCCAAGATTAAGGTAGAGTTGGATGACCTTTCTATGAAATATCTTATGCCGGAAACATATAACAACCTTGTAGAACAGGTTAATATGAACAGACCGGGAAGAGAAGCATTTATTAAAAGTATCATTAAAGAAGTGGGAATGCATATTGGTAATGCCGGAATAGAAGCAGAAATAGATGGTCGTGTTAAACATTTCTTCTCTATTTACAGAAAGATGCGTAACCAGAACAAAACGCTTGATCAGATATATGATATATTTGCAGTCAGGATCAAGGTTGATACTGTAAAAGACTGTTATGCAGCATTGGGTGTAATTCATGAGATGTATAAGCCAATTCCGGGTAGATTTAAGGATTACATTGCCATGCCAAAGCAGAATATGTATCAGTCTCTTCACACAACACTGATTGCATCTAACGGACAGCCTTTTGAAGTTCAGATTAGAACATACGAAATGCATCGTATTGCGGAGTATGGTATTGCTGCCCACTGGAAATATAAAGAGGGAAAAAGCGGTGATAATAACGACAGCGAAGAGGCTAAGCTCAGCTGGTTAAGACAAATATTAGAGTGGCAGAGGGATATGTCTGATAATAAGGAATTCCTCTCTTCTATAAAGAATGATTTAGACCTTTTCTCAGATGCAGTATACTGTTTTACACCATCGGGAGATGTTAAGAATCTTCCGGCAGGTTCATGTCCTATAGATTTTGCATATAGCATTCATAGTGCTGTAGGCAATAAGATGGTTGGCGCAAGAGTAAACGGTAAGCTGGTTAATATTGATTATGAACTTAAGAATGGTGACAGAATAGAGATTATTACATCCCAGAATTCAAAGGGTCCCAGCCGCGACTGGTTGTCTATTGTCAAGTCTACTCAGGCTAAGAATAAGATTAATCAGTGGTTTAAGCAGGAACTGAAGGAAGATAACATATTAAAGGGCAAAGAGCTTATATCAAGTTATTGTAAGAGTAAGGGAATTGTACTTTCAAATATTACAAAGCCTGAATTTATAGAGAAAGCTCTGCGCAAATATGGTTACAGGGATTGGGATTCTTTATTAGCTTCCGTAGGACATGGTGCTTTAAAAGAAGGACAGATAGTCAATAAACTTAATGAGGAATTTTTAAAGACTAAGAAGGCAGAGATTACCGACAAGGAAGTTCTTGAGGGAATAGTTGCCAATGAGAATAAAGAAAAGCCTCAGGATAAGAAGAGTAAGAATGGAATTGTAGTTAAAGGAATTCACGATGTAGCTGTAAGATTTTCTAAATGCTGTAATCCTGTGCCGGGAGACGAAATTGTGGGATTTGTTACAAGAGGACGAGGCATTTCCATCCACAGAACAGACTGTGTGAATATTCTTAATTTCCCTGCAAATGAGAGACAGCGACTGATTGAGGCAGAATGGGATCAGAAAGAAAATAAAAATGATAAGTACAGCGCAGAGATTAACATTTTTGCAACTAACAGAACGGGTCTTATTGTGGATATATCAAGACTGTTTACGGAGGCTGACATTGATGTTCGTTTTATGAACAGCCGCGTCAATAAAAAGCAGCTTGCAACCATTAATATGGGATTTGTTGTAACAGGCACTGAACAGCTCAATAAACTTGTGGATAATCTTAGAAAGATTGAAGGAGTAACAGATATCGTCAGAGCTACAGGCTGATAAATTATATATGTTTTTGTGGAGGATGTTTCATGACCAGGGTAGATTCCAAAGTTTTAGGAATGGTAGGCACTAATTGTTATCTTCTTATAAATGAGGATATAAAAGAATGTGTGTTGGTTGATCCCGGAGACTGTCCGGATGATATTGATAAAATGATTCATAAGTGGGACTGTACTCTTGTGGGAGTGCTTCTTACTCATGGACATTTTGATCATATTATGGCAGCAGAAGCAGTTAGGGATAAATACGGTGTTAAAATATATGCATCATGTGATGAAAAAGAAACACTTGGTAATCCTGATTACAATCTGGGCTCTTCATACAGTCTTAACAGTTTGTCACTAGAGGCGGATGTTTATAACAATGATGGGGATATAATAAAGCTTGCAGGGTTTGATATTCAGGCTCTTCACACACCGGGACATACTGCCGGCGGCACCTGTTACTATGTTAAGGAAGAAGGAATCTTATTTTCGGGAGATACACTGTTTTGCGAATCAGTAGGCAGAACAGATTTCCCTGGTGGAAGCATGGGAAAACTTATACAATCCATAAAAAGTAAAATAATGGTTCTTCCGGAGGATACAAAGATTTATCCGGGACATGGAGAAGGAACAAATGTGGGTTATGAGAAGAAGTATAATCCATTTTTAGGATAGGAAATATTATATGATATATATTGATATTGATAATGACATTTTTTATGACGATGCCATAGTTTTAGTCCGTTCTTTTTACCCAAGAACAGAAGTTTCAGCATATAAGAAAGATGCTGAAATCGGTGATGATGATAAAGTTATAGAAGTTAAGACACCTGATACAGAAAATCTTTCCAAAAAAGAGATGCATGAGGTATTTAAGGAATCCTTTTATAAAGAACTTCAGAAAATGACAAGAAAAAGCCTGCCTTGGGGCTACCTTACAGGCGTAAGACCAAGTAAGATTGCATATACCATGCTTGAGGAAGGTGCCAAGAGAGAAGATATTATAAAGGAATTTACAGATAAACATTTTGCATGCGGAAATAAGGCTGAACTTGCATTATGTGTTGCAGAGACAGAACGGGATATTTTAAGGAAAATAGACTATAAGAATGGTTATAGTCTTTATATAGGAATTCCCTTTTGTCCAAGTATATGTCTGTATTGTTCATTTTCATCATATTCACTGGGTGCCTACAAGGATTATGTGGAGCAATATCTGGATGCATTAATAAAAGAGATGGAGTTCGTTTCCCGGTCTATGAAAGACAGGAGACTGGACACTGTATATTTCGGAGGAGGAACACCTACAACATTAAGTGCTTCCCAGCTTGACAGACTGCTCACAGAGCTTGAAAGGCTTTTTGATATTGATAATTGCAGGGAATTAACTGTGGAAGCCGGAAGACCTGATAGTATAACAGTTGATAAACTTAAGGTTCTGAAAGAACATAATGTGGGCAGAATTTCAATTAATCCTCAGACCATGAATCAGAAGACCCTTGACCTTATAGGAAGAAAGCATACGGTACAGCATATTAAGGAAGTCTTTTCAATGGCAAGAGATGAAGGATTTAATAATATAAATATGGATATTATTCTGGGCCTTCCTGGAGAGGGTGTGGATGAAGTGAGACATACCCTTGATGAAATCACAGCCATGAAGCCTGAAAGTCTTACGGTACATTCTCTGGCTATTAAGAGGGCTGCGGCCCTTAATATATGGCGGGACCAGTATGTTAATCTCACAATTGACAATACCGAAGAGATTGTCAGAATGACAGAGGAAACTTCAAAAAATCTTAATATGCAGCCTTATTATATGTATCGTCAGAAAAATATGGCAGGTAACTTTGAAAATGTGGGCTATGCAATAAAGGGACTTGAGTGCATCTATAATATTCTGATTATGGAAGAGAAACAGACCATCATAGCCTGTGGAGCCGGAGCGAGCAGTAAAATTGTATTTCATGGGGAATCGGACAAGGACCACTCTGTAAGAATTGAAAGAATAGAAAATGTTAAAGATGTTAAGAGCTATGTAGAACGTATTGATGAAATGATTCAAAGAAAAGAAGAGTTTTTTAGGAATAATTGGCGTTAACGAGGAATATTATGATGGTTGAAGATGGGGACGAGTTATTTAATTACATGCTTAATGACTTAAAGGGTGGAATACAGCATGGAGTTCTTGTGGCAAATCTTTCTTACGCTTTGGGTTTAGCATGCGGTTTATCAGAGGAAGAAGCCTACGAATTAAAAAATGCAGCAATGGTACATGATGTGGGAAAGCTAAAGCTGTCTCAGTATCTGTATGGAAGAAGCTACAGAAATTTTTCTGATGAAGAAATGAAATATATGCGTATGCACTCTAAAATCAGTTATGATGTATTGAAAAAATATGACTATTCGGATAATATAATGGATGTTGTTTTGTGGCACCATGAATGTTTTGACGGCAGCGGATATCCTGACAATCTTAAAGGAGATGATATTCCTCTGGGGGCAAGAATTCTTAAGGTTACAGATGAATTTGCCGCACTTATCTCAGACAGACCTTATAGAAAAAGGTTTGATATTGATACGGCAGTCAACATTATGATTGATGAGATAAAGAATATGGATATGAAAGTATTTATAGCTTTTCAGAGAATGATTCATGAGGATTCCACACTGGAACTTATTGAAAACAGCAGGTTGAATCTTGATGATTTGGATATTAGTGATATACTTGATATCTAGTGCTACACATTATTTAATATGATATGGAAAACGAGGTAAGAGACTATGGCGGAGTCAATGGTTGGCTTAAAGAGAACTCACAGATGTACAGAGGTTTCAAACAGTAATATAGGTGAGAAAGTAACAGTTATGGGATGGGTAGCCAAGAGACGTAATCTTGGAGCTTTGATTTTTGTGGATTTAAGAGACAGAAGCGGTATTTTGCAGATTCTTTTTGATGAAAATGTTATTGGAAAAGAAGGATTTGATAAGGCTTATACTCTTAGAAATGAGTTTGTTATTGCAGTTGAGGGTAAAGTCAATAAAAGAAGCGGAGCTGTTAATGAAAACTTAAAGACAGGTGACATTGAAATAGTTGCTGAGTCATTAAGAATTCTTTCTGAGTCAGAGACACCTCCTTTTCCTATTGAGGAAAATATCAATACAAAAGAGGATATAAGACTTAAATATAGATGTCTTGATCTTAGAAGACCTGATATCCAGGCTAATATTATTATGAGAAGTCAGGTGGCAACTTTAACAAGAGCCTTCCTTGCAAAAGAGGGCTTTCTTGAAATAGAAACTCCTATGCTTACAAAATCAACACCGGAAGGCGCAAGAGATTACCTTGTCCCAAGCCGTGTTCATCCGGGAAAGTTTTATGCATTACCTCAGTCACCTCAGCTTTTTAAGCAGATGCTTATGTGTTCGGGTTATGACAGATATATGCAGATTGCCAGATGTTTCAGAGATGAGGATTTAAGAGCTGACAGACAGCCGGAATTCACACAGATAGATATGGAGTTGTCATTTGTGGATGTGGATGATGTTATTGATGTTAACGAAAGACTTCTGGCATATCTTTTTAAAGAAATTCTTGATGTTGATATTCAACTACCAATTATGAGAATGACATGGCAGGAAGCAATGGACAGATTCGGTTCTGATAAACCTGACCTTAGATTTGGCATGGAACTTGTAAATGTTTCTGATGTGGTTAAAGGTTGTGGATTTGGCGTATTTACCGGCGCATTGGAAAATGGTGGTTCTGTTCGGGGTATTAATGCCAAGGGACAGGGAGCTATGCCAAGAAAGAAGATTGATGCTTTAGTTGATTTTGCTAAGGGATATGGAGCAAAGGGACTTGCATATATAGCTATAAATGAAGACGGAACTTATAAATCTTCATTTGCCAAGTTTATGACTGAGGAAGAGATGGATGCTCTTGTGAAAGCAATGGATGGAGAAGCAGGAGATTTATTGCTTTTCGCAGCAGACAGAAATAAAATTGTATGGAATGTATTAGGAGCCTTGAGAATTGAACTTGCCCAGCAGATGGGACTTCTCGACAAGAATGATTATAAATTCTTATGGGTAACAGAATTCCCACAGTTTGAATGGTCAGATGAGGAAGAAAGATTTGTTGCCATGCATCATCCGTTTACAATGCCAATGGATGAGGATCTTGATATGCTTGAAACTAATCCGGGAGCTGTTAGGGCTAAGGCCTATGATATTGTACTTAACGGTACCGAAATAGGAGGCGGAAGCGTTAGAATCCACCAGGCAGACGTTCAGTCAAGGATGTTTAAGGCACTTGGACTTACAGATGAAGTGGCTAATGAAAAGTTTGGATTCCTTCTTGATGCATTTAAGTACGGTGTACCACCACATGCAGGACTTGCTTATGGTCTTGACCGTCTTGTAATGCTTATGGCTAAGAGAGATTCAATAAGAGATGTTATAGCATTCCCTAAGATTAAGGATGCTACATGTCTTCTTACTAATGCTCCTGATGTTGTAGATAAAAAGCAACTTGATGAATTGTCTATTTCTATTGACGAACAATAAGTCTTTTTATAAATATGTAATTATAATTGTATTTTATGCATTGACTTATTAACAAAATATCTATAAAATTGTTAGTCGGAGGGCTTTTTTGTCCTTCGACTATTTTGCGTTTATACGCTGATTGAATTACTACGGAGGTTGTATATGTATTCATTTGATGAAGTAATGAACTTTGATCCAGATTTAGCAAAGGCAATGGATGATGAGTTAGCAAGACAGAGAAGCCACATTGAATTAATCGCTTCTGAGAATCTTGTTAGTAAAGCAGTTATGACTGCAATGGGAAGCCCATTAACAAACAAGTATGCAGAGGGATATCCAGGAAAGAGATATTATGGTGGATGTGAGTATGTTGATGTAGTTGAGACATTGGCTATTGAGAGAGCTAAAGAGTTATTTGGTTGCGAGTATGCAAATGTTCAGCCACATTCAGGCGCACAGGCAAACCTGGCTGCATTCTTTGCTATGGTAGAAGCTGGTGATACAGTTATGGGTATGAGCCTTGACTGTGGTGGACACCTTTCACATGGTTCACCTGTTAATATTTCAGGTAAATACTTTAACATTGTTCCTTATGGAGTTACAGCTGAAGGTTTTATAGATTATGATGAAGTTTTAAGAATTGCTAAGGAATGTAAACCTAAGATGATTATCGCTGGTGCATCAGCTTATGCAAGAACAATTGATTTCAAGAAGTTCAGAGAAATCTGTGATGAGGTGGGAGCTTACCTTATGGTTGATATGGCTCACATTGCAGGTCTTGTTGCAGGTGGACAGCACCCAAGCCCAATTCCTTATGCAGATGTTGTAACAACAACAACACATAAGACACTTCGTGGACCAAGAGGTGGTATGATTCTTGCATCTGCAGAAGCAGCAGATAAGTTCAAACTTAATAAGTCAGTATTCCCGGGTATTCAGGGTGGCCCATTAATGCATGTTATTGCTGCTAAGGCTGTATGCTTTAAGGAAGCTCTTGATCCAAGCTTTAAGGTATATGCAAAGAATATCGTTGATAATGCTCAGGCACTTTGTAATGGTCTTATAAACAGAGGATTTGATATTGTTTCAGGTGGTACAGACAATCATTTAATGCTTGTTAACCTTATCAGCAAGGGTGTTACAGGTAAGGAGGTTGAGAAGCTTCTTGATGCTGCTAACATTACATGTAACAAGAATACAATTCCTAATGATCCGGCATCTCCATTTGTAACAAGTGGTATCAGACTTGGTACAGCAGCTGTTACAACAAGAGGTTTTGATACAGCAGATATGGATGTAGTTGCAGAAGCAATTGCACTTCTTGTTGAAGATGTTAATGCTAATCAGGCTAAGGCTATGGAAATGGTTAAGGGTCTTACAGATAAGCATCCTCTTTACTAAGAGTAGTTTTATAGGAGGGGTCAGACCCCATAAAATTTTTATAAACTTTTTTGCAAAAAAGTTTATAAAATTTTTATGGGGTCTGACCCCCTTTTTTTCCTATTCCGTTTGAAATAAGATGACCTTGTGTGTATAGTATTATGTATATATAATTTTTTATAATGGAGAATAACAGATGAAATATTTTAAAGACGGTCAGGTAATAAAGGGGATAACAATCGGTTCAGTATTGATTGTTGTTTATCTGGCACTTAATAATATAAACGGTATACTTGGTACAATATCCTATTTTGCCGGCCTTATAATGCCTTTTATAGTGGGCGGTGTTATTGCATTTATACTTAATGTACCAATGAAGGCAATTGAAAAGAAACTTAATAAGTTCGTAGATAAAAAGTGTAAGAAAAAGCATCCTAAAGTTGTCAGAATTACAGCTTATATGCTTACTCTCATAGCTATACTGGCAGTTATAGCAGGGGTGATTCTTGTAGTTGTACCTGAACTGGTAAGTACAATATCACAGCTTATCAGTCAGATTCCAAATGCAGTGAATAACCTTATTAACTGGCTTGAATTGAAGTTGTCATCATTTCCGGAATACGAGGAAAAGATTAAAAATATCACGATAAACTGGGATTCTATATTAGCCAATGCCATGAGTTTTCTTTCCGTAGGAACCAGAGGAATAATAAATGGAGGAATAGGTGCCATAAGCGGACTGTTTTCCGGAATAACCAATTTCTTCATTGGTTTTGTGTTCTCGGTGTATGTTCTTTTTCAGAAAGAAAGACTCTCTGCCCAGTGTAAGAAACTTATGTATGTGTTACTTTCAGAGAGCAAGGCAGACCGTATAGTAGAGGTTATGAGACTTACCAATACAACATTTTCCAATTTCCTGTCGGGACAATGCCTGGAAGCGTGTATATTGGGGTGTCTGTTTGTGGTAACTATGTTGATTTTACGGCTTCCTTATGCATTGCTTATCGGAATAATTATAGCAGTTACGGCCCTTGTTCCAATTGTTGGGGCATTCATGGGCTGTGCAGTGGGAGCTGTATTGATTATGATAGACAGCCCTTTGAAGGCTGTAATATTTATAGTTGTATTTCTGATACTTCAGCAGATAGAGGGAAATCTTATTTATCCTCATGTAGTTGGAAATTCCGTGGGGCTTCCGGGAATCTGGGTGTTAGTGGCAGTGACCATAGGTGGCAATCTCTTTGGAATAATGGGTATGTTAACATTCATTCCAATAAGCTCAGTGTGTTACGCACTTTTAAGAACTTATGTAAACAGAAAGATAGAAGAAAAGGAAGTTGGCGTAGAAAAATATAATACAAAATGATAAAACGCCTGCAGAAGGCATTTGAGATTTGATTATCTCAATTTCTGCAGGCGTTTTTAAATGATTTTATAGGGGTTTGCAATATAGTAAAATCGCATAACGTCAGTTTTCCCACATTACTTATTGTTTTCAGCCTCTTTCATAGCTCTTACTTTAAGTGAGAGACCAAAGAGGTTGATAAATCCTTCAGCATCATGGTGGTCATAAAGGTCACCTGTTGTAAATGAAGCGATTGATTCATTGTAAAGTGAATATGGAGATGTTGTTCCGGCTTTAATAATATTACCTTTGTAAAGTTTGAATTTAACTTCACCAGTAACCTTCTCCTGTGTCTTGTCAATGAATGCCTGTACAGCTTCACGAAGAGGTGTCTCCCATTTTCCTTCGTATACAATCTGAGCAAATTTATTACCCATATCAAGCTTCATTGTTGTAGTATCTCTGTCAAGAACAAGCTCCTCTAACTGCTGATGCGCTTCGTAAAGGATAGTTCCGCCAGGTGTCTCATAAACTCCTCTTGACTTCATACCAACTACACGGTTCTCTACTATATCGATAATTCCGATACCATGCTTGCCACCAAGTCTGTTTAATTCTCTGATTATGTCAGAAACCTTCATAACCTTGCCGTTAACTGACTTAGGAACACCCTTTTCAAAGGTCATTGTTACATATTCGCCCTCATCAGGAGCTTCCTCAGGTGTAACACCAAGAACAAGGAGATGCTTGTAGTTTGGTTCATTTGCAGGATCTTCCAGTTCAAGACCTTCATGGCTGATGTGCCAGATGTTTCTGTCACGGCTGTAGCTTGTATCAGCACTGAAAGGAAGATTGATTCCGTGAGCCTGGCAATATGCTATCTCATCTTCACGAGACTGCATTGTCCATTTTTCATTTCTCCATGCAGCAATGATTTTAAGATCAGGGGCTAATGCCTTAATTGTAAGTTCAAATCTAATCTGATCATTACCCTTACCTGTAGCACCATGGCAGATTGCTGTAGCGCCTTCCTTACGTGCAATCTCAACGAGTCTCTTAGCAATAAGAGGTCTTGCCATTGATGTACCCAGTAAATATTTATTTTCGTAAACAGCATGTGCCTTAACGCAAGGAACGATGTAATCATCACAGAACTCATCAGTGATATCTTCTATGTATAACTTAGAAGCACCGCATGAAATAGCTCTCTCTTCAAGACCATCCAGCTCTTCGTCCTGACCACAGTCAGCACATACGCAGATAACTTCGTAGTCAAAATTTTCCTTTAACCAAGGAATAATAGCAGTTGTGTCAAGTCCGCCGGAATAAGCAAGAATAACTTTTTCTTTCATAGTAATATCCTCCATAAGATTTAATCTTCTGAATATGATACCCCAAGTGTTGTTAAAATGCAATAGGTAGAAATGAATAATATACATTGATATTAATGAATTATGCATAAATATAAAAACTTTTTAATTTACTCTTTACATAAGAATAAAAGTTGCTATAATGATAGATATTGCTGAATTAAACAGCAAATTTTATGCAAAAAGAATGAATAAACATTCAATAAGTCGCAGTTTGGAGGCTATATTATGATTAAAGTAGGAATTATTGGTGCTACAGGTTATGCGGGTAATGAGCTTGTAAGACTTCTTCTCGGACATAAAGAAGCAGAAATTGTATGGTTGGGTTCAAGAAGTTATATTGATGAGAATTATTCAGATGTATATAGAAATATGTTTAAGATGGTAGATGCTAAATGTATGGATGATAATATGGAACAGCTTGCCAATGAGGTTGATGTTATATTTACAGCAACACCACAAGGCTTGTGTGCATCCCTTGTTAATGACGATATTCTTTCCAAGGTTAAGATAATCGATTTGAGTGCTGACTTCAGATTGAAAGATGTAAACATATATGAAGAGTGGTATAAGATTGAACACAAATCACCTCAGTATATTGATGAAGCTGTTTACGGATTATGCGAAATCAACAGAGATAAGGTAACAACTGATACAAGAATTATTGCAAATCCTGGATGTTATACAACAACTTCAATACTTACATTATATCCATTAGTTAAGGAAGGAATAATTGATCCTGATTCTATAATTATTGATGCAAAGAGTGGTACATCAGGGGCAGGAAGAGGAGCTAAGATTCCAAATCTTTTCTGTGAAGTTAACGAAAGCATGAAAGCTTATGGCGTGGGAACTCACAGACATACACCGGAGATAGAAGAACAGTTAGGTTATGCCTGCGGACGTAATGATATAAAACTTATATTTACGCCACACCTGGTTCCTATGAACAGAGGAATACTTGTGACATCATATGCTAATCTTGCTAAAAATGTTACATATGAGGATGTTAAGGCAGTATACGACAAATATTATGATAAAGAATTTTTTATAAGAGTACTTCCTAAGGATGTATGTCCTGAGACACGTTGGGTTGAGGGAAGTAATTTTGTGGATATTGGATTTAAGATTGAACCGAGAACAAACAGAATAATTGCTATGGGTGCTTTGGATAATCTTGTTAAGGGAGCAGCAGGACAGGCGGTACAGAATATGAATCTGTTGTTTGGACTTGAGGAAAATGAAGGTCTTAAAATGGCACCATTGTTCCCATAAATTAACAGATATTTACGGATTCGGTAATTATACAGATTATGGAGGATTAAATATGGAAATAATTCAGGGCGGCGTTACAGCAGCAAAAGGATTTAAGGCAGCAGGTCTTGCGGCTGGAATAAAGAAGAAAAACGGAAAGAAAGATATGGCTATGGTTGTATCTGAAAAGCCATGTGTAACGGCAGGTACATTTACACAGAACAGAGTATTTGCTGCTCCCGTAAAATGGGATAGAGATATAGTATACAATCAGGAGTATTCACAGGCAGTTGTGGTAAACAGTGGTATTGCCAATGCCTGCACAGGAGTGGAAGGAGACAATGCATGTGCTCTTGAGGCTGAAACAGCAGCAGAAGCTCTTGGAATTCCTGCAAAATCCGTACTCCTTGGCTCTACAGGTGTTATCGGTATGCAGCTTCCTATGGATGTGATGTGCGAAGGTATTAAGAAACTTCCTTACCTTCTTGATTCAACTCTTGAAGCTGGAACTCTTGCAGCAGAAGCTATTATGACTACCGATACAAGAGACAAACAGGTTGCATGTACTGTTGAAATCGGTGGTAAGAAGGTTACCGTAGGAGGTATGTGTAAGGGTGCCGGTATGATTCATCCAAATATGGCCACAATGCTCTGTTTTATTACAACAGATGTTGCCATTGAGAAGAAGGCGCTCCAGAAAATGACAAGTGAGATTGTCAGTGATACATTCAATATGATTTCAGTAGATGGAGATACATCTACCAATGATACAGCTCTTGTAATGGCTAATGGTCTTGCTGAAAATCCTGTAATTACTGAAGATTCAGAAGAATATGGTGTGTTCTATGAAGCGTTGTTCTATGTATTCAGAGAATTATCCAAGAAAATAGCAGGTGACGGTGAAGGTTGCACATGTCTTTTTGAGGTTAAGGTAAAAGGCGCTGTTGATAAGGAAAATGCAAAGATTCTTGCAAAATCAGTATGTACTTCAAATCTTACAAAATGTGCTATTTTCGGACATGATGCCAACTGGGGAAGAATTCTTTGTGCACTTGGTTACTCAGGTGCGGATTTTGATCCTGAAAAGGTGGATATTTTCTTTGAAAGCGAGGCAGGAAGCTTACAGATTGTTAAGGACGGAGTTGCAACAGACTACAGTGAAGAAAAAGCTACAGAAATTCTTTCAAAGAATCCTGTTACAGCTGTATGTGACGTTAAGATGGGAGATGCGACAGCAACAGCTTGGGGATGCGATTTAACATTTGATTACATAAAGATTAATGCAGATTACAGATCTTAATATCTTAATATACGGAGGAAGTTATGAGTGCAATTGATTTGGAAGAGGAATTGAAAAAAGCTCAGGTATTGGTTGAGGCTTTACCTTACATTCAGAAGTTTAACAGAAAGATAATCGTGGTTAAGTATGGTGGAAGCGCCATGGTTGACGAAGAATTAAAGAAAAAAGTCATTCAGGATGTGGTTCTTTTAAAACTTGTTGGTTTTAAGCCTATTATTGTTCATGGCGGTGGCAAGGAAATCAGCAAATGGGTTACAAAATCTGGTATGACACCTGAGTTCAAAAACGGATTAAGAGTTACTGATGAACCTACCATGGAAATCGCCGAGATGGTACTTAACAAGGTTAATAAAAGTCTTGTTTCTCTTATTGAAGAACTTGGAGTTAAAGCCTGCGGTATAAGCGGTAAGGATGGCGGTATGCTTAAGGTGGAGAAGAAATTATCCAAGGGTGAGGATATCGGATATGTGGGAGAGGTTACCTCAGTGGACACAACACTTATTCATTCTTTACTGAAGGATGATTTCCTTCCTGTTATCTGTCCGATTGGTTATGATGACAATTATCATGCTTATAATATCAATGCTGATGATGCAGCCTGTGCAATTGCCAGAGCTGTCAATGCAGAAAAGCTTGCATTTCTCACAGATATTGAAGGTGTTTACAGAGACTATGAAGACAAGAGTTCCCTTATTTCTGAATTATCTACAGATGAAGCAAGGGAGCTTATTACCGGCGGTACAATAGGAGGAGGAATGCTTCCTAAGCTTAACAATTGTATCGATGCAATTGAACATGGAGTTTCAAGAGTACATATTCTTGACGGACGTATTCCTCATTGTCTTCTCCTTGAAATATTTACAAATAAGGGTGTTGGAACGGCTATTCTTTCGGAGGGTGCTGAAAAGTTTTTTAACACAAATATATAAAAGGCGTTTCCCAAACGCCTATGAATAATAATTCAAGGAGGTAAATTAGAATGGATACAAAACAGATTATTGAAACTGCTGAAGAAAAATTGATTCATACATATAACAGATATCAGATAGTTCTTGATAAAGGTGAAGGCGTAAGATTATATGACACTGATGGCAAGGAATATCTCGATTTTGGTGCAGGTATTGCTGTATTTGCGCTGGGATATAACAACAAGGAATACAATGATGCGGTAAAGGCTCAGGTGGACAAGCTGATACATACATCCAATTATTTTTACAATGAGCCTGCTGTAATGGCAGCATCTGCATTAACAAAAGCATCAGGCATGGACAGGGTATTCTTCACCAACAGTGGTACTGAGTCTGTTGAGGGAGCAATTAAGCTTGCAAAGAAATATGCTTATTTAAAGACAGGAAGAACAGACAGTGAAATTATTGCCATGGAGCATTCTTTCCACGGACGAAGCATGGGTGCTTTGGCTGTAACAGGAAATAAGCACTATCAGGAAGCCTTTGGCCCAATGATTCCGGGAATAAAATTTGCAAAATATAATAATCTTGAAAGTGTTAAAGAGTTGGTAAATGACAAAACTTGTGCTATTATATTTGAAACGGTTCAAGGTGAAGGCGGAATATATCCTGCTTCTAAGGAATTTATTGAAGGTGTACGCAAGCTGTGCGATGAGAAGGGAATTCTTCTCATACTTGATGAAATTCAGTGTGGTATGGGAAGAACAGGAACTATGTTTGCTTTCCAGCAGTATGGTGTTAAGCCGGATATTCTTACAGTAGCTAAGGCATTAGGATGTGGTGTACCTATAGGCGCATTTCTTGCTACTGAAAATGTTGCCAAGGCACTTGTACCGGGAGACCACGGTACAACTTATGGTGGAAATCCGCTGGCATGTGCTGCTGCAGCAAAGGTATTTGAACTGTTTGACAAGAATAAGGTCTTAGATAACGTAAAGAGCGTTTCAAAATATCTTGAAGACAGACTTGATGAACTTGTGAATCAGTATGAATTTGTGTCAGAGAGAAGAGGCCTTGGGCTTATGCAGGGATTAGAACTTACAATCAGTCCTAAGGATATTATTGCCAGAGCACTTGATAATGGTTTGATTCTTTTCTCCGCAGGAACTAATGTAATCAGACTTGTTCCACCTCTTGTCATTACTGAAAAAGATGTGGATGAGATGATTCTTAAACTTAAAAAGTCGTTTGAGGAGTAATTTTGATGAAACAGGCAAAAAGGTTAATATCAGTTTTATTGACTGTTGTTATCACATTTTCCGCTACAGCATGCGGTAAATATGATAGAAACAAATTGGCCAGGGAATTGGATATAGAGACACCTGTCACTGTTAATGTATGGTATAATGACAAAAGGTATGAATCGTATCTTGATAATGTTTCAAAAGAGTTTAATGTGGCTAATAATCTGGTAACAATTAATCCCGTGTATTATGAGTCAGACAATTTTATTGAGACAATATATGATGAGACTGTTAAGAATGATAATGCACCTGATATATATATAACATCATCAGAGAACTGTGAGAAAGCATATCTTATGGGGCTTATGCTGGAGAATGATGCGTATAAGGATATTTATACGGATAAGGTGTATGGAAAGGCTGCTATAACATCCTGCAGCTATGCAGGAAAGTTATATGGATACCCTGTATCTTTTAAGATGCCGGTTATGGTTTATAACAAAAAGTATGCAAATGCGGTGACTTCATTCAAGGAGATTGAAGATATCAATAATAATTATGAAGTAACTGAAGAAAATGCGGAAGTAACTATGGTATATACATTTAATCCGTCAGATATGCTTCTTAATTATCCTTACGTTGGTAAATACATAAATATTGGCGGAAGCACCGCAGAAGACAGCAGCATTGTAACAATGGATGAGAATAAGGTGAAATCAGCTGTTACAGCATTTTCTAAGTTAAGAGACCTCTACGGAATTGACAGCAGTGTAATGACCCAGGATAAATGCATAGAGTTATTCAGCCAGAATAAAATTCTGTATACTGTTGTCAGCTCAGACAGATTATATGAATTATCATCTTCAGGAGTGGATTATGGCATTATTCCGGTTCCTTCTTTGGAAGAAGGTTTGGAATCAAGAGCAATGTCTGTTACCACCATGGCTGTAGTTAACCCTTACACAAGCAATATTGCTGTTTCAAAGGCGGTTGCCAGAGCTATTTCTTATGATTATGTTGACGAGTTAAATGACACAGCCGGACTTTCGTGTGCCAGAGGTGATTGTGCCAATATTATTGGAATTGAGAATTACAGGGCGTTGCATGATATTTATAACGAATCTATAGTCAAAGCCAAATTTGTGGGTGTGAGCAACATATATATGAGATATGAAATTCTTATACATCAGATATGGGATGGAACGGATATTGATGCAGCAATGGAGACATTTAACAAGGAAGTATCCGGATTTTTAACAAACAGAACTTATAATTAATGAGCTGTAATGAATAATTTCCTGCTATTGAATCATAATAATTAAGAGAGTTTCTTAATTAGGAGGGTTCAATGGCAGGTTTTTTAATTGCGATAATTTCCGGAGCATTGATGAGTTTACAGGGAGTATTCAATACAAATGTCACTAAGGCCAGCAGTGTATGGGTGGCAGCAGGATTTGTGCAGCTTACCGCATTGATTACCTGCGTGGTAATGTGGTTTTTTAACGGACGTCCCAGTGTGAAAGGTATTATGGCGGTTTCCAATAAACTATATCTTTTGGGAGGCGTTATAGGTGCATTTATAACATTGACGGTTGTTCTAAGTGTGTCTTCTTTAGGTGTGGCAAAGGCAGAACTTATAATTGTTATTACTCAGGCTGCAGTGGCATATCTTATTGAGATTTTTGGATTGTTCGGAAGTGAGAAAGCGGATTTTTCTTGGGCTAAGTTAATAGCTCTTGCAATAGCTATAGGCGGTGTTTTTATGTTTTACAATGTGGGTAAAAATTAATATAATACACTGTGAAGAACAAAATATTCAGATTGATTAAACAGATTGATAAAATGAGGTACCAAAGTGGAAGATTTATTTAAGATAACAGGAAGTGTCACATTAAGAAAAGGAGAGGGAAGAACCCTTAAGGCAGGTGGAATGTGGGTGTATGATAATGAGATTGACTCATATTCCCAGGGAATAACAGATGGATGTCTTGTGGAAGTCCATGATTTTGACGACTATTTTATGGGCATAGGATTCATTAACAGAACCTCAAAGATTACTGTGAGGATGCTTTCAAGACATGAAAAAAATGTAGATGAGAAATTTATAGAAGACCGTGTAAGGGCGGCAGTTGACTACAGATACAACACTGTGGATATGTCAGCCTGCAGACTGATATTCGGAGAGGCAGATTTTCTTCCAGGTATTGTGGTGGATAAATACTCAGATATTCTTGTGGTGGAATCCCTTGCCCTGGGAATCGACAGATTAAAATCGCTTATCATAGACAAGCTTAAAATGGTCTTAAAGGAATATGGCATTGATATCAGAGGGGTCTATGAGAGAAGTGATGCAAAGGTTCGCAAGCTGGAGGGAATGGAAAGATTCAAGGGATTTATCGGAGATGAGTTTGACACTAACGTAGAGATAGTGGAAAATGGCGTTCATTATATGATAGATGTTGTTAACGGACAGAAAACAGGATTTTTTCTGGATCAGAAATATAACCGTCTAGCCATGCAAAGAATATGTAAAAATAAAAGAGTTCTGGATTGCTTTACCCATATGGGTACATTTGCGCTGAATGCAGGAATAGCAGGGGCAAAGGAGGTACTGGGTCTGGATATTTCCGAATATGCAGTGAGTCAGGCTGAGAGTAATGCGAAGCTTAATCATCTGGAGGACAGGGTGAAGTTTAAATGTGCCAATGTGTTGGATGAACTTCCAAAGCTTAACGAAGCAGGAGAAAAATATGATGTTGTCATCCTTGACCCTCCGGCTTTCACAAAGTCGAGGGAGGCAACTAAAAATGCCATAAAAGGATACAGAGAGATAAACATGAAGGGATTAAAACTGGTAAAGGACGGAGGATATCTCGCCAGTTGTTCCTGCTCCCATTTTATGACCCAGGAGCTTCTTGAGAAAACTATTAAAGAGGCTGCAAAGGCTGTACATAAAAGATTACGCCAGGTGGAGTTTCGAACCCAGTCTCCCGACCACCCAATACTTTGGGCGGCTGAGGAGAGCTATTATTTAAAGTTTTTCATCTTCCAGGTGGTTGATGAGAAATAAGGTTGTCAAGAATTTCATAAGGAACGAATAAATGCCCCATGCCGGTTCCAAGCTGGATATGGGGCTTGTTCTTTCCGTGATAGTCGGAGCCTCCTGATATAAGAAGGTTGTGTTCCTTGGCAATCCGTTTAATATAAAGTTCATCCCCCATTTTATAGGTGGAATATATGGCTTCAATTCCGTCAAGTCCATTTTCACAGCAGTAACTTACAAGACTTTCCATCTGGGTTTTTCCAAGATGATAAAGTATTGGGTGAGCCAGAATGGCAACACCTCCGGCTGCGTGAATGATGTAAATGGCGTCTTTCGGGTCCACCTTGTGACGTTTTACATAACAAGGCTTTCCCGGGGATAAGTATCTGTCAAAGGCCTCGTTTCTGTCGCCTGTATATCCGTTGTTTACAAGATAGTCTGCAAAATGTGCTCTTGTAATAGAAACATTTCCGTATATCTCAAGAATTTTTTCATATGTCATGGGTATGCCGATTTCAGTAAATTTTTGGCATACCTGAATATTTCTGTTAATTCTGGATTCTCTCTGCACTCTGAGAAAATGAGCAAGTTCCGGATTCTTATAATCCAGAAACAGTCCTACTATGTGTATTTCACTTTTATCAAAATGAGTACTTAATTCAACTCCCGGAATCACCTTAAGTTCTGTATTTTCGGCGGCGGCTATAGCTTCATCTACGCCATCTACAGTGTCATGGTCAGTTAGGGCAAATGCACTTAGACCTTTCTTAATTGCAAGGTTTACAAGCTCTGTGGGAGAGTCCGTTCCGTCAGAAATTGAAGAATGTACATGCAAATCTATCTGTTTCATGGTAATTGCTGTTCCTTTCAAAATGAATTAACAGTGGGTAACTGTAAAACTGTTTTATAATTGCTCACGGTTAAGTTACATCTTATCATAAATTTTATGTGCTGCAATAAATTTAAAGCAATTCCATTGTAATGAAGCATTAAGTAGAGTAAAATTATGTTGTGCGGATATACATTTTAACCAGGAAGGAGACCGAATGGTGAAGCTTGAATTAAGATATCCGCAGAAATGGAGAGTTTATGGCAAGAAAATTGGTAATTGGCGGATTTTACAGACATTTTAAGAATAAAATGTATCAGGTGAAGGGAACTGCAATTCACTCTGAATCAAAAGAAAAAATGGTAATATATCAGGGTCTCTACGGTGCCTATGAAACATACGTAAGACCTTACGATATGTTTTTAAGTGAGGTTGATCACGAGAAGTATCCTGAGGTTTTCCAGAAGTACAGATTTGAGCTGGTGGATATAGTTACAGGACAATCTTTGGAGGCGGACTCTATGGAATCGTCACAGCAAATGGCTGAGGTAAGGGTTGATTTCGGTGAGCCTGTAAAGACTGAGGAAGATTTTAATAAACCTGTGGTGACAAATGGTACGGATTCAGGGGATAACAGCAAGTTGGTAAGATTTCTTGATGCATCAGAGTACAAGGATAAGTTAGATATTCTCACATCAATGAGAAACGAATTAACAGATGATATAATAGATGTAATGGCCGAATCCATAGAAGTTGCGGTTAATCCGGGAACTATAGACGAAAGATATGATTCCCTTAGAAAATGTCTGTTGGCCCATACAAAGTATGAAGGAACCAGATTAAGATCTTAAAATAATATAATGTTTACGAATAGTCTGACAATTCATAATAATTTATGACTTAATATGACAAAATCATAATAAAAACAAAATTAACAAAAAATGTTGATAACTATGTTGATATTGTGGAAAAACACCTTGCAAATTAAGAAAATAAGGCTGAAATAAATAGCTTGGAATGGAGGAAATGATGAAAATTGTTGTTTTAGCAGGAGGAACTAGTTCAGAGAGAAATATCTCAATTGTAACAGGAACTAAGGTTTGTGAGTCCTTAAGAAGAAACGGACATGATGCAAACATGGTAGATGTATTTTTTGGAATTGAGGATGACAGAATCGCTAATTTCTTCAGTGAGAAAAATGATTTGGAGAGCTTGTGCCAGGAACTGAAGAATAAATCAAAAGACGTGAAGAATGAGTTGAAGAAACGCAATGAGAATTCAGAATCATTTTTCGGAAATGGCGTGTTGGAGTTATGTCGCCAATCAGATATTGTATTTATCGGACTTCACGGAAGTAATGGAGAAGATGGAAAGATTCAGGCAGCTTTTGACCTGCTTGGAATTAAGTACACAGGAACAGATTACATCAGCAGTGCAATTTCAATGAGTAAGGATCTTACAAAGAAGGTTCTTGTATCTGAAGGAGTTCCTATGCCTAAGGGAATCTCATTGGAGAAGGGTCAGAAAATTGAGTATGTACCTTATCCATGCGTTGTTAAGCCATGTTGTGGCGGTTCCAGTGTGGGAGTATCTATTGTAAAAAGCGATGAAGAGTTCAAAAAGGCATTGGATGTTGCATTTTCTTATGAGAATAAGGTGCTTGTAGAAGAATTTGTTGAAGGAAGAGAATTTTCTGTAGGTGTTCTTGACGGCAAGGCGCTACCTGTAATAGAGATAGAGCCTGTGGAAGGATTTTATGATTATGAAAATAAATATAAAGCAGGTGCAACAAAAGAAACCTGTCCTGCGGACCTTCCAAAGGAAGTTTCTAAGAGAATGCAAAGATGGGCTGAGATTGCCTGTGAGGCTGTGGGATTGAAAACATATGCCAGAGTTGATGAACTTGTAAATGAAGAAGGGGAAATTTATTGCCTTGAAATTAATACTCTTCCTGGAATGACAGGAACAAGCCTTCTTCCTCAGGAGGCAGCAGCCATAGGTATCTCTTATGATCAGCTTACACAGAAGATTGTAGATATATCACTGGAAAAATATAAATAAAAATTATTTTTGCCGTATATAGTACGGGAAAGTGGAGATTTTCATGAAAAATATGACATTGAGAGCCATGACAAAGGCTTGCGGCGGACAGTATTATGGTGATGAAGCATTTCTTGATAAAGAAGTGGGGAGCATAACAATCGATAGCAGAAAAGTAGAGCCGGACAGCTTATTTATTGCTATAAGAGGAGAGAGAAGTGACGGACATACATTTATTAAAGATTGTTATGATAAAGGGGCACTGTGTGTAATTTCAGAACATGTATTGGAAAATGAGACTCATCCTTACATAAAGGTAGATTCCTCTTTACAGGCTTTAAAAGACCTTGCCCTTTTATATCGGAGCAGTCTTGATGTAAAAGTAGTGGGAATTACGGGAAGTGTTGGAAAAACAAGCACCAAAGAAACAATAAGTGCTGTACTGTCACAGAAGTACAAAGTTTTAAAGACCCTTGGTAACTATAATAATGAGATAGGTCTTCCCTTAACGGTATTTCGACTCAAAGAGGATGACGAAGTAGCAGTTCTTGAAATGGGAATAAGTGATTTTGGCGAAATGGAAAGACTCACTGCAATTGCCCGACCTGATATTTGCGTTATTACTAACATCGGATTATGTCATCTGGAAAATCTCAAGACAAGAGATGGTATTTTAAAGGCTAAGACAGAGATTTTTAAGTCAATGAATCCTGAGGGGAGAGTTGTTCTCAATGGAGATGATGACAAACTGATTACTGTAAATGAGGTGTATGGTAAGACACCATTGTTCTTTGGAATCAGTTATAAGGATGGGGTATATGCTGATAATATTGAAAATCTTGGACTTGATGGTTCCAGATTCTTAATTCATGGTGTGAAGAGCAGTGACGGAAAGGACACATTTGAAATTACAATTCCTGTTCCGGGACGTCATATGATTTATAATGCTATGGCAGCAGCTTGCGTGGGAGCCTGCATGGGTCTTACTTCAAGCCAGATTGTGGAAGGAATTTCCCAGATGGAAACCATAGCCGGACGAAACAATATTATTAAAACCGGGAATTATACAATAATAGATGACTGTTATAACGCCAATCCGGTGTCTATGAAGGCATCTGTTGATGTTCTTAGTATGGCTGTGGGACGTAAGGTGTGTATCCTTGGGGATATGTTTGAACTTGGTGATAATGAAAAGGAACTTCATTATGATGTGGGAGAATATCTTGGAACAAAGAATATAGATGTTCTTGTTACTATCGGAAATCTCTCAAGGCAGATTGCATTGGGTACGAAGAATTATATGGAAAACAACTATAAAGCCCATGATTGTAAGGTGTATTCTTATGAAACCAAGAAAGAATTTATGGAATCCATGGAACAGATTTTATGCAATGGTGACAATATTTTAATTAAGGCATCACATGGAATGGCCTTCGCTGAAATTGTTAAGGCATTAAGTGAACAATAAATGTTGCTGTAATTTTGTTAATTGAATATAATTAACTTAATGATATACTCATTTAAACAGGTAACTGCGAAACTCTGTGATTTAATACTGTACGTTGTGCAACATAGTATAATTGCACAACTGTTCAGCAACAAAAAGGAGTTCCGCGAATGCCTATTAATCTTAAACTATGAAGGGAGAGACTAATGAAATTATTTAAAAGAATAGGAGCTGTAATCGCACTGATGGCGCTTATGTGTACATTTATGGCATGTGGCAAGAAGCCATCAATAGTAGGTTCGTGGACAGGTAATGATGATGGATATGAGATTTCCATGGAGTTTAACGAGGATGGTACAGGAAAGTACACTCTGAGCGGAATATCACTTACTATTACATCTTATGAAACTAATGGTGATCAGCTTACTATCAACCAGAGTGTTCTTGGAGGAACTCAGACAGTGGTATATACATATTCCCTTGACAAAAAGGGTAATACGCTTACAATTTCCAATGAAAGCGGAAGTGTTGAATTTACAAGAAAATAATATTAAAAATGTAAGTAATATTTAAAGGCTTTGGCAGGGAAAAATCCCTGACAGGGCCTTTTTTCATAAAATTAGGATGTCAAATGCATATTTTAAATTTGTTATCCAAGATTTTTATAATGGGCTTTAAATTATTACTAAAAATACTTTACAAGTAGTTTAGTTAATGATATAGTATCAGTATAGAAAAGCGCTTTTTAATATTCTGATTATTAGACAGGGTGATTTGAAAGTCTTGTTAATCATCTAAAGTTTAGTAATATCTATTTCCGGTAACGGATATTGGCTGTTTATCAGCAGTTTTATTTCCCATATTGATTATTGTGTACAGATATTTTATGTGGATTGCAGGAGATAATTTTATATTTTAGGAGGAAGAAATAGTATGCATGACATTATTGAGCACTATGGTAAGGTTGTTGTTGCGTTAGCAGGAGTGTTGGCGGCTTTACTTTTAACAGCAGCAGTTGTATCGATTATTAATGGTAAGACAACAGGAGCAATTGAGAACTTGTCTTATGAGGACAGAATATATGATGCTATTGAAGGGGTGGAATCCAATGTTACACAGGAATCTGTGGAATAATTAATACTCCAGTCAGGAAGGTGTGTATGGATAGTGAAGAGTTAAAGTCTGTAATTGAGAAAAATAAAGAAGAACTGTTTAGTGAAATTTCCCGGGAAATCGATAATCCTTCCATTACGGATATTGAGTGGGATGGTTATAATTTATGGATAACGGAACTTGGAAAAGGTAATTATATTTCTGAAAAGGAACTTTCTGATAAATATGTGGATAATGTATCTATTAAACTGGCTAATATAATGGGAGTTCAGTTTAACCGGATGAAACCTATTCTTGAAGCTAACACGGAGACTTTGCGTATATCAATCTGGCATGAATCAAGATGTGGAAAAAAGAGCATGGCAATAAGGAAAATCCCAGGTAATTTAAGATTTGACCACAAAAGTCTTGTGGATAGTAAGTATGCTCCTGAAAGAATAATAAATTTGATTGAGAACTCTATATCAGCTCACTTGTCCACAGTAGTGGGAGGACAGCCCCATGCCGGAAAAACAGAGCTTGTAAAGTATCTTGCAACTTTTATTCCAAGAGATGAGAAAGTTGGTGTCTATGAGGATAATCAGGAGATACATTACAGAAGGATTAATCCTAACAGAAAGTGCGTTGAGTTTTATGTGGATAACAGAGTTACATATCAGGATGTTATCAGAGCAGGACTTAGACATAATATTGACTGGATATTGTTGTCTGAATCAAGAGGGCCTGAAGTAGCACAGCTTCTTAACAGCTTGTCTACCGGAGCTTATTGTATGACCACCATGCATCTGGATGATGTGAGAGATGTGCCGGACAGAATGTATAACATGCTGGGTGACAGTAATATAAGCGATAGGTTTATTAACAGCATTTATAAGTATATAGACCTAATTATACTGGTTGAGTGTGATAAACATGAGAATAGAAGAATCAAACAGGTGGGATTTTTATCAAGAGAGAACAATAAAAATAAGTGTACTGTGGTATACGAAGATGGCATTTTTACAAAAGAAGTAATCCCGGAGTCAATACAGGAGAAATTCAGAAAAAGAGGAATTGGAGACATTTATGAATAAAATAGTTAAATATTTTTCCGGGAAAGAATTAAAAAATGTGGCATCAGGTTATGGGTACCAATTCTCCAATAAAAGGTATTATTTATCTTTTATTATGATGATGGTTCTTTCTGTGGGAATTGGATTTTTATACGGAATGAAGATTCAATATATTGCATCATTTTTTCTGGTTGGAGCAGCGTGTGTTCCAGCACTGATGAATCATAATTATAGAGCTAATTATCAGAGAAGGAGGTTTAGGGATGTTGATATATATCTTCATCAGATGGGATATTCATTTATGAGAAACCCTAAGATTAATGCATCATTGGAGGATGTTTCTGATATAACCGATGGAGATATAAAAAAAACAGTGGATAAGGCAATAGATGAGCTTAGATATGGGTATAGTAACAATGCTTATGAAGCAGCTCTTAGCATTATCAGCGAAAGATACGGATGTGCCAGGATGACTACTCTTCATAAATTTTTAATTGATGTTGAGACGAGAGGAGGAAAGTATAAGAGTTCTCTTAGAGTTATAATGGATGATTTTGATATGTGGGTTGGGAGCATATACAGGTTTGATAAAGAAATATCCAGAATAAAAAAAGACACCACGTTTGGGATTGTTATCAGTATGGTTCTGGCAGGAATAACAGTAATAATGAGCAATGTGCTTGCCGGATTTTCGGGAAATGGAATTAATATAAAGAATGATATGGTTTATCAGATAGGTACATTTCTCTTTGTAAGTGCATGCTTCATATTTTACACGTTCATGCAGATATCCTATGACAGAGATTATTTGCATAATGATAGAAGTTATGAACAGATGGAAAAAGATTATAAATTGGTATTTCAATCTGATGTAAAGAAAAGTTATTTTTTAATGATACCACCGCAAATTATTCTGATTGTTGTAACTGCAATACTGTTTTATTTTAAGGTATATCTTATAGCTATATATATGCTTATAGTAATTTTTGTATTGTCTCTATATCCATATATTTATAGAAAGTCTTTAAAGAAGAAACTTGCAGATGATATTCATATCTGTTTCTCTGAATGGCTTAGAAAGGTTGCTTTAAATCTTGAAAATAAGCCACTTCTCGCTGCTATTGAGGACACGTATTCTGACTGTCCTTCTATAATGAAGAATTCCCTTGGTGAATTTATTAAGAATATGGAAGCAGACCCTTCGGATATTAAACCTTATTATGAATTTTTAAGTGAATTTAAACAGATGGATATATCGGCAACAGTCAGGACACTGTACTCGATATCTGAATTGGATGAAAATAGCAGGGATGAGACTATCAATTCACTCATAGCAAGGAATAATGAGCTAATCAATGCCCAGGATAAAGTGGAATTTATCAATAAAACCAGTGCCTTAAGGTTTATGGAATATATTCCTGTGTTGTTTGCTTCTATAAAAATGGGAGTGGATATGATGCTGATAGTTTCCCTTTATTTGTAGGTATATCTTATGGTCAGGGAAGGAAGAATTTTATGGATATTATGATTGAATATATGTGTGATATAGGTGTTGCGATAGCATTTATGATGCCTGTTATCTCAATGTTTGTAGTTATTGTTGAATCGGTCACCATTTAGGAGTTTTATGCAATATATTATAGAAAAGTACGGGGAAGTATTAATTTCCTGTTTATGTATTATGGTGGGAATAGGAATGCTTGGAGCATGTATATTGTTCTGTAATGATGTTACATCCCAGCAGTTCAATTCGTTATTCTTTAAATAGGAATATTGTAGATTTTACATAATAAGATCAAGGCGTCAAAAGCCCTTTATAAAAAATTTGCCAGAGCATAATAATAAAATGGGCTTTTGACACCTTAATCATAATAATTAAGAAAGGGCAGAACAATATGAAGTCAATTATGGAAGCTTCCATATATCTTATAGTTATGACATTTATATGTCTTATATCTATAGATTATATAACGGTAAATAAAAGCATATCCAAAGCAAATGAAACACAGCAATATATAAAAAACACAGTGGAATTGTACGGAAAAAGCTCTTCATCACACAATATAAGCAGTGAAGCTGTTGAAAGAGTACAGGAAATTGCAATGGAAAAGAATGCAGAGTGTGACTTTGAATATTTTGATTCAACAGACAGTTATGATTATTACAAAATGAGTATGGCATTTCCCGTAAAGTCAGGATTTTTTAAGATTGACGGAAAGCATACATATAAAGGACTTGTTAAGGTGGAGAGAGAAGGGGTCTAAACAGTGAGAATTGTTATAAATTGCAGTAGTCTTATGGTGGTTATCTCAATGATTGTTATGATTCACAACGCAATTATTGATAAGAATTTCAGAGATATGGAAGTAAATAATTCTCTTGGAAGTTCTTATGACTATGCGTTGGATAAGATGACAGATATGTATGGGACAATGAGATATGATGAAACCAGAGAGCAGGAGTATATAGAGGAGTTAATGCTGGTTTTTTGCAATGCATTTAAGGAAGCAGTAAATTCCGATGGAACCTTTACTATATCGCTTTTAAATGCAGATATTAAAGAGGGAGTGTTTGATATTGTGGTACAGGAGAATTATCAGTACAGATACAGGAAAAAAGAAGGAAAAACAGTATGTGAAAAGGCGGTGAGGATGAGGTGATAAAAAGAGGGATAAGAAGGAGGAAAAATGAAGAAAATAATTAAACTTAAGGTTGTAAATACTATTCTTATTTTACTTGTTATGATTAATTTCACAGCCTGCACAGGAATGAAACAGGATAAAAACATTGTGGCAGGTAAAGAAAATAAAGAGATTAAAATAGAAGGTAACAGTCTATTGTCAGAGGAATTGTTACAGGAAACAATGGAGGAATCATTAGAAGAATCATCTGAGAAGTCACATGCGGAATCACTTGTGGAATCATCTGAGGAGGTACCTGTGGAATTGCTTGTGGAGACACCCGTGGAATTAATAAATTACAGCAGTAGTGTGGAAAAAGTTCCGGTTAATACCGTGGTAGAGCAATTGGTAATTCAAGGATATGACAGTTATTACACATTGATGAAGGATTACGGAGAGGGTAAATTGAGCGAAAGTTATGTTAAAGATGCTATTTACTCTTCTGAAGTTTCAGTCAGGTATCAATATAGTGATGGGACTTCTGAAATTAAGCACCCTAGGATTATTGAAATTTCTTTTGGTTGCCTGAAGGCAGGGGAGTATGATTTGTTTACTATTAACAGCATGAAGAAAAGTGGTGGGATTGAATCTGTATTTATAGAGGAAAAAGGAAGTCTCGAAAAAGATCACCATTACGCCATTGCTAAATTTAAATAAAAAGACGGAGGTGTATTTTTGATAATTCTAAAACTGAAAAAGTACAAGTTTAGGATGTCTCTGATGATTTTTATTGTAGGATTTTTTCTGCTTTGTACGTCTACCGTCGAGGCTAAAACAGGGTATAGGACATGTTACCATGTTTCAAGAGATATTACAGCTGAGATTATTGGAGGGGCAGAATGGACGTGGGGGATGGCTGGAGAACTGTCAGCACTCATTTACATAGAAGAAGATACATATACCATAAATGGTGATAATCTTGTGGCGTCAGGTGATCTTGGAATTAATGGAGTGTGGACGTGGTATGGTAGTGAACCGGGAGAATGCAGATGTGAATGGAATGATGATGCCAATGATACTGATGAGGACGAAAGGTGCCATGCGGACGTACTCAAACAGATACATTATTTTGGAGATTATTGTAACGAAATCAATAAATATGTAATAGATTCCTTTGCTGAGGTGGTATTATGTGAGAGACATTCTGTGAAGCACTACAGTGATATAAGCGGATGGTATTATATTATCTATGAAGCTCCTAATTTTCCTGATGATTATAATCATGCAGGAGCTATGTTTGGGGCTCAAGCTGAACACTATATACCACTGAATTATATGGTTTATTTTGATCCAAAAGGAGGAACAGTATCTAAAAATTCTGTTACCACAACCTTTGATTCTAATATAAATTCCAATTTTAATAACATACCCTGCAAAAAGGGATATATCTTCCAAGGATGGTATGATTCAGGAGGGGTAAAAGTGTATGATGTTTCAGGACAATGTACCAATTCCATTTATTTTACAAATAATATATGGAAATATCCCAGTGATTTGGTTTTGTACGCTTTGTGGAAGCCTATACAATATAATCTGGTTTATGATGTCAACAATAGTACAGATACACACCCTGACGTAACGATAAAGTATGATGAAAATGTAAGGCTTGATTGGATACCTGTGAGGTATGGCTTTACATTTAAAGAGTGGAATACTAAAAAAGATGGAACTGGAACGGGGTATACTTCGGGAGATACTGTTAAGAATCTTACCGACATTAATAATGGCTATGTAAAGTTATATGCACAGTGGAAGAAAAGAGAATTCCAAATTACAAAAGTATCGTCAACTATGTATAAATCCACAATGATAAAGAGATGTTCCGGTGATGATCAATGGTATAAAGAATCAGGGTTCAGAAGAATAGATGATTTGGTTGATGTTTCACGGGAGGAATGTGTTCAGGTATGGATTATAGACTGCAATGGTAATATATATTCAAATAAGTGATATGATGTTGTTCTAAAAATCTATAAATCTGATTTGTAAATATGACAGATAAAGCGAATTAACAAAACATGGTATATAAGATAATCACCAAAATGTGGATATTTGACAATAATAAACAAAAGCTTTATCATAGAAAGGTACGACTTTTGTAAAAAAGTATAACTATAAACATGTTTATAAACGGAGGAAAATATGGAAGTTCAGATTCTTCGATGGTTTGAATCGTTACATAATCCGATTACCGATCCCATTATGTATGCTATTACATCGCTGGGAAATGCAGGTATATTTTGGATTTTACTGACAATTTTAATGCTTACCGTTATGCCAAAAAAGTATAGAAAAGTGGGATTTACCATGGCTATAGCGCTTATTCTGTCGCTTATCTTCTGTAACGGAATTATGAAAAATCTTTGGCAGAGACCAAGGGCATTCTGGGTAGAAGGACAGCCTTTTGTAGTTGGGGACCAGTTTGAAAATCTGTACGGGATATTTTACGGAGTACATGATTATTCTTTCCCGTCGGGACATGCATCAGCTTCTTTTGCAGCAGCTCTTGCAATATTGATGTGGAGAAAAAAAGAGGGAATTGCAGCTACAATCCTGGCAGCGTTAATTGCTTTTTCAAGGTTGTATCTTACAGTGCATTATCCAAGTGATGTGCTTGTAGGTCTTGTATCAGGTTCCTTATATGGAGTTATTGCCTACTTCATAGTTAAGTGGATAATTAAGAAGTTTCCGAGAGCCAATGCTGTTTTTGAACAGGAGAAGCCGTGGAAATCTTTATTTAAAAGTAAGAAGGTAGAGGAATAATGGGAGAAGTAATTTTTGATACAGTCTTAGATGGAGTTAAGTTATTACCATTTTTATTTTTGACATATCTTGCAATGGAATTTCTGGAACATAAGACAAGTGATAAGACCAAAAGGGCTGTTAAACGGTCAGGGAAGGCAGGTCCTTTAATTGGCGCCGTATTAGGAGCATTTCCGCAATGTGGTTTTTCTACCGCAGCATCAAATTTATATGCTGGTCGAGTTATTACTCTGGGAACACTTATAGCAATATATCTTTCAACATCAGATGAGATGCTTCCTGTGTTTTTATCTGAGCAGGTTAGCATAGTTCTTATTCTGGAACTGATTGCGATAAAAGTTGTAATTGGTGCAGTTATGGGATTTTTAATTGATTTTGTTATTAGAAAATCTGTTAAAAATGAAGATATGGTGAGCAAAATCGGACATATATGCGACCATGACCATTGCCATTGTGAAAAGAGTATTGTTAAATCTGCTCTGAGACATACAATAACCATATTTGCCTACATTATAATCATATCATTTGCCCTAAATACGGTGATACATCTTGTAGGAGAGGATGCGCTGGCTAACCTTATATTAAATAAGCCGGTAATAGGTCCGATAATATGTGGAATAGTTGGACTTATACCTAATTGTGCAGCATCTGTTGTATTAACTCAGCTTTATATAGGTGGAGTTGTGAGCCTGGGTTCCATGATGGCAGGCCTTTTGGCAGGCTCAGGAGTTGGATTGATTGTATTGTTTAAAGAAAACAGAGATATTAAAGAGAATTTTAAAATACTGGGGATACTCTATTTAATTGGTGTTGTGTGTGGTATTTTAATGGATTTTATTATATAAGCTATATAAAATAAAACCTGTTTATAAATTATTATTTATACAATAAAGGGGCTACCCGCTAAGATATACGAAAGACTTTTGAAGTACTTACAAAGTGCTTGCAAAGTATTTAAGTTATATCTTAGAGGGGGCTCCTTTTGTGCTTTAAACATATTTAAAATTATAATATACCTATTGCACATGAAAAATTGTAATGATATAATTAAATTACTTTTATAAAATAGTTTTATAAAAGTGCTGAGCATGTTGCCCCAAATAGGAATTTAAGGGAATTAGGGAATAAGGCAATAATGGGGTAAATCAATAAGGTTATGTGTGGCAGAGTGCCACGGATTGGAGTGTTTAGTGAAAATATACAGTGTTACAGATAAGGAATTTAACCAGTTTGGAAGGGTTGTTACAGGAATGGATATTTCTGAACTTTTAGAGGTAACAAATATTCTTCCTGTTCCGGAGGATGTTATTTATGTTCCATCAGACAGGAATTTGGAAAGTCTTGGTTTATTTAAGGATTTTTCCAAGTCCTTATATGGGGGTATGGATATTCAAATCGGTTATTGCAATGGACATAACAATAAATTAAATGCCCTGGAATATCACAGAAGCTCAGAGATTAATATAGCAGCTACAGATATGATTTTAATGCTTGGAAGAAGACAGGATATTGAGGAAGATTGGTCTTATGACACATCCAAAGTATTATGTTTTAAAATACCCAAGGGAACTATAGTGGAGCTTTATGCCACCACATTACATTATGCTCCATGTGGAGTTGATGGTGATGGATTTAAGTGCATAGTTATTCTTCCAAAGGGAACTAACGTGGAGAATGTACATAGTAATATTATTCCGGAAGATAAACTTCTGGCAGCATCAAATAAATGGCTGATAGCCCATAAAGATGCCGGAATAGAAGGGGCTTTTGTAGGCTTAAAGGGTGAAAATATTAAAATTTAATTACAATTTAATAAAATAAAAAATTTAAAGCGCGTAAGCGCAGAAAAAGGAGGCAGAAAATGAATAATACACCTAAAATTAAGATTGGTATTGTAGCAGTGAGCAGGGATTGTTTTCCGGAGGATTTGTCTGTAACAAGAAGAAAAAATCTTGTGAAGGCTTATGAGGAGAAGTATGGTAAGGAAGATATATATGAATGTCCTGTATGTATAGTTGAAAGTGAAATACATATGCTGCAGGCTCTTGAAGATATAAAAAAGGCAGGATGTAATGCATTGTGTGTTTATCTTGGAAATTTCGGACCTGAAATTTCAGAGACAATGCTTGCCCAATATTTTGACGGACCTAAGATGTTTGTGGCTGCGGCGGAAGAAACTTCGTCAAATGGTGGACTTGTGGGCGGAAGAGGTGACGCGTATTGCGGAATGCTTAACGCCAGTTATAATCTTAAACTAAGAGGGGTTAATGCGTACATACCTGAATACCCTGTGGGTAATGCGGAAGAGTGCGCTGATATGATTCACGATTTTATTCCTGTGGCAAAAGCTGTGTATGGACTTAAGAATCTTAAAATTATCAGTTTTGGTCCTCGTCCAACCAATTTTATGGCATGTAATGCACCAATTCAGCAACTTTACAACTTAGGAGTAGAGATAGAAGAAAATTCAGAACTTGACCTGTTTGAAAGCTACAATAATCATGCAGGGGATTCAAGAATCCCGGATGTGGTTAAAGATATGGAAAAGGAGTTGGGAGAGGGAAATAAGAAACCGGAAATCCTTTCAAAACTTGCCCAGTATGAATTAACTCTTTTAGACTGGGTGGAATCACATAAGGGTTCCCGTGAGTATGTTGCCATTGCAGGAAAATGCTGGCCGGCATTTCAGACACAGTTTAGCTTTGTTCCGTGCTATGTGAATTCCCGCCTTACAACAAGGGGAATTCCTGTATCCTGCGAGGTGGATATATATGGTGCCTTAAGTGAATTTATAGGAACTGTTGTAAGTGATGACATTGTTACACTTCTTGATATTAATAATACAGTTCCTTCAGACATTTACAACGAAGATATTAAGGGCAAGTTCCCATACACCAACAAAGATATATTTATGGGATTCCATTGTGGAAATACTTCATCTTGCAAGCTTTCCTTCTGCGAAATGAAGAATCAGATGATTATGGCAAGATCGCTTCCTGAGGAGGTTACTAACGGAACTTTAGAGGGTGATATTATGCCTGGTGATATTACATTTTTCAGACTTCAAAGTACTGCGGATAATAAGCTTAGGGCTTATATTGCCCAGGGAGAAGTGCTTCCTGTAAAAACCCGTTCATTTGGTTCCATTGGAATATTTGCCATAAATCAAATGGGTAGATTTTACAGATATGTATTGATTGAGAAAAATTATCCTCATCATGGAGCGGTTGCTTTCGGACATTTTGGAAAGGTGCTCTTTGATGTCTTTAAATACATGGGAGTTGAGGATATATCATATAACAGACCGGAAGGCGTGCTCTATGATAATGAAAATCCATTTGCCTAAATCCGGTATTTTCGTGAAATTATAATTTCCCCACAGGGAAAGGAATGGAGGTTCTATGTATTATATTGGAATTGATTTGGGAACATCATCCGTAAAGCTTATACTTATGGAGCCGGAGGGTACAATTGTAAATACTGTATCCATAGATTATGCAATCAGCTTTCCTAATCCGGGTTGGGCAGAACAAAATCCTCATGACTGGTATGATGCCTGCATCTTAGGAATGAAAAAGCTTGTAGCAGATGTGGATAAGTCTAAAGTTGCCGGGATAAGTTTTGGAGGGCAGATGCATGGACTTGTTATTCTGGATAAGAATGATGAGGTTATTCGTCCGGCAATTTTGTGGAATGATGGACGAACATCAAAGGAATGTGATTATCTCAACGAGGATATAGGGAAGAGAAAGCTTACAGAGTACACTGCTAATATTGCATTTGCAGGATTTACTGCCCCTAAGCTTTTATGGATAAGATCAAATGAACCGGATAATTTTAAGAGAATAAGTAAAATAATGCTCCCTAAGGATTATATTGCATACAGATTAACCGGAGTTCATTGTACAGATGTATCCGATGCATCGGGAATGCTGCTGTTTGATGTTAAGAACAGAAAGTGGTCCGGGGAGATGCTTAAAATCTGTGATATAGATGAGAGCATGATGGCACAGGTATATGAAAGTTATGAGAAGGTTGGAACACTCAAACCGGAAATTGCCGGGGAACTGGGACTTTCTCATAATGTTATTGTGGCGGCAGGCGCCGGGGATAATGCTGCCGCAGCTATAGGTACGGGAACCGTGGGAGAAGGAAAATGTAATATTTCACTGGGAACCAGCGGTACCATATTTATTTCCAATGATAAGTTTGGAGTTGACGATAATAATGCATTACACTCATTTGCCCATGCCGATGGACATTATCATCTCATGGGATGTATGCTGAGTGCGGCTTCCTGCAACGGATGGTGGATGGATAAAATAATCGGTACGAAAGAGTATAAAAAAGAACAGGAAGAGATAACATTAGATATGCTTGGAAATAATCAGGTGTATTACCTCCCATATCTCATGGGAGAAAGGTCGCCTCATAACGATCCCTTTGCAAGGGCAACATTTACAGGTATGACCATGGAAACCACCAGAACAGATATGACGCAGGCTGTACTTGAAGGTGTTGCATTTGCAATGAGGGATTCTTTTGAGGTTGCCAAATCCCTTGATATAAATATATCTGAGACAATGATGTGCGGAGGTGGCGCCAAGAGCAGATTATGGTGTAATATTATGGCAAATGTGCTTGGAGTTACGGTATCTCTTCCAAAATCTGAAGAAGGTCCGTCAATGGGAGCTGCAATGCTTGCAATGGTAGCCAATAAGGAGTACCCTGATGTTGAGACGGCAGCAGCCTCTATTGTAAGAGTTGTGGAGACTATAAAGCCAAGAAAAGATATTGTTGAAAGATACGATGAACAATATAAGAAATTCAAAGCAATTTATCCAGCTTTGAAGCCGGTATTTTCAACAATAAAATAATCCGGTGCATACTATAACATTTTTAGTGAAACCGGTAATTATAATAAAAACAGGAGGTAGTTATGAAATTTTTTATTGACACAGCCAATGTGGAGGAAATCAAGAAAGCCAATGATATGGGGGTTATATGCGGTGTAACAACCAATCCTTCATTAATTGCAAAGGAAGGAAGAGATTTCAAACAGGTAATAAAGGAAATTACCGATATTGTTGACGGACCTATTTCAGGTGAGGTTAAGGCTACAACAGTGGATGCTGAAGGTATGATAAAAGAGGGAAGAGAAATAGCAGCCATACATCCTAATATGGTTGTAAAGATTCCAATGACAGTTGAGGGATTAAAGGCAACAAAAGTTCTTTCGTCAGAGGGAATCAAGTGTAATGTTACTCTTATTTTCTCAGCAAATCAGGCATTGCTTGCTGCGAGAGCAGGAGCTGCTTACGTATCTCCATTCCTTGGAAGACTTGATGATATTTCTCAGCCGGGAATTTCTCTTATTGAAGATATAGTTGGCATTTTCTCTAATTATGATATTCAGACAGAGATTATCTGTGCCAGTGTGAGAAATCCAATACATGTTACGGATTGTGCTCTCGCAGGGGCTGATATTGCAACGGTACCATATAAGGTTATTGAACAAATGGTGCATCATCCGCTTACAGATGCAGGAATAGAGAAATTCAAGAAGGATTACATAGCTGTATTTGGTGAATAAATAAACTGTGGAACTGTGCCGTAGAAAGATTAGATTTGTGAATGGGTGTATTATGGATTACGAGAATTTAACTGCTTCAGATGTGAGAAGTATTAATAAAAACAGAATATTCAGGGCCATTCATGGATGCGATGGAATTTCCAGACAGGAAATTACAGAGAAACTCAAACTTTCACTGCCTACAATTAATCAAAATCTTAAGCTTCTGCTGGAGGAAGAACTTATAGCCTTTGAAGGTAATTATAATTCCACCGGCGGAAGAAGAGCACAGGTTATCAGGGTTAATGGTACTTCAAGAGTGGCTGTGGGTGTTAATATACTTGCTGATTGTGTCAGGGTGTATATTGTTAATCTCAACGGCTCTATCATTGGAATGAGCAGGGTTGATATGCCTTTTAATGATGATAATACCTATTATGAAAAAATTTCGGAAATCATTAACACGCTTCTGAAAGAAAACAATATTAATAAAGACACAGTTCTTGGTGTAGGTATTACCGTTCCCGGGGTATTTAATGAAGATAATACAACCATTATCATGGCACCCCAATTAAGAATAAAGAATTATGATATTAATAAACTTGTGTGTCATATTCCCTACAAGGTTATGGTAATTAATGATGCCAGGGCAAATGCATTTGCAGATTACTGGTATGAAAAAATGAAGTCATCTAATGTCCCATCAGGAAATTGTGAAAACGGAAAGCAGTATCTTATGCTTAGCGAGGGTGTGGGTGGTGCCTACATTAATTCAGAAGGAATTATGTCGGGAGCTCATAACCGGCGTGGAGAGTTCGGGCATATGACATTACATCCTGGTGGACGAAAATGTATGTGCGGAAAATGTGGCTGTTTTGAAACCTACGTTTCATCCCGTTGTTTGTCTTTAGATTTAGGGATTTCTCTGGAGGAGTTCTTTAATGAGATGGAGCATAACAAAGAATACGGTGAAGTGTTTGAAGCATATCTTAAAGACTTGACTACAGGCATTAATAATATGTATATTATGTTTGACGGAGATGTTGTGGTTGGGGGAGAAATGGCAAAATATCTTCATAAGTATGAAGAACAAATTCGCACCATGTTAATTGAGAAGTATCCCTTTGATACGGATGGTTCTTATTTTTCAATATCACAATGCTCTTCCGGTGAGGCCGATTGTGGAGCAGCCTTGATGTTCCTGGCTGATTTTATTAAAAATATTTAGCGGGGACATTATGAGGGATTTTATAATAAAAGTTAAAAATATAATTACACTTGAACACTGCGTCATAAGATTTATTATGGCGTGGTGTTTTGTTAGTTTATGTCAGACAATATTAATTGACAGTAAAAAAGTATATGTTAGTGACCTCAATTATTTAAGATATACAAACTTTCCTTTTATGATGGTGGTTGTGTTGGTTCTGGCAATGGCTCTTTATGCTATTTTTTATGTCTTTGGGAAGTTGTGTCCTAAGGGTATTATGTGGACAGAGCGGTTGATGTTGTTGATTGTAACCTTAATATACAGCCTGGTGTGTGCAAGTCAGGTGGACAATGTATTTTTTATTTGTGGAATGATAGCTTTGATGACATTTTCCGTGACATATTGTTTTAAAGATACCGATACTTCAACTATATCTATTCCCCATAAATTATATATAGGCATTATGATTGTATCTGCAATTATTTTTACCGTAGTAATAGGAACTTATATGGTGGTAAGGTATCTTTCATATTCTAGTCCGAACTTTGATATGGGCCTTTTCTCTCAGATGTTTCATTATATGAGAACTACCGGCACAATGAATACCACCAGCGAACGGGATCATCTTATGTCACATATGTGTGTACACATTGCTCCTGATTTTTATTTGTTGTTGCCATTTTATGCAATATATCCTTCTCCGGCAACGCTGGAACTTATGCAGGTGGTTGTACTGGTTTTAGCAGTTATACCTTTAAGTTTTCTTTGCAGGGAAAAGAAACTGTCCCGGTTTGAAACGGTGCTTATTGTAGTTAGTTATCTGTTATATCCGGTGACAAGCGGAGGATGTTTTTATGATATACATGAAAATATGTTTTATCCGCTGTTTATATTTACATTCCTGCTGTTTATGGAGAAGAATAACAATGTGGGAATGATAATATCCACGCTTCTGGTGTGGGGCGTTAAAGAAGATTCCGGGGTATTTATGGCATTTATAGCCCTGTATATGATATTTGGAAAGAAAATGTACAAAAAAGGAACGGCAGTGCTGGTTTCATCTTTGGTATATTTCTTTGTGGCTTGCAAGCTGATAGAAATTAATGGTGCCGGGGTTGTTTCCTACAGATTTAACAATATGATTCTTGAAGGGGACGGAAATTTTTTAAGCATTATAAAGACAGTATTTTCAAACCCTGCTTATGTAATGACTCAGATATTTCAGGAAAGCAAGATAAAGTATATTGTACAGACCATGGGACCCTTGTTGTTTATGCCACTGTTTTCAAAGAAATGGCAAAGATTTATATTGTTGGGACCATATATACTTTTTAATCTGGTTTCCTCTGATGTGTATTTTTCCAACATATTTTTTCAGTACTCCTTCGGACCAGGAGCAATACTGTTGTATATGACAATACTTAATGTTTCGGATATGAATGTGAAGACAAGAAGTGCAGTGTTTCCTATGATTTTAGTATCCTGCTCACTATTTTTTACTTCTCTTATTTTTGTGAGAGTGGAGGGAATGTGCGGATATTTTAATAAGGAAAATCGGGAGACTTATGCTGTCCTTAATGAAGGATTGAGTAAGATTCCTGATGACGCCAGCGTTATTGCAACAACATTTTTATGCCCTAAGTTGTCAAAAAGAGAGTATTTGTACGAGTTGTATTACACAGACAAACAGGCTGAATATGTGGCGCTGGATTTAAGATTCTCCACCACGGAATATAACCCGGAAACATATCTTGAGGATGACAGATATGAAACAGTATATTATGTTGAGGATAAGATAGGAGTGTTTAGGGATAAATACTACACGGGGGAGTGATTATGTTATATTGATAAAATGTGTAGATTTGATATAATAATTTCTATTAAAGCCACGATATGTGACGGATTGGAGATAGTGAAATGATAGCAGATTCAATGGTAGGACTTGTAAAGAACAGCTCAGTTATAAGAGAGATGTTTGAAGAAGGAAACAGACTGGCAAAGATTTATGGTGCAGAAAATGTATATGATTTTTCTCTTGGAAATCCTAATGTTCCGGCGCCTGAAGAAGTAAATAAAGCAATTAAAGAGATTGTTGATACAGAGGATTCAGTTCTTCTTCATGGTTATATGAGCAATTCGGGTTATGAGGATGTAAGAAATGCCATTGCCCGGTCTCTGAATAAAAGATTCGACACACATTTTAATGAATCTAATATAGTTATGACTGTTGGGGCAGCAGGGGGATTAAATACTATATTTAAGACAATATTAAACCCTTCCGATGAGGTTATCACCTTTGCGCCTTTCTTTGGAGAATATAGAAATTATGTATCCAATTATAACGGAAAGCTTGTGGTAGTATCTCCGGATGTGACAAGTTTCAGACCTAAATTTGATGAATTTGAAGCTAAAATTAACAAAAAAACCAGGGCAGTTATTATCAATAATCCTAATAATCCTACCGGTGTGGTTTATTCAGAAGATACAATTAAGAAGATTGCAGATATAATGGAAAAGAAGCAGAAAGAACTGGGAACGGAAATATTTCTTATTTCTGATGAGCCTTATAGGGAACTGGTATATGACGGTGTGTCAGTGCCGTACCTCACCAAGTATTATGACAATACAATAGTAGGTTATTCATACAGCAAATCTTTGTCTCTTCCGGGAGAGAGAATAGGTTATCTTGTAATTCCTGATGAGATTTCGGATGCGGAGGATATGAAAGTGGCAGCTTCTGTTGCTACGAGAATACTGGGATTCGTTAATGCACCGTCCCTTCAGCAGAAGGTGGTGGCTAAATGCCTTGATGCCAAGGTTAATGTTGAGGCTTATGATAAGAACAGAAAAGCGTTATATGAAGGTCTTACAAAGCTTGGATTTGAATGTGTAAAACCGGAAGGCGCATTCTATCTGTGGATGAAGTCACCAGTTGAAAATGATACAGAATTTTGTAATGCAGCTAAGAAGCATAATATTCTTATGGTTCCGGGTTCATCCTTCGGAGGACCGGGATATGTGAGACTGGCATATTGTGTATCTTATGAGACAATTGTTAATTCTCTTCCACATTTTGCTGAACTTGCAAAAGAGATGGGACTTTAATCAAATAATTATTCTTAAAGGGTTATATTAACTTTCAACAAGGAGGAAACTAAAGTGAAAGAATGGGAGAGTAATATAAGAAGAGTTGAACCGTATGTTCCGGGTGAACAGCCTAAGATTAGTGATGTAATCAAACTGAATACCAACGAGAATCCGTATCCACCGTCGCCTGCGGTAAAAGAGGCAGCTAAGAAGCTTAATATTAATGACTGCAGGTTGTATCCCGATCCGGAGGTTTCAGACCTTACCGGTGCAATTGCCGAGTTTTATGGAGTGGATAAGGATCAGGTTTTTGTGGGTGTTGGTTCGGATGATGTAATATCCATGTGCTTTCTGACATTTTTTAATTCAGATAAGCCGATTCTTTTTCCGAATATTTCGTATTCTTTTTACAGTGTATGGGCAGATTTATATAGAATTCCCTATGAGAAACAGCCTTTAGACAAGGATTTTAAAATTAATCCTTCAGATTATTACAAGGATAACGGAGGGGTAATTTTCCCTAATCCTAATGCACCTACAGGTCTTTATATGGAACTGGATGCTGTTGAGGATATTATCAGACATAACCAGGATGTTGTAGTTATCATTGATGAAGCTTATATTGATTTTGGCGGAAAATCAGCAATGGATTTTGTTAATAAATATGAAAATGTAATGGTTGTACAGACCTTTTCAAAGTCACGTTCAATGGCGGGAATGAGAATCGGATATGCCATAGCCAATAAGGCATTAATTAAGGCTCTCAACGATGTTAAATTTTCATTTAATTCTTATACAATGAACAGAACATCAATAGCTTACGGTGTTGCATCCATTAATGACAACGAATATTTTGAAAAATGTGTCAACAAAATCATAGAAACCAGAGAGGCAGCAAAGAAGTCATTGACAGAGCTGGGATTTTCTTTTCCTGATTCAAAGTCTAACTTTATATTTGCTACCCACAAAAGTGTACCTGCAAAGGAAATATTTGAAAAGCTTAAAGAAAAGCATATATTTGTAAGATATTTTAATCAGCCGATCATAGACAATTATTTAAGGATTACAGTGGGTACTGACGAGGAAATGTCTAAGCTTATGGATGCTTTGAAAGAAATTGTGGCTTAATTGATGGGAGAATTGTAATTGATAGGAGAATTGTATGGCAATTCCGTTTGAACAGAGAAATTTTCATAGAGAGTTACTTGAACTGGTAGAAAAATTACAGGCCGTGGAATGTGTTCCGCGGCTTCTTCTGCACAGCTGTTGTGCACCCTGCAGCAGCAGATGTATAGAGTTTCTGTCCCGGTATTTTTATGTTACGGTTTTTTATTACAATCCTAATATTTCCTATGAGGAAGAATATAGGAAAAGAGTGGAAGAACAGATAAGATTTATCAGGGAATTTCCTGCGAAATATAAAGTGGATTTTATTGAAGGAGATTACGAAATTCATAAATTTTACGAGACCGTGAAGGGATTGGAGAAGTGCCAAGAAGGCGGTGAACGATGCTTTAAATGTTACAGGCTGAGACTGGAAAAGACAGCAAAGCTTGCAAAGGAGAAAGGATTTGATTATTTCACTACTACACTGACTATCAGTCCGCTTAAAAACAGTTTAAAACTCAATGAAATCGGTCTTGAACTGGGAAAACAATACGAAGTAGAATACCTTCTTTCGGACTTTAAAAAGAAGGAAGGTTATAAAAGGTCTATTGAGCTTTCTAAAGAATATAATCTGTACAGACAGAATTATTGTGGGTGCATTTATTCAAAACAACAGATTGCCAATACTTAAGGCACTGTGATATAATTCAGACAGATTTTTACGATGGAAAATTGCATAACTGTTCGGAAAAAAGGAATTAATTAATAAATATGACAGGAGGAATATATTATGGCTAAGAAAAAAGGTGGTTTTTTAAAGGCTGCAGTAGGTATTGGAGCTGCTGTTGTTGCATCAAAGGTAGCATATGACAAGTACAAGGAGACTAAGGAAAAGTTCTCAAAGGAAGAACAGGACAGCCTTGATTTAGAGATAAGAAAATATAATTCAATATTTGACAAAAAGATTGTTGAGATTGAAGATGAAGAGTTCTTAGGTTGTGAAGTTAAGGCTATAGGTTCTAAGCTTGTGCTGGATCTGGGACTTGCAGTTTTTGAAAAGGATGTTTATATCAATTTTGAAAGTATTGCCAGTTCTGTAACAATAATCTTACCTGAAGGAGTTAATGTTACATGTGATATTGACAGAAAACTGGCAGGTGTCCGTAATCTCGTGGACAATGTTGAAGAAGATGGAATACACACAGTATATATTATTGGTAAAGCAGTGACAGGAAGCGTAGAAGTAATTCCGGTTAATTTCTATGTTGATGATGATATGGATGATGAAGATGATTTTGATGATGATGAGATATTTGCCAACAAAGAAGGGGCAGATATTACAGTAATTAATAAATCAGAAGAAACATTAGATTCTTCAGAAGACAAGAAAGAAGATAAAAAAGAATCCTCAGAAAAAGCAGAGACAATCAGCTTAGAAGAGGTTTAATTACTTGGGAACATTCAGACGTGATAATGTCCGGTGATTCAGAACGGGATAAGATAACTTAGAAAGTATAAGAGAAAAAGAAGTTAAATTCATTATGAAATACAGAGATAAAATTATTGAGTATTTTGATAAAAAGCCGGAGGGAACGGTAATTGTGGCAAACCGTATGTATGAAGACGGTTTTACCAGGATGTCTCAGGATGCTTTTTTCAGATCTGTGGAGCGACTGTGTGATGACGGAATTATTGTCAGGATTGGTAAGGGAATGTATATTAAGTCATCAGATGCAGATAAGGATTACAATGAGCTGCTTCTTAATTATTTTTTTGGTGAGAATAATGATAGTGGTATGTTTATAGGCTACAGACTTTACAACAAATATTCTTTAACTACTTATAAAGACAGTCGTATAGAGTTATACTCAGAAGTAATCAGAAACAGCAGATGTGAAGTTGGGGATATTTGTGTTAAAAAGCCAGGTATTACACTTGATTTTGAAAATACAAGAGTAATAGAGGCATTGGAAATTTTACAGAATTATCATGATATAGAGAATCTTAACAAACTTAAATTTGCAAGGTATGCCAAGCAGTTTGCCAGAGGTTACAATGATGCGGCAGCTATTGGAGTAATAAACAGTATGAAATACAAAAAAAGTACCATTGCATTTATGAAAAAGATTCTTGATATGTATAAAGTGGAGAATTCTCTGCAGCAGTTTTTAAGCTATGCTTCTGACTATAAGATACCATCTGTTCAGAGAATTGCCAGATGAACTCTTTACAAATATTGGATATCTATATATAATGTCTGTAAATTATTAATAAGCAGAGTAGGAATATGTGCGTTAAGTGCCGTATGAACAGGGAGTTGTCATTCGGACGAAAAGATTTCTTGCGATACATAATCCGCATCCCGCTGCTACATACACGGCGAATAACCTCCTATGTAGAGCGAAGAACTTCTGCAAAGGAGGTTTTTTAATGTCAACTTTTATTAACACTTTTACGGGATCAGCTAAGGAATTTACCAGATTAAGATCCCTGGTAGCAGCAGCGTTACTTATTGCGCTGCATACAGTTATGTCTTTCTTCTTATCTATACAGGTTACTCCTTCTTTGAGGATTTCTGTATCATTTCTTGCAAATGTTGTTACTGGTTATCTTTTTGGACCAATTATGGGATTTGTGTGCGGAGGATTAGGAGATATAATCCAGTTTATTATTAAACCTGTGGGACCTTTTTTCCCGGGATGGACATTAAATGCTGCACTGGCAGGATTTATATACGGATGCTTTTTCTATGGTAAAAGCCCTAAAACAGTACAGCTTAAAGTTTCTCAGGAAGATGCATTCTCAAAAAATCCGGGTAAAGTAATGAGAGTATTGGATATAACTTCTATTGCGGCTGTTTGTTTAAGCATTATAAGCTGGTTTGGATTACCTTTCCTTCAAATAATTGACAAAACCACAAAGGAAGTGAAGTTTAAGGGGACCGCCTTTGATGCTGTTATAAAATTGTCTACACAGGGTTCATTTGACAGTGCCTCTGTGCTTGCAATAATATTAATGATATGCAGTATACTTGCGCTGGTGGGCATAATTGTCAAAATAACACCTGTAACCACTGCACTACAGGTTATAGCAGGATTTATAGCCATTCTTTCAGTGTATACTGATAAAAAGACAACAACGCCTTTGACAGGATTTATAGTTATTGTTCTTATGGCATTTGTATATGGAGTGTTACAGCTTGTAAAACTTATGAGAAGACATACCATTGACGTAGGATTTATGATGAGGTGTATAATTGCACTGACGGTGGATACGTTGCTTGTAAATGTTTTTCTTGGTACGGAATGGTGCCATATTATGTACGGAAAAGGCTTTGCATTTTATTTTACAACAAGGTTCGTAAAGAATATGGTGCAGTTGCCTATTAATATAATATTGGTTTATTATGTTCTTGGATTTATGAAAACTATTAAAAATAAGGTTGTTAACGGAGTATAAGGTTTTATGGAAAAGATAATGATTGCGTCAGATATTCATGGCTCTGCGTATTATTGCAGAAAACTTCTTGAGAGATATAAAGAGGAACAGGCACAGCGTCTTGTGCTGTTGGGAGATATTCTGTATCATGGGCCGAGAAACGATCTGCCTAAGGAGTATGCACCAAAGGAAGTAATTTCCATGCTTAACCCTTTAAGAGATGAAATTATCTGTGTCAGGGGAAATTGTGATACAGAGGTGGATCAAATGGTATTGGATTTTAATGTTCTGGCAGAGCAGGCATACGTGAATTTTAATGGATACTCTATAGTTCTTGCTCATGGACATAAACTTGATGATAAGAATATTCCTGCTCTTAAAGAAGGGGATGTGTTATTGTGCGGACATACACATGTACCTTTGTGCGAAAAAAGAGGAGTTTACACCTATATGAATCCCGGTTCTGTATCAATACCAAAGGAAAATACAGCTAACAGTTACATGATTCTTTCTGATAAGTTCTACTGGAAGACTCTTGAAGGTAAAGTTTATATGACAAATGATTGATTTCTCTATCTTTCAGAAATATTTTATACATTTTTAATTGCTTTTGTATTTAATTATGATAGAGTATTCTCTAGTAATTGAATGATGAAAGGCTTGGTGTTGTATGAACAGTTTTAAAGATAAATTTTCCAGATTTATGTATGGAAGATATGGAATGGACCAGTTATCAAGGGCCTTATCTCTGGTCTGCCTGGTAATTCTTATAATTACATTGTTTTTTAGAAGTAGTGTGTTATATCTTCTGGCAGTTATAGGGATTATCTATACCTATTACAGAGCGTTTTCGAGAAATATTTCCAGAAGAAATCAAGAAAACCAGAACTACTTAAAGTTTCATTACAAGTTTGTAGGCAAAATTAATAAAATTAAATTTAGAATTAATGATAATAAAACTCATAAAATTTTTAAGTGTCCAAGTTGTTCACAAAAAATCAGGGTTCCAAGAGGAAAGGGACGTATAAGTATAAAGTGTCCTAAGTGCAGAATTGAATTTATTAAGGAGACATGATGCAAGTCTTGTAATAATATCTGACAAAACATTTAGGAGTAGTGACTGAAGAGGTGGTTCGGCGTGGAATCTGAGCATATAATAATATATCACTTATATTATGAATATGCGGGTATTTATGAATCAGATAATTGAAAATGTATTGAATCTTGCTTTTGATGCAACCAAAGAAGAATTGTCCAAGTCTCAAATCCTGGAAACAGGGTATGACTGGAATGATAATACATGGGAAGTAATAGTAAAATACACGGGGAGTTTGGAAATGATACGTGCGGGATATACGGATGTATTCATTGAAGAACTCCTTAATTTTTATGCTATTATACGAGCCGATAAGGAAACTATTGAGAGGCTGTCCAGGGAGAAAGAAATCATATATATTGAGAAACCAAAAAGAATGAATTATGAGATTAATAACGGTTTGGCAGCATCCTGTATAAACAGTCTGTGGGCAGTGCAACCGGAGCTTACCGGAAAAGGTGTAATAGTTGCTGTTATTGACTCGGGAATAGATGTTACATCTGATGAGTTTAGAGATTTAGAAGGAAATACAAGGATTATAAATATATATGACCAGATTACCAATAAAGAATATACGAGGGAAGATATAAATAATTACTTGAAAAGCGGGGATAAATCAGAAGCTCCGGGATATGATATTTTGGGACATGGGACAGACGTGGCTCAGATTGCCTGCGGCAACAGCGGTGTGGCTTCCGGTTCGGATATTATCATTGTAAAGATGGGACAGTCTTACAATGATTCATTCCCAAGAACCTCTAATCTTATGGAAGGCGTTGATTATGTAGTCAGGAAATCTATGGAATATAACCGGCCTGTAGTAATTAATTTGAGCTTTGGTAATAATTATGGTGACCATATAGGTAATACCATAGTTGAGATGTATCTTGATGACATCATTAAGAATTACAGGTGCCAGATATGTATAGGAAGTGGAAATGAGGCGGATAAATCAATTCATAGCACAACCAACATATCTTCTTATGCCGTAAAGGATATAGAACTGGCTGTTGGTGAGTATGAGACGGGTCTTGATATTCAAATCTGGAAAGAATATTGGGATGACATAGAAATATATCTTCAGGAGCCTTCCGGTGAAATAAACTTAAGGATAGATGACCAGCCCATTAAAAAATATGATTTTGCTGGAACAAGAATACTTTCTATCACGGGAGAATCGTCTCCTTTTAATGTGAATCAAGAAATTTTTATTGATATGATTCCTTTAAAGCAGTATATAACCACGGGAGTATGGATAATTCATTTTAAGTCCAATAAAGTAAAGTCGGGCAATATTAATATGTGGCTTCCATCAGCCTCAGTTTCCAATGAATCTACAGGTTTTTTATATCCTGAGGCGGATAACACATTTACAATCCCGGGAACTACGGGAAGGGCAATTACAGTGGGAGCTTATAATTCCTATACAGGTGCCTATGCCCCTTTTTCCGGGAGGGGAAATACTTTGGGGCGCATAAAACCGGATATTGTAGCACCGGGAGTTAATATTACTCTGTCAAGAATTTCTAATGGAAGAAAAATTGTAAGAACAGTTTCAGGTACTTCCTATGCAACGCCCTTTGTGACAGGGAGTGTGGCTATATTGATGCAATGGGGTATTGTACAGGGACACGATATTTTTTTGTATGGAGAAAAGGTGAAATCATACATTATAAAGGGAGCCTCTGGGGTGTATTCAGAGCCACAACCAAGCAATAAAGTGGGATGGGGAAGACTTTGTTTAAGAAATAGTTTTCAGGAATAGACTTGAAATTAATAGTAACATTGTGGTAAAGTATGTTTATGTAGTGATAAGGCTATAAATACAGTAATTATAATAGATGAAAGGGAGGAAATATGAAGATTTCAACAAAAGGCAGATATGCCATAAGAGTTATGATTGATTTGGCGGAGCATAATACAGGTGAATATATTACGTTAATGGACATTGCGTCAAGACAGGGCATTTCTGAAAAATATCTTGAATCCATTGTTGCAACTCTCAGTAAGAATGATTTTGTTATCTCCCTAAGAGGTAAAGGTGGCGGATATAAGTTGTCAAAAAGACCGGAGGAATATACGATTTTGAGTATATTGTTGTGTACGGAAGGTTCTTTGGCGCCTGTGGCATGCCTTGAGAAGAAACCTAATAAGTGCCCGAAATTATTCGAGTGTAAAACAATTGCAATGTGGGAAAATTTTGAGAAAACAGTCAATGATTACTTTGAAAATATAACCATAGCAGATCTGGTTAATTCCGGAAACGGAGTGGATAATTACGTTATATAAAGATAAATAAAAAACACACGTAAATGGTAAAAAATGCCGGGGTTAATATGTTTGTTGCATACATTTTACAAACATATTAACCCCGGTATATTTTTAAGAACTATTTGCCCTGTGTGATGATTATTGTTTCAGCACGGTTAGGGGATGAACGTTCCACAAACATTTTAACATCATCTATAACTACGGTGTCTCCTGCTTTAGGGATGCGGTCAAGCTTTTCTGTAACAAGACCCCCTAGAGAGTCGTTGTCTTCTGAATAGAAGCTGGTGCCCAATTTCTCATTGAGGTCATCAAGCTTATAAGAAGCATCAACTCTGTAGGAATTATCATTTATCTTTGTGAAAGCATCTATTTCATCTGTGTCATATTCGTCCCTGATTTCTCCAACGATTTCTTCCAACAAATCTTCTGTGGTAACCATTCCGGCAGTCTGACCGTACTCATCAAGAACAATGGCAATACTGTTTCTGTTAAACTGCATTTCCTTAAACAAATCAGAAGTGTTTTTCTGTTCGTATGTAAAGAAAGGCTTACGCATTATTTTTTTGATATCAAACTCTTCATCAGAATTTACCGTTATAAGATCCTTAATATTTAAGATACCTATCACGTTGTCAGCATCATTTTCATATATAGGGATACGTGTAAACATGGTATCTTTGAAAAGATTTATGATTTCTTCATAATCTGATGTAACATTTGCAAAGGTCATATCAATTCGTGGTACCATAACATCTTTGGCAGTGGCATCACCGAAATCAAAGAGATTATTAATAATCTGCTTTTCGTCTGTTTCAATTACACCTTCCTCATGGCTCACTTTAACAATGGTTCTTAATTCCTCTTCGGTAATGATGTTACTCTTGTTCTTGGAATTAATACCGAAGAGACGTAACAGCACACCGGAAAGATTCTCTACAATAAAAATAACAGGAGTGAGAATTACAATAAGAAAATATATTACAGGAGCATAAATCAGGGATATTCTCACGGAGTGATGGGTTGCAATATTCTTTGGTGTAATTTCACCAAATATAAGAACAGCAATTGTGAGAACACCGGTAGCGATACCTGTAGCATAATTTCCCCATAATTTAATTGTCAAGGTTGTGGTAAGAGCGGAACAGGCAATATTAACAATGTTATTGCCAATGAGAATTGCACTCAGCATTTTTCCTGAATTATCAATTATCTTAGCTACTAAAACTGCACGTTTGTTGCCTTCGTCCATTAAAGAGCGGATTTTAATCCTGTTAACTGTTGTAAGTGCAGTTTCAGCTGAAGAAAAGAATGCTGAAAGTAATAGTAAAAGTACAATGAAAATAAGTTGGACATAACTGTCTGTATCCAAAGAAAATTCCTCCAATCAGATTTGATTATAGTTATTAGTTAGATTGTATAATTTTACAGTAACCCTGTATTATGTGTCAAGATAGGAATACATAGGCCGGAAAACTCATATTAATTAGTAAAGAACTGTAATTGGTAAATTGTATGAGAGAATTAAAAAATGTATTAAAAACTTTAATCGCAGGATATGTAATAACAGTTGTGATGCTTTTTATAATTGCATTGTGCTTGTATAAAATGAGCCTGGGAGAACAGATTGTGAGCGCAGGAGTGCTGGTTACATACGGGGTTTCTGTATTTGTGGGTGCGCTGGTGCTGGCAAAAATACAGAAAAGTAAAAGGCTTATGTGGGGAATTGTGTACGGAATAATGTATTTTACAATAATTTTAGCAGCATCTATTATTGCTAATAAAGGAATATCCTGTAATTGGCCCGGATTGGCAAAAACATTTGTTGTATGCATTACTTCAGGTCTGGTAGGGGGCTTTGTAAGCCCTTGATCCTTCAGACCATAAAATAAATTTTTTGTCAAAAAAATGAAAAATAAAAAAGGAAATCAGAAGAACGTGTTGAATACAAAAAAGTAGTCACCTAAATTGTCAATTAGAAAGGCTCTTTATGAACATACGAGAAGAACAGGAAAAAAGAGAACATGAATACATGAGTCCATATGCAAGCTTCAGCGACGAATCAAAGGGAAGAGACAGACAGGAAAAAGCCTGTGAGATGAGGACCATATATCAGAGAGACAGAGACAGAATTTTGCATAGTAAGTCCTTTAGAAGACTGAAACATAAGACCCAGGTTTTTCTGGCTCCTGAAGGAGATCATTACAGGACAAGACTTACCCATACGCTGGAAGTATCCCAGATTGCAAGAAGCATATCAAGAGCTTTACGGCTCAATGAGGATCTGACAGAAGCAATAGCTTTGGGACATGACCTTGGACATACGCCTTTTGGTCACGCAGGAGAGAGGACTCTCAATGAACTGTGTCCTTCAGGCTTCAGTCATTATAAGCAGAGCATAAGGGTTGTGGAGTTTCTGGAAAAAGACGGTCTTGGACTTAACCTTACATGGGAAGTCAGAGATGGGATACTTAACCACAGGACATCAGGACATCCTTCAACTCTTGAGGGCAAGGTAGTAAGGCTTTCGGATAAGATTGCCTACATAAATCATGATATAGACGATGCCATAAGAGCAAGGATATTCTCTGAGGATGATATTCCTTCCAGGTATACGGATATTCTGGGTAAATCCACAAAAGAACGTCTCAATACCTTAATTAATGACATAATAATTAACAGTTTGGGGAAAAATGATATTGTTATGTCATCAAATGTTCATGAAGCAATGACAGAGTTAAGGAAGTTTATGTTTGCCAGCCTTTATATGAATCCTACAGCCAAGAGTGAGGAAATCAAAGCTGATAAACTTATAAGGGAGTTGTATAAATATTATGTGGCTAATCTAGAGGAGCTTCCTGATAACTATAAGAGCTTCATTACCGATATGGGAGAGAAACCTGAAATAGTGGTATGTGATTACATAGCAGGAATGAGTGATCAGTATTCGGTTAGCAAGTTTCAGGATATATTTGTACCTAAGTCTTGGAAAGGCTAGTTAGAAAGGATTGAACGGGTGAATAATGTATTCAAACGAAATCATAGATGAAGTTGTATCCAGAAATGACATAGTAGACGTAATTTCCGGGTATGTGAAATTAAAGAAAAACGGAAGCTCATATGTAGGGCTTTGTCCGTTTCATAATGAAAAGTCTCCTTCTTTTTCCGTGTCGGGACAGAAGCAGTTATATCACTGCTTCGGATGTGGAGTTGGAGGAAATGTTATTACATTTGTAATGGAATACGAGAACTACACGTTTCTTGAAGCTGTGAAAATGCTGGGAGAACGGGCAGGACTTGATCTTCCTGAAGTGGAAGCTTCCGGTGAAGATAAAAAGCTAAGAGACACTAAGCAGAAATTGTTGGAAATTAACAAGATAACTGCTACATATTATTATCATCAGCTGGGGTCAGAAAAAGGACAGGCAGGTTTAAAATATCTTACAGGAAGAGGCTTGTCTGTGGATACCATAAAAAGGTTCGGACTGGGGTTTGCTCCACAGACAACAGGGGAACTTTACCGTATCTTAAAGGAGAAGGGATATGGAGATGATTTGCTTAAGGAATCCGGTGTGTTCACTTATGAGAACGGGGCACGGGACAAGTTCTGGAACAGAGTAATATTTCCAATTATGGATATCAATAATAAGGTTATTGGATTTGGTGGAAGAGTTATGGGTGACGGAAAACCTAAATACTTGAATTCTCCGGAAACCAAGCTCTTCGATAAAAGCCGTAATTTATACGGACTTAATGTTGCAAGGACATCAAGAAAGCCTAATCTTATTATATGTGAAGGATATATGGATGTAATATCACTGCATCAGGCAGGCTTTAACCAGGCTGTGGCATCCCTTGGAACAGCATTGACACCCGGACATGCCCGTCTTATGAAAAGATACACGGATAACGTGCTGATAACTTATGATAGTGATGAGGCGGGAGTTAAAGCAGCTTTAAGGGCGATTCCTATTCTAAAAGAGGCAGGACTGTCAACAAAAGTTATTAATATGCGCCCTTATAAGGACCCTGACGAGTTTATAAAGGCTCTTGGACCGGGAGCTTTTCAGGAAAGAATAGATAATGCAGAAAACAGTTTTATGTATGAAATAGGAATCATTGAGAAAAGATATGATAGAAGTGATCCTGAAAGTGAAACAGCTTTTGAGAGGGAAGTTGCCGCAAAGCTTGTTACATTTTCCGAGAAACTGGAGAGGGATAACTATAAGAAAGCAGTATGCCGGCGGTTTATGATTCCTGAGGACGGTATGAGCCAAATGGTTTCAAGGCTGGGAAGCAAAGAAGGTATTATAGCAAAAGAAACTCCCCATGAAAGAAATCAGCAGAAAATGAAGAAGAAAAAGGAAGACGGAGTAAGGCAGGCTGAGAAAATTCTACTGACATGGATGATAGAGGATGAAGGCATATATAATCTTGTTAAAAATTATATAACACCGGAAGATTTTGTTGATCCATTGTTTAATGGAGTGGCAGGCAAAGTGTATGAACAGTATGAGAATGGCAAAATAAGTCCGGCAGCCATAATTAACGATTATGAGCCGGGAGAAGAACAAAATGAGGTATCTGCTATGTTTTCTGCCGAAATAAACGAGTCTTTGAGCAGGGCTGAAAGAGAAAAAACCCTAAATGATACAGTTATTAAAGTAAAGGAGAACAGTCTGAATAATATTCTTAAGGAAACCACGGATGTGAAAGAAATGCAGGATATTATTAACAGACAGATGAAACTGAAACAGATTCATATTTCCCTATAGATTAAATATTTAACAGAAGAATATGTGAAAGGTGGACCATTAGAATGGCTAAGAAAAAGGAAAACATTATTGAGGAAGAAGTAAAAGAAGTAAAGGAGACAGAAGAGACAAAAACTACAAAAAAGAGAACAACAAAGAAGGCAGAAAAAGCTGATAAACAGGAAGATAAAAATGTTTCTGATATAGAGGAAGCAAAGCCGGCCAAAAAAACAACCAGAAAGAAAAAAACTGAAGATACTGAGAATGAAGACAGTAACGAGGAAGCTGCTATTGTTGACCAGGAATCTGCAGAAGCTCTTCAGCTTAAATTTGAGGAGAAGTGTAAGGGCCTTCTTGTTATAGCAAAGAAAAAGAAAAATGTTCTTGACTACCAGGAAATTATTAACTATTTCCAGGATACGGACTTTGAGGCTGATAAGATGGAGAAGGTATTTGAATACCTGGAGAATAATAACATCGATGTCAAAGTAAATGAAGAAGAGGTAGAAGAAGACGACATTATTCTCGATGAGGAAGAAGAAATCGATATTGAAAAGATTGATTTATCTGTTCCTGACGGAATTGGACTGGAAGATCCTGTAAGAATGTATCTTAAGGAAATTGGAAAGGTACCTCTACTTAGTGCTGAGGAAGAAATTGAGTATGCTAAGAGAATGGAAAATGGAGATGAAGAAGCTAAAAAGAGACTGGCTGAGGCTAACCTTCGTCTTGTTGTCAGCATTGCCAAGAGATATGTAGGGCGTGGAATGCAGTTTTTGGATCTTATTCAGGAAGGAAATCTTGGTCTTATTAAGGCTGTTGAAAAGTTCGATTACAGAAAGGGATATAAGTTCTCAACTTATGCAACATGGTGGATAAGACAGGCTATCACAAGAGCTATAGCAGATCAGGCAAGGACAATTCGTATTCCTGTGCATATGGTTGAAACAATTAATAAGCTTGTAAGAGTTCAGAGACAGTTATTGCAGGAACTGGGAAGAGAACCATCACCGGAGGAAATTGCAGAGGAGATGGACATCCCTGTTGAGCGTGTTCGTGAAATTCAGAAGATTTCCCAGGAACCGGTTTCACTTGAAACTCCAATCGGTGAGGAGGAAGACAGCCATTTAGGAGATTTTATTCAGGATGATAATGTTCCGGTTCCGGCAGAGGCAGCAGCTTCTACACTTCTTAAGGAACAGCTTGTAGAAGTTCTTGGAACACTTACAGAGAGAGAACAGAAAGTTTTAAGATTACGTTTCGGAATGGACGATGGAAGAGCCAGAACGCTGGAAGAAGTTGGTAAGGAATTTAATGTAACAAGAGAGCGTATAAGACAGATTGAGGCTAAGGCATTAAGAAAATTAAGACATCCAAGCCGAAGCCGTAAGTTAAAGGATTATCTTGATTAATATGGTTACAGTAAGAATTTCGGACAGGCTCAAGGCAGTTGCAGATTATGTGAAGAAAGGAGCCCGTGTAGCTGATATAGGTACAGATCACGGGTATCTTCCTATTTATCTTGTAGTGAATGATATAGCGGATTATGCCTATGCCTGCGATGTAAGAAAAGGCCCCCTTTCAAGGGCTTCCAACCATATAAGCCTGTATGGGGCTGATGAAAAGGTTAAAGTTATATTAGCTGATGGATTTGGAGGCGTTGAAAAGGGACAGGCAGATACATTTACAATATGTGGCATGGGTGGAAAACTTATGCAGAGCATTATCACTAATGGCTTGGACAGGCTTTCACCCGGGGATAATCTGATATTGTCACCTCAATCAGAGATAAGGGATTTTAGAGAATTTCTTTACACAACCGGCTTTGATATAACTGATGAAACAATCCTCAAAGAGGATGGGAAATATTATTTTGTAATGAATTGTGTTTATCTGCCGGATAACAGGAACTTATGGGATGAAAATGCATCGGATGATAATATATCAGGTAAAAACGTGTCAGAGTGCATATTGAGATATGGACAGTATCTTCCTTCAAGACGTGATGAAATATTAAAAGAATATCTTATGAAGGAACTGGAATCGTTAGAAAGTATAGAAAAAAAACTGAAAAACAACAGAGGTTCCCAATCAGCCGAAAAACGGCTTGAGATTATAAATGAGGATATAAGTTATATTAACGAAGCACTTGAATATTATAATGGAGACAGATAGTACTTGGGGTAGAGAGGTATAGTTATGAATTTATTACAGTTATCAAAAGAACAAGCCGGAAATTATGATTCGGATATAATTCTTGCAAAAATAAATGGAAAATTAACAGAGATTGATGACAGGGAAATAACAGATGAGAAGGTAGAGTTTATAACAACCAAAACATCTGTGGGTAATGATACATACAAAAGAAGTGTATTAATGCTTATGTTTAACGCCATTGATAAAGTAGATAAAGATAATAAAATTAAAAAGATATATGTAGAATTTTCCATAAGCAAGGGCTTGTATTGTGATATTAAAGGAGATTTTGAAATTACAGAGGAATTTCTTAACAAGGTTAAGGAACAGATGCTTGAGGATGTTAAGGCAGATATTCCTATTGTAAAAACTTCCATGAAAACATCTGAGGCTATTAAGATGTTTGAAGAAAAAGGGATGAAGGATAAGACCAGATTATTTAGATACAGAAGAAGTTCTTATGTAAATGTCTACAGTCTTGAGTCGTATTATGATTATTTTTACGGATATATGGCCAATAGCACAGGGATTTTGAAAACATTTGACCTTATTAAATATAAGGATGGATTCGTAATACAGCTTCCCACAAAGAATGAGCCAAATGTTGTACCTGAATTTGCACCACAGGAGAAACTCTTCGATGTTCTCAAAGAAAGAACAGAGTGGGCTGATATGATGGGCCTTGATACTGTGGCATCCCTCAATGAACACATAACCAGCGGAGATATCAATTCACTTATGCTGGTACAGGAAGCACTTCATGAGCAGAAAATCGTTGAGATCGTTGATAAGATAAAGGAACGAGAAGGTGTAAAGTTTATAATGATTGCAGGACCTTCTTCCTCAGGAAAAACAACATTTTCACATAGATTGTCAATTCAGTTGAGAGCTAACGGATTCAAGCCTCATGCCATTGCTGTGGACAATTATTTTGTTGAAAGAGAACAGACTCCATTAGATGAAAACGGACAATATAACTTTGAGGATCTCCATGCAATAGATATTAAACTTTTCAATGATCATATGAATAGCCTTCTTAAAGGTGAAAGAGTGGAATTGCCGGAATTCAATTTTATAACAGGAAGAAAAGAGTATAACGGTAATTATCTTGAATTAGGAGAGGATGATATCCTTGTAATAGAGGGTATACACTGTCTTAATGATGAACTTTCTTATTCTCTTCCTGTTGAAAGCAAGTTTAAAATCTACATAAGTGCTTTAACTCAGCTCAATGTAGATGAACACAACAGGGTTGCTACAACAGACGGACGTCTAATCAGAAGAATGGCAAGAGATTACCGCACAAGAGGTTCTTCTGTTAAGAAAACATTATCTATGTGGGAGTCTGTAAGAAAGGGTGAAGAAAAGAATATATTTCCATTCCAGGAGGAGGCTGATGTTATGTTTAATTCAGCTATGGCTTATGAGTTATGTGTGCTTAAACCTATAGTTGAACCTATACTTTTCTCTATAACAGAGGATGAACCGGAATATCAGGAAGCTAAGAGATTATTGAAGTTCCTGGAATATTTTCTCCCTTGTGGCACCGATAATATTCCTATTGATTCTATTTTGAGGGAATTCGTGGGCGGCGGATGCTTCAGAGTATAAAAGATAATAAAATACAGGCAACTGTAAACACACAGAATGTGATTTATGTGTTTGCAGCTGCCTGTATTTCGTTTGAGTATATTTTTATCTGACCCAATATTATATGTCAGGTTAGTTATTTCTTTGTATTGTTTATGAAGGAATTTCTGTATTCCTTTGACATTTCAAAAAGTCCTGCTATATATCCGGGAGTTTTGTTATCAATATTCTCCTTAATTTCTTCTAAGACCTTTATGTAATCTTCTAATAGACCGCTTATTGCATCTGAGTTGCTTGAACATATTTGATCCCACATTTCGGGAGAGGATGCGGCAACTCTTGTCATATCCCGGAAACTTCCGGCCGCAAGCATCTGCATATGTTTCTGCTCATCGTCATGCTCTGAAACTAAATGAACCAGAGCTGTAGAAATAAGATGAGGAAGATGACTGATGGCCGCTACTGCCTTGTCATGAATTTCATAATCCATAATAATAGGATTAGCATTCAAATCCAGAACAAAATTTTTGAATCTCTCAAGCTGGATATCAGTTGTCTTGCCTGTTGGGGTGATTACATATCTGCACCCTTTTATAATTGATGAGGATGAATTAGCATAGCCTGTTAATTCTGAACCAGCCATAGGATGTCCACCGATAAAAACTGAATCCATTCCCAGTTCGGACACGGTATGATGAATGGAAGATTTAACGCTTCCCACATCAGTGATTATACATTTGTTATTTACAATTGAGGAAAGTTTCTTTAAGTAATCACTTATTGTTATTACGGGAGTACAGATGATTATAAAATCACAATCTTCATACTCAGAAGTAATTCCTTCTGTAACAATATCAACTATTTTATCTTCTTTCGCCTTAAATACAGGTTCCAGATGTCTGCTTGTGGCAACTATTGTATAATTATTATCCGACTCTTTTAACGCGTGCGCCATTGAGCCGGCGATTAATCCGAATCCAATAAATCCAGCCTTAAAGTCCATGCCAGCATTCTCCTTTAAAATATATTCAAACCACTTTCATTAAAATAGCATAAATTTCGCTATAATTCAATTACGTATTGAGTTAAGACGTAGCTTGTACAGATATGGAAAATGGGGGATTAAGTCGTGAATTAAGCTATATTGATTTTATTGACAAATTTATACATTGATTATAATATTTAACAGTATGTAAATAATTAATTACTGCAGTTTTAGGAGGCAGATATGGCGAATACAACAACTTATAATCCCAAATCAATAGAGCCAAAATGGCAGAAGTATTGGGAAGAACATGAAACATTTAAGACAGATGTATGGGATTTTTCAAAGCCTAAATTTTACGCACTTGATATGTTCCCTTATCCATCAGGAGTAGGTCTTCATGCCGGACATCCTGAAGGATATACGGCTACAGATATTGTTTCCCGTATGAAGAGAATGCAGGGATATAACGTATTACATCCAATGGGCTATGATTCCTTCGGCCTTCCTGCAGAGCAGTATGCTGTTAGTACAGGAAATCATCCTAATGGTTTTACACAGAAGAATATTGAAACCTTCAGTAAGCAGTTAAAAGAATTAGGATTTGATTATGATTGGAGTAAAATGTTAGCTACCAGTGATCCTAAGTTTTACAAGTGGACACAGTGGATTTTTAAGCAGTTATATCTTGATGGATATGCAAAATATGTAGATATGCCTGTTAACTGGTGTGAGGAACTGGGTACAGTACTTTCTAATGATGAGGTTATCGATGGAAAGTCAGAGAGAGGCGGATTCCCTGTTGTAAGAAAGAACATGAAACAGTGGGTAATCGACCAGGTTGCATTTGCTGATAAGCTTCTTGAAGGACTTGAAGAAATAGATTGGCCTGAATCAACAAAGGAGATGCAGAGACACTGGATAGGTAAGTCTGAAGGTGTTGAAGTTGATTTTGAGATTGAAGGTGGCGGAAAGTTTTCAATTTTCACTACATGTATCGAAACAATATACGGTATTACATTTATGGTTCTTGCTCCGGATGGACAGACTGTTAAAGACCTTATGCCAAGAATTCAGAATAAGGAAGAAGTTCAGGCATATATAGATGAGACCGTAAAGAAAAATGATATGGACAGAACGGAGCTTAACAAGACTAAGTCCGGATGTGTTCTTGAAGGTATATATGCAATTAATCCTGTGAACGGTAAGAAAGTTCCTATCTTTATTGGTGATTTCGTTCTGGCAAATTATGGTACAGGCGCAGTTATGGCTGTTCCTTGCCATGACCAGCGTGATTTTGAATATTCTGAAGCACACAATATTCCTAGAATTCAGGTTATTGATGGTGGCGATGTTACGGAGAAGGCTTTTGAAAAGTATGATTATCTGGGAAAGGGCTGTAAGCTCATTAATTCGGAGGAATTTACAGGACTTACCGTAGAGGAAGCGAAGGAAGCCATAACATCAAAGCTGGAGAAGATGGGTGTTGCAAGAAGAAAGGCAAATTATCATTTCCGTGAGTGGATATTTGCAAGACAGAGATACTGGGGTGAACCGGTGCCTGTTGTATATCTTGAAGATGGTGCTATTCATGTTCTTGATGATGAAGAACTACCTCTTATTCTTCCTGAACTGGAGGATTATAAGGGTAAGAATGGTAAAGCTCCTCTTGAAAATGCTACAGAGTGGAAAAATTATGAACATAATGGACTTAAGGGCAAGAGAGAGACATCTACAATGCCTGGTTCAGCAGGTTCAAGCTGGTACTATATAAGATATATTGATCCTGATAATGAAAAGGAGTTATGTGCTCCTGAACTCATGAAGCACTGGCTTCCGGTTGATTTATATATTGGAGGACCTGAGCATGCGGTAGGTCATCTTATATATTCAAGAATATGGAACAGATATTTATACGATAAGGGCATTTCTCCTGTTAAGGAGCCATTTAAGAAACTTGTTCATCAGGGTATGATTCTTGGCTCTAACGGTATTAAAATGGGTAAGAGATTCCCTGAGTTTGTTATTAATCCAAGTGATATTGTTAATGATTACGGTGCAGATACACTGAGACTTTATGAGATGTTTATGGGACCTCTCGAAGCATCCAAGCCATGGAGCCAGCAGGGTGTAGAAGGCGCAAGAAGATTTATCGGTAAGGTTTGGAACTTCTTTACATCAGAGGAAAATGTGGTTGAAGAATCAACTGACAGCCTTAAGAAGGTATATAACCAGACTGTTAAAAAGGTTACACAGGATTTTGAATCACTTGGATTTAATACAGCTATCAGCCAGATGATGATTTTCATGAATGCTGCAACAAAAGAAGGAAAATGTTCAAGAGAATATGCAGAAGGCTTCATAAAGATGTTCTCATGCATTTGCCCACATGTGGGAGAAGAAATGTGGAACAGATTAGGTCATGATGAAACTATTGCGTATGAAAAATGGCCGGAATATGATGAAGAGGCATGCAAGGATGATACTGTAGAGATTGGTGTTCAGGTTAATGGTAAGGTTAAGGGAACTATTGAAATCGCAGTAGATGAAGATAAGGAATCTGTACTTGCTAAGGCTAAGAAGGCTATTGAAGGTAAGGTTACCGGCAATATTGTCAAGGAAATCTATGTACCTGGAAAGATTGTTAATATAGTAGTTAAATAATAGGATCAGGGTGTTAAAAAACTGTTATAATTTTATGCCTTAGCAAGTTGCGCAAAAAAGATGGTTAGCACAATGGAATCTAAACCATCTTTTTCTGCGCAATTTGCCACTCAGGTTTTTAAAATAGACTTTTGACAACCTGATTTAAGAGTTATTTCCCAGCATCATTAAAAGGCTGGGAAGTATCTGCTGCTGTTCAGGAGTCATTGAAGGTTTTAAATCTTCAAATATAAGTTCGCAGTCTGATTTTGTGAATACAATTCCCGCCTGGTTTGCTTTATTGCTTATTGCCAGCATAAGGGGCAGTATTTCATTAACATCTTTTCCTTTTGACATAGTTTTAAATTCGTTAAGAAGCAGTTGCTTTCTAAAGTCAAGTTCTGACATATACATCTCCCTTAAATGTCTTATTATTGGATAATATAAAGCTGTCCGGACACTATCCGGTAAAATCAATCTTATCAAGTTCTTTTATGTACTCGTCATACAACTGTTGTTGTTTATTATTCATCATATTGTTTCCGCTGAGAAGGTTCATAATATTCGATAAATTATTCATCATGGATGGATTAATATTATTGACAGTTTTGTTGCTATCAGGGTTATTACTATCATTACCAGAATTGTTGTCAGAATTATCATTATTTTTTTTATGATCTGTTTCCGGATTGTCAGGATTCATCGAGTTAAAGATATTGAATAAATCAGACATTTGAGAATAATTCTCATATGTTCGTATGATTGTTTCTATATTTTCGGGACAGGTGCTAATTATTGCCTCCATAATAGCTTTGTCATTAATTATATCTTGTATGCCGGAATTGAAACTTATGCCTTTACTGTCTGAGCAGGAAGCAAATTTATTGCAGTTAACAGGTGATTCATAGAATTTTATTGTGCTGATAAGTTCGCAGAATCGTACAAGTATGGAAAATGTACGTTGCATCTCATATTCCATAAAGGGAATAACTGCTTTTATTATCTGAATGTATTCAGGTAGAGTTAAATTATCAAACTCTGTTATAGGAATTGTTTTTGCCATAAATCACCTTGTCCTGTCTTTTTTTATATATTATATTCAACATAAGCCGTTGTATGATTTTACTTTAACGTAAAGTTAGACCGCATAATGCGGCCTAACCACAACATATATTCCGGTTATTTAGTTACATCCGCAACCGCCGCTGCATCCGCATCCATCGTTACATCCCCAGCCAGAGTTACCAGAGCAGAAGAAGAGAAGGATTATAATCCAGATGCAGCAGTTGTTTCCGCTGCCACCCCAAATCGATCTGCTGCCGCATCCGCCGCAGTCACCACATCCGTTATTACCTCCGCAAAGAAGAAGTAAAATGATTATCCAGATGCAGGAATTATTGTTACCTCCGCATCTGCAATCTCCACATCCACCGCAGTTTGTTGCTGCTAAATCGCTCATATTCAAAGCCTCCATATTTCATTTACAATACAATTCTATGAACTATTGCTTGGCTATGTTCATGGAATTTTTATAATTTTTTACAATACCCATATATAAATGCTTAACAGGATTGATGTCAGGGCAAAATGAGAAGAGGCTTGTTGCATTCTGACTGATTTTATTATATTATCTGTTATGTCTATGTAATTTTGGATAAAAGGTATTTGTAGGAGATAGATAATGAAAATATCTGTAATTATTCCATCGCTTAACCCGGATGAGAAACTAATATGTGTAGTAGATTCACTTATAGGAGAAGGATTTGATGACATAATTCTGGTTAATGATGGCAGTGATAAAGAACATATGTGGCCATTTGAGAAGCTTTCTTCTTACAGTCAGTGTACAATTCTCACCCATGAGGTTAATAAGGGTAAAGGCCGTGGATTAAAAACAGCTTTTGAATTTTGTATGAATAACAGAAGAGATTGCGATGGTGTCGTCACTGTTGATGGTGATAATCAGCACAAGGCAAATGATATCTACAACTGCTGCAGGGCTATGGTGGAATCGGACAAAGTTATTCTGGGTGTGAGGGATTTCAGCGGTAAAGATGTTCCTTTTAAGAGTAGTTTCGGAAACAATATGACAAGTTTTGTATTCAAGCTACTTTGTGGGCTTAAAATATCTGATACCCAGACGGGCTTGAGAGCAATACCTTTTAAATACTTGGAGGATTTCTGTCAGGTTGAGGGAGAGAGATTTGAGTACGAAACCAATATGTTATTGGAATTTAACAGAAAATCAATTCCATTTGACCAGGTACCTATTGAAACGGTTTACATAGAAGAAAATGCGTCAACACATTTTAATCCCATAAAGGATTCAATTAAAATATATAAGGTTATACTAAAGTATGTGTTTAAAAAAACTTCATGGAAATATACTTTGAGTTCTCTGGCAAGCTGGGTTATAGATAATGCTTTATTTAATATACTTGAGTTTATATTTGCAGCAATGACATTGTCTTTAAGACTGTTGTTGTGTACAGGAGTTGCAAGAGTATTATCTTCAATCTTTAACTTTGCAGTTAACAGAAATATTGTTTTTAAGTCAGATAAGAATATTAAGACTACAATAGTGAAATATTACATTTTATGGGTATGCCAGCTTATGGCATCTTACGGACTGGTATATCTGGTTTCAAATGTACTTTCACTTGGTTATGTCCTTATAGCGGTTGCAAAGATTGTTATTGATTTGGGATTGTTTGTAATTAGTTATAATATTCAAAAAAAATGGGTTTTTAAATAAGTAATGCAGGGTAATCCCGGTCTTGGCAAAGTGAGGAAATACTATGTCGCAGGATAATAAGCGTAATTTTATAATGCATGGCTCAATATTGGCCATAGCAGGAATATTAGTTAGAATTATCGGAATGCTCTATAGAATACCGGTCCTTAACATCATAGGAAGTGAAGGTAACGGTATTTATGGAACAGCGTATAATGTGTATAATATTATGCTTGTACTGTCTTCTTACGGTCTTCCTATGGCAGTTTCTAAGCTGATATCTGAAAGATTTACAAAACGCAAATATAAAAGTGCAGCCAAGGTGCTTCACTGTTCCCTGGTGGTATCATTTATCACTGGTGGTGTGGCTGCATTGATGGTTTTCTTTGGAGCAGACTTCATTGAAAATATTGTTTATGGTGGAGGAGTTCCGGGATTGGCAATTCCATTGAGAGTGTTAGCACCTACAATTTTTCTTGTAGCAGTGCTTGGAGTGCTAAGAGGTTTCTTTCAAGGACAAGGAACTATGATTCCTACTGCGGTTTCGCAGATATTTGAACAAATAATTAATGCCGTTGTAAGTATAGCGGCAGGATATATTCTGATTAATGCATATAAAGATACTTCAAATGCATCGGCTTACGGTGCGGCAGGAAGTACACTTGGTACTGCAATGGGTGCTCTTACGGCGGTAATCATGTTTGTACTGCTTTATTTTGTATATCGACCTGTATTTATGCGAATGGTTGGCAGGGATAGAAGTCGTGACAGAGATGACATCGGATATATCTACAAGGCAATTGTTCTAACAATGATACCTATTATTGTGGGACAGACATTTTATCAAATCAGTGCCCTGATTGATGATGTAATGTTTAGCAATATTATGATGACAAGGAATGTAACTCAGAGTATAACTACAGATTTAGGTAATTTCAGTTCCAGTTATACGCTGCTTATCGGTATACCTCAGGGAATAGCTACTGCAATGTCAGCTTCCATGTTGCCAAGTATAGTTGCTTCTTATACAGAAAAGGATTTTCCGTCTGTACAGACTAAGCTTACAAAGACATTGAAGACAAATATGTTTGTGGCAATACCTTCCTTTGTAGGCTTGTTTGTCATAGGGCAGCCTTTGATTAAACTGTTATTTGCAAGATATAATAGTGAGCAGGGTGGCATAATGTTAAAGATAGGTGCCATCGCAGTTGTTTTCTACACTTTGTCAACGGTGACAAGTTCAGCACTGCAGGGTATTAATAAGATGAAGATACCAATGATTAATTCATTTATATCCCTTGTGGTTCATATTGTACTTGTATTTTGTTTGTTGATGTTTACTCCATTGGGGATTTATTCCCTGGTTATAGGAAACGCTTCATTTCCTGTTATAATTTTTGTGCTGAACCTTAAAGCTCTGTACCAGGAATGCAATTACCAAATTCCTATTGTGCCGGTATTTGCAAAACCAGCCATAAGTTCACTGATTATGGGAATCTTTACATTTTTGGCTTATGATGCTATGTTTGCAATTACTTCATCTAATATTATTTCGTTTATAATTGCATTTGTTGTTGCTTTGGCAACATATTTTGCATCATATTATGTTTTTACAAAGAAGATAAAGATATTTGAATAAATGTAGAAAGAGAGGACAGAAATATGCAAAGCAGATTTACTAATAAAGCAAATGAAGCATTAAAGTATGCTGCAGAGACGTCGGCTATGTTAGGACATGGATATGTAGGTTCTGAACACCTCTTGATTGGATTAGTAAAAGCGGAGGGCAGCCTTGCATCCTCTGTACTTGTAAGCAACGATGTTACTGATGAGAAGCTTATTAATCTGGTTTATCAGCTGATTGCACCTGATAATGTGGTAAGTGTTAAGGAACCTATGGGATATACACCAAGAGTGAGAAGGATTCTTGAGGGAGCTATAAAAGAGGCTGCCAGATTTAATTCTGCAGATATAGGTACGGAGCATATTCTCATAGCCGTAATCAAGGAGACTGACAGTGTTGCAGCAAGACTTCTCAATACTATGGGAGTGTCTATTAAGAAAATATACGCTGATTTACTGACTGCCATGGGTGAAAATACCTCAAGGCTTAATGAAGATTTTCATAATGGTAAACTTGTGGGAAAAGACAAGAAATCCACACAGACTCTCGACCAGTACAGTAGAGATTTAACAGAGCTCGCAAGGCTTGGTAAATTAGACCCGGTAATTGGAAGAGAAGAGGAAATTCAAAGAGTTATTCAGATACTTTCCAGAAGAACAAAGAACAATCCCTGCCTTATTGGTGAGCCGGGTGTAGGTAAAACGGCTGTTGTGGAAGGGCTTGCGTCAAGAATTGTGGAAGGAGACGTTCCGGAAACAATAAAAGATATGAGACTTCTGACTCTGGATCTTTCCGGAATGGTTGCAGGCTCTAAATATAGAGGTGAATTTGAGGAAAGAATAAAAAGAGTAATTTCGGAAGTGAGAAATGCAGGAAACGTACTTCTTTTTATCGATGAACTTCACACTATTATAGGAGCAGGCGGAGCAGAAGGAGCTTTGGATGCATCCAATATTTTAAAGCCATCTCTTGCCAGAGGTGAAATTCAGATAATAGGTGCCACAACTATTGAAGAATACAGAAAACGTATTGAAAAAGATGCTGCATTTGAAAGAAGATTCCAGCCTGTTAAGATTCAAGAACCTACTGTGGAGGAAAGCATAGAAGTTCTTATGGGACTTCGCAGTAAGTATGAACAGCATCATAATGTAACAATAACAGATGAGGCAGTAGTTGCAGCTGTAAAATTATCAAAGAGATATATAAATGACAGATTTTTGCCTGATAAAGCAATAGACCTTATTGATGAGTCATCATCAAGAGCCAGACTTCAAGCATTTGTTATTCCTAATGATGTGAGGAAACTTGAAAAGGAAATAAAGGAATTATCAGAACAAAAAGAAGATGCGATTATGCATGAAAACTTTGAAGAGGCTGGAACAATAAAAAAGAAACAGGCCGCAAAGAAAAACAAGCTTGAAAAAATAAAAGCTCAGTGGCAGGAGAAAATGGATAATTCGGACATTGTGGTAGATGAAAATGACATTGCCGGCACGGTAGCTTTATGGACAAAAATTCCTGTTTCAAGAATTGCAGAGGCTGAGTCTGAAAGACTTATTCATCTTGAAGAGACTCTCCATGAAAGAGTTATAGGTCAGGATGAAGCAGTAACAGCAGTTGCGAAGGCAATAAGACGTGGAAGAGTTGGACTTAAAGATCCTAACAGACCAATTGGTTCTTTCCTGTTTTTGGGTCCTACTGGTGTAGGTAAGACGGAACTTTCCAAAACACTGGCAGATGCTATGTTTGGAACAGATAATTCTCTTATCAGAGTAGATATGTCTGAATTCATGGAGAAACATACGGTTTCTAAACTCATAGGTTCACCTCCGGGATATGTAGGATATGACGAAGGCGGACAGCTAAGCGAAAAGGTAAGAAGAAATCCATATTCTGTTGTTTTATTTGATGAGGTGGAAAAAGCTCATCCTGATGTGTTTAATATTCTTCTACAGGTTCTTGATGATGGCAGAATTACTGATTCTACAGGACGCGTGGTAGACTTCAAAAATACCATTATAATTATGACCTCCAATGCAGGAGCAGAAAATATAGTTTCGCCAAAGTCGTTGGGATTTATTTCGGGACTTACTGAAGAACAGAATCATGAAACTATGAAATCTAAAGTTATGGATGAAGTTAAGAGAATTTTCAAGCCTGAATTCATTAACCGTATTGACGATATTATTGTATTCCATACTCTTAATAAAGAGCAGGTCGGACATATCGTTGATATCCTTGTTTCAACAGTTAATAAGAGAATTATGGAGCAGATGAAACTTTCAATTGAATTGGATGATGAGGCTAAGAAGTGGATTGTAGATAAGGGATATGATCCCAAATATGGTGCAAGACCTCTTAAACGTACTATTCAAAGTGAATTGGAGGATGCTTTGGCAGAAAGAATTCTTGAAGGTAAGATTAAAACCGGAAACAGAGTTAAGGTAGGAGTAAAGGACAATAAACTTAACTTTACTTTAAAAAGAGGCATTAATAAGTAAACAATAAATTCATTAAATGTTAATAAAATATAAAATCTAAGTACTAGCACATTCATTGATGTTGGTGTATAATTAGAGCAGAGATAATCGTAAAACACGTAGGAGGACAATAATATGCCAGTGATTAATGAGTTGATTCGTTCAGAGAAGGATGGAACGCTTAGTTTTGGTAATTATACTTTGGATACAAAGTCTAAACTTTCAGATTTTGAGCACTGTGGAGATACTTACAAGATTAAGACGTACAATGAGATTACTAAGTTGGAGCGTAATGGTTCATTTGTATATGAATCAGTTCCTGGAACAGCAGTGAACAACTTTATGGCTACTGACACAGGGGTATCATTTGAAGTTGAAGGTAAAGAAGGTGCGCAGATTACTCTTGAACTTGAGGAAGGTGCCTCATATAATGTATCTATTAATGGTAACAGTGAGGGAATAACAGAAACCAATATGGGTGGTAAGATTGTTATTTCTGTCAGTTTTGATGATGGTAAGCCTGTAAAGGTTAATGTTACCAAGGCGTAACAGTCAATTGAATATAAAAGTGCAGGGAGCAGAAAACGTCTGCTCCCATATTTTCATTTTTTGAATATATTTTCAATAATATAAATATTTTTAAAATATATCAACGTATGAATAATAGGCGTTTCCTAAATGCCTGAATATAGATGATTATGAAAGGGAAAATATGGCAAAATCTAAAAATACAGCTTTTTTTTGCAAAGAATGCGGTTATGAATCATCAAAATGGTTTGGACAATGTCCTTCATGCAAGGAGTGGAATACAGCGGTTGAAGAACTTGTTGGCAAATCAAAGAGCGTTAAAGGAATTGCAGATGTTGGAAAAAAGAAATGGGATGATAATGCATCTTCACCAGTAAGTCTTAAAGATATCAGCCTTGAAGATAAAGACAAAACTACAACAGGAATCACGGAACTTGACAGAGTGCTGGGAGGAGGAATTGTTCAAGGTTCATTGGTGCTGGTTGGTGGTGACCCTGGTATAGGAAAATCCACATTGCTTCTTCAGATGTGTTATAACCTGGCCGATAATGGCAAGGATGTCTTGTATATATCAGGAGAGGAATCCTTAAAGCAGATTAAATTAAGAGCAGATAGAATAGGACAATGTAGTGATAAACTAATGCTGCTTTGTGAAACTAATCTGGATATTATAGAGAATGTTTTAAATGATAGAAGACCTGAAATTGTAATAATAGATTCAATACAGACTATGTATAAGGATGAAATTGGAGCAGCTCCGGGAAGTGTGTCTCAGGTTAGGGAAAGTACTTCTATTTTGATGCAACTCGCAAAGGGTCTTAATATTTCGATATTTATAGTGGGACATGTAACAAAAGAAGGTGTTGTTGCAGGACCAAGGGTGCTGGAACATATGGTAGATACTGTTCTTTATTTTGAAGGGGACAGATATGCGTCTTACAGAATTCTAAGAGGTGTTAAGAACAGATTTGGTTCAACAAATGAAATTGGTGTATTTGAAATGCAGGAAAAAGGATTAGTCGAAGTGCCTGATCCTTCGGAGTATATGTTAAGTGGAAGACCTGAGGATTCTTCGGGTTCTGTGGTTGTGTGTCTGATCGAAGGAACCAGACCTTTGATGGTGGAAGTACAGGCTTTAGTATGTGATTCTAATTTCGGTATGCCAAGAAGAACGGCAGCAGGAACTGACTATAACAGAGTTAACCTTCTTATGGCGGTGCTGGAAAAAAGAGCCGGTATACATATGTCCGGAAGTGATGCCTACGTAAATGTGGCAGGTGGAATTAAGGTGTCGGAGCCGGCGTTGGATTTGGGCATAGTTATAGCACTTATCAGCAGTTTTAAAAATATAACCGTGGATAGCAGGACAGTGATATTTGGTGAAGTGGGACTTGCAGGTGAAGTACGAGCTGTAAGCCAGGCACAGCAAAGAGTTAACGAAGCAATAAAATTGGGCTTTGAAAATTGCATATTGCCTCAGGTATGCTTGAAAAATATAAAGAATAGTGATAAAATTAAACTAATTGGTATACGTAACGTGAGTGAAGCAATTAATCTTATATAGTTTTTTAAGTGGTTATGAGTTGAATATTTTACAGTCACTTAGATAATAAACGGCTAGAGGTGGGTAATATGGACAATGAAATGTTGGTAAAAAATCTTAGTAATATACTGGATGGACTTGATGCGTCTCAGGAACAACTTGAGAAAGATGCCTTTGATGTTATCAATTCTTCGGATACTTCTCTTAATCTGGTAAAAGAAAGCATTTCCAGTGTTGAAGAGATACTTGAAATGATAGATACGCTTAATGGGGTAGTTCAGGAATCATCAGCTAGGATTCAGGAATTGGAGGAACTTTCCGAACAGATAGAAAAGTTCGCGGCTGTGATTGGTTCTATATCTAATAAAACTAACATACTTTCTCTTAATGCGTCTATTGAAGCAGCAAGGGCAGGAGAACATGGCAGAGGTTTTGCAGTAGTTGCCAGTGAGGTAAGAAAACTTGCAGCGCAGTCTTCTAAGTCTTCAAAGGAAATTTCTAATACTATATTGAAGGTTCAGACATCTGTAAATGAGACGGTTTCCTCCATGAAGGTTATATTTGATAATTCTACCAGACAGAAGGAAAAAGCTGATGAAGTTGGAAATGTATTGAAGAAGGTTGTGGATGCTGCTTATGCGGCCAATGAAGTTGCCAGAAATATCGAAAATGAGATTGCATATCAGAGAGAGATAACCGACGAGGCTAAGAATGCGTTGCGGTAGTTATAGATAAACTTACAGTAAATAATATCTTATAGAATTTAAATAAGAAACTAATTAAGAAACAAAAACATTCCGACTTTTATAAGTTTGGAATGTTTTTTGTCCCTATAACATATTTAACATCTTGTATAAATCTTGTATAAGATTGAATTTCACAGTCAGAAATCAATGACATAAACGGCTAATGAAATCTTTGACAAAAAAATTGTAGAAAATATTAAAATCTTGTTGACAATGCAAATGTGTAATGATATTATATACAAGTCGCCGCGGTAAACGA
>JAUNPK010000008.1 GCA_030536855.1 Eubacteriales bacterium
TTTAGGAGGTGCCATATGTACGCAATTATAGCAACAGGTGGTAAACAGTACACAGTTTCTGAAGGCGATGTAATCAATGTTGAAAAGCTTGATGTCAATGCTGGTGACACTGTTACATTTGACCAGGTTCTTTTCGTAAATAACGGAGAGGCTAAGGTTGGTGACCCTACAGTAGCAGGAGCAACAGTTACAGCTAGTGTTGTTGACGAAGTTAAAGGCAAAAAGGTCATCGTTTACAAGTATAAGAGAAAAACTGGATATCACAAGAAGAACGGTCATAGACAGTTATTCACTCAGGTTAAGATTGAAAAGATCAATGCTTAATATTAAATGTGAGGTGTGTTATCCATGACTCATATAACTATCTACAAATCCTCAGATACAAAGAGGAATGTAGGGTTTATGTCTGCAGGACATTCAGGTTATGCAGACGAGGGCAGTGACATTATATGTTCTGCAATTTCATTGCTGACTTTCAATACAGTAAATTCTGTAGAAAAGTTTACTGATGATAAATTTGAAGTGTCAGTTAACGAAGATGAAGCCAGTCTTTATTTTCTGGTAACATCTGAGATTAGTGAAAAAACACAGGTATTGCTTGATGCTTTGGAACTTGGTTTAGTTACATTAGCTAAAGGCAATCCCGATTACTTATTGATTATAGTCAAGGAGGTGTAATGTTATGTTAAATTTGAACCTTCAGTTTTTCGCTCATAAAAAGGGTGTTGGTTCTACAAAGAATGGTAGAGATTCAGAGTCTAAGAGATTAGGCGCAAAGAGAGCTGATGGACAGTTCGTTTTAGCTGGTAATATCCTTTACAGACAGCGTGGAACAAAGATTCATCCAGGTGTTAACGTTGGTCGCGGTGGCGATGATACATTATTCGCACTTGTTGATGGAACTGTTAAGTTTGAGAGAAAAGGCAGAGATAAGAAGCAGGTATCTGTTTATCCTGTTGCCTCAGAGAACTAATTAGTTTTTTTAAGCTCCAAATCTAAGGATTTGGAGCTTTTTTACCATATAAAATAAATATGAAATAAAAAACATTATTCTCATAGTGACAAAGAAATGAGGTAAATTATGTTTTCAGATAGAGTTAGAATTTATATTAAATCCGGTAAAGGTGGCGATGGTCATGTCAGCTTCCGAAGAGAATTATACGTTCCTGCCGGCGGTCCTGACGGAGGAAACGGCGGACATGGTGGAGATATTATTTTTCAGGTAGATAAAGGTTTAAATACCCTTGGGGATTTCAGACACAACAGTAAGTATATTGCCCAAAGCGGTGAAGAGGGTGGTAAAAAACGTTGTACCGGAAAAAATGGGGAAGACCTTATAATAAAGGTTCCTGAAGGAACTGTTATATACGATGATGAATCAGGAAAAGTAATAGCCGATATGTCCGGAGATAATATGCAGGAAACTATCCTTAAAGGTGGACGTGGTGGTAAAGGTAATATGAATTATGCTACAGCAACCATGCAGGCGCCACAGTATGCCCAACCCGGTCAGGAAGCTCAGGAATTATGGGTAAGACTGGAACTTAAATGTATTGCTGATGTAGGTCTTGTAGGTTTTCCTAATGTAGGTAAATCAACATTTCTTTCAAGAGTAACAAATGCCAGACCAAAAATTGCTAATTATCACTTTACTACATTGAATCCTAATCTTGGAGTAGTTGATATTGATGGAGGAAAGGGATTTGTTATAGCTGATATTCCGGGGCTTATTGAAGGGGCTTCCGAGGGAGTTGGTCTTGGTCACCAGTTCTTAAGACATATTGAAAGAACCAAGGTAATCATCCATATTGTTGATGCTGCATCAACAGAAGGACGAGACCCAATTGCAGATATTAAAGCTATTAATGCAGAGCTTGAAGCCTATAACCCTGAATTATTAAGAAGGCCTCAGGTTATCGCTGCAAATAAGATTGATGCCATTTATGATGATGGAACAGGAAATAATCCTATTGAAGCTATTAAAAATGCTTTTGAACCGGAAGGTATCAAAGTTTATCCAATTTCAGCCGTTACAGGCCAGGGGGTTAAGGAATTATTATATGCTGTAAGAGAACTTTTAGATAATTTCCCTGACGATATAGTAATATTTGAAAAAGAATTTGATATGGATAATCTCCTTGATAATCCTAACGAAAGTTATGAAGTTACAATAGACGACGAAGGTGTATTTGTTGTTTCAGGACCACGTATTGACAGAATGCTTGGTTACACAAATCTTGAGTCAGAAAAGGGATTTGATTTCTTCCAGAAATTCATGAAATCTTCCGGTGTAATTGATAAACTTGAAGAACTTGACATACAGGAAGGTGACACTGTAAGAGTGGGAGAATATCTTGAATTTGATTACTATAAAGCTTAGAATTAATATTTTTTGAAAGGAAATACGACATTTCTGTCGTGTAAAGTTAAGTATGACGAGCAAACAAAGAGCATATTTAAAGAGTCTTGCAATGACTATGGACCCAATATTCCAGTTTGGCAAAAACAGCCTCACTCCTGAAAATACCCAGGCAATTGCTGAGGCCTTGGAAAAAAGAGAACTAATTAAAATTCATGTGTTACAAAACTGTGCCGATGATCCTAAAGAAATAGCACAGATAGTTGCAGAAAGAACTCATTCAGAAGTAGTACAGGTAATAGGCAAGAAAATTGTTCTCTATAAAGAATCAAAAAATAATAAAAAAATTGAACTTCCAAAGGGGAAATAATGAAAGTTGTAGGTATCATGGGTGGTACATTTAATCCCATTCATCTGGGACATATAGCTATAGCCAGGGCTGCGCGCGAACAGTTTAACATACCTGAAATTCTTGTTATGCCCTCATATAGCCCTGCATATAAAGATAATTTATGCATTGCGTCTCCTGAACATAGAATTAATATGATTAGTCTTGCAATTAAAGACTATGATTATATGCATATTTCTACTATTGAAACAGACAGGAGAGGCAAAACCTATACAGCTGATACTCTTGCTGAAATTAAAGAAGATTATGACCTTATTTATTTTATAATCGGAGGAGATTCTTTGTTTGCATTGCAAAACTGGTATAAACCGGATTACATTTGTAAACATTGTCATCTCCTGGCTGCGAACAGGGATAATCATAACAGTACTGAACTTATGAAACAGAAAGCTTTTCTTGAAGATAATTACGGTGCAAATATTGATTTTATAAAATGTGATGACTACCCATTCAGTTCTACATTAATACGGGATTGCGTTAAACAAGGCCAATCCATAAGTAAATATGTTGGAGAAGATGTGGCAGACTACATTATCAGCAATAAATTATACATTGACTGATAAGAGGGAAAATTATGGATAACAATAATATTGAAAAACTTAGAAAACAAGTTAAAAAAGCTCTAAAAAAAGATAAGATGCGTTTCAGACATACAATTGGAGTTGCCGATACATCTGCATGTTTAGCCATGAGATACGGATATGATATGGAAAAAGCTTATATAGCCGGCTTATTACATGACTGCGCTAAATGTATTCCTGATGAGATAAAGATTCAGGAGTGTAATGACAATAATATTGAAATCAGCGATATTGAATATAACAGTCCATATCTTTTACACTCAAAATTAGGTGCATTTTATGCAAAGACAAAATATGGAATTACAGATGATGATATATGCAGTGCAATAACCTATCATACAACTGGCAAGCCCGATATGAGCCTCTTAGACAAGATTATATTTATTGCGGATTACATTGAGCCTTACAGAAATAAAGCCGGCAATTTAAGCGAAATACGCAGTCTGACATTTATTGATATAGATAAAGCAATAAAAGTTGTTCTTCATGATACAATTGAGTATCTAAAAGAATCCGGAAAGCCAATTGATCAAACAACAGTAGACACTTATAACTTTTATAAGGATTTATACTTGTATTACTTATGTAAAGATATTTTTGAGTAACATATAAATTAGAATTTCAGAAACGGAGAATAATAATATGCAAATTAGCGAAGAGACACTTAATTTAGTAAAGATTACCGTTAACGCTTTAAAAGATAAAAAAGGTATTGATATTAAGGTTATTGATGTAAGTGAAATTACACCTTTAGCAGATTACTTTATAATTGCCAGCGGTAGCAACGCTAACCAGGTTAAAGCACTGTGTGATAATGTAGAAGAGCAGGTATTTAAAGCCGGATATAAAGATCCTAAAGTAGAAGGGTACAATACTGCATCTTGGATTCTATTGGATTATTCAGAAGTTGTAGTACACATATTCTCAGAAGATGACAGAGCATTCTATGGGCTTGAACGTGTATGGAAAGATGGCAAAGATATAGAAATCGATTCATTATAATTTTCCTATTGTAATGTCCCTTAAAAACAATTGAAAAAATAAATATTATTTTAGACACTAAAAAGACAGAGTATTGCAGTTTTAAGGATTACCTCATTTTCTACAAATACTCTGTCTTTTCTATCCCATATTACAATGTATTAAATTATATTATATTAAGACGTAATAAACCAATTACTTTTCCAAGTATTTCACAATCACTAACAATAATTGGATCCATGAAATCGTTCTCGGGCTGAAGTCTTATATGTCCATTCTCCTTATAAAACCTCTTAACAGTAGCAGAATCATCAACAAGTGCCACAATAACTTCACCATTTCTAGCTGTATTCTGCTTCTTTACCATAATATAGTCCCCATCATAAATTCCCATATTAACCATACTGTCACCTTTTACAGACAACATAAAGGTATCTTCATTAGGCATAAATTCTGATGGCATAGGGAAGTAGTTAGTGATATTCTCAACAGCCAACAATGGTTGTCCCGCAGCAACCTGTCCAAGTAACGGAACATTGACAACCTCTCGTCTTGTAAGATTAAAATTATCATCAATTATTTCTATGGTTCTTGGTTTTGTTGGATCTCTTCTTATATATCCATTCTTTTCCAACGTTTCCAAATGTGCATGAACAGAAGATGTAGACTTTAAATTAACTGCGCTGCATATATCCCTTACTGAAGGTGGATATCCCTTATTAATAATCTGTGACTTAATATATTCAAGAATTTCCGACTGTTTTTTTGTAATTCTGCCGTACGCCATAAAAAACCTCCGTATTATTTATAATTATAATAATTATCACGACTAATAATTATCTCTTATACAATGATAACACACATATTTTTAATAAGCAAACATATTTTCCGAAAAATTGTTCTGAAAATATGTTCGATTTTTATTGACAAACATTTGTTTGGAATGTAATATAATTGCAAGAACATTTGTTTGTTTTATTCAAAGTTACTATAAATGTTTATAGCAATACATTTTCACAAATGCTAACGGTTGATTAAAAGGGAGGATTATTATGAAGGGTAAGAATTCAATTAATTTGGTTAAAGTTTTAATTATAACATTCTCAATTGCAGCAATAATTTCCTTGGGAAGTATTATTGTTAAAGCATCTGATAACAGTCATAAGAAAGAAGAATACAGATATTATACCAGTATAACTATTGAAGATAGCGATACACTCTGGTCTATAGAAGATAAATATAATAACGGAAATGAAGATAAGAATACCTACATCAATAATATAATTCAACTTAACAATATGAACTCTGATGTTATTAAAAAAGGCTCCAATATCCTTGTTTATTATTATTCAGATCAGATAAAGTAATACTTTTTTTAATTTGCTAGGTGTTAGAAATGGTGAGAAAGATTGAACTTATTTGTCTCATCTGATATATTTTTAATAAAGAAATACAAGAATATTATCAGAGATAAATATTTTCGAGATTGGAGTACACCTATGTTATATAATGAAATTTTAGATCTTAATCCTGAATTAATAAATATTCTTAAGAATAATAATATTTCAGAAATGACTCCTATACAGGCTCAGACCTTTAAACATATCAACAATAACAGAGATCTCATTGCCTGTTCCGGAACCGGTACTGGTAAGACATTTTCTTACCTTGTTCCTCTTATTAATAATCTTTCTGAGAATAGCAGTAATGTACAGATTTTAATACTTGTTCCAACTGGAGAATTAGCTGCTCAAGTTAATTCTCAGGCAGAACTTCTTTTATCATACAAAGATTCTAAATTCCACTCGATCTTTGTAACCGGAGATGGTAATTTAAACCGTCAGATTGAAAAGATTAAATCAAAGCCATCAGTTCTTGTAGGGACACCATCAAGAGTTTTACAATTAATTAAATCCAATAAATTAAAAGTTCATGAAGTAAAATCTCTTGTACTGGATGAGGCTGATAAACTTATTAATACAACATATATAGAACAAGTTAGCTTAATTCGTAAATCTCTTATGAAATATACCCAGGTTTTATTGTTCTCTGCAAGTATAGATAAAAAAACAAGAAAAGCGGCCAATTCTTTGACATTCAAAGCAATAGATATTGATTTGAATAATATGAATCAATCTAAAAGCCTTATTCCCACAAATATTAAACATTTATATGTTGTTACTGACAGACGTGAACGCGTGGAGACATTAAGAAAGCTTATAAAAGCAACCGGAACAAACAAAGCAATTGTTTTCATTAACACTAAGTATGATTTAGAAGAATCATACCAAAAGCTTGAATATCATAATTACAAAGTTGGACAATTATCAAGCAATCAGAATAATATTCAGAAGAAAACAACTCTTGATAGATTCAAAAATAATAATATACAGATTCTTTTAACAACAGATATTGCATCAAGAGGTTTGCAGCTTGATAATGTTGATACAGTAATTAATTTAAATCTTCCGGAGGAATCTAAAGATTATATTCACAGAGCAGGAAGATGTGGTCGTAATGGTAATAAAGGCGTGTGTATATCAATTATTACTGAAAACGAATTAAATAAAATAAAGAAATACCAAAAAGATCTTCATATCAATGTAATACAAAAGAAACTATATCAAGGCAAACTTGTGGCAAAATAACAATTGCCACTGTAAATGCAAATCATCACTTCGTTAAACTCGGCTTTAGCGAAATTATATATGTAACTATCATTCATTAAGGAGGGTTACTACTAATGGCCACCAATAAGAACACCTACACTGAACAACAAAATAAAAAATATGTAAGACAAATAAATGATATTTTATCTTATTTGCCTGATTTTTGTACAGAATATTTTAACAGTCTTGAGTTTACTAAACAGCCACGTACAAGAGTTGCCTATGCACTGGATGTAAAATCTTTTTTTGAATATCTTTTAGATAAATTACCTCAATTTAAAAATTATACAATGAAGGATTTCACATTAAGAGATTTAGAAAAACTTAAAGGTCAGGATATATCTAATTACCTAAGATATATAAGAGTGTATGAACGTAACGGACAGGAAGTAACCAATTCAGAAGCCGCCATCAAGCGTAAACTGTGTTCTTTAAGACGTTTTTATGGCTACTACTACCGCTACGAATTTATATCTGCAGATCCAACACGTCAGGTTGAGATGCCTAAGCTTCATGAGAAGGCAATAATTCGAATGGATCCAAATGAAGTATCTGAATTTCTTGATAATGTTGAATCCGGAAATAAATTAACTAAAAAACAATTAGACAGCCATACAAAGCTTAAGAAAAGAGATTTAGCATTGTTAACATTAATGCTTGGTACCGGTATCCGTGTTTCCGAATGTGTAGGTTTAGATGTTACAGATATAGATTTTGATAACGAACGTATAAGAGTTATTCGTAAAGGTGGTGCTGAAAGTTTTGTATACTTTGGTGATGAAGTACGTAAAGCACTATTGGACTACCTTGAGGAGCGCAAATCTCTTAATCCTGAGCCCGGACATGAAAACGCATTATTTATATCTAATAAGAACAAAAGGCTCTGTGTGCGCTCTGTAGAGCTTCTGGTGAAAAAATATGCTCAGACCGTAACTACAGTAAAACATATTACTCCACATAAATTAAGAAGTACTTATGGTACTAACTTATACCAGGAAAGTAAAGATATATACCTTGTTGCTAATGTACTTGGTCATAAGGATGTCAACACTACCCGTAAACACTATGCAGAAATTGAGGAAGAAAACAAACGTGATGCCAGAAATATTGTAAAACTCAGATCTGAAAATATATAAAAATCCTGGGATAAATATTGTATAAACCATTAAATTTTGTCTGATTTATACAATATTTATCCCAGTCTTTAAAAAAATTCTACTCTTCTATCTTGGTCTTATAATCATACTTAACGAATACAGGTATCTGAATATCTGTAGGTAGTTCAAAATCTGACGATATTTCAACAACTGTATTAACACCGCAATTGTTATATATCCATTTGGCATCTATCGGTGCCATATAAATAGAACCTGATGTTGAAGGATTGCTTAAGTTATTGTAAGCTATCACATTAAGATTTCCTACCTGCTTATAATAATATGGAGTTGAACAAATATATTCTCCATTGTCCAGTCTGCAATTATAATGGCCGTAATCATTTTCTGTTATTTTCTTCCACTCGTTCTTCTCCCCAATAAATGTTGTTCCTGTTTTTACTGAAGGATTAACTGATATATTAAATGCCTTTAACGCTTTTTTATTGTTGTCATTATCAGTATATTCATATATTACTGCAACATTTTTTGAGACACTGATTCTGATATAATAAGATTGATTTTTGGCCACATAGGAACTTTCATCTTTCTTTGTATCTTCATCTGATGATGATTCACTTTCATCAATACTGTTCTGTTCAAGATTTTGATTTTCTTTATGCATACCTATCACGGTTTTAAGTGCAAAAAGTAAAACCAGTAACAGAACACCAAGTATAACAAGATAAAACTTGGAATTATTTCCCGTTAACCATTTTTTTATATCAGTCTTTTTCTTTCTTTTATATCCATGAATCTCCATATCTTTTTTCATCCATTAAATAGATAATTTTATTTTTGGTTCTTTTCCTTCAGCTCAATAAACTTCAATATCAGTTCAATTGCTCCATCAATTCCTACAAGACCACTGTCTATACAAAGATCATAGCTCTTTGCCTCGCCCCATTTCTTGCTTGAATAATAATTGTAGTAGCTGGCCCTTCTCTTATCTGTTTTCTGAATCAAGTCAGCAGCTTTCGAATCATTAAGTTCATATATTTTCTTAATTCTTGCGATTCTGTCTTCCATACTTGCCTTAATCCATACACTAATGGCAAATGGATTATCCTCTAAGGCATAATCAGCACATCTACCAACAATTACACAAGACTCTTTTGCTGCCAGTTTCTTAATAGTGTCAAACTGAGCCAAAAAAACTTTGTGATTAATTGGCATATCCACATAAGAATTAGTATATCCTAATGAATATGTATCCATAACCAGAGAATATAAGAAACTGTTTGTTGGCTTCTCATCTTGTGATGCAAAAAGTTCTTCGCAAAGTCCACTTTCTTTAGCTGCTAATTCCAACAATTCCTTATCATAGCATTTGATGCCAAGTCTTTCTGCTAGTTTCATACCAACTTCATGTCCACCGCTTCCAAATTCACGTCCTATTGTAATTACTGTTCTTTCATCCATAATGCTACCTCCTGGTTACAACCGTCCACAATTTTTTGATATCACCATTATACATTAAATTGTTTGATAACGCTATACATTTTATAATATATTCACACTTTAATCTTCAAAATGGTCAATGTGTAACATCATTTCCATCAAAAATTCAGATATGTTGTCACCATACTTATTAGAAATAACGCTATATTGTCTTGGAGTAACGCATACCAGCCTTATATGACAATACCCTCTGGCTCCAAACAGATAGTTCTTACCAGGATTACAGTTTTTCAATTTTGCAATCACATCTTCCGATGGCATATTTCTGGTTATAATAATAAATGAAATATATGAATACATGTGGTTTTTACAGGGAAGTTTTTTATCATTTCTGACAAAATGTGGTTCAATCTTATTAACAGCAAAATCTACCAGGTCATCAAATTCCTCCATTCCCAGATTATCGCTGTTTATAAAAAATAAATGTTCAAAACATCTGGAATCCCATAATTTAGCATCCCCTGTTGTTTCAAATTTATTTTTATTTTTATAATTATAGGCATAGATAACAAATTTTCTCTCTTCGAACCAGTAATTATGATATATGTCAAATGTATCTGAAATACTGTTCAATATTATATCAATAAATTCTTTACGTCTCATATCCAACCTCCCATAAAAATAAAAAGTGATCTAAACCATCCTTTTTCTTATGCAAAAACACCTGGTTTCTTATTTTCTCAATGTCTTTAAAACATTATTAAAATAATCTGGAAGTGGCGCACTATATTCCACATATTCTTTGCTTCCAGGATGTATAAAGCCCAAAACACCGGCATGGAGTGTCTGTCCCTGTAAATTAAACTGAGATTTTCCACTTCCGTACACGCTGTCTCCCAAAAGTGGATGGCCTATTGAAGACATATGAACCCTTATCTGATGAGTTCTTCCTGTTTCTAACTGGCACTCAATGAAACTAAATTTATCAAAGTTTTCTAAAACCTTATATCTTGTTACAGCTCTTCTTCCATTTTTATCAATGCACATCTTTTTTCTGTCTGTTTTATTTCTTCCAATAGGTGCATCAACAATTCCCTCTTCATCCTTAAATCTGTTCATAACTATAGCATAATATTTTCTTGTAATAGAATGAACACTCAGTTGTTCCGCAATAAAATTATGTGCAGAATCATTTTTACAGGCAACTATGACACCAGTGGTATCCATATCAATTCTATGGACAATTCCGGGTCTCATGACGCCGTTTATTCCTGACAGATTATCTTTACAGTGAAACATAAGTGCATTTACAAGAGTTCCGGTATAGTGTCCGGCTGCAGGATGAACAACCATACCTTTTGGCTTATTCACTACTATTATATCCTCATCTTCATGTATAATATCCAAATGAATATCCTCAGGTTCAATATCAGGAACCACCAGTTCTGGAATTGTAACAGTTATCTTGTCCTCACAATTTACTTTATAATTAGATTTTGTTACAGTACCGTTAACTGTCACCAATCCATCATCAATAAGCTTCTGCACTCTGGATCTTGAAATATCATTAATTTCATCAGATATATATTTATCAATTCTTGTTCCTTTATCCTCAATATCAACAACAAATTCCTGAAAATCTAAATTATTGTCCAATTTTAGAATCTCCATTTTCATCTATAATATCCTTCTCAACACTTTCTTGAGCATCTTCAGTATCATTTATCTTCTTGCTGGAAAGGAATTTAAAATCCTCTTCATCATATACGAATAAGATAGATATTATCAGAAGAATAACTGAAACAGTTACATAGCAATCAGCCACATTAAACACCGGAAAGTCTATGAGTTTAAAATATATAAAATCCCTGACATATCCAAATCTGATTCTATCTATAAAATTTCCTAAAGCACCGGATACAAGAAGCGTGCACATAAGGTAAACCGGATAGTACTTCTTTGTCATTGGCATTCTTATAATTATATACGTAATAAATGCAACAACAATCACAGTAAGGACTAAAAACAAATTAATTTTTCCGCTGAACATTCCAAATGCGCTTCCGTCATTACGAAGATATGAAAATTCCAGAACTCCCTTTATAACAGGAATATCATCATTCTTATATAAAATATTTTCTGCTATAATCTTAGTTATCTGATCCAATTCAGTAAGTATAGTAACAAGCACTAAATATAGCACCAATCCCACTGTTTTCCTTTTTTTTAAATCACTCATCTTAAACTCTACTTTCAATTTCTTTAATTATGTAAAAATCTTTATCCAAACCATTCACATCAATTATGTAAATACTTTAATCACTTTATAATATCTAAAAGAGCATCCTTCATCTCTTCATCAGTAACATTCATGTCAATATATGCATCTCCTACTGAATTTAAAAGTATGAACTTAATCTTTCCTGCATCCATTTTCTTGTCATTTTTTGATACCTTAACCACATCCTCAGATGTTATGCCTGTTACAGTTGTAGGGAATTCGTATAATTTAAGCATTTCAACAGCATCATTATACTCAGCCTCGGATATAGCACCTCTCTTTTTACAGATACTAAGGGCTGCTATCATTCCCAAAGCAACACATTCTCCGTGATACAAAGTGAAATTCATAAGTTTTTCTATTGAATGTCCTAATGTGTGACCAAAATTCAATAATGCTCTGTCACCCTTTTCCTTAGGATCCTTTTCAACAACTTCCCTCTTAATATTGCAACTTATATAAATCATCTCTTCAATATATTCCGGCTCAAGTTTTTTAATATTATCTACATTGTCTCTAAGCCAGTTATAATAATTTGAGTCCTTTATAAGACCATGCTTGATAATTTCTCCAAATCCGGAATTAAACAATCTTGTACTTAATGTTTTAAGAACAGAAATATTCATATACACAAGCTTAGGCTGATGAAAGGCTCCAACCATATTTTTATAAGCTCTGAAATCAACTCCGGTTTTACCACCAATACTTGAATCCACCTGGGCAAGTAAAGATGTTGGTACCTGTATAAAATCAATACCTCTAAGGTAAGTTGCAGCAGTAAATCCAGTAAGATCGCCTACGACTCCTCCTCCCAGCGCTACCAGCATATCCTTTCTGTCAAAATGTTCCTTTATAAGAAATTCGTATACATCTTCAACAGTATCCAGATTCTTATTTTCCTCTCCTGCTTCAAATGTATAAACAAACACTTTATTACCTGTCTTTTTGAGTTCTTCCTCAACTAAAGATGCATATATAGGACCTACATTAGAGTCTGTAACAATGCATAATTTTCTTCCTGATATTCCAAGTTTTGAAAATGCATCTGCTAACAGGCTGAAGTCATTTTCAATAACAATATCATAAATTGGTTTATTTTCATATTTCACATTAATACATTTTGACATAATTATTATCTCCTATCACATTAATTGTATATCATCAAAATTTTTTGTTTTTTAATAACAAAAAGCCACTCAGGAATGTCCTTGAGTGGCAAAATATTAAATACAACAACTAAAAAAAACTAAAAGCTTGTATCACTTTTAAAAGAGGTCAAATCAATGCCACCTGCAACTATCTCAGGAATATCTCCGGATATGTCAACATTAGGTGGTGTAACAAGAAATATGTAATTAGTAATCTTCTGTAAGTTACCACTTATTGCATAACATGAACCTGCAGAATAATCTATAATTCTCTGTGCAACCTCCACATGAATACCTTCAAGATTCAGCACAACAGCCTTTCCGCTCAACAGTGTGTCTGTAATTTCACTGGCATCTTCAATTGACTTAGGTCTGATAACAACGACCTCTAATCCTCTTCCTGTCTGCTGTTTCATTGGTACCACCTTACTCTTGGTTGAAAATTTAGGTTTATCATTGAGCGTAAATGAAGTTGATGCATCCTCTTCATAGTCATCTGACTTCTTAGAACCGGAAAATAACTTCTTTCTCATTGAAGGCTTTTCGTCTTCATAATCATCAAATTCTTCATCATCCTCATCATAATCGTAATCGTCATCAAGGTCATCACCCTGAACTTTAAAAAATCCTAAGATTGAATCTGTAAATCCCATTATAATTCTCCTAATTTTAATATTATGAACTAACTCATAATAATTATTTTACTGTCTGTTAGAATAATCTCTTGCTCCAAAAATTGCTGTTCCTACTCTTATATGAGTAGCACCCTCCTCAACGGCAACACAATAATCATTAGTCATTCCCATTGACAGTACATCCATATTGATATTATCAATGTTTTTCCGGTTAATGTCAACACATAATTGCTTTAATTGTCTGAAATATGTGCGATTTTTCTCTGGATTTAATACGTAAGGGGCGCTGGTCATTAATCCTCTAACACGAATATTCTTTAATTTAGAAATCTGTTTTACAAAATCCTCAACTTCTTCTAATTTAAATCCAAACTTATTCTCTTCTTCAGCCACATTAACTTCCACAAGAATATCCTGAACAATATCCTTTTTCTCGGCCTCAGTGTTTATAGCTTCTGCCAGTCTTACAGAATCAACCGAATGAATCATACATGCTCTTCCAACTACATATTTCACTTTATTTCTCTGTAAATGCCCAATCATGTGCCAATTAATATCTTTAGGAAGAGAATCCACCTTATCTACCATTTCCTGTACATAATTTTCTCCAAACTCCCTAATATTGCAATTATAAACTTCCATCAGCATATCATTTGGTTTTGTTTTACTTACTGCAATGAGACACACCTCATTAATATCTCTTCCACTTTTTTCACATGATTTTTTTATATTATTTTCAACTTCTAAAAGATTATCTTTTAACATAAAATCCAACACCTTTCTAGTATATCATTTCATTAGGCGAAAAATTAGCTGCATCAAGCACTATTCTGTCATAAACAGAAATACCATGTGATACATTTTGCTTAATTATGTAATACTCATTATTTTCATCTATAATCTCAACCACATTAAATACAGTATATCCCGTATTGACACAATAAACGCCCTTAAGATTTTTAGTTGACCCTATTACATAACGGGAACCGGCATCAGTCTTAATTATACTTGTACCTTGAGTAAAATCATCTTTACTGACATATATTTCATCCTGGGTAGTTTTATATATGTCCACTTCCTTAAATGATGTGATTAATTTATTATTTGAATCATAACTTTCAACTATAACACCAATATCATTGCTATTGCCACCTGTAGTAAGATACTCTTTTGGAATAACATAAAATTCATTCTCAGTTATAGCCGACACCGGAATTTTCATTCCTGTTTTTCCGGAAGAAACAATCTCAATATCTAAAAATCTGTCAGTAACATATCTAATCATATACTTATTCAAAGTAAGTTTACCATAGTAATTTCCGTCCTTATTTATTATGGAAAATCCACAGGAAGTTGTAATACTATCTTTTTTAAATTTGATTGTTATTGATGTTTTAGCTGATAATCCATAGTCGTCAATATCATCTTTGGTAAGCTTTATAAGCATGTACCAACTTTCATCTGTTACAAGTTTATAAGCAGGATTATTATTAACAATAATGTCACCTGAATTCAGATTGGTACGGTTATAATTACTTTTGTCAAAATCTGAATTCTGAATATTTTCTTCATTAATTCCCTCGTAACCATCAATGGAATATACAACAATACCATTTCCTTTTGAACCAATTGTTCTGAATAAATTTTGACTACCTGTACTTTCCACAATAGAATCCAGATTTGACATAATATTATCATTAATAGATTGAAGTACAGTAGTATTTAAATCCGATTTCAAATCATATAATTCAAAAAAATTACTTCCATCATAATCAGACTTATAATTATTCAGTGCTATTTTTATTTCGGATAAATTCTCCGACGACAGGGAATTTTCTCCACCAATAGTGTAATTTTTCAAAATTTCTGATACACGACCTGTCTCATCAACAGTATATACCGTATCTCCAGCTTTAACTCTTGTCCCTTCTCTCTGATAGTAATTAATATTACCAGCATATTCAGAATTATATACGTCTTCACTTCTCACCGCAATTGCAGTAAATGTTGCATTATTGGTAAGCGATCCAATGTTAACCTCGTATGTCTGAACCTTTGATTTGAGTGAATACATCACTACAAAACATATTATATAAGCAAGGACAAGTGCAAATATAATTACGGCAGCTTTAGGTTTTCTTTTGTATCTAACAACCTTATTGTCCGACATTATCTCTTTCTCCCAAAATTCCATTTAAAAATAAATCCAATTAAAAATATAACACAAGCAGAAATAATTCCACTTGTGTCACTTATACTACTGATATATCTCTCTCCATTCCATATCACCACGTTCAAGAGACTTAATCAATAACTCTGCAGTCGCAAGATTAGTAGCAAGAGGAATATTATACATATCACACAACTTGCATATATTATCCGAATCCGGCTCATGAATATTAGGATTTTCTGCCTCTCTTAAGAATATAACCAAATCTAACTGATTATGCTCTATCTGAGCACACAACTGCTGATCTCCTCCCAGGTGTCCTGCAAGAAACTTGTGAATTGAAAGATTAGTAACCTCCTCCACAAGACGTCCTGTAGTACCTGTAGCAAACAACTGATTCTTATTAAGAATACCCTTATATGCTATACAGAAATTCTGCATCAGCTTCTTTTTCGAATTATGTGCTATTAAACCTATATTCATAAGTATCTCCTTAAAACATACTAGTTTTCCCTATGTTATCCCCTAAAATCTTCTGCGAACATATCATCATCTGAATCCACTTTTCGCTGAAGGCTAATATTAAGAACCAATCCCATAGCGATAAATAACGCCATAATTGATGCTAAACCACAGCTAAAAAAAGGAAGTGGTAAACCTGTATTAGGTAACAGCTTAGTTACAACCCCGATATTGATAAACATCTGAAAACCAATATACGCTGCAATACCACAACAAATCAGCCGTCCTTCAAAATTAACAGCCCTTACAGCTGTAATTATACACTCAATTACGATTGTAAACAACAAAATTATGGTAAATATACATCCAACAAATCCAAGTTCCTCACCTATAACAGCAAATATAAAGTCATTCTGTGCCTCAGCAATATATCCCGCATTTTTCAGAGATGAAGAATCCGCGTTATTGAGACCTTTCCCTGACAGTTGTCCAGAACCTACAGCCTGAACAGCATAATCCTGCTGATAGTTACCTGAATCCGTTGCATCTGTATCAGTATTATTCCTGCCGTTAATGAAATCCACTATTCTGTTTCTCTGATATTTCTCAATAATTATAGGATCAGGTACATTTATAATATAAATAAGGAACCCTGCCACAAGAGGCACAATTACAAGAAGTGATACTCCAATTATCTTATAACTTAATCCCGCACAAAATATCACAGTCAAAACAATAAGTACAATCAGCAATGTTGTTGACATATCAGGCTCTTTAAAAATCAAAAAAATAGGTATCATAAGTACTATACCCAAAGTAACCAGAAACTTCCATGTATTAAGCCTGTTTTTATTCATGGCAATTACCTTAGCTGTAAATATAATTAAAATTATCTTCACAAATTCCGAAGGCTGTACCTGGACAGGACCAATTTTTATCCATCTCTGGGCTCCATGACTTGATACGCCAAAGAAAAGTACCGCCAATAGCATTAACACACCCAGAAGATACCACACCCAATAATACTTTGTTATAAAATTAAAATCTATAAAAGATACAGCTATCATTACTATAAAAGCTGCTGCAATACCAACTCCCTGCTTTAAGGTATAAGATGAATTAGCACTGTTAACTATCGATAATGCATATACAGAAGTAATCAGTAGTATCGCAACTAATCTGAAATTGTAAGAACGCAGCTGATATTTTTTTAACATTTTGACTCTCCACAATTAAATCTGTATTACGATGTAATATATAAAAAAATCATATATTATTTATCACTGTTACGCATATCCTTAATAGGAATATTAGCATAAATTGCAGGTACAGAACCATTATTTCCATCTGATTCTGTAGATGTAATCTGAATATCAAGTCCCTCTGCATCTATTACCATATACTTTGATATAACCTTAATAATATCATTCTTTATCATTTCCATGACCTCAGGAGAACAGTTAGCTCTATCTGAGACAAGTAATAACTTAAGTCTGTCTTTGGCAACGTCACTGGACCCTTTTTTCTTAAATAAATCAAGTAAACTCATATCTTCTTCCATTCTGCCACATGGGCTCACAATATATACTATGAATCAAGATAAATTCTTAATTCTTTTTATCACTCTTAAATATTGATGACAATTTCTTAAAGAATCCACCCTTCCCATTAAGATCAAGGAAAGGTACTTCTTCACCTATTATTCTTCTGCATATATTCATATATGCCTGTCCTGCAAGACTATCATCTCCAACTAAAGGCTGACCTTTGTTAGTTGCTACAACAATATTCTCATCATCCGGAACAGCACCGATTACATTTAACTGTAAAATATCGTTAACATCATTTATAGACATCATTTCACCTCTGTTAACCATATCCATTCTGATTCTGTTAACAATAAGGTCTTCATGATCCTTAAGTCCATGAGCATCCAGAAGTCCAACAATTCTATCAGCATCACGTATAGCTGAAACCTCAGGTGTTGTTACTACCAAAGCTCTGTCAGCAGCAGCAATGGCATTCTGAAATCCCTGCTCAATACCTGCAGGACAATCAAGAATTATGTAATCAAATCCTTCAGGTGATTCCTTGATTTCTTCAACCACTTTAATCATCTGTTCTGGTGTAACTGCAGACTTATCTCTTGTCTGTGCAGTTGGTAAAAGATACAGAGATGGACATCTCTTATCAGTAATCATAGCCTGCTTAAGACGACAGTTTCCCTCTACAACATCAACCAGATTATATACAATTCTATTTTCTAATCCTAAAACCACATCAAGATTTCTAAGGCCTGTATCAGTATCTATCATAACTACCTTCTTGCCAAGTTTAGCAAGACCTGTACCTATATTGGCAGTTGTAGTAGTCTTACCAACGCCACCTTTTCCTGAAGTAACAACAATAACTTCGCTCATTTTCTTTCCTCCAATCCATACTTTCAAATCCCGCTCGTAAGATCTGGGCGGTACTATTTGTCTGCTATTGCGGACATATCACCCATAAAGGCGCAAATTTCTCAAAACTAAGACAGCAGATTAATTATGCGTAATTTCACAAATTAAATCAATAGTTTTTTTATAATTTATGTTAATAAAATGCAACTACTAATCAATTCTGATATCTTCAAGAACACTCTGCGTCAATTCTTCAATGTAAATATTTCCATCATATACATAAGCTATCTTTGGCTGAATATTTTTAGATTTATTTTTCTTAAAAGTTGCCGAATCTGCGCTTCTTGCAATTACATTACCAATCTTTATCTGCATCGGATCCATTTCCAAAGCTACAACAAAAGCATTTTCATCCCCATTAGCACCGGCGAATATATTTCCCCTTAAACTTCCAAGAACAATAACATTACCTTTTGCAACGACTTTGCCTCCGGGATTAACATCTCCTAAAATAACAACGCTGCTCTCTGATTCAAACACCTGTCCTGAACGTAACGTTCCCTTGTAAAAATAACACGATGGAGCCTTTTCCTCCTGTGGAAATTCTGTTGCTAATGCTGATTTAACGGCATTTTCAAAAACCCTATTCTTATTCTCATCATTATCTACAATGCAGACAATTCTCAAATTTGAAATTTCTGTTATTGTTTCCACAATCTCTGTTTCTTCTTCATCTGTAAGTACCCTTCCTTCGATACATAAAGCCAAATCAGCGTTTTCAAAGAATTTACCTGAAGATTGGAACTTTTCTTTAACCTTCTCTTTTAATGTTTCAAAATCAATATCCTTGTCAAGCACAACAGTGATACCATTTTTACTGCTTTTTATAATTACCGAGTTATCCAATTAATCTCACCTCTTTTTTTTATTAAAATTACTGTATTCCATAATAAATCTTATAGATGTCTCCTGTCAATTCAGCTGCTGTTGTAGCAGAATAACCATTTTGAATACGTACCGCACTACATAGCTGTGGATCATCATAAGGTGCATAACTTATAAATAATGCGTGATCGGGTTCTGTGGTCTTTTCCTGAGCTGTTCCTGACTTTGCAGCAATTTTTAATTTAAGTTTTGAAACGCTTGAATACGTATCTGTTGCCATTAGCATTCCTTCATGAACCGTATTCCATATATTGCTGCTTAACTGAACCTGATTATTTATCGCAGCACTATTATCTCTCACAAGATTACCTTCCGAATCGGTTATCTTATCTATAAGTGTCAGATTATAACATGTTCCTGACGTGGCTATAGTCGTTACATATCTTGCCAGATTAAGAGTGCTGTATTTGTGGTTACCCTGTCCGATAGCTGAGGCAATTGCATTAGTGTTTGACGCCTGAGGCTCATTTTCTTCAATCTCCACTCCAACCTTTGTTGAAAGACCTAACATATCCGAATATTTTTGTAAGATACTTGTACCATAGGTACTGTTATACATACCATTCTTGCTACAGGCAAGATTATATCCAACATTGAAAAAGTATACATTACACGAATCCCTTATAGCTGTTGCAGCAGTTTCTGTCCCATGCCCACTAAGTCTCCAGCATTTCGGAGAAGGTGTAACCTTATCAAAAACACCTGAACAGTAGAATGATGTTCCCGATGAAACTATCCCCATATCCATTCCTGTTATGGTGGTACATATCTTATAAGTAGAACCGGGAGCTGTAAATGACTGGGTTGCTCTGTTAAGCATTGGTGAAGACTTATCGTTAATAAGACTACTAAAATACTTTGAATCAACATTTCCCGACAGCCTGTTGTTATCATAGCTTGGATAAGAAACCATTGCCACAATATCACCATTTTTAGGATTAGTAAGAACACAAGATGCGGAACATGGTTCAAGAGCTAACTGCGCAGGAGTTATAATCCTATTGGTTATTGCATAAACTATAAACTCATAAGCGCTCATACTTCTTGCAGCAAGACTGTTATATCTTGAATTTTCGCTATCAGGATTAAGAACTCCCTGTTCGTATAACAGCATGCATACTTCGCGTCCTGTTACCTCTCCGGAATATACCATATATTTGTACATTTTCTTATAAAACTCTGTGTCCGTTTCAAGGAAAGACATAATATAATCAACCAGTGCCTCGTATGATTCCTGTAAACTTGTATACTGTTCTATTGAGAAAAGACTTAAATCAATCCAATTCTGTGAAATTCCATAAGTAAGAAGTTCTTTAAGACTTGTCCCATTATCATCCATCCAGTTTCTATATACACTATCATTAGAATTAACATTATCTAAATTAAATACATTGTTAGACTTTAATTCCTGAAAGATATACCATATATATAACTGTTCTTCTTCGCTGAGTTTTCCATAAGCAGTATCTCCGCTTTCCAGCTCGTATCTTACCCAGTTCATTGTTTCAGCCTGTTTTTTAAGGAATGAGTTATATACATCTGTCTCCGTATCAGTGCTTTGGGTAGCTATATGAGAAATGCTCACAACATTATTATCTATTAAAGCAAAATATACTTCTTTCGCCAAAATATAAACTACATCCACAGTACCACTTGAGGTGTATTTATATTTTGTATCACTATCTGTGAGGTATGTCAGAATTATCTCCACAATTTTATCTTCAATCGCTTTGTATATTTCCTTTTGAAGTTTAATATCAATTGTCAGATAAACATCGTTTCCCGGACTCGGTTCTGTCTCATCAATGATCTCAGTTATTCTTCCCACAGTATCAACATACACTGTCTTAGAACCTTTGGTACCCGAGAGTTCTTTTTCCATACTTTTTTCAATCCCTGACTTACCAATTACATCATTACTTTCATACAGTTCTCCTAATGTTTCCAGCTCACTATTGGAAATTACACCTGTATATCCTAATATCTGGGAACAGTAAATACTATCCACATATTTTCTTATGTACTGTTCGTCTACTGTTACTCCTGTTAAATCATCGGAATTTTCCATAATTGCAGCAACAGTCTTTTCTGAAACTTCATTTGCGATAGTAAACGACATATATCTGTTGTAAGAATTGGCTGACATATATCTTCGAAGATTTACAATCATAAGACTGTGTTCCACTGAAAAGCCTTCACTTTCAACAGTAAGTCCCATACTTCTTATGAAATTTATTGTCTCAGCAAAAACCGTGCCATTATGGGATGATGTATCTGATGACACTACAACCCCATATCTGTCACACAAATGAGCAAATAAATCCTTAGCCGAAACATTTTTTTCTTCATCTGTCAGAGCACTCACAGATTGTTTTCCATATATATCTCTTAAAAATCTTAAAAGTTCATTACCGCTTATATTAAAATAAAAATTGCCTTCCTCATAAATGATAGGTAAATCATTTGAATATTTATCACCACATTCTTCAATGATTGTAAGTGTCTTATCTATAGATTTGTTAAGTTTTTCATTCTTAGTATTTGTATCTGAATATTTTCCACTGTCACTTATTTTAACAGCATAAGCAAGATCATTATAGGCAAGCAATACTCCATTCTTATCGAATATTCTTCCTCTGGTTGCCTGCACACTCATTTCTTTCTGAATTGAGCTTGATAAATCCTGCACATAAGACTCACCATTTATAATCTGTAAATTAAACAGTCTGTTAACAAGAATAGAAACTAATATTACAAATACCAATATCAGCGGAAATATTCTTGACTTCAATAAACTAAGAATATAATCAAATACTTCCTTCATCTAACATTCCTTTTCTTTTCTTACCCCACTCTTTATTAAGCCATAAATCCAAGTACATGGACGGATAATAAATAACCAGAGTCACAATCGCTGTATAAACTACCTCAGGCATAATAAATCTGGAAATAAAATACCCCATATTCAATCTTCCATGAAGCAGAAACATTCCTATACACATCATAAACTCATAAGCAAAATCTGATATTATCACAATTGCCAAAGGAATAAGAATTTCAACCTTCTCATACTCTTTATAAAACATTCCTGATAAATATCCTACGTACACAAAAATCAATGCAGAAAATCCAAACAGACTTGATGAAAATAAATCATAAAACATGCCTGAAACAAATCCCAGGTACATACCTTCATTTTTTCCGTTAAAAAATCCAAACAATACTGGCAAAATTATAAGCAAATTAGGTGCTATATTACCTATACTTATAGCATTTCCGAAAGTTATCTGAATAAGATAAAATAACAAGATTAATAAAAATTCAACTATCTTTCTCTTCATGATTCTCTGCCTTAAAATTTATTATTTTTTAGTCTCTGTAATAATAAGTACTTCCTGAAGATTATTGAAATCAACCGCGGGTACAAGATAACCTGACTGAGTAAGATTATTAGAGTCCAAAGTCACATCCTTTGCATAACCTATAAGGATTCCTTGGAGATACTTATCACTAATATTAGATGTTACTATCTTATCTCCGTTACGCACAGTGATTCCACTTTTAAAATGTGACAAATGGATAACTCCACTCTCCATAAGCTCAATATCTCCCTGTACAATACAGTTATCATTAGTATCTATAAGCATACCGCTCACAGCATTATTATCTTCTGTAATTGTTTTGACAACAGAATAATTAGTACCAACTTCTGATATAATGCCTACAAGACCACCACTTGCTATAACATTCATATCAACTCTTATTCCGTCATCACTTCCTTTGTCTATTCTAAAAGATGATGACCAATTATCTGAAGTAGTTCCAATAACTCTTGCTCCAACCTTAGTATATCCAGGGTACATTTCATCCAACTTATACAGTTCTCTCAATCTTGATAATTCATAAGATTCCTGCTTTAACTGATTGTTCTCTTCTGTAAGATTGTCAACCTGATTTTTCAGATTCTTATTTTCATCCAACACAACAGAAATTTCCTGTAAAGTACTTACCTCATCATATACCCATAATCCCATATTGTTCATCCCCTTTTGGAGAGGTACAACAATCATTGACACGGCATTTCTCAAAGGTGCTACAAGTCTATCCGTAAAGAAACTTATTCCTATAAACAAAATACACACAACGGTGAGAATGATAAGAATATATTTAGATGTCAAAAAAGAAGATACTTTTTTCCTCATTATTCAATCAATCCTTAATCATAATTTTTTTCCTGTGGAGTATACGCAATCTTTGAAAAATCAGGATTACTAACAACTCCCATAAGTCCACGCACAACACTCTCTGATGGTTCTTCAACTATATTAACATTAAGGTTTGTTTCCTGTTTTATAAAGTTTTCAAGATTTCTTATCTGTGAAGTTCCTCCTGAAAAATAAACACCATTTTTAATAATATCCGCTGCAAGTTCAGGTGGAGTTCTCTCAAGAATCATCTTAATGGCATCCATAATTGAATGAAGAGGATCAATTATGGCATTGTAAATAACATCTGATGATATTTCAACACTGACAGGAAGCCCTGAAAGAACATTACGTCCAAATCCCGGAGCAAAGCTCTCTTCTACCTTCACTGCACTTCCTAGTTCTTTCTTAAGAGCCTCTGCCGTTTTGCTTCCAATAACAAGATTATAAACTTTCCTTATATTGCTTATAATACAGTCATCAAGCTTATTGCCACCTATCTTGATTGATTTACTTATAACAATACCCCCAAGAGAAAGAACTGAAATTTCTGTAGTTTCAGCACCGATGTTAACCATCATGATTCCCCTTGATTTTGTAACATCAAGACCTGCTCCTATTGCATCTGCAACCGGCTTATCAACTATATAAACATTCTTAGCCTTAATCTTTGAATCCTGGATAAGCTCGTAAAATGCTCTTTTTTCAACTTCAGTTACATCTGTGGGCACAGCGATATAAAAATCAGCATTACCGGCAACTTTCTTATCTTCATTAATCTTATTATAAAAATTAAGAAGAAGTGTCTGCATATTTTCAATATCCGCAATAACACCAAATTTTACCGGGAATGTTACCTCAATATTTTCCGGTGCTTTTTCATACATTTCATAAGCTTCGTCACCAAATGCCAGAAGCTGATTCTTATTCTGGATTGCAATAATATTTTTTTCATTAAGGATTTTATCCTTTTCTCTTGAGCACATTTTGAAATTACTTGTGCCAATATCAACTCCGTATACGTTAGACATAAACTCTTCCTTTCTTATATCGGATGCTTTTAATAAACGCATCCGTATTCTTTAAGACTAGTATAATTATTATCTCCAATTATGATATGATCAATTAGTTGAATACCTAAAAGTCTTCCTGCTTCACATACCTTTTTTGTTGTTTCAATATCACATCCGCTGGGAGTTGAATCCCCGCTTGGGTGATTGTGAAGAAGAACAATGTAAACAGCCCTGTTCTTCAATGCTTCAATAAAAATCTCCCTTGTGGAAAGCAAAGAACCGTTAACTGTACCTACAGACAGTGTTACATCTCTGATAAGCTTTAACTTGGTATCCAGCATAGATAATATAAGATGTTCTTTATCAAGATGTCTCAAATCTTCCATATAGTACCCTGCAATAGATTCAGGTGAAGAAAAATTTATATTACTGAATGCACTTTGTTTGGATATCCTTCTGGACAGCTCACATATACATTTAATCTGAACAGCCTTAGCAGTACCTATACCTTTAATTTGTTTTAACTCATCAATAGAAGCATCTATAAGAGACAGCAGTTTATTCCCATTTCTCATAGATAATAATTCTTTCGACAAATCAACAGCAGATTTCCCTGAAGTTCCACTCCTTATTATAGTTGCAAGCAATTCTGTATCCGTAAGAAATTCAGGACCATATTCCACACATTTTTCGTATGGGCGTAAATCTGATATTTCACCATTGTTACATATTAAATTGTTCATACCTTATAACAGACAGATATATTAAATAAACTTGTAAGCAATAATAGCCAGTATAACACCAATAACACTAGCTATTGTTATCTTAATCTGAAGTGAAAATGTAAGCACAATCAGCCCCAAGTTAAGAATAACGGGACTGTCTGACAAACCAACACCAAAAGTCTGTCCGTATCCCAACCAGCTTAATGCAGAAACATTACTTGAAACCTCAGCAATAAGCCCTCCGACAACCACTCCTATAAGAACAAACAGAAGAAGCATCCATCCATTCTTATATTTGGAAATATTACTCATATTACCTCCAGCTCCCGTGTGTTCGTACATTCTTATGTACCTTCACCGTCTACATAATATTACCAACTTTATTATCTCAATACAACAATAATAAAGTGAGGATAATCATAACCTTTCAACACGCTAATGCGAAGGTTACAAATTATCCCCAATAGTATATCACAAGAATTAAATCTTAAGAAGTCCTTTTTCATACATTTTCTGCATACTCATCATAATTCCCAGTTTAGCATGATACCATGTAAGTCCTCCTTGGAAATATACAGCATAAGGTTCCCTTATAGGACCATCAGCACTAAGTTCAATTGAAGATCCTGAAATAAAGGCACCTGCAGCCATTATTACATCAGAATCATATCCCGGCATAGCCCATGGCTCCGGCGTTACAAAACTATCAACAGGCGATGCCTGCTGAATTCCTTTACAAAAGGCAATCAGACCCTCTTTCGTTCCTAGTTCAACTGCCTGTATAATGTCAAATCTCTCCTCTGTGGCATTTGGAATACATCTAAATCCTGCTTTTTCATAGGCATTTGCTGCAAATATGGCTCCTTTAAGTGCTCCAGCAACAACGGTAGGCGCCAGGAATAATCCCTGATAAAAATCTCTATTAACTCCAAGAGTTGCCCCCACTTCCTTGCCTAAGCCCGGAGAGGTAAGTCTATATGCACATTGTTCAATGCAATCCTTTCTTCCTGCAATATATCCACCACAAGGTGCAAGTCCGCCTCCCGGATTTTTTATAAGTGAACCCACCACCATATCAGCTCCAACTTGTGAAGGTTCGATTTTCTCAACAAATTCACCATAGCAGTTATCTACCATACATATAACATCCGGCTTAACACTTTTAATAAAAGTTATGAGTTCTCCGATTCTTTCAACAGATAATGTTGGCCTTGTAGCATAACCTTTTGACCTCTGGATTGTAACAAGCTTAGTTCTTTCGTTAATCGCATTTTTAATTCCATTGTAGTCAAAAGAACCATCTTCAAGAAGATCAACCTGACTGTAAGTGATGCCATACTCAGCAAGACTTCCCTTTGAAGGTCGTATTCCAATTATTTCATCCATAGTATCATAAGGTTTTCCCACCGGAGACAAAAGCTCATCCCCCGGTCTTAAATTAGCAGCCAGTGCCACATTTAACGCATGGGTACCACAAGTAATCTGCGGTCTGACAAGGGCATCTTCCGTTTCAAATATATCTGCATATATATGTTCAAGTGTTTCCCTTCCATCATCATTATATCCATAACCCGTAGTGCCGGATAAATGCATCTCAGCCACTTTATTTTTCTGCATTGCAGCAATAACCTTAAGCTGGTTATATTCTGCCACTTCGTCAATTACCTTAAATCTCTCTTCTAGATTATTCAACATTCTATCACTGTAATTGCAAACAGCCTCACTGATACCAAGCTGATTATACATGTTCTTCATTGTCACTTATGACTCCCTTCTTCCTCAATATATCAAGCATATAATCCAGTATTTTTCCGGAATCATATGATAATTCATCTACATTCACCCAGTTAACAGATTTTTCACGTCTAAACCATGTAAGCTGTCTCTTAGCCAAATGTCTTGTATCTTTTTTAATTACATTTCTTAGTTCTTCCAGGTCGTACATTCCATCGAAATAATCCAGGACCTCTTTATATCCAATCCCCTGCATTGACACCATATCACAGGTATACCCTTTTTCTTTCAGAACTTTAACTTCATTAATCAGCCCACTGTCAAACATTTCATCCACCCGCTGATTAATTCTGTTATACAAATGCTCTCTCTCATCATTCAGTACGAAATAAGCATAATTATATGGAGAGTCATTTTCTCTTTGTTCTTTATTATGTTCCGATATTTTTCTTCCTGTCTGCCTGTAGTATTCTAATGCTCTCACAACACGCTTGACATTATTTGCATGAATATCCCGTGCAGACTCCGGGTCCGTGGTTTTCAGCATATCGTGCAAATATTCTGCTCCTTTTGTATTGGCAATTTCATATAGTTCCTGCCTGTAGGATGTATCATTGTTATTATCTTCAAATTCAATATCATATAAAACAGACTGAATATAAAATCCGGTACCGCCTGTAATAATAGGGATATAACCTGATTTTCTAATCTCCTGCATTGCTCTCACCGCCATTTCCTTAAAAACAGTAACATTAAAAGGCTGGTCAGGCTCAAGCTCATCAATAAGATAATGTTTAATTCCATTCATTTCTTCAGGTTTAATCTTGGCAGTTCCAATATCCATGTATTTATATATCTGCATACTGTCAGCACTGATTATCTGTCCTTTTACTCTTCGTGCAAGCTCTATGGAAAGTGCTGTTTTTCCTACAGCTGTAGGGCCTGTGAGAACAATCAGTGGTAATTTATCACTATTCATTTACACAATTCTCTTAAACTTTCTTTCAATATCATATTTACTCATAACAATAAGGGTAGGTCTTCCATGAGGACAATTATACGGATTCTTTGCTTTCATAAGTTTCTTTATAAGTTCCTCTGCTTCTTGAAAAGAAATCCTGTTATTTCCCTTTATTGCTGCTTTGCAGGACATAGACGCAACCTTTTCGGTGATTATATCCAAATCACCTTTTTTGCCTTCTTTCATAAGTCCGTCAAGAACGTCGAAAAGCAATTGTTTATAATCCATCTTGGGAAATCCGGCAGGTACTCCCGTAACCTTATACTCATTTCCTCCAAAAGATTCTATCTCGTATCCCATCTTCCTGAATGCGTCCATATTGTTAAGAAGCGTTTCTTCTTCCATCATGTTAAGAGTAAGGATAACCGGAACCATTATCATCTGGGTATCTATCTGTCTGTTATTAAGTCTTTCCATTGTCTCTTCAAAAAGGATTTTTTCATGGGCTGCGTGCTGATCCATCATATAGAATTTATCTTCAAATTCTATAAGCCAGTATGTTTCAAACAACTGTCCTATTATCCTGTATTTCTGCTCATTTTCAGGATCAAGAAGCTTATCTTGAAACAAAGACATCTGTTCATTATTAGACTCTGATTCTTTTATCTTATAAGTTGCAGTTTCTTCTGCCACCATAGCCTCGGAACGCTTAATTTCAAATGGTTCCGGAAGTCTGAACTCTGTACTCTGTTTCTTAGGAATTTCTGCCAGTTTTTTTATTTCTGCAGTTTTTATTTCTACCGTTTTTTCTTCTGCATTTTTTTCTTCTATAACCGGCTCAGCTGCATCCTTCTTTACTGCATTCTCAATTTTTGTCTGCAAGGAAGAATCCGGTGTCACATTAGTTGCCAGTTCCTTTTCCTTAAGTGTAGACAATACTGAATCATATACAAAATTATATACATACTCATTATTGGAAAACCTTAATTCCATCTTAGTCGGATGCACATTAACATCCATAATTTCAGGATTAATATTAAAATGTATAACTGTAAATGGATAATTATGAGGCATAATAAACCCCTTATAAGCCTCCTCTATAGCACTGCTTATAATATTACTTCTGATATATCTTCCATTAATAAAATAATTCTCATAAGTCCTGTTGCCACGGTTAATAAAAGGTTTTCCAATAAACCCTGTAATCTCTATATCCTGAGTTTTGCAATTAATATTATACAAATTGGATGTTATATCCCTGCCATACACATTATATATTATATCCTTAAGATTCATATTCCCGGATGTATGGAGCTTATTCTGGTTATTGCTTATAAATCTGAATGATATATCAGGATGGGACAACGCTAATTCCTGCATAAGATTGTTAATATATCCTGCTTCGGTAATGCTTGATTTCAGGAACTTTCTTCTTACCGGTGTGTTAAAGAAAAGGTTTCGTACAATAAATGTTGTTCCGTCAGGAGCTCCAATTTCTTCTATCACTCCATCACTACCGCCTTCACAAACATACCTTGCAGCAGTGATTTCACTAACAGTCTTGGTAATTAATTCCACCTGGGAAACTGCAGAAATACTGGCTAACGCTTCTCCTCTGAACCCCAAAGATGATACGCTCATTAAATCTTCAATAGATTTAATTTTGCTTGTGGCATGTCTTTTAAATGCAACTTCAATTTCATCTTTATTAATTCCACATCCGTTATCAGTAACTCTTATAAAAGAAATTCCACCTTCTTTTATTTCCACCGTTATTGCTGTAGCCCCTGCATCAATTGCATTTTCCACAAGTTCTTTCACCACTGAGGATGGCCGTTCAATCACTTCTCCTGCAGCAATCTTATTTATTGTATTCTGATCTAATAATTCAATTCCCATGATTTTTTACCATTCCTTGCATTACAGATATAAACACATTTATTTACACATTTACCATCTGTTTTTAGCTTTTCCCTGAAGCTTATACAATACGTTAAGTGCATCAATAGGTGTCATATTACTTATATCCAGGTTGACAATATCTGAAATTATATCATCATCCTTAACAGTATCAAACAGAGACATCTGCTTAATTTCAAGATCATCCACTTTCTTGTAACTGTTATTTATCTTTTCTACTTTCTTTGAATACTGGGCAATATCTTTGGCTTTCTGTGATATATCAGCATCCGAAAGTTCCAGCACAAGCTGTTTTGCCCTCTCAATTACATTATCCGGAACCCCTGCAAGCTTGGCTACCTGGATACCATAACTCTTATCAGCTCCACCCTTTACAATCTTACGAAGGAATACTATATCATCGCCTTTTTCCTTAACTGCAATACAGTAATTATTAACGCCATCCATAGTGCCCTCAAGTTCCGTAAGTTCATGATAATGAGTGGCAAAAAGAGTTTTTGCCCCAAGAATTTTAGTGTTTGCAATATATTCCACAACAGCCCAGGCAATACTTAATCCGTCAAATGTACTTGTTCCTCTTCCAATCTCATCAAGAATAATAAGGCTCTTGGATGTAGCATTTCTTAAAATATTAGCCACTTCCGTCATTTCCACCATAAATGTTGACTGTCCTGATGACAAATCATCAGAGGCTCCCACTCTTGTAAATATCCTGTCAACAATACATATATTGGCTGAATCAGCAGGCACAAACGAACCCACCTGAGCCATAAGCACAATAAGGGCAGTCTGCCTCATATAAGTTGACTTACCTGCCATATTAGGACCTGTGATTATGGCAATTCTGTTTGTATTGTTATCAAGATAGGTATCATTATCAATAAACATATTGTTAATTATCATTTTTTCAACAACAGGGTGTCTACCACCCTTAATATCAATAATACCCTTATCATTAATTTTCGGTCTTACATAATTATTAGACGTTGCAACAACAGACAGAGATGTATAAGCATCTACATTAGCAACAGCTTTTGCTGTAGACTGTATTCTTACAACCTCACCTGCTATGGTATCCCTTACTTGGCAGAATAAATCATACTCAATAGAACAAAGTCTATCCTCTGCTCCTAGAATCACATCCTCTAAATGCTTAAGTTCATCTGTAGTATATCTTTCAGCATTGGTAAGAGTCTGTTTCCTTACCCATTCAGGCGGCACCTTATCTTTAAATGAATTAGTAACTTCCAGATAATATCCGAAAACCTTATTATACTTAACTTTAAGATTTTTAATTCCTGTACGTTCTTTTTCTCTTGCCTCAAGTTCAGAAAGCCATTCTTTTCCTTTAATCTTGGCATCTCTTAACTCATCCGCCTCTTTTGAATAACCCTCTTTTATAATCCCACCATCTCTTAACGCAATAGGCGGCTCATCAACTATAGAAATATTTACCAGATTATATAAATCTTTAAGATCATCCATAATGTTATAGCAATCTTTAAACATTTCACACTGGAAGGTTCCAATAATTTTTTTAATATAAGGAATCATTTCAAGAGTATTCTTAAAAGCTATCAAATCTCTTGGATTAGCCGATTTACAGCTAATCTTTGTCATTATTCTTTCAAGATCATACACTGGGTTAAGATATTCTCTCAATTCTTCTCTATCTATTGCATGCTCATTAAGTTCCTGAATTGCATCCTGACGTCTTATAATCTCATCTTTATTAATCAAAGGCTGCTCAATAAATGTTCTTAATGTTCTGGCACCCATAGCTGTCTTAGTCTTATCAAGTACCCAAAGTAAAGAACCGTTCTTTTTCTTCTCCCTCATGGTTTCCACGAGTTCAAGATTCCTTCTTGAAGAACTGTCAATTAACATATACTTTCCGGCTGAATAAGGACGAAGTGTTGTTATATGAGGCATATTACTCTTTTGGGTTTCATATAAATATGATAAAAGGGCACCTGAAGCTATAATTCCTACGGAATAATCACTAAGTCCCAATCCATCCAGTCTCTCAAGATGAAAATGTTCCAAAAGCCTCATAATACAGGTATCTTCATTAAAGTACCAACTGTCAAGTGTTGATAAAGATATTCCAAGCTTTTCAATAACCGGACCTATGTCCATTCCGCTTATTGCAAAATACTCATTAACAATAATTTCCGATGGTGTGAATTTATTAATCTCATCAATAAGTTCATTTCCTGTATCAAGCTCAGTAACGAAAAAATCTCCGGTAGAATAATCTGCTATTGAAACTCCCAGATTATCCCCCAGATATACTATGCTCATCATGTAGTTATTTTTTGATTCATCAAGGCTCATAGTACTTAAATTAGTACCCGGTGTGACCACCTTTATAACCTCTCTCTTTACAATCCCCTTAGCTTTCTTAGGATCTTCTACCTGCTCACATATAGCAACTTTATGTCCATTTGACACAAGTTTATTTATATATGTGTCGGCAGCGTGAAAAGGAACGCCACACATAGGTGCGCGTTCTTCCTGTCCACAATCTTTTCCTGTTAATGTAAGTTCAAGTTCTTTTGATACTACTACCGCGTCATCAAAGAACATTTCATAAAAATCGCCTAATCTGTAAAATAGAATACAGTCTTTATACTCTTCCTTGGTGGAAAGATAATGCTGCATCATTGGTGAAAATTCTGCCATCTGATAATTCCCCGCCTTAAACTATTGTACCCATATAATAAAATCCTTTACACTCGTCAAGATGTACCTTAACAACTTTTCCAATAACACTTCTATCTGCCTTAAAGTGCACAAGGATATTATTGGTCATTCTTCCCGTAACATAAGATGCATCATGATCGTCCACATCTTCAACCAGTACATCAAGTTCTTTACCTTCATATCTTTTTATATGAGAGTGACTCACCTGGGAAACAGTCTCTAAAAGCCTGTTAAATCTATCTTTCACAATGTCTTCAGGTACCTGGTTTTCCATTTTGGCAGCAGGTGTACCTGTTCTTTTTGAATAAATAAAAGTATATGCACTATCATACTTAGCCGTTCTTACAACATCAAGTGTATCCTGAAAATCCTCTTCAGTTTCTCCGGGAAAACCAACAATAATATCTGTTGTAATTGAAATATCGGGAATTTCCTTTCTAATCTTATCCACAAGTGAAAGATACTGTTCCTTTGTGTAATTACGATTCATAAGTTTTAACAGTCTTGAACTTCCTGACTGCAAAGGAAGATGGATATGATTACACACCTTACTGTTATCCCTTATGGCATATATTAATTCATCTGAAAGGTCCTTAGGATGAGGTGTCATAAACCGTATTCTCTCCAAGCCCTCTATCTTAGCTATCTCACCTAATAACTGTGCAAATGTAAACTCATAATCAAGTGTCTTTCCATAGGAATTAACATTTTGTCCAAGAAGCATAACCTCTTTGACACCGTCAGATACAAGTTTTTCTATTTCTCTTACAATTTCTTTCGGTTCTCTTGATTTTTCTCTTCCTCTTACATACGGAACAATACAGTAAGTACAGAAATTATTACAGCCGTACATTATATTGACACCTGACTTAAAAGGATACTTACGGGATGTAGGCAATTCCTCCACCACTTCCTTTGTATTGTCCCAGATATCAATAACCTGACTGCCTGATGTGAATCTGTTATACATAAGCTCAGCAAGCTGGAATATGTTAAATGTACCAAAAATAACATCAACAAATTTATAAGATTTTCTAATCTTTTCAACAACATCAGGTTCCTGCATCATACATCCACACATTGCAATAAGCATATATGGATTCTTTTTCTTAACATTACGCAACTGTCCCAATCTTCCATAAACACGAAGATTTGCATTCTCTCTCACTGTACATGTATTGTACAATACAAAATCAGCTTCCTCTTCTTTATCTGTCTCCTGATATCCTATTTCTTTTAATATTCCTAAAAGTTTTTCGGAATCTCTGGCATTCATTTGACACCCAAAAGTCTGTACGCAGGCATAAAGAGGTCTTCCGATTTCTTCCGTAATATTTTTAATATATTCACGGCATTTTTCTATAAAGTATAGCTGTCTTTCTAATGCTCCCTTGGACTCTCCCACCTTGTTGTCTTTATTAATATCCACTATATCTCTCCCATTCCTAAATGCTTTGATTCAAATTCTTTTATATTGACAGGACGTCCGTAATAGTAACCCTGAATATAATCTGCTCCCAATGCTTTTACAACATCAAGTTCTTCTTTTGTCTCCACACCTTCTATACATATTTTGATATCCATCTCATGAACCATTTTAATGATAAAACCTACCAGAAGATAATTATTCTTTTTCTTATCAATATCTGTAATAAAGGATCTGTCTACTTTTACAATACTAAATAGTTTGTCCTTCATATAACCAAAATTAGAATATCCTGTTCCGAAATCGTCAATAGCAAGAGAATAATTATTATCGTTCAATTCCATGAGAACCCTTTTTACTGAATCATTGGAATCCATATGTATACTCTCTGTTATTTCAAATACAATATGATTGTTAATATTATTATACTTGCATGTCTTCTCAATTGTATCTTTGATAATATTACTCTTTATTATCTGAACAAATGACAGATTTATATGCATAATAAAACCCGGAACATATTCCATCCATTTGTTACAAGTTGCAGTTGCTGTCTCGATTATCCACTTTCCGAGAGGTATAATAAGACCGCTTTCCTCAAGAATCGGAATAAAATCCACAGGAGACATAAATCCGTATACCTTGTTATTCCATCTGATGAGCGCTTCAGCTCCTGTTAATTCAGCAGTCTTTGCGTCAATAATAGGCTGATAAAACAACTCAAATCCCTCAAAATTATTATTAACACATTTTCTGAGTTCATCTTGAATCTGCAGTCTTCTAAGATACTGAGAATACTTCTCCTGAGAGAAATACTCAAATCTGTTCTTTCCGTTAAGCTTAGCTGAATGTAATGCAAATCTCACATTTTTAAGAAGATCATTGTATGAATCCTGTGAAGAATCAAATCCCACTGCTCCAGCTGATATATTAAAAAATACATCATATCCTCTGCTGTCTATCTGTACATCAATTTCTTTTCTAATATTTTTATACAGCTGTTTTGCATTATCTACTATATCGCCGGATTCGTCATAACATATAACAGAACATTCATCACCCTTCATTCTGAAGATATTCTTGGTATCAGGGACATATTTTCTCATTGCATCTGCAAGAATTGACAGAACTTCATCACCACCGGATATTCCAAATTTCTCGTTTATTTCCTTGAAATTATCTATGCCTAAAAACATGACAAATCCCACATGTGATACGCCCTTGTCCTCAACAAGCTCCTGATATCTTTCTTCAAGAATTGCTTCTGTAAAAAGCCCTGTTACATTATCAATCTTATTTTTTTTGCCGATTTCAGTTATTCTGCCAATCATATAATTAATACCACGGCTTCTTACAAGCTCACCCCTGCAGCTTATCCATACGTAACCTCTTTTTCTTGTCTTCCATCTATACTCGAGATTATGGCAGGGAACCAAACCATTTTGAAGACTGCTTATATTGTTAATTACCATATCATAATCATCAGGATGTATTACACCTTTAAGAACCATGCTTGCGTCATCAAAATCTTCATTATCAAGTTCAAAAACTTCTGTAATCGCTTTACTGTATACAGCATAATCATTGGTTAGATCATACACATACATATAATCGTCAGTACATTTATCAATCACTGATAAAAAATATTCCCAATCTTCAAGATTATATTTTGATTCTACCATTAGAATACTCCTTTCTTCTTTATGTAACTTACTCCCGTATCTGTCCGTCTCCGTAAATAACGTACTTTATTGTTGTTAATGCCTTAAGTCCCATAGGTCCTCTTGCATGAATTTTCTGTGTACTTATCCCAATTTCGGCACCAAATCCAAATTCGAATCCGTCAGTAAATCTTGTGGATGCATTAACATAAACGCATGCAGCATCAATCTCATTAAGGAACTTACGGGAATTATCATAATCCTTCGTTATTATTGATTCCGAATGTCCTGTATTATATCTGTTAATATGATCAATAGCTTCATCAATGGAATCAACCGTCTTAACTGAAATAATATAATCCAGATATTCCGTTCCCCAATCCTCTTGTGTTGCAGGAACTATCCTGTCATCACAGGAAATAGAATACTCATCTCCCTTTACCAGTACATTTTTTGTTTTCAATGCATCTACTATCTTAGGGATTGCCTGTTTTGCAATATCTTTGTGAATAACTAAAGATTCGCACGCATTGCAGACCCCAATTCTTTGCGTCTTTGCATTGAAAATAACCTTTACAGCCATATCTATATCTGCAAATTCATCAACATATATGTGACAGTTCCCTGTTCCTGTCTCAATAACCGGAACAGTACTGTTATTGACAACATTCTTAATGAGGCCTGCTCCGCCTCTTGGAATAATAACATCTACATATTCATTAAGATGCATAAGCTCTGTAACATATTTTCTATCAGGATCTGTGATATAGGATATTACATTTGTATCGATACCACACTCAGACAATGAATCTGTTATAACCTTTACAATAGCAACATTAGAATTGATAGAATCGCTTCCACCCCGCAATATACATGCATTTCCGGACTTAAAACACAATCCGAATGCATCTGCGGTAACATTAGGACGAGATTCGTATATAATTGCCACAACGCCTAAAGGAACTGTCTTTGCTCCAATCATTAATCCGTTAGGACGTGGCTTCATAGATGTGATTTCACCAATAGGATCATCCAACTTAGCAAGTACCCTAAGTCCCTCAGCCATCCCGTTAATTCTTTCATCTGTAAGGGTAAGCCTGTCAAGAAGGGATGGTTTCATATTATTCTTCTTAGCCTCTTCAATATCCAAAGCATTGGCTTTTTTAATATAATCACTATTATTTACAATATCGTCTGCCACCTTAAGAAGGGCATTATTCCTTGAATTAATATCAAGTACAGCTAAATATTTAGATGCTTTGCGTGCATCTGCTCCCATTTGTTCTAATGATTTCATAGTTCTCTCCCATCTAATACTTCATTTTGTGTAACTACAATATCAGGTTTTAAATCATGTTCTTCGCAGGGTATGCTGTCAAACAACTGAAAATCAAAGCACACTCCGATTTTTAATATATTTTTATGTTCTTCCAGGTATCTGTCATAAAATCCACCGCCGTATCCGATTCTGTTAAACTCCCTGTCAAATGCCAGTCCCGGCATTATCATAAGCCCCTTATCCACCAGGCTCTCCTCATCAGAAACAGGCTCCGAGATTCCCATATATCCCTTCTGTAAATCGTCAAATGATTTTATCCTGACAAAAATCATTGTTTTCCCATAATCATTCTTAATAACTTTAGGGACATAAACATTCTTGCCATCTTCAATGCAGCGAAGAATAAATTTCTTTGTATCCACTTCCTGATTATAACTCACATATGTAAGTATTTCACAATTTTCTTTATATTCCAAAGAATTAAAAATATTGTCAAATACTGCTTTGCTGTTATCTACTATATATCCTTCTGAAAGCTGTGATTTCTTTTGTGCTATTAATGTTCTGATTTCTTTTTTTGAATTCATTCAAAATACACCCCGGCAGATTTAATTGCCTTTTTTATATTGTTCCTGTGCTTCTCTTGCCATTTTTTCATCATGACGTTTTTTGACATCTATAATTGAGCCATCCGGATTTTGAATCTTAATGGTATCCAGTGTTCCCCTAAGATTTTCCCGAAACGCTGCAATATACTCTTTCCTGAGTCTGTCCTGTTCCTCAAATTCTGCTTTTGTCAGCCCCTCAGCTTTAGATTTGTGGTACAGTTCATTTATTCTATTCAAAGTTTCCTGTGTTACCATAAAGTCTCCTAATCAACAACATTTTAAATTAAAGTAATAAATCTGTTTATGCTTTCCCGCAATCAAAACGTGAAAATCAATAAATCCTCTCCATTAATGATACATTCATTGTAAGTCGCTTTCTTCTTAAACAAAGCGTGATGAATATCCGGAAGTTTATAAACCTCAATATAATCAGAACCCTTCTTAAAAAGAGGAATTTTATGTCTCAACCGGGTAATTACAACAAAATCATTTTTTATAAACTTAATATCACATTCATTAGGAAATTTAAATTCTACCTTCTGTGTATTGAGATTAACAATATATATATGTTTATCCGTCTTTTTAAGGGAATACGGATTATCATTAATAATATATGTATAGCTTATGTCTGCTTTTTCCAACACATCCGTATTGATTCTTACCTGTTTAACTTTATTTTCAAAATCGTAAAGAACTATTTCTTCACTCATTGTTTCCATATTGAATTTAGAATATATTATTCTGTTCTCAGATCTTTTGATATAAGGAAATGTTATTACATCATCGGATGATTCAAGTTCCTCCATGGTAATCTCTCTTGGATTTAACATCATTTCAGATACAAACTGATTAGTATTAATAATACCGATTATCTCTTTTTTATTCCGTATTTCCTGACTGTTTTCTTTAAATTCCCTACTGGCTCCATACTTTATAACACAGTTGTTTCCTTCAAGAGATACAATTTTATATATACCATATTTCTCAGCCAAAGAACCTTCCAAATTTATATTCTTACCCGCAGTAATATCATACAGAAGAATATTTTTAAACACACCATCTTGTCCGATTTCTTCAATTATGAAGAAGTTTTTATCAAAAGTGAATATTTTAATAATATCATCACCTGTTATACTTCCTTCATTAACATCTTTTTCAAATCGATAAACAATATCACATGAGTTATCGTCAATAAGAAAACGGTAAATTATTATTTCCGCTTTATGTTCAGTCAAAAGTTCTGCTGACGTAAAAAATAAATAATCATGATTTCTGTGAGCATAAGAAATATCTGCAATAAGATATTTCTTAACTCCGGGAGCTATTTCGTACTTTTCATTTGTTGAAGAATTCAAAACATATAATCTTTTACCGTTAAAATCCAAAAACTTGTAATTATCGTCAACCATCTGTAAAACGAGGCCATTATCAATTGATGAAAACACACTATTTTCAGAATTCCTGATAAGCTTAATATTCATGGAAGCCTCCCCAAATTCTTAAATACTAATCGATAAGTTCAATCGGATTAATTTCCTGATTTTTATTATTTAAAAATAACGTACCTGTATTTTCTCCCGAAACAACTCTGACAATGTTATAAACATCATTCCCATTGGTTATAACCATATCAGCTCCTGACAATGTTGCGATCTTGGCTGCAACAACCTTAGCAGCCATTCCGCCTGTTCCGTAATTACTTCCGGAAGAATTCTTTCCCATACCCTCAAGTTCTTCATCAATATGCTCTACCACATCAATAAAGCGGGCATCTTTGTTAACATTAGGATCATCTGTGTACATACCATCAATATCAGATAATAAAATAAGCAAATCAGCTCCAATAATTGAGGCAACAATAGCCGACAAACGATCGTTATCACCAAATGTCTGCAACTGTTCAATTTCATACAATGAAACTGTATCGTTCTCATTAACTATAGGCACAGCTCCGAGCTTTAAAAGTTCATTAAATGTATTCTGTGCATTACGTCTGCTGGTCTCATTAAGTATAGTATTCTTTGTCATAAGAATCTGTGCTGCAATAGCATTATATTCAGAAAATATCTTCTGATACACCATCATAAGTTTAGCCTGTCCAATTGCCGCACAAGCCTGTTTTGCCGGAAGTTCTCCCGGCTTATCCTTAAGTCCTACGGTATTACGTCCTACCGCTATAGCTCCTGACGAAACAAGAACAACATCCTTGCCAGAGTTTCTAAGATCTACTATAATTCTCACCAGTTTCTCAATTTTCAAAAGATCAATTTTCTCAGTTTCTTTGTGCATAAGAGAAGATGAGCCAATCTTAATTACTATCCTATGCTTATCTTTTAATGATTCTCTAAAGTTATTCATTACAGTTCCCCAATGTTAAATTCATATATGGTTAAAGATATGACACCATAACAGGTATTTTACTACAAAGTAGCCATAAAGTCTATATTTTGTGCTATTTTCTCAGCCACTTTGATACCATCAACCGCCGCTGATGTTATGCCTCCGGCATACCCGGCACCTTCACCGCAAGGATATAATCCTTTACAGTTAACAGACTCAAGATTATCATTCCTTAATATTCTTACAGGACTGGAAGTTCTGCTTTCAACGCCTGCAAGCACCGCTTCTTCATTATCAAAGTCCTTTATCAATCTTGAACATCCGTGAATTCCTTCCTTTAATGACTTGCTTAGTTCTTCCGGAAGTATGCTGTTAAGATTAGACAGTGTGTATTCACCTTTTATGCACGGCTTTACGCCACCTAATGATGAAGATGATACATTCCTGTCAAAATCACCAAACAGCTGAATAGGAACTTTACCTTTTCCCAAATTAAATGCTTCTTTTTCCAGCCTTCTCTGAAACTTAACCCCGTCAAGTATTCCAAAGCCAAAATCCTCAGGTTCTACCGTAACAATCATAGCACTGTTGGCATTATTGGAGTTTCTTCCGGAATAGCTCATACCGTTAACAGCTGTATATCCCTTTTCTGAGCTGGCATTAACAACATATCCTCCCGGGCACATACAAAATGAATACACTCCTCTTGGCTTCTTCTGATTTTTCGTTGTATAGGTAACCTTATAATCCGCAGCTCCAAGGTTATATGTACAATTCCCATAAGCATTTTCATTAATAACAGCCTGATTATGCATAATTCTAAATCCCACAGCAAAGGCCTTTGGTTCCATAACAATACCTTTATTATCGAGCATTTCAAAGGTATCTCTTGCACTGTGTCCTATAGCTGCACAAAGAAATTTACATTTTCTTGTGTAACTCTTTCCCAATGCAGTGTCTGAAACTTCAATTTCTTTCAAGGCACTGCCTTCTGTAATAATCTTATCTACTCTGCAGTTAAAATAAATTTCCGCACCTTGTTGGATGCAATACTCTCTGATATTTTTCACCACATCACAAAGCACATCAGTTCCTACATGCGGCTTATTCGCATATAGTATATCCGGACCGGCTCCAAATTTTACAAATGTATTAAGCACTTCCCTGATTCTTCCTGTTGGGTCTTTAATAACAGTATTTAGCTTTCCATCAGAAAATGTACCTGCTCCGCCTTCTCCAAACTGAACATTTGATTCTGTATCAAGCATAGACCCCTTCCAGAAATCATCTACCTTCTTTCTTCGCCTGTCTACATTGTCTCCTCTTTCATATATAATCGGTCTGTATCCGGCTTCGGACAATTTCAAAGCAGCAAACATCCCCGCAGGACCAAAACCTATTATCACCGGTCTCTCCTCTTCCGTAAGTTCTCTTTCACAAATACCAGGAAACTCATAAATATATTTTTCCGTATACTTAATATTGCCATTTTTAGAACCTGAAACAAGTTTATCTAAATTCAGCTTCTTTCCCTTACGCTTTACCGAAAGCACATCTATGCTGTACACATACAAAATATCCGGCTTATGTCTTGCATCAATAGCTCTTTTTGCTATTTCATATTCTATAACATCATCTTTTTTTAATCTCAGCTCTTTCTTTATACGTTCAACCAGCATATCCGCAGTATGGTCAGGTTTCAGTTTTAAATTATTTACTCTTAAAACTTTTTTACTTTTCATAATATCCTCCGTTCCAAGAACGAGCAGATTTGACTCTTGATGCTACTGAAACTCCTGCAACATATCCGGAACTCCATGCCCATTGAAGGTTGTATCCTCCACATTTCCCATCTACATCCAGTACCTCACCGCACAGGTATATGCCGGGATTCCTAACCGACTGAAGATTAACATCAACCTCATCTAAAGCTATTCCGCCCTGACATATTTGTCCCCATTCAAAATCCTTAAAACCCGTCACATTATATTTATAACATTTCATATTTTCAACAATTCTTTTTATGCATTTAACGCCAGCATTATCCAGAGTCTGGTTTATATCTGTCTTTAAATTTCTGCAAACCATATTAACCAGTTTTTTATTTATAATACCCTCAAAAAACTGTTCAACAGTTTTATGTCTGTTTTTTTCAAAAATCGTATTAAGAAGATAATTAACATCTTCATCACTAAAATCAGGAAGCATATCAATTACAGCCTGTACCTTCTTTCCGCTATCCACTGCTTTCACTGCGAATCTACTCACCTGAAATACAGGAATCCCCGATATACCATAATCCGTATACTGGATTTCCCCATAATCTTTAGCAATTAATTCACCATCACAAAATACAGAAACCGTTCCTGTGCTTCTTACACCTGAACTGACTTTTGCATATTTTTCATCGCACACTAACTGAACAAGAGCAGGCAATGGTTTTACTATCTTCATACCAAGTTTCTTTGCAATTTTATAGCCGGAACCGTCAGATCCGGTTTTAGGTGAAGCTTTGGAGCCGGTAGCAATTATAATGCATTTTGTATTAATAACTTTATGTATATTATTGGCAAAATGTAATTTATAGTGCAGTTTCCCTTCTTCAGAAACATTTTTTTCAATTGTCTCACATTCAATTCCTGTCAAAAGATCGATACCAAGCCTTTCCACTTCAATTCTTAAGGCATTTTGCAAAGATGCAGCAGTTTCTGAATGAGGGTAAACATATCCGTTTTTATCTTTATGATATATACCAAGTCTTTTAAAAAACGCAATAGTTTCAGACACATTAAACCTGTCTATGATTTCCATAACAAATTCTTTATTATCATTCTGGTACATGGAAGAATCCATACTCATATTGGTAAAATTACATTTTCCATTTCCGGTCTTAAGTATCTTGGTTCCAATTCTATCAGTATGCTCCACAATACATGTATTAATATTATTGGAGGCAGCAGTTATTGCCGCCATCATGCCCGAGGCTCCGCCTCCTATTACCACGCAATCGTACACTGTTACATTTATCTCCCTTGATTATTATCACACATTTTATCACTACAAATTCATTGTCACAAGCCACTCAATGCAGGCTTGTACCTTTCCAGCTTAACTACTGTAAGCCTGAAGAAAATCATAAAGCTGTTCTTCATCCTTAAATCCAATACCAATCTCCAAATCACCCAAAAGATTATCATCACACATTTCAGGATTAATCATTGCATAGTCATAAAAATCCCTGTAAATCTCTCCATCTTTAATCACATATTTATATATAACAAAATAATCTTCTTGACGCACCAGCATATACTTATATGTCAGTTCAGGAACAGCATCAACATTTTCATTATTCTGCCTTTCATCATAGATATCCTTATCATCCCTGTTAATTCCAACATATTTTCCGTATAAGACAGCAAAATAACATATAACCAAAGCAGTAATCACTGCCATAACTACCACAGTCCATATCATAATCGCCCGTTTGTCATTATTCTTATCCATATATCCCCCTACTTATCAGCAATCTTTAGTATGATTATTGCCAATAAAAGGGAGGATATACATATCAAAATAATACAAATCTTTGCAACTATAGGTTGAATTGATGAGGAAGAAAATCAGCAAGCTTATATGTGCTTATTCCTTCCGGCGACTCCAGATAAATCTCCTCATTTCCCTCAAAAAATTCGCTCAGTACCTGACAGCATATTCCGCAAGGAAACGTAAGTCCACCACTTTTTGATACTATTGCAATGCTTACAAATTCATGACATCCTTCACTCACAGCCTTAAACAAAGCAGTTCTTTCTGCACAATTGGTTGCACCGAAAGAGGCATTTTCTATATTACACCCTTTATATACTTGTCCGTTCTTTCCAAGCAATGCTGCGCCAACAGCAAAATGTGAATAAGGTGAATATGACATTTGCATAGCTTCACGAGCACAACCTATAAGTTTTTCCTTAGTTATTTCCATACATCTCTCCTTCTCACATCTTAAACAAACACTTTAAACCGGAAATAGTTTTTACAAGCTTATCCGTACATAACAAATGTGAACAATTTCATCTGGTGATGCCCAGATTGTTAAGCACCTCCTTCTGCTTATCCTCCATAACAGCTCTTTCTTCATCTTCCATATGATCATAACCAAATAAATGCATCATACTGTGGGCAACAAGAAATGCCAGTTCTCTCTTAGGTGTGTGTCCGTATAGTTCAGCCTGCTCCAATATCTTTTCCACGGATATTACTATATCTCCCAGCATTAATTCTCCTGTATCAGGATTAAAATAATCTTCTGTATTATTTTCAAACTCTTCACTCAAAGCATCAAAATCCGATGGGTTTTCATAATCAATCATAGGAAATGAAAGCACATCTGTAGGTGCATCCACATCTCTGTACTCTTTATTAATTTCATGTATTGAAGTATTATCTGTAAGAGTTACATTAACTTCCACTTCATAGGGACATTTTTCGTAATCCACCGCTTCATTTACAACATCATTAATTATACTTTCATAGTCTAAATCAAGCGTTTTTTCTGTTTCATACTCTATATTAATTGTCAAAATATTTTCCTCCGTTTATACCAATTAATTATAATGTCTGTTCTTTCTATTTCTGTCATTATTTCTGCCATTCATCATATCCGGATGTTTATTTTCATAATCCTCATAAGCCTTTACAATCTTCTGTACAAGGGGATGTCTTACAACATCCTTATTGGTGAGCTTGCAGAAAGCAATCTCATCCACCCTGGATAATACTTTCATTGCAATATCAAGACCGGATGTTACATCTCTTGGCAAATCCTTCTGGGTCTGGTCTCCCGTAACAACAACCTTTGAGCCAAATCCAATTCTTGTAAGAAACATTTTCATCTGGGCCGGAGTGGTGTTTTGTGCCTCATCCAGTATAATAAAGGCATTATCAAGAGTTCTTCCTCTCATATATGCAAGAGGCGCAACTTCAATAAGTCCTTTTTCCATATTAGCATTGAAACTTTCAGCTCCCATTATCTGAAACAACGCATCATATAAAGGTCTAAGATATGGGTCTACCTTGCTTTGAAGATCTCCCGGAAGAAAGCCTAATTTCTCTCCCGCTTCAATAGCCGGTCTTGTGAGTATTATTTTATTAACCTCATTATTCTTGAAAGCCTGGATAGCCATAGCCATGGCAAGGTATGTTTTACCTGTACCCGCAGGTCCAATGCCAAACACAATCATCTTATCCCTGATACTATCTACATATTGCTTCTGTCCCAATGTTTTAGGCTTGATTGGTTTTCCCGCTATAGTTCTGCATACAGTATCAGAATCTATTTCAAGCAAGGCTTCTTCTTTATCTTCAAAGGACAAGGATAACGCATAATCCACATTCTGACGGGTCACCTGGTTATTTCTCTTAGCAAGCTCACAAAGATCTTTTAAAACCCCTGCAGCTCTTTTTACACCGGATTCGCTTCCAATAACCTTAACAACTCCATCCCTGACTATAATATCCACCTTTAATGTTCTCTCAATTTCTTTTGCATATTCATCAAACTGTCCAAATATCATCCCACAATATTCAGCCGGTAAGTCAATTATAGATTCAACAACGCTCATTCTTTATTCTCCATAAGTATAATTTCTTAAACCGGATACTGCATTAGGTGTTATCACATCTATCTGTCCACTACAGACGGCGCCATTTTCCGATATTTCTATATTAACACGAGTATTCAGTATTTGCATACCATTTTCAGCATAATTTCTTAAGGTGCGGGAAAGATTTTGGTTGAGAATTTCTCTCATTTCATCTTCAGTATAAAACTCTTCCTTTACCACCACCTCTTTTATCTTTTTATATGTTATGTAATTATCTGTATTGAAAACCCCAAAAATCTTCACAGGATAGTATTCCATAATCACATCATAGTCCGAATATTTTCTCCCGGGAATACCTATATCAATTCTTTTTGAACTTGTATCCAATATATATCTTTTCTTCTTTTTCCCCGAATATTCACGCTTTTCGTAATTTGATAATATCTCATCACTATATGGTATTGATGTTTTTATATAAATATCTGCATCTGCCGTAACCTCATATTCATAAACAACAGTTTCTGAATCATCAGTTACGCTCACAGTTCCATCAATTAATAAATCATCTTTTTTAACAACTGAGCCTATTGTAACCAAAGGAGTTCCTCTTCTTGTAATAATACTGTAAATTTCTCCATCCCATTTCGAAGTAACATCCCCTGAATCCAATGTATTTTCTTCCATTTCCTTGTCGTAATTTTCTTTAATATGCACAATCCCCTTTGAACCATCAATTTCAAAGCAAGCCCAGCTTATGTTAAATGAATTTCTGAGATTTTCTTCAATTAATTCACAGTCTATATCACTAATCAATGTTCCTGCTTTTATGTTATTTCTTATAAGAAATTTTGACAAAAGTTCGTCAGTATATAGGTAATTTCCATCAAAAGAAACTGTCCATAAAAACAAACTTAAAACCTTAATTATTATAGCTCCCATACATATTCCAATGGCAAAGGATATATGTTTCCGATAACGAAAAAGCTTATATCTCAAATAATGTTTTTTCAACACCTTTATGTATACCCTGCATTTCCTGACATATGACTTAGATGAAAGAAAATGTTTTCTTGATATTCTGGCAATGCAGCAATCTTCATCTATATACTTAATTTCCCCCAGAACAATCCCGTTATTTTTACACAGATTAATAAATCTTTCTATCTCCAATCCTGATATCTTCACAACAAGAAAACCGGAATTTCTAATCATATTGGATCTCATGAATATCCCCCTTTACAGACACTTCATCAGAATCAATATAAGCTATATCAAGTTTATTTCCTTTAATTATAAGGACCCCTTTCTTTGTAAGAATCTTAACCAACTCCTTGTCTATACTCATTACAGAACTGTAATTTTCTACAAACAATTCATTCCTTCCTACAATAGTAATAACAGGTGTATTAACTGACACATCAACAAAGAGTTCATTGCTAATTTTCTTTGCATTTGATGTAAAATATTCATAATTCGATAATTTTCGACCTAACAAATTCATTCCAGTTATATCAGCCTTAACCCAGAATGTTTATATTAAAATATGCTTAAAAAAGCAAAAAAATAACCGATATATATAAATATACCGGTTACTCAATAATTAAATTAGCATTTTATTAATTGAACTTACGTTTTCTAGCAGCTTCTGACTTCTTCTTACGTCTTACGCTTGGCTTTTCGTAATGTTCTCTTTTACGAATTTCCTGCTGAATGCCTGCTTTTGCGCAGTTTCTTTTAAATCTGCGTAATGCGCTATCTAAAGACTCGTTTTCTTTAACGATGACATTTGACATACTATTTCCTGACCACCCTTCTGTCGCTAAATTGTGCTGGGCAATACATATAGGGTTTTACCTAATCGCACAAAAGATATTATATCATATAATCCGCATTCGTCAACCAAAATTTACATAATTTCTTGCATAATCCTTACATAAGCCCTTACATATTACTGCTTCACATAAATTATAACTGACTCTCAAGAACTTCTTTTGATTTAACAAGAAGCTCATCAATACCGGCAGGGTTCTTTCCTCCAGCCTGTGCCATATTAGGACGTCCACCACCGCCACCGCCTACAAGACCTGCAACGGCCTTAATAAGATTTCCGGCATGAGCTCCCTTAGCTACTGCATCATCCGTTGCCATAGCAATCATATTAACTTTATCAGAACCTACAGCACTTACAACTAATACAACCCCGGAACTAATTTCTGTCTTTAACTTATCTCCAAGATTTCTTAGTTCATTCATATCCACATTATCAACCTTTGTAGCAATGAACTTAACACCTTTAATTTCAACAACGCTGTCAGAAGCATCTCCTAATGCATTATTTGCAATTTCAGCCTTTAACTTCTCATTTTCTGATGACAAGTTCTTTATTTCATCATTCAAAGCATGAATTCTTCTCACAAGCTGGCTGCTTTCTGTCTTTGCAGCCTTAGATGCTTCCTCTATAAGTTTCTCAAGTTCTGCATAATATTTAATAACACCTGTATCAGTTAAAGCTTCAATTCTTCTAACGCCTGCAGCAACACCTGATTCAGATATAATTTTGAAAAGTCTGATGTTCGCTGTATTTGATACATGAGTACCTCCACAGAATTCTTTTGAGAAATCACCCATAGAAACAACTCTTACAGTATCACCATATTTTTCACCAAATAATGCCATAGCACCAGTCTTTTTTGCATCCTCTATTGACATTACATCAGTAATTACAGGGATAGCCTCAGCAATCTTCTCATTTACAATATTTTCAACTTCTTTAATTTCCTCAGAAGTCATACTCTGGAAATGAGTGAAGTCAAATCTTAATCTTTCAGGGTTAACAAATGATCCCTTCTGCTCTACATGATTTCCAAGAACAGTTCTTAAAGCCTTCTGGAGAAGATGTGTTGCACTGTGATTCTTGCAAGTATCAGCTCTGCCATTAACATCAACGTAAAGAGATACTTTATCTCCAACTCTAACCATTCCCTTAGTCATGCAACCTACATGTCCAACTTTGCCACCTTTAAGCTTGATTGTAGTCTCAACTTTGAACTCACCTTCATTTGTTTTGATGATACCTGTATCACCTTCCTGTCCACCCATTGTTGCATAAAATACAGTCTCATTAACAATAATTGTACCTCTGTCACCTTCTGACAACGCCTGAACCACTTCATTTTCAGTTGTAAGCACTGTAATTTCAGACTCATTAACAAGCTTGTCATATCCCACAAATACACTTGTAATCTCAGGATTAATCTCGTCATAAACAGTAGCGTCAGCTCCCATATAATTGGTTGTCTTTCTGGCTTTTCTTGCCATTTCCCGCTGCTCATTCATAGCCTTGTTAAAGCCATCTTCATCTATAACGATATTCTTTTCCTCAAGAATTTCTTTTGTAAGATCTATTGGAAATCCATAAGTATCATACAATTTAAATGCATCTGCTCCGGAAAGTGTCTTAGAATTAGCAGACTCTAAGTCTTTTTCCATATCTGCAAGAATGCTTAATCCCTGATCAATAGTCTTATTAAACTTATCTTCCTCTTCTGAGATAACTTTTATAATAAATTCTTTCTTCTCTTCAAGTTCAGGATATCCATCCTTTGAGCCTTCAATTACTGTTTCACAAAGCTTAGAAAGAAAACGCCCCTGAATACCAAGTAATCTTCCGTGTCTTGCAGCACGACGAAGAAGTCTTCTAAGAACATAACCTCTACCCTCATTAGAAGGCATAATTCCGTCACTTACCATAAATGTAACAGAACGTATATGGTCTGTAATAACACGAATAGATACATCTTTCTTCTCGTCTTCCTTATAAGCAATTCCTGCCATTTCACATACCTTATTGCGAAGAGCCTGTAATGTATCAACATCAAAAATAGAATCCACATCCTGAACAACTACAGCAAGTCTTTCAAGCCCCATACCTGTATCAATATTCTTCTGAACAAGATCTGAATAATTTCCCTTGCCATCATTATTAAACTGAGAGAAAACATTATTCCATACTTCCATGTATCTGTCGCAATCGCAGCCTACAGTACATCCCGGCTTTCCGCAGCCATACTTTTCGCCGCGGTCATAATATATTTCAGAGCATGGACCACATGGGCCTGCGCCATGTTCCCAGAAATTATCTTCCTTACCAAAACGGAAAATTCTCTCAGGTGCAATACCGATTTCTTTATTCCATATTTCAAAGGCTTCATCATCATCCTCATATACAGATGGATATAATCTGTCAGGGTCAAGCCCTACTACCTCTGTCAAGAATTCCCATGACCAGTGAATAGCCTCTGTCTTAAAATAATCTCCAAAAGAGAAATTACCCAGCATTTCAAAAAATGTACCATGTCTTGCTGTCTTACCAACATTTTCAATATCACCTGTACGAATACATTTCTGACATGTAGTTACTCTTCTCTTAGGTGGAATCTCCTGACCTGTGAAATATGGCTTTAATGGCGCCATTCCTGAATTAATTATAAGAAGACTGTTATCATTGTGTGGAACCAATGAGAAACTCTTCATTTTCAAATGTTCCTTGCTTTCAAAAAAATCAAGGTATAATCTTCTTAATTCATTAACACCTCTGTACTGCACTTTTTATTCCTCCAAATTAAAACTCTTTTAGTTAATTGTTTATTCCGTTATATCAGTCTCTGATTCTTCTACGGCTAATTTTGATGCTTTTCTTGCATCCAAGACTTTTCTTATCTTGCCGCCCACAAACACAGCCAAAACAAGAAGAAGAAGCATAATTACAAATCTTATAGCTTCAAAAGCAATCTCACCGCCTAAAGATAATGCTAACCCTACCATAAAAACCTCCATTCCACTGTATCAAAATATACAATACAGCTATAAACAACAGTAAATATTACCATAAAAATGTTCAATTATCAACATTCCACATTCCTTTATCAAGGAAATACGAAGCCTGTCTCTGGGCTGCCGCAATAATGCTATAATCATACCCCACTGTTTTAAGCAATTTAATTGCATTTCTGGTTGTTGCCGGACCCTTATAAAGTATGAAATTAAACAAAACTTCATCCTCCGTAACTTCCTCCTGAAAATGATAATTTTCATACCCCGGCATAAGAAGTGTGGTTAACTCAACATCATGAGTTGCAGCAAAACACACCGCCTTTTTATTGTCAATACTCTTTAATATTTCTGATGATGCTGCAATTCTCTCAACCGTATTGGTACCTCTAAGCACCTCATCAACAAAGCATAACACAGGCATACCATCTGAACTGATTGCATCAAGAATTCTCTTAAGTGACTTGATTTCCACAATATAATAACTGCTTGAACTACCTAAATCATCTCTCAACGCCATTGATGAATATATCCTGTACCGTGGTGCCACATACTTCTTGGAAACGCTGGTATATATAGTCTGGGAAAGAATTGCATTTACAGCTATGGTCTTTAAAAATGTGGACTTTCCCGAGGCATTAGATCCTGTCAAAAGTATATGCTTCCTAACCGCAATAGAATTAGCTACAGGTTTTTCTATAAGAGGATGATATACATCCTCAACCTCAAAAGTTGTATTACCTCTATCTTTAAACTTAGGTTTACACCAGTTTTCAAGCATGACACGGAAAGATGCAACAGCAATAGAAGATTCAATAAAACCAAGTATATCTATTAACCTGTATACCAGCTCATCCTTATTTTTTAACTTAGATGCCATATTATTAAATTTAATCAAATCAATATGAGTGAGCATCCTTACATAATCAAGAAGCATTTCTCCGATGGAGCCATCAATATTTCCGGATTCTATAACACCTGCATTTTTTGATATTTCAGAAAATGCATCATTAATCCTGTCAAGTTCCGATGAATAATCCTTTAAAAATTCATATTTTAATTTAGAAATTTTCTTTGCTCCCGATAAAAGCTTTATAAGATAGTTTACACATACAAAATACTTCTCCACAGCCGCTTTATATCTATAATAGGTTATAACCGAAAAAGCAACCGAAGCAATACATAACCATATGCCTATCACGGGATTAATCAATGCTGTAAAAAGAATAGAAGAAACAAGAAAAAGCAAAGCTAAATAGTGAACTAAATTTCCACGTTTATCCATATCTACAACGATGTCCATATAATCACTTACAGATATATGTTTAACCCGACCAATCCAGTTATACACTTTCTGTACTTCTATTCTTTCTTTTTCATTAGCTGTAAATTCTTCAGCAAGAACATCCATTTTCTTTAACTTGTCCATATCAGAATCAGGCTGTCTAAGCGTTCTATAAAGATATTCCTGCCCCACTGAAGAATAAGTGTTATTCACAAGCTTAAAAATCTCATCCATGCCTAAATCATTCCATGTAATATCATCTATGGAATGGCCATTACATGTTCGTCTGAAATAATGAGATATATTTTCAAATTCTTCAGAAGAATATTTATTTTGAGGATGTCTGCCCCATCCCTTTGTAATTTTATTTAAAATCTTTTTCTTTTGTCTATTGTTACTGCTAACAGCAACATATACGCATACCGAAAGCGTAGCTACAATAAAAAAAAGTATTTTAACATCCAATCCCATCATAATTTCCTCATTTCCCGGCTGTTTCAAGTGCAATACTTATCATATTGGAAAAACCTGTCTGTCTTTCCTGGGAACTCAGGCTTTCATTTCTGTATAAATGATCGCTGATTGTAAGCATACATAAGGCACGCTTGCCGCATCTGGCCGCATTAAGATAAAGAGCCGCTGCCTCCATATCTATGGCAAGAATATTCATTTTCTTCCATTTGTCATTGTAACCGGGGTCATCATTATAAAATACATCTGTAGACAATATATTCCCTACAACAGGAGTAATTCCCAATTCCAAAGATGATTCATAAGCATTCATCAACAGTTGAAAATCAGCTAAAGGCGCAAAAGTTCCCGGAAGATTATACTGATTTGCATAAGATGAATCTGTGCTTGCTCCCATTCCCATAACAACGTCCATAAGCTTCAAATCATCAGATAATGCTCCTGCTGATCCTATTCTGATAATATTTTCAACATCATATTTTGTATAAAGCTCATAACTGTATATTCCTATGGAAGGCATACCCATTCCGCTTCCCATAACGGAAACTTCAATATCATTGTATTTTCCTGTATATCCATACATATTTCTTACTGAATTAAACATTTTTACATCCGTAAGATAATTGTCTGCAATATGTTTTGCCCTTAAAGGATCTCCGGGCATTAAAACAGTTTTTGCAATATCGCCCTTTTGGGCACTGTTATGTGGTGTCGCCATAATTTAACCTCCAAAAAAAGCTGCCATATACCAGGCAGCTTACTTAACCAAGCATTTTATTATTTACCGGGATAGACAATAACGGAATCAACATCATACCCGGTGAGTTTCTCTTTGCCCTTTAATCCCGCCAGTTCCATAAGAAATACTATCTTTACAACTTCGCCACCAAGCTCTTCAACAAGTTTAATTATAGCCTCTGTGGTTCCCCCTGTTGCAATAAGATCATCCACAATGACAACTTTCTGCCCAGGTCTGATAGCATCTTTGTGCATTTCTATTGTTGCTGTACCATACTCTAATGTATACTCAGTTGATATTGTTTCGCAAGGAAGCTTTCCTTTCTTTCTTACAGGTATAAAGCCTTTACCATTAAGATAAGCTATAGGTACCCCAAAAATAAAACCTCTTGATTCAGGTCCTACAATCATATCATACTCAACGCCTTCAAGCAGCCCGTTAATTCCATCAATGGCAAGTTTTAAACCTTCAGGGTCCTGAATAACACTGGTTACATCCCTGAATATAATGCCCTTCTCCGGAAAATCAGGTATACTTCTTACATAATCCTCGACTTTTTTCATCTCTTCATACCATCCTTTTATCAAATTGTTAATCATTTCAAATTATCAAAACATGTAATACAGTTTCTTCCATGTTCCTTGGAATAATACAACGCCTTATCAGCACATTTAATAAAACGCTCCGGTGTTATATCATAATCATGCAACATACAATATCCTACACTAAATGTAATTATATCACCTTCAGGCAGAAAATCATACCTTTGATTACGGAAATTATTCAACATTCCATTTAGTATTCTGTCACATTCTCTCTTAGAGTTATTGGTTATGACTACAAGAAATTCTTCTCCTCCGTACCTTCCGGCGTAACAATCGTCATCCATGTACTGGCTTATAACAGAAGATAATCTTCTAAGAACCTCATCACCCTTATCATGCCCATAAGTATCATTTATCTTCTTGAAATAATCAATATCCAGCATGGCAACAGCGATTTCACTTTTAGAAAAATATGCTTCATGCATGGCGACTTTTAATTTTTCAAAAATTGCCAGTCTTGAATAAAGTCCGGTGAGATACTCTTTTTCCAGCTTTTCCTTAAGTTCCTGCTCTCCGTCATAATATTTAATCATATCATCACTTTGTATTTCATTGAACTTAAACAACAGCATTGACATAGCAAACAAAAGGATAATAAAGCAGGCTGCAGCAATAGCTTCGTTAATTCGAAGCCCACTAAGAGACATATCATCTGAAAAGCACATAAATACCGATAATGCCTCAGAAGCCAAAGCTCCAAAGAGCATAAGGATTGTTGTAATTCTATCAACAAGAAATGTACTAAAAATCATTGCAACTGCCGGTGCTATCCAAAGAGGCGAGCAGCCGTAATGCAACACCTCGAATGCTGCAAGAATACCATACATTGACAGACAGCAAACTCTGTTCTTGGTTTCATCTCCGGCTTTTTCGGAAAGATTTATATATCTGTATATGATAACGCAAAATATTTCAATTATCATTATCACAACAACCCTCAGAATGTAATCCTCACCTGTAAATGTATTATCCCCGGACACCTTACTGATAACCAGATACAGAATATTAAAAACAAAAAATAAAGAAACAAGCACATACTCAAGCTTTAATAGATTTTTTCTAAAAGACATCTGCCTATAGCTTATATGCTGTACTCCTGTAGTTTTATTTTTTCCCATATATTCTCACTCCTATAACAGCGACATATGTCATCACGTAACGAATTAATCAGTATTTTACCAAAATATATCTATACAATCAAGCACACTAAACCAGAATTTTCATTCATAACTTTTTCCAAAGTCTCACTTATTTTATTCATATTTTCCTTCGTTATATTGTGAGTTTTTTCGTATATTCCGTCCTCAACTATCTGCTCAATGGTTTTTCCGAAAATATTTGTCTCCCAGATTCCTTCAGGATTATCCTTAGTATTGTCTTTAATATAATTTATCAGGTCTTCAGCCTGATTTTTTGTTCCTACAATAGGGGCAATTTCCACGTTTATCTGTGTTTTCAAAAGGTTAATGGACGGAACCTGAGCCTTTATCTTAACCCCATATTTATTACCATTCTTTATAACAACAGGTTCATCAAGTATAATCTCATCCCGAACAGGTGTAACTATCCCATATCCTGACAAATTCACTTCCGATATTGCTCCGGATACATTTTCATATTCCTTTTTGTTAACAGCAAGATCTCGTATCGTGCTGATAAGTTCATATTCATTAAGTATCCTTGTTCCCGTAAGTTCACTTAAAATGTCGTAATATATTCCTGTTGCAATAGAAAATCCTGCATCTACAACTCCATCACTCATCCTGATTGATGAAAATTTAAGATTGTCTATGTATTCATTATCATTATCGAATTTATATTTTTCCGCATCCCCTATTGAATTTATTTCCTCCAGTACTGACATAGCCTCCTCTAAAAGTTCTTTTTTCAACCAATGGTCGTCAGGAAGCACATCCATCCATGACGGGGCAAAAAAGTCTATCTCTGTTACAGGAAATTCTTTAAGAACAGACGCAAATATTTTGTTTATGTCTTCATTCTTTAACTGGTCACAATTAACAGGAATAACATTAATACCATATTCCTCACTCATCTTTTTGGATAATTCCAAAGTTTCTTTGGAATATGGCTTTATGCAGTTTAAAATAACCACAAACGGCTTAGATAAAGCTTTCAATTCACTAATAGTTTTCTTTTCGGCATCAACATAACTTGATCTGTCAATCTCTGTAAAGGAACCGTCTGTTGTAACCACAATCCCTATGGTAGAATGTTCTTCAATAACCTTTTTGGTGCCTATTGTTGAGGCTTTACTAAAAGGCATCTCACTTTCTGACCATGGAGTCTTTACCATTCTCTCTTTTCCATTTTCCATATGTCCATTGGCTCCGTCCACCATATATCCTACGCAGTCAATAAGTCTCACCTTCATGGAAACTCCCTCATAGGGATATATTAAAGCCGCTTCACTTGGAATAAACTTTGGTTCTATAGTCATTACCGTTGTGCCTGCAGCCGACTGGGGAAGTTCATCCGTTGCCCGCTTTCTTTCATGTTCATCCCTCATGTTTCCAAGCACGGCAAGCTCCATAAATCTCTTAATAAATGTTGATTTCCCCGTTCTTACCGGTCCCACAACCCCAAGGTATATTTCACCGTTCGTTCTCTTTCTTATATCACTGTAAATATCAAATCCCGGATTAGATATTTCTTTTTCAGCTCCCATAAAAAACCTCCTGAATATACTTATAAATGTATATTCAGGTTGTATATCAACTATTCATCAAATTCTGCCAAAACATAATATCCTCTGCTGGTTTCACCAACTTCCTTAACCACACCTTTTCTGGATTTCAGTCTGTCAGGCGTGGAATAATTACCCGACATAGCAACTGCCGGCTCTATTGTGTAATAATAGCTGCTGGGAAGTTTTCCTTCCGTAACTTCCACCTCATCTCCCGGTTCAACAAGTCCGGGTCTGCTCATAGTAAATTCCATTTGTCTCATACTTTTCTCCATTCTGATAATGATGCTCCTATTAAAGATTAATCTTCTCAAGGCATTTTACCGTATATTCTTCAACTTTTTTCTTACACAGCTTATGTTCCTCCATTTCAAGTTCCGGATCAACAGAATGCAATTTCTTTGCAGCATCTGAAGCCTCCTTCAGTGTCATGGAATCTGTGAATATATCAGCAAGTCCAAAATCGAAATCACCGCTTTGTCTTATTCCAAAGAAATCTCCCGGTCCTCTGAGTTTAAGATCTTCCTCTGCAATTTTAAAGCCATCGTTAGTTTTATTAAGTATTTCCAACCGGTCTTTTATTTTTTTAGACTTCTTACCCGCCACAAATATACAGTAAGATTGAAAGCCTCCTCTTCCAACACGTCCACGAAGCTGATGCAGCTGAGCCAACCCGAACCTTTCCGCATTTTCAACCATCATAACAGTGCTGTTAGGGACATTAACACCTACTTCTATTACCGTTGTGGATACTAAAACATCTATTTCATGATTGGCATACTTCTCCATAACCTGATTTTTATCCTGGGATTTCATCTTTCCATGAAGATATTCTATTCTTACCCCCGGAATTTCACTTCTTAATTTCAAGGTATAATCCAGGACGTTTTCGGTGTCAATATTTTCACTGTCTTCAACCATTGGACATATTATATAACACTGTCTTCCCTGTTTTACCTGATTTTCTATAAATCTGTAAGCATTGGGTCTATAGGATGTATCAACGACACAATTTTTTATGGGTAACCTGTCCTTAGGCATCTCATCAATAATTGAAATATCCAAATCTCCATACAATATAATTGCAAGTGTCCTTGGAATAGGCGTTGCACTCATAACAATAATATGTGGGTTATCACCTTTTTCAGATAATCTTTTTCTTTGATTAACTCCAAATCTATGCTGTTCATCCGTTATAACAAGAGCGAGATTTTTATACTCTACCTTATCCTGAATCAAGGCATGGGTACCGATAACAATATCTACATTTCCTGAAGCAATATCTTCATATGCCTGCCTTTTTTCTTTCGCTGTCATTGATCCTGTAAGAAGACCCACCTTAAGATTTACATTATATCTGGAAAACATTTCACTTATAGATTCATACTGTTGCTTTGCCAGCACTTCCGTGGGTACCATCATTGAGCCCTGATATCCTGCAAATGCCGTATTCATAAGAGCCAGAACTGCAATGATAGTTTTTCCCGATCCTACATCCCCTTGAATCAGTCTGCTGGTAAGATGTTCTGATGACATATTATCCTTTATCTCATTCCACGTCCTTAGTTGGGCATTGGTAAGGCTGTAAGGCAGATTTAGTATAAACTCATCTGTTCTTTTATCATTATTAATTACATAGGTATTAGGAATCTTCTCCTTTGAGGATTTAAGATTCAAAGTTGCAAGAACAAAGAGAAAGAATTCCTCAAAAGTAATTCTGTGGCGAGCCTGGACGTACTCTTCCATAGTTTTTGGAAAATGTATGTTAACAACTGCAAAATTATGTTCTGCAAGATTATATTTTTCCCTTATATCCTTGGGTATATATTCTTTTTCCAATCCAACAGCATATTTTTCAAGAGCCTGTGAGACAGCCTTCACTATTGTTTTATTAGATAATCCCTTAGTCAAAGGATATATAGGCATAAGCTTTCCTGCCTGTGCATTATAATCTGCCACAGTAAATATCTGGGGTTGTTCTAACATGATAGCATTCCGTTTTTTTACAAACCTTCCCCTGAACACATAATGCATACCCATTCTAAGTCTTGTTTTAAGGTATATCATATTATACCAGCAACACTTTATTGCATCCCCATTTTCGTCCTTAACGGTTACAGAAAGGACTTTAATCCGTCCATTTCCGTATATATCCGGAGATTTAGCTACAGTTCCTTCAATTGCAACTATAGACCCTTCATAATCTTCATTTAGCATATTAATAAAAACAGGCTTCTCATATACGTCGTAATCCCGTGGGTATAAACCCACGAGATCCTCCACCGTATATACAGAAAGCCTGTTTAAACTCTCAGCAGTCTTAGCACCAATACCCTTAAGTTCGGTAATATCCATATAAATCTCCATGCTGACAAATAATTTAACTACTCAACAGATACGATATAGAAGTATACCGGCTGTCCGCCAAACTGTACCTCAACATCTACTCCATCAAATCTCTCTTCAATCTTAGATGCCAATTCATCAGCATCCTCCTCTTTAACATCAGATCCATAGTATAAACTGATAAGCTCTGATTCTTCATTAACGAAAGTATCCAACATCTCAAGAAGAGTGTCATCCATATCTGTTCCAACTGATGCAAGTCCCTTATCACCAAGTCCAAGATAATTATCCTTCTTGATTTCCTTTCCGTCAATGGAGGTATCTCTTACAGCATAAGTCAACTGTCCTGACTGAACCATTGAAAGAGATTCTACCATAGCCTCCTCATTCTCCTGAGCACTTCTGGTCATCTCAAAATTAATCATAGCTGTGATTCCCTGTGGAATCGTTTTTGTAGGAATAACTACCAGTTTCTTATCTTCAATAATTGACGCTGCCTGATTAGAAGCAAGAATAATATTACTATTGTTAGGCAGTACAAATATTGTCTCAGCATTAATCTTATCAGCAGCATTAAGAATATCCTCAGTTGAAGGATTCATTGTCTGTCCACCTTCAATAACCTGATCAACACCAAGCCCTCTGAAGATATCTGCAAGTCCTGCACCTGCAGCAATTGTAATAAATCCAAAATCTTTCTTAGGCTCTTCTTTTTTATCTTCAGCATCCTTCTTTTTCATAGCATCAGCTGCAACTGCCGCCTGAAGTTCAGATTGAGCAACAACCTTCTGGTTATGCTCCTCTCTCATATTGTCTACCTTCATCTTAGTTAACTGTCCATACTCAAGACCCTTTTCAAAAGCCTGTCCGGGATGATTAGTATGTACATGAACTTTAACAATATCATCAAGATTAACGCAGACAATAGAATCACCTATAGATGAAAGAAATGCCTTAAATTCAGCTTCTGTCTTTTCATTAAACTCTTTATCAAGCATTATAATGAACTCAGTGCAATAGCCAAACTTAATGTCTGCATTATCAATTGCAGCTCCCTTACCCGGCATCGTTGAACCCGCCTTAAACTCTGCGCTAGGTTCTGTAATTGTAAAATCAGTAACCTTACCTGTCAGTGCGTCATACATACCGCGAAGAACCACAACAAGTCCCTGTCCACCCGAATCGACAACTCCGGCTTCCTTTAAGACAGGAAGCATTTCAGGAGTCTTTGCGAGAACTTCTTCTGCATAATCTATAATTGTAGAAACCGCTTCTTCTATATCTGTTGTCTGAAGCGCAACCTCTGATGCTTTATCAGATATACCCTTAGCAACTGTGAGAATAGTACCTTCCTTCGGTTTCATAACAGCTTTATATGCTGTCTCTGTTGCCTTCTGGGTAGCTGCAGCAAGAGTCTCAACTGTAATCTCTGAAGTTGTAGACATCTCCTTTGTAAATCCTCTTAAAAGCTGTGAAAGAATAACACCGGAATTACCTCTGGCTCCTCTTAAAGAACCTGTAGATATAGCTTTAGCAAGGCTTTCCATTGTAGGATTTGCTATTGCGCTTACCTCTTTAGCCGCCGACATAATAGTAAGTGTCATATTAGTACCTGTATCCCCATCAGGAACAGGAAATACATTAAGATCATTAATCCATTCTTTCTTTGATTCAAGATTCTTTGCGCCTGCAAGAAACATCTTCTGAACAAGTGCTGCATCTATTGTAGTTGTTGCCACAATTTCCTCCATTCTGCCATAAAAAGGCTCATCAATAATCTAATATATAATCATAAAATCAGAAATTAATCAATAACTCTGACACCTTCTACATAAATATTAATCTTTTTAATTTCCAATCCGGTGAACTCTGAAACCTTATACTTTACACTATCAATAAGATTATCCGCAACGGTTTTTATGCTGACTCCATAAGACACAATAACATGAAAGTCTATCTCAATCATATTATTTTCATCAATCTCAACTTTAATACCTCTTGTAAGGCTGTCTCCTTTAAGAAGTTTAACAAGACCATCTTTCATGCTAACTGCAGCCATTCCAACAATACCAACACACTCTACTGCTGTTGAGCCTGCATACTGAGCAATAACTTCGCTTGAAACCGAAATTGTTCCTAATTTACTACTAATTAATCCGTTCATATTAATCTCCGTTCTCGCGCAAGGCGCATTTTAATTACAAATTTATGTTTAAAACTATATTTGCAGTCATCTTTTAATGTGACCATTATACTATCTTAGTCAAAAAAAATAAAGTGAATCACACAATTTTATTAAATTGAGCAATTCACCTTAACACTGATATAAATTTTCGAAAATTAATAGCAGAAATAAATCAAAAAGACTTATTCTTAGGCACGTTCAACTTTACCAGAACGTAAGCATGATGTACAAACATACATCTTCTTTGAAGCTCCGTCAACCTTAACTCTTACAGACTTAACGTTAGGATTCCAAATCTTATTTGATCTTCTATGAGAATGACTCACTGCGTTACCAAAGTGAGCACTTTTTTCACAAATTGCACATTTTGCCATTACAATAACACCTCCTTACCGGTATTGGGTAATTTACCCACAACAGGACATATTGTATCAGATAGAATTATATTTTGCAACATATTTTTCATTAATTGGTAAAATTATTTTTTATTAATTTTTATTCTTCATTAATTGGTAAAAAATTTGCAAATTTTCAAGTGCTAGTCTTGATTGCTCTGTTGCACTTGTACCTGTAATTGTATCGCCGGTTAAGAGAATCTCCTGACTTTTTGAAAGTGCATCCTTAGCCACCTCATTAGCTTGCTTTGCCTTAGCTAATACTGCCTGGTCATCTGTCTGCATATCATATGTCCAGCTATTTTCTTCAATCCACTTTGAATCATCCACGCTTACTTCTTCTGAAACAAATCCACTAGTTGCCGCATGTAAAGCTGCATTTGAAGCTGCTAATGCTTTCTGTCCTGATGGAGCTCCACTAGCTGCCATATTAGCAGCCTTTTCCTGCAATTCCTTTAACTTTTCAAGATTTTCCTTAATATCATCAATGTACTTATCAATATCCTCTATAAGCTTTTCCCATTCTTCATCCGACATATCACGCCAGTCTTTTTCCTCTAAATCCTCAGCAGAAAGCTTACTTTTTTCTATAACAGTATCCTTTAGCATCTGTATTACTTCTGATGCTGTCATAGACTTACCTGTGTGTTGATTTTCTAAAGTTAATGTTGATTTAGCCAATAAATCATTCCAATTTGTTTTCTTGCTTATGGCCTCTTCATATGATGCATACTCCATTTTCTTACCGAAACCTGATGAAAATGTTTTTAATGCGTGCCAGCTTCCCCATTTATCATCTACTCCTGTGCCATTAGCATCCGCATACTGACAAAATGCAAACATTTCCACTGCAGTAGCATTATTGGTATCAACCTCTGATAGGTTAACATCAATAGTTTCATTCTTGTTATCGCCTAAGCTAATCTTCACTCTCACAATAACGTCATCAGTATCTTTACTGATAATCTGTGTAGCACTCATTCCATATCCCATATCACCAACCAACAAGAATCCCACACCCAAACTTTTCATCTGAGGTTCATTGGTTTCTCTAATCTCATTAGTGTGAGCAGAATCCACCTGCCTGTAATACAATTCTTTTGACGATACAGTTTCTTTCTTAGAATAATTACTTTCATAACTATTTATAGAATTACTATCATCATTTTTTCCATAGCAGTATTCACTAAAACTTTCAGTAGAGCTGCTTGTAGTCTGTTTGTAGTACTTATACCGGATTCCAGTATTGATATGGTTATTTACCTCCATATTTCTCCTTTCTGTGACCTATCTGTCATTCAAGGCCGCCTAGCTCTCCCGAAGGTCCGAGCTGATAAAATAAAATGACACCTTACCTCAATCATTCCATTGAAATAAGATGCCATCCATGTATTATATATATCGACAAATTTGTTTTTTACTTAACCTAGAAGTTTAAATCAATCTCAATTCCCTTGATATCCTCGTTAATCATATGATTATCATTCATAAGTTTTGCTATACTCTTCTGAGCTTCCGCCATATGATCAACACTGCTTGTCTTAGTTGTTGTATCATATTTTAGCTGTTCAACCTCCATTTGAGCCCCTATAAGCTTTTCTCCATCTTCTTTTCTTTCTTTATTATTTTCTGTGCGTTCAGAAAGTTTTTCTTGCTCTTCTTTAAGCTTCTCAGCCTTTTCCTTTTCTTCCTCAGATACTTCGTCCAGATGTTCCTTAGCTTCATCCACAAGCATTCCGACTATATCTTTTGTAGCTGCATCAAGTATCTGATCCGCAGCATCCTGAGCCTTTTGCATATCCTGTGACTTGATCTGTTCACTCTTTGCCATAGATATAGAAGCTGTCATAGCTATAAGCTTATTCTCCCCCTTTTCAATTTCTATATCAAGGGCATCCTTCGCGCCATTAAGTGCCAAAGCTTTCTTCTGAAAGTCAGTTAATGGTTTATTTTGAAATTCTTTTAATCTCTCAATCTCTTCTTCTGTGAATTCATCATAAGAAGCACCAGTCTTATTATCCTGATACTTTTCTAAAAGCTTGTAATCTTTATATTCCTGAGAGTCTTCACTAACGCCATATTCCTGGCGCCACATTTCCTTTTCTTTTTCAATATTACCTTTTTTATTTTTAAGTTCTGCAACCTCTTGTGCCTTAGATGTTTTTTCATCTTCCATTTCCTGAATACCTTTTTCCATCTTCTCATCACATCCCCACGCGTCTGTGATAAACTTCATAGCTTGTTTTCTGGCACTCATTCTTTTTTCATCTATAGCACTCATACCAAGATTAAGATTTCTGGCATCTATAGATATTGCACTCTTATTACATTTTCCAGCCTTTTCAACATTTGTGTTAGTAAAAGGCAATGTATTCATATCATTATTGGTATTCATATTAACTAACATCTACCAACACCTCCTAAGCCCCAGCAGGCTCCATCTTGCTTTTTAGCTATGATGAATACTTGGTATGATTGAAATCCTTTTCAATCAAAAATATTTGCAAGTTACCTTATCAATTTTATCGACAGATTTTTATAAATATTTATAGTTTTCAAATTTATAGTTTTTATAAAAAAAATGAGGTACATATCAAATTCTGTATGTACCCCATATTTCTAATTAATAGTAATTCTTTTTACAATACCCATATATCCTTCTACCAACAAAGAATCTTGTTGTATTATCTCCTATGTGAAGAACATTAAACCGTATAATCAATGGCAGAACATATTATATCCTGAAATTATCACCACTACGATTATACACACATTAAAAAAAGTATTACAATTACAGCTTAAAATCATTTCCAAAATCATTCCTACGGCAATCCAAAACAGGATGAAACCAAACATCCGACACATAGTAATACCTGAAATAGTCTTTAGGACATTCTATGCGCAACAACTATGTTTGATGATTATAAATCAGAAGCGTTCTCAATTGCTTCATCAATTTCTTCGTCAGTTTCTACCTTACCGAATTTTCCTGTAATTCTGTCCACAACATCAGGAACCATATCAAGAATCTTAGTTACTGTATCCTGATTCTTAATATTAACAAGCTTTGTAGCTCCGTTCTGTATTACAAGGACAGCACTTGGTGTCATCTTGCCACCCATGGCTCCCCCTGCATTATTCTTCTTATCTCCGGCAAAGGCTCCGGCGCCAACCCCAAACGAAACATCCATAAGAGGTAATATTATTGTATCTTTTACCGTAACAGCATCCCCTACCACAGTCTTTGCTGATAAAAATGAGTCCATTCCCTTAAAAAGAGATGCAACAGTTGAATCAAAATTATTCTCTGCCATAATCCACTCCATTCCGCCGATTCAATAAGTACTATAATCTCCTTAATGAATGGCTGTTAATTAATACTTTATATATTGTACAAAACAATAAACTAATTATCAATAAATAATTTCCTGAACTGTTTGTTTCTATACACTCTTAAAGCTATCAAAAGTATACTAAACACGGTTATTCTGCCCTTCATAAAAATATTGCCTTCCATAACCTTTTTATCAAATTCGGGAACAATATCCATATCTATACCCATGAACCCATAAGCTACCGAAAGGTACATAAGCACTTTCGCTGTTTTTTCCGGATCCTCATCCCCAAAATGCAGATAAATATTATACTTTGTAGGCTTGAGCTTCTTAAAAAGAAGTTTAATCTGTTCCCATAAAAACCTAACCATTTCCTTATTTGCAGGGTCTGAAACCATAGATTTTATTTTATTTATTTTATTTTCCAGATTCTTACGGGCACCATCAACCTTTTTAACTGCATTAATTACTGTTTCAATCAATGATTTTATCTTTGAAACAATCTTGTTCAGTATATCTTTTATTTTGCCTATAAAAGATACTTTCTCATTTTTTTCATCTTGTGTTGAATTCTCTGTTTTTTCTGATGCACCAAAATCATCTTTCATTTCATCTTGTGTTGTGGAAGAATTATCCATATTTGACACATTTTCTCCCCTTAAAGAATTATCTTTCTTTAAGGTTTGATCTGCATCTTTTTTTGAAAGTTCTACACTTTTGCCGGACTCACCGTTATCCTGTCCGCCATATCCCCAGACATCATCTTTTTCCACGTCTGTAAGTTGTTTTTCCTTTTTTGAATTCCTGTTGTTTTTCTTACGTTTTTCTTCAGAATTTGTATACAAAGTGAAAAACAATGCCTTGGCTTTTATATTCAATTCCTTGTTATAGTTAACATTAAGTCTTAACAGTGATAAAAACCATGAGACTTTAATTTCAGCAATCACACTATTGTAATATTCTGCTCTTATCTTGTACCTGACAGGTACAAAGAGCACTGCAAGAATAAGAAGAACTGCTGTGGCAATAATACCCAGCAGAACAATTCCTATTATCTTTAATATCATCAAAATAATGTGAATCATTAATTAATCACTCCAACTAAAGTTTCTTTCCAAAGTTAAGATAACGTCTTATATCAAAGGCACCTGTCCCTTTGTACACATCATCAACTATCTGTCTTACAAGTTCCAAAGCCTCATCCCTGCCCTTGGCAAGTCCTACCACATATACATTATCTCTATATCTTTTGTTTTTAAAATGTGGCTGCTTTAAAACATTTGCTGAATAGATATCCAGTAAATTATCCGGATTTTCCGACAATGTTATTAAAAATGTATCACTGCAAAAGCGGCTCTGCTTTATATGTCCAAACACTTTATATTTTTCTTTTTTTGCTTTTTCACCAATATAAAGTTTCTTATACCACTTCACCGGAATTCCTCCCTACAGCTTTTACTTAACAATCATCTTTATAATTTCAACAACCGCCTTCTTTTCAGCTTCATCGGTGCAGGAAATAAGGGAATTATTAATATACTCCTGAATTTCCTGTGTGTTATTGAAAAAGACAGGTATATTAGAAAGAACCGAAGCCATTACAGCTCTCCTAATCATCTGGTTTTCATCATTGAACAGCTCCTCAAGTTCATTTATGAGTTTATCTGCCGCAGAATCAGCATAGGTATCCTCAGGAATATCAAAAGATGCATCGCCATCCTCCTCTATATCCACAAAATCACTTCCTGATTGAAGCTTAGATATAATATTAAGATGACTATAACATTCTTCCAGACTTTGCTCCTTAAGAGTATCCCCATAATTCGCCGGAACAAACTGGGTTGCAAAATCCGATGACATGATTATCTCAAGAATATGCTCCTGTTTACCTTCAAATGCCGTGAATTTTTCAGCTATCGCCTCTATATTTTCTCCAGATTTGAAACAATCCATAACATCATTAATAATTATTTTTGATAATTCAGTCTCAGAAACCGTACCAACTGTCATATCACTGAGCAATATTGTATAAATATCATTCACCATCTGAATCAACAACACATAGGCATCTGCAATATCAGTCATATTTCCTGCCGCAATATCCAGTTCATTACGAAGAGCATCATATTGCTGTTCTTCTATATTCCGGTAATCAGCATTTTTCAAAATCTCATATATCTTATAAACCTCCGGAAACATTGTGTTAAAGCCTTCAGAAGTTTTAAGCATGGCATTAGTGCTTAATGTGTAATAAAAATCATCTATCGTCTTTCTCTGTGCTCCGTGATAAAGAGTAAATGCATCCTTTATGTGCTCATAAAACTTGGTCTTTGACATTCTCACCGGCAGCTGTCCCACAATCTCTGATATCTTGCTGTTAATTGCCACATTATCTTTGTCAGCAAAAATATAATGCATAATATCATTAGTCATGTAAGTATTGTAATAATCATAATCAAACTTCTTGTCAGAGAACTTAAATTCCACTCTGTTAAGAACATACTCGTATATTCTTAATCTATCAACGAACTCCGTAACCACTTCCATTATACCGATTATGGAATTTCTAAGATTATGTATTCTGTTAATTAACTCAGAATCATAATTACCTTCTTCAGCCTTTAACACTTCCGATAAAATCAAATTAAACTCCTTAAAAGAATCCAGGAATTTATCATCCTTGATTTCCCCTTCATTTATCATACTTACAACAGTATAATAATTCATTGAAAGCTTCATATGTGCCAGACCATTGTATAAAGACTGCATTCCGGTGCCGTATTTTATAAGATTGTCTTCAAGATTCTTCCCTTTAGTTATCTCATCTGCAATATAGCTTAAATTTTTCATGTGAATTCCCCGTCTGCATACTATATATTACTTTAAATCAAGCTTATCAAGAGCATCACAGAAATCAAATGTAGCGAAATAATCCTTTGGTGTTTCAGCTCTTCTTATCATCTGAACACTTCCGTCCTCCTTAAGAAGGAGTTCTGCCGACCTAAGTTTTCCGTTATACTGATATCCCATGGAGAAACCGTGTGCTCCTGTATCATGAATAATCAAATAATCTCCCATATCAATCTTTGGAAGCATTCTGTCAATAGCGAATTTATCACTGTTCTCACAAAGAGAACCCGTTACATCATACTTATGATCACAAGGCTCGTTCTCTTTTCCTGCTACAGTTATATGATGATAAGCACCATATATAGCAGGTCTCATAAGATTTGCCGCACAGGCGTCAACCCCTATATATTCCTTATGAATATGCTTTTCATGAATAGCCTTCGTTACAAGACATCCATAAGGAGCCAGCATAAATCTTCCAAGTTCTGTATAGATTGCTACATCAGACATACCGGCTTTTCCAAGGACCTCATCATAAACTTTGTGAACCCCTTCTCCAATAACAGCAATATCATTAGGAACCTGATCCGGCTTATAAGCAACACCCACGCCACCTGAAAGATTGATAAATTTAATATCTGCGCCTGTCTTGTCTCTTAACTCTACCGCAAGTTCAAACAAAATCTTTGCAAGAGTCGGATAATATTCATTAGATACTGTATTGCTGGCAAGGAATGAATGGATACCAAAATGCTTCACACCTTTGCTCTTAAGTATCTTAAATGCTTCAATAATCTGATCATGTGTCATACCATACTTGGCATCTCCCGGATTATCCATAATAGATGTACCCAGCTGGAAATATCCTCCCGGATTATATCTGCAGCTCATTGTCTCAGGAAACTTTCCATCAAGAATTTTATCAAGAAAATCAATGTGGGTTATATCATCCAGATTAATTGTCGCTCCGATTTTATTAGCATAGGCATACTCCTCTGCCGGTGTATCATTTGATGAGAACATAATCTCTTCCGGCTTATAGTCAAGTGCATAGCCCATCATCAATTCAGTCATGGATGCACAGTCAACACCACATCCGTATTCTTTTAAAATCTTCAATATATATGGATTAGGTGTAGCCTTAACCGCAAAATACTCTCTATATCCCTTATTCCACGAAAAAGCTTCTTTCAATCTCTTGGCATTTTCTCTTATTCCCTTCTCGTCATAGAGATGATAAGGTGTAGGATAAGTCTTATCAATTTCCTTAAGTTGCTCTAAGCTTACAAATGTCTCTTTTTTACTCATTTTATCCTCCCATGTCTTTGCGTATAAATGCATCTTATCAGCCTTTGGCTGTTCTGTATTTCCACTTCTGAAATTGTATATTACAACAGTTGCTAAGTCAAGTTTACTGCATTTCATAATTAGATTTTATTACAAATGCAGTAACAATAACAAAGCCGATATGATTAATTTACAATCACACCGGCTTAAATCCTTTTATTCTAAGGAAATATATTAATATGTACTCTCTTTACATTATGAACTTTAAACTAATATCCCGATTTTTACAAATTGAGACAACCCTTAAATGCGTCCGCAGAAACTTCAACATTATTATCAAATTCCGCCTCTTTTAAATTATAACAATTAAGAAATGCTTCATTTTCAATTCTTTTTAATGTTGAAGGAAACTCTATCTTCTCAAGCCTTTTACAGTTTTCAAAAGCATTGGCACTAACCACTTCCACGCCTTCCGGTAAAACTACAGACACAATATCATCTCTATTTGAAAAAAGTTCTTCAGGTATTCTAGAAAAATCACTCATATCAATTTCCTTAAACGTTTTGTTGTATAAAGTAACCTTAATTCTATCATTCTTCATAAAATACACCCCATTTCTTCACTGCATCATTTAAGTGGCAGTGTTCACTTTATTGATAAAAGCACGCTAATACTATAAATCCAGAAGTTTCATAACTAATGGACTAACCACAGACGCCTGAGCCTGATACAGACTCATCGCATCATTTTTTACAATATCTTCATAAGATATGTTGTTAAGCATGTACACATTTGCCGTATTAACATCGTATGACGAATGTCCCTCTTCTATGACAACAGATTGATTTTCTGACTTAATTTTATCAGTGCCATACACATCATCCGTTAAATCATTATCAGATAGAAAATCATACACACCGTCACTCTTTGAAGAATCATTATCCTGACTAAGTAAAGATAAAAGTTTTGACAGAATCTCCTTGTATGTATCCATGAGCCTTGAATAATCATCATAACTCAACAGAGAAGATTCATTATTTTTCACTGTCACACCAAAGCCTTCCTTCACTCCATCAGATAGTAAAACATCCGGAACATCAACTTCTGAGGATGAAGACAAATCCGTTGCAGATGCACCATCTATAGTTCTGGAATCGTTAGAAAGAGCACCTCCCAATATATTATTAATTTTCTCAATATAATTAACCGTCTCATTATACGGCGGTACACCACCGTATCTGCTCACAGCACCGCTTCCCGCATTGTATGCTGCCAACGCCAGAGTTACATTTCCGTTGTAATTATCAATTAATCCTGAAAGTAGTTTCGCTCCTCCGGTAATATTCTGCCTCGCATCAAAAGGATCCTCAACTCCCAGTGACTCTGAAGTGAAAGGCATCAGCTGCATAATTCCCTGAGCTCCACAGCTTGATACAGCCTCAGTATCGAAACCTGATTCAGCCTGGGCTACTGCCCTTAAAAGATTAATATCTATGCCATATTCTTTTGATACATCCTGAAATATATCATCCAACGACTCCGTTTTCTGACTATTAAGCACATCTTCAAAACTCATTTGTGAATACTGTTGTGTACTTTCAACATTAGATGCGTTCTTTGTCAGGTAAACATTGCCATCAAGTATATTTACTGAATTAATAGTTCCCATCGTTCCCCCAAATATTAAGCAGAAACTCTTCTGCGCTTTATCTGTTCTTTAATAATAAAAGCTCCCAGCTTCTCATTAAACTCAGGCATCTTGCAACCATAAGAATAAGTCTCGCTTTTGCTGTCATACACCTTACGAATAATAAACGCAGACATATCATAAGTATCTTCTCCACTTTCATAAACAAGCCTGATTTTCTTATCCAGATTAATATTTGTCTTTGAAGTGAAACACAATCCTGATTCGCTGATATCTTTAACAAAAACCTTCTGCTCCTGAGATTGTCCTCTTGAGAAGAGCTCTATATTAAGTTCTTTGTCAATTTCAAGTCTGTATGCGCCTCTTCTGTTATAATACTTGCTTTCAACAGATGCATCCTTAACTCTGTAGAATATCCTGTCCTTATAAGCAACTGTATCCACTAAAACATTCTTCCAAATATACAATTTATTAAATATCTGATATATAATATTAATTCCCGTCTCACGAGGCATTCTAAGTCTTCTTCCGTCGCATTTCACCTCTGATAATATCAAAACGTCATCCTTACATCCAAGGACTCTGCTGTTAAACTCATGAACATCATTAGAATAAGAAACCTGTAATATAACCTGATTTCCATTAATCAGCTCCGATAATTTCATAAACTTTCCTCTCCCTAAAGCTACCTATTACCAGTTACCATCTTTTCTCATTTTATTGTAACAATTATATGCATCAATCAAAATCTGTCTCTCATTGTTGAACTTTAGCAGATGCACCGCTTCGTGATACTTATAAAAACCCGCATCGTAAAAAAATTCTTCCCTCTGAGGTTTACAGCTATAACTATTAGCTTCACACAGGAACCAACGAACTGTTTTCGCGATTGTATCACCGCCTACATTGAATGTATAGCTTGTATCACCTATAAACTTGCGAATAACAACATCAGCATCACTTTCTTCTTTAATTTCTCTTATTGCTGTTTCTTCAAAAGATTCATTAGGTTCCATAGTTCCTTTTGGAAGAACCCAGCCCTCATTCCTGTTATTAAAATTCTTATACAGAACAAGAACCTTTCCTCTGAATATTACTACTCCACCACAGCTTGTTGCCTCATACATCCCGTTTCCTCCGTTTAATTATACAACCAAAATTTGTATATATCAAGAAAAATACGCATCAAATACCTTTTTTGCAACATATTGCGCACTACTTCCACTGTATCCACCTTCAAGTACAACACTTATAGCAATCGAAGGATTTTCCGTATCCGCAAATCCAACAAACCATGAATGAACATTTCCACTTTCATCATATTGGGCTGAACCAGTTTTTCCTGCCACATCATAAGACGTCCACCTGAATGCTGTTCCTGTTCCGGAATCCACAACAGCTTCCATACACTCTGTAATATACCCAACTTCCTCCTCATTCATTAAAACATCAATTGATGATGGAGTTTTTTGTTCAACACATCTTCCATTATAATCTTCCACACGATCCACTATATAAGGTGTCATCATAGTCCCCTTATTGGCAACAGTTGACACAATCATAAGATTATGAAGAGGACTAATCATAGTTTTTCCCTGCCCCATAGCCGTCTCCTGACACTCACTTACACCTGAATTTTCATCAAGCACAAAGGAACTCATACTATATTCAAATTCCACCGGAATATATTTGTTAAACATAAATGTATAGCACAGATTTGAAAACGATCTTTTATTAAGGTTTGCTCCTATATGTGAAAATGCTGAATTACAAGAATTCGCAAAAGCTTCCACCAAATTCTGATGGCCATGTTCTTTTCCATCAGCACAGGGAATTATTGTTCCGCCTTCCTCGTAATCACTTCCATCACACACATACTCAAAATCCCTATAACTGGATTTATTTTCCCTTACATACTCCAATGCAGTAAGTATTTTAAATGTTGAACCCGGAGGGTACAGGCCCTGCGTTGCCCTGTTAAGAAGAACTGAATCAGCACTTTCATAATTAAGCCATTCTTTGTACTCTTCATCCACATCATTAGGATCAAAAGCAGGATTTGAAACCATACACAAAATTTTCCCTGTAGAAGGTTCCATTGCTATAACCGCACCTTTATTATCTCCCATGGCATAGTAAGCTGCTTCCTGAAGTTTTGAGTCTAACGTAGTATAAACATTATGTCCCTTAGCCTTTTCACCACTTAAATCTGTTGATATCTGATCAAAAATATTATCTGATTCAGACAACAGATAATAATTTTCCGAGGATTCTACCCCCATCTTTACATTAGAACAGAATCCTACACTGTGGCAATATATGTCTCCAAAAGGATACACTCGTATCTCATTACCCTCTTCATCTGTTTCTGTAGTTGCAAGAATCTTTCCGTCAGCTGAAAGAATATCTCCCCTCACCACCTTAAATGACTGATTATCAATTCTTTTATTATAAGGATTATTAATAAGCTGGGTTGCATCTTTTATGTTAAATATGCACACATAAATAATCATAATCATAAATAATCCCACAAAAACAAAAGAAATTATGTTAGTTTCCCTGTTTCTGAGATTATTCTTCTTTTTCTTCATATCTGTCACCTTCACTCTGTCTCATGTTATACATACCATTGATTAATGCAAACATAAATAATGAACTAATAATAGAACTTCCACCATAACTTACAAATGGAAGTGTAACTCCTGTCATAGGAATAAGATTCATGGCACCACCCACTGTGAGGAATACCTGAAATCCGTATGTTACTCCCAGTCCCACAGCAACAAGTCTGTAAAATAAAGTTTTACATCTTGATGCAATATTCATCATTAGTATGAGATTATTCAGACATACAAGCAGTAAAGAAATTGAAAAAATCAGACCGAATTCTTCCGTTATTGCCGAAAACATAAAATCCTTTTCTGCCACCGGTATCTTATCAGGCATTCCCTGACAGAATCCATATCCAAACCATGAGCCCATTCCAATGGCAAACAAAGACTGACATATCTGATATCCGCTGTCATCAATGTGACTCCATGGGTCTCTCCATACCGTAACTCTGGCTTTTACATGGGCAAAAAGCTTATATGCAGCAAACCCGGCCACAGTACCTGAAACTAATCCCGCTCCGGTATATAAAATATTTCTTGTTGCTATGTACATCATCATCAAATAAACCACAAAGAATATAAGTGCAGCACCAAGATCCGTAGAAATCACAAGAATTATAACATGCAAAGCAGCAAATAAAGTTACAATAATCGTCTGCCCGAATGAAGTTGATTTATTAAACATTGATGCCACAAACATAACATACAATATTTTAACAAATTCCGCAGGCTGTACGGAAACCGGTCCTATAGTAAGAACTAGATTTGCTCCAAAAACCTTATTTCCAAGAAGCACCGCAATAAGAAGCACAAGACCTGTTATACAGTACAGCCACCCCATATTTCTGAAGCTTTTTACCATTTTCAAAAGCCACGGAACTGCCAGTGTAATAATCGTTCCTGCAACAGCAATCGCAAACTGTTTAATGCATTTATATAAATTCAGTCTGGCAATCATAACAAAGCCTACTGCCATCAGCATACACATATTATTTACGAGAAGTCTCGATGCCTTTGGATATATAATATTATAAAGGAATATAACCGCAATAAAATATACCAGCTGACCAAAATACAGGGTTATATACTTTACATCATTAAATGTAATATACATAACAAGAAATCCCATAAAATGTATCACCAGCATAATAGATATCTGTGTATAATATATTTTTTTCCTCTTAATCTCATTTCTTATAGTGGTACCTCTATAGGCTGCCAAAGCATAAAATGCCATAAGAAATGCGAAAACGTATTTTGATAACTCCAATAAAACGGTCTGCATTAATTAACACCTCTGTAAAAATGTCCGAAATATTTAATACTACTTTCACCATTAAGTATTTTCTTTATAAGTGATATGTCTTCGTTTTCAATTTCATATCTTATAGTCCCTGATTTAATATCTTTAATCTCTTCCACATAAGATATATCAAAAGTATCACCTTCCATCAACGTATAACAGAATCCACACTGACTTTTCACATTATAAATTTTCCCCTTTTCATCCGTAAGTATGGATACTCCGTTACAATTGTCACAATGTTCATAAGTTTTTCTAACACATTGTTTTGAAATCATCAATGGAACCCTGCCATATACCACCAGTTCAGTGTCATTAGTTGCAACACTCTTAAGCTCAGTATTATTCAATTCATACGGAAGGGTAAATGTACTGTTTACAAATCCACATTTCAATGTAAGATTCTTAATTTCCTTAACACTGTAGGAATTAAATATATACATTCCCGCATCTGTAACAATTTTTCTGTTGCTTATAGTATCACTATTAACGGTATTATCAGAATTTTTTCCTTTAAGGATTCTGCTTATGGTTGACAATTCTTCTATATTTCTCACCAGATATCCTTCAGGCTCAAAACTCTCATAGTAATCAAAAAGCTTTTCAAACTTATTTCTGTTTTCTTCTGTAAGAATATGCGGAAGGGCAAAATATATTTCAACCCCTAATTTTTTAAAACCTTCCCATATAGTACGGAAATCTTCATCTTCCATCTCGCTGACAGAAAAAGTTTTATCTCCTTTAACAGAAAAATTAATCAGTCCTGTATAGTCAATATACACCCTTTTAATGTCTGAAAAATTCAATAAACATAATTCAAAAATAGAATTCAATGCTTTATTATTCTTAACCATTACTGTAATGTCCGGTTTTATATTTATTTTACAGTTATTGTCATCTTCCCTTTGTGATGATTCATATATCCTTTTATCATGGCTTATCAAAGCTTTATCCAACTGTTCAAGAGCGTCACGACGTATATTTTTTATCTGTCCCACGGATATGAAAATATTTTCTGAAATATCCACAATAACATCGTCCGCCTTATAATAGGTTCCACCAGTCTTTCTTAACTGCTTTTCAATATCTGTAGCTGATACAGGTTGTTTCAAGGCTTCACCAACAGTCTCTCCATATACGGTTACACTTGTATCCCCACAGGTTACAGTCAGTTGTAGTTTCTGGTTAAAATGTCCGTAAAAATACATTGAAACATCACACGATAGTTCCGAATCAACAAATTTTTCCTGTACATACTTTGTTATCATGGCATTTTTGGTTCTAAAAAGCACTGCACCTTTATTAAGGTTATATTTTTTCGGAAGATTTACAACCAGCTTTCCCCCGCAGGGAATCGCTGAACCGCTTTCAAAGCTGTGTTCTCTGTCTATTTCAAATACATCCTGTGGATTAATGTCGTTAAGTGCCTTAAACGTAACTTTTCCTTGAACATTATCCACCACTTCCAACGCCATCGTACCCTGATGATTAGGTCTTTTACTAGACATCATGTCCATACCTTTCCCCTCAACGTACCAACCTTTTGTGAAAGAACCTCTGTTGTAAACATCCTTTAACATTTCTACATCTCTCTGTTCGACGGAATAATTATTTCTGCCACCATTGAGATACATATCCACATATTTCCTATAAATGCTTGTAACAAAAGATGCATAAGTAACATTTTTCATACGGCCTTCTATCTTCAATGAATATACTCCAGCCTCAATAATATCAGGCAATATATCAAGTGCACACATATCCTTTGGACTCAATGCATATCTGTTATCCCTTGAATTAACATTTTCGCCATCTATTGAAGTTATGTATGACATTCTGCAAGGCTGGGCGCATCTTCCCCTGTTTCCGCTTCTGCCACCATTGAAACTACTCAACAAACACTGCCCCGAATAACAATAACACAAAGCCCCGTGCACAAAACTTTCTATTTCCAAACCAGGGCATTCCTTATGGATATCCTTTATCTCATCTAAGGTGAGTTCCCTGGATGTTACTATTCTTGATGCCCCTGATTCATATAACAGACGAGAGCCCATTTTTCCTGTCTGTGTCATCTGTGTACTGGCATGAATATCCATATCAGGAAAATGCTGTCTAATAACATTTAACACACCAAGATCCTGGACAATCACTGCATCAAGCCCCGCCTCATAGTATGGTTTTATAAAATCTACAAGCTGCCCGTTTATTTCATCTTCTTTAAGCAATGTATTTACAGTCAGATATATCTTTCTGTTAAATCTATGAGCGTATTCAATTGCCTCAATCATCTCGTTATATCCCAGATTTCCGGCATATGCCCTGGCACCGAACATATCGCCCCCAAGATAAACAGCATCGGCTCCTGCTCTTATTACAGCTTTACATATATCAATAGACCCTGCCGGAGCAAGAATCTCCACCTTCTTATCACTATTCATAAACTAACTCCCCTTTACAGAATATCTCAAAGGAATTTAAAAAAATAAATAAAATATAATTTCTCTATTCTGTATCAGATAATAAAAAATAAGCTGCCTCACCAAGAAACATTATGTTCTTAATATCACAAAACAAACACGGGAAACATCTAAATATATCCTTTAACTTTGACTTCAATTCCCGTAATTTTATGATAAACATAATCTATATCTTAGTGTGACAGCCCCTCAAAATCACTTATTAGCAAGTTCAGTTTCCAGTTTCACTATATTCTTTTGGAACTTTGTAATCTCACTCTTTAGTTCTTTTATTTCCTTGGCAGCAGCCTCAGCCTTTATCTGAGATGCAATAAGTTCATGCTTCAAATCGTATATCTCTTTATCCTTACTCTCAATCTCCAGTGACAAACTGTCTCCGGATTTCTTAGCTTTAAAATAATCATCAGCAATATTCAGATACATTAAAGTAGCTCGCGTTTCCGCTGATTGTCTTCTGAATCCTTCATCTTTGCTGAATTCAGTTATTTTATTGTTAATATAAGAGGCAACCTTCTGAAGATATTCCTCACTTTCATATCCCCCAAGTGTATATACTTTACCGCCAATTATTACTTCTGTAGTATTCTTTGATGACATACGCATCCTCCCCGTAATCTATATATAGATTCGACTTATTGCAAGTATACAATATCTACTCTTGAAATTCAATACCAAGATTGTCATAAGCAAGTTTTGTAGCCACCCTTCCTCTCGGTGTCCTGTTAATATATCCATTTTGAATAAGATACGGTTCATAAACATCTTCCAAAGTACCGGAATCTTCACCTATTGATGCGGCAAGAGTATCAATTCCAACCGGACCGCCACCAAATTTCTCAATAATTGTTGAAAGAATGAGCCTGTCATTTCTGTCCAGTCCTTCCCTATCCACATCCAGAAGATTTAACGCATAATCCGCTACATCTTTCGTAATATGTCCGTCATATTTCACCTGAGCAAAATCCCTTACTCTTTTCAACAACCTGTTGGCAAGTCTTGGTGTTCCCCTTGATCTTCTTGCAAGCTCATAAGCTCCTTCTTCATCAATATCTACATTAAGCACACTTGATGACCTTATTACTATTTTCTTTAATTCATCAACATTATAAAATTCCAGATGATTTACAACACCAAAACGGTCTCTTAAAGGTGCCGACAGGAGTCCTGCCCTTGTAGTTGCTCCTACCAGAGTAAAATGCGGAAGCTCAAGTCTTATAGACCTGGCTGTTGCTCCTTTTCCCACCATAATATCTATTTCATAATCTTCCATGGCAGGATAAAGCACTTCCTCCACCTGTCTGTTTAGACGATGTATTTCATCTACAAATAAAATATCTCCCTCTGCAAGGTTATTAAGAATTGCAGCCATCTCTCCCGGCTTTTCAATTGCAGGTCCTGAGGTTACCTTAATATTAACCCCCATCTCATTGGCAATAATTCCTGCCAGAGTAGTCTTTCCCAATCCTGGAGGTCCATAAAAAAGCACATGATCCAAAGAATCCCCTCGTTCCTTAGCGGCTTCTATATATACCTTAAGATTACGTTTAACTTTCTCCTGTCCTATATAATCTTCAAGATTAAGAGGTCTCAATGAATTTTCAATTTTTGTATCCTCAGGGATTATTTCAGTTGAAATAACTCTCTTTTCCATAAATAAATTCACCCCATTATTTATAATTATCCATAATTATTAACAATTACATAATTGCCAAATTCTTTAAAGCCTCTTTAAGTACCGCATCCGAAGTCTTATTTTCAGCATCACTTACTTTCTTCACAGCAACTATTGCTTCTTTATTTCCATATCCCAATGAAACAAGTGCCTCTATTGCCTCATTAACAGTTGACAGATAATTATCCGTGGATAAAACATTTTTAGCTGCAGCACTTTCAAATGTATCTTTAAGGTTAAGTTTGTCCTTAAGATCAATGATAAGTCTCTGGGCCGTTTTAGCTCCAATTCCGGGACATGCTTTTATCATATTAACGTCTTCCGACAAAATAGCAAATCTTAATTCATCCGTTGTAATGGTAGATAGAATAGCAAGTGCACCCTTAGGTCCTATTCCGTTCACGTTAATCAACATCTTAAAGATATTCAAATCATCCCTTGTGAGAAACCCATAAAGATTAATTGCATCTTCTCTTACATATAAATATGTATATACCTTAACCATCTCTCCCACATCGGGCATATTACTAATTACGGTGCTTGGCGTTTTTACATTGTACCCCATACCATTGTTTTCTATCACAATGGTATCTTCCAATACTTCTGCTAACTCTCCTATAATATATGAAAGCATAAATCCCCCGTTTCTGTTCATTTAATTCCGTTGCTCCGGATTTATTAAAACCTTAATTTATTATTGATTTTTCTCCATTCCAAGACAATAATTTATAAACTGCTGGGCAGTTCTTCCTGATATTCCTCCATGGCTCAATTCCCATTTATTGGCCTCAGCCCTTAATTCATCCTCCGACATATTAAGATTATTCTTCTTTGCAAGACCAATAACAATATCGTAAAATTCATTGTGGGACGGCTTAGAATAACTAATCTGACATCCAAATCTGTTTACAAGAGACATTTTTTCCTCAATGGTGTCTGACCTGTGAATACCATTATCAGTTTCCATATCATTTCTGTCATTCCATGTTTCCTTAATAAGATGACGTCTGTTGGAGGTAGCATAGATAAGAATATTCTCCGGCTTTGTCTCAACACCACCTTCAATAACTGCTTTAAGGAACTTATACTCAATTTCAAATTCTTCAAAAGAAAGATCATCCATATAAATAATAAACTTGTAATTACGATTCTTTATAGATGCAATAACATTTGACAAATCCTTAAACTGATGCTTGTATATTTCAATCATACGAAGTCCCTGATCATAGTACTCATTTACGATAGCCTTTATACTTGTGGACTTACCTGTACCGCTGTCACCAAACAAAAGTGCATTATTAGCCTTTCTGCCATTAACAAAATTCTCTGTATTCTCAACAAGTTTTTTCTTCTGGATTTCATAACCGATAAGATCATCCAGCACAACCTTATCCATATTATTAATAGGATTAAATACCAGTTTTCCTTCATCTGTTGAGATTCTGAATGCCTTGTTAAGACCAAACATTCCTACTCCATAAGCCTTATAAAAATCGGTAATATGAACAAAGAACTCATTTTCATCCTTTGACTGCTCCAATTTACGGCTTAAAGCCTGAACTTTCTCGCTGACGTTTTTATTATACATCAGCTCTTTCTTAACTATAGCCTTATAATTGGAAATTATGCTGAAGCAGTTAATTCCAAGAGCTTCCTCAATAGGACTGAAATCATAATTAAAAAGATTAAGAAATACCTTAAAGTCATTCTTAGCAAATTCATTTACACTTCCATCATTAGCTCCCACCTTCTCGCAGGTTATGCTGAAGGGATTCTCATTGGTAATAAGGAAAAATGTAAGATAATTATGCCATAAATTATCATTAAATCCATAATCTGTGGCAACCACAAGCAAACGCTTTAGCTGAGTATATATATCACTTATTAATTCCTCTTTGGTAGATAAGTTATTATCAAAACGATTGAATATATCCGCCATTGATGATAGAATACAATCACTTGGTAAATTTCCATATATTATTAATTTAGAGATTTCTTTATACATTATGTTTGTTCCTTTCGTATATATTATATGATACCACAAAATCTTGTGTATAGTGTATTCCTGCAACAATACATATATATAATATAATAAAAGAATTTTTTGTCAATTTTTTTAGAATTAATAAAGGAAATAACTATTGACACCAATAAATCTAATGATATAATCTGTGAAGAAACTTTATATAAGTTTGTATATGTTTTAACGTACTTTTATTTTTAAACATAGAGGGGATTTCCTATGAAAATCGTATCCGATATCAACTCATTTATTTATTTGATGTTGACAGTCCTGTATTTTTATCAGGCATTTTATGTAATTGTAGCCTTAGTGAATGAAAGAAAGAAACAGGCGCCTGAAGAGGAAGCTAAAACTCTTCATAAATATGCTTTTATTATTGCTGCAAGAAATGAAAATGCCGTTATTGGTAATTTGATAGACAGTATTAAAAACCAGAATTATCCTAAAGAACTTATTGATGTTATTGTTGTAGCTGATAATTGTACGGATAACACAGCTGAGATTTCAAGACAACATGGAGCTATCGTTTACGAAAGATTTGACAGTGTTAAAGTTGGAAAGGGTTACGCCCTTGATTATGTATTTAATAAGTTAGCAGAAGAAAATGGTGATTACACCTTTTATGACGGGTATTTCGTATTTGATGCCGACAATATTATAGATGTTAATTATGTTCGTGAAATGAACAAAGTATTTGACAATGGATACAAAGTTGTAACAAGCTACCGAAATTCAAAAAATTACGATACCAACTGGATTACAGCAGGATACTCTCTCTGGTTTTTAAGAGAAGCTAAGTATCTTAATAACCCACGTATGATATTAAAGACAAGCTGTGCAGTTTCTGGAACAGGATACCTTGTAGACAGTTCAATTATTAAACAGAATAACGGATGGAAATGTAATCTTCTTACTGAAGACATTGAATTTTCAGTTACTAATATTTTGGAAGGTGAGAAAATCGGATATTGTGGAAATGCAGTATTTTACGATGAACAGCCAACCACTTTCAGACAATCATGGAATCAGCGTATGCGTTGGACAAAAGGATTTTATCAGGTTTTATTCAAGTATGGTAAAGATTTGATAAAGGCAATGTTTAAGCAGAAGCGCATGTTTGTGTCCTGCTATGATATGCTTATGACTCTTGCTCCTGCTACTCTTTTTACTTTAGGATTGATGCTGTTTAATGTTATAATGCTTATATGCAGTGCTACAAATCCTGTTTTATTCAAACAAATGATTGGTTCTGCATTGACAGCTGTGTGTCTTGGTCTGGTTAATTTCTACTTCATGTTATTCTTTGTTGGACTTATAACACTTATATCAGAATGGAAAATGATTCTGGCTCCGGGAAGAAAGAAAATTATGTATCTCTTCTCTTTCCCATTGTTTATAGCTACATACATTCCAATTTCAATTGTAGCCTTGTTTAAAAAAGTTGAGTGGAAACCTATCCCTCATACTGTTGTTAAAACCATGGATGAGTTATCTCTCCAGCAATATAAGAATTAAAAAAAGGGGTCAGACCCCGTAAAAATTTTATGAGTGTATGAAACTTTTTCTGTAAATTAAATAAAACCTTTAAGGTCTTCTATGA
>JAUNPK010000036.1 GCA_030536855.1 Eubacteriales bacterium
GTCACTCTCATTTTTTATTTTTTCTTATTCAACTAACAAAATCTTTACTCTATTTACAAAAGATATGTCCTATTACTGGGCTGTTTTTTTCCAAAAATCTACAGGCTCATATTCCTGCAGTTTTGCAAGAAATCCAAGGTTTGATAATTCCTTCTGAATAAGGTCAAGGGTCTTTTCATCCTCGGCTCCAATGGTATGGTAATGATAACCTGCTGTAACATTCTTTAAAAGGCTTGATTTTCCTGATTTAATTTCAGCGATATATTCCTTTATATCTTTACGGGAACGTATGCTTAAATCAGCTTTTATGACACCATAAACCTTGTGGTATACAAATACGTCTTTCACCCATCCACCAAGGTCTATAATTGCTTCAAATTCCGTATCAACTTCGTCGTCAGAATGTATAACTTTATAAATTCTTGTACATTCTTTTTTTCCGTTAATTACATATCCTCTGTTGGTTGAAAATATGTCGATATTTTTTGCTCTTATCAAGGCAATATCCTGCACTATGACCTGTCTGCTTACATCCAGCATATTGGCAAGGGCTACACCTGATACAGGGGCTTCGCTTTTATGTAAAATATCAATTATCCGTTCACGTCTTTCTTCACCATTCATAAAGATATTCCTCCATATATACAATCACATTTTTAATTACACATTGATGCTCATGTCATACTTGTATTGTCAGGGCTATTCAATAGGATGAAGATTCTTAAGGGATATATCCATAATTGGTGACGAATGTGTAAGTGCACCACTTGATACATAATCTACGGAAAGACCTGATAATTTTTCAAGATTTTCTTTTGTAATATTCCCGGAAACTTCTATTTCTGCTCTTCCGTTAATTATATTGATTGCCTCAGCCATGGTTTCCCTATCCATATTATCAAGCATAATAATATCAGCACCGGCTTCCACAGCTTCTTTTACCATTTCAAGATTTTCAACTTCAACTTCTATTTTTCTAACAAAAGGAGCATATTCCTTTGCCATTGAAACAGCTTCCTTTACTCCTCCGGCAGCTCCGATATGATTATCCTTTAACAGTACGCCGTCTGTAAGATTATACCTGTGGTTATTACCCCCACCTATTCTTACGGCATATTTTTCAAAAATCCTGTTGTTAGGAGTTGTCTTTCTTGTATCAAGAAGTTTTATTCCGGTACCTTCAAGCATTGACGCAATACTTGAAGTGTAGGTGGCTATTCCGCTCATTCTTTGAAGATAATTAAGGGCGGTTCGCTCTCCGCAAAGAAGGGTTCTTATATCTCCTGTAACCTTTGCCATAAGCTGGCCTTTTGTAACTTTATCACCATCCTGGGCATAAAGCTTAACCTCTGTATTGTCATCTAATAATTCAAATACTCTTGCAAATACCTGAAGTCCGCAGATGATGCCGTCTTCTTTGCATATAAGATCTACTTCCCCTCTACATGGGTTTGGCATAACACTGTTTGTGGATACATCCTCGCTGGTAATATCCTCTTTGAGGGCACTTAATATAAGTGGATCCACATTTAATTTTAAAGTAACCTGATCAAACATACTAATCCTCCATCTTTTCACTTTATTTACGCGGTTTTATTTTTTGCATTTGCTTTCTCTATCTCATCATTCACAAGCTTTGCATATTCCTTTGAAAGTTTTTCGCCATCATTGTAATTATCGGTGTTGCAACTATTTATTGCTTTTATGCAGTCATCATTTGTGAGTTCTTCGTATTGAAGACAGTCAATTGCTGCTCGTTTAGCAAATACCAGACTCTCCAGTAAAGAATTGCTGGCAAGACGGTTTCTTCCGTGAACACCATTACATGCTGTTTCGCCTATTGCATACAGTCTTTTCATGGAAGTATGGCTTTCATAATTAACTTTGATTCCGCCCATAAAGTAATGTTGTGCCGGAACTACAGGAATACACTCTTTTGTAACATCATACCCCTGCTGTTTGCAGTGTTCTACAATGTTAGGAAAATGTGTTTTTAATTCATCTTCAGGTATAGTCCTTAAATCCTCCCAGACAAATTTGGTTCCATCTTTTTTCATCTGCTCATATATGGCATCTGTGAGAAGGTCTCTTGGAAGGAGTTCATTGACAAATCGCTTTCCATTTTTATCATAAAGCTTTGCACCTTCACCTCTTACAGACTCAGAAATGAGAAAGCTTCTGTCAGTTTCCTTATCTGAATAAAATGTTGTTGGATGAATCTGGACATAATTAATATCCTTTAACTTCACACCATGTTTGATGGCAATTGCCAGAGAGTCTCCTGTAAGATGTCTGAAATTGGTTGAGTGTCTGTAAAGGCCTCCGATCCCTCCTGTGGCAAGTATGGTAACATCAGCTTTCACCTTTGTGACAGTACCATCTTTACTCTTGATAACTGCACCCGCACATTGATTGTCATTACTGATAATATCCAACAGTGTTGTATATTCCAATAAAGTGACATTGGAAAGAGTCTTAACCTTAGCTAACAGGTGACTTGTGATTTCCTTTCCTGTGACATCTTCATGAAAAATTATTCTGTTTTGGCTGTGGGCACCTTCTCTTGTAAATGCAAGATTTCCATTTTCATCTTTCTTGAAATCAGCACCGGCTTCAATTAAATCCTTAACCACATTCTGAGAAGAACGAATCATTATATCTACTGATTTTTTATCGTTTTCATAATGCCCGGCTTTTAAGGTATCTTCAAAATAGCTGTCGTAGTCGGAATCATCTTTTAACATACACATTCCGCCCTGGGCAAGAAATGAGTCGCTGCTCTCACAGTCAGATTTTGTTATCATCAATATTTTTTTGTCTGTGGGAAGATTTAGAGCACAGTATAATCCTGCACAACCGCATCCCACAATCAGTATATCAGTTTCACTTATTTTATTATCATATAAATTATTATACATATTAAATCTCCTGTTTACTTAACGAACAGTGCGGAATTACTTGGCAAGTTCCAACATTTTATTTAAAGGCTTCATAGCATATTCAGCCAATTCTTTATCTACAAAAATCTCATTTGTTTCATTTTCCAGAACATCAAGTATCTTTTCCAGTGTAACCTTTTTCATATTTACACATATTTGTTCATCTTTGAGAGTGTACAGTTTCTTTTCAGGAGCATTCTTTCTTATCTCAGCAAATACGCCATCTACAGTTCCTATGATAAATTCTTCAGCATCCGTGTTTACAACGTAATCAATTATTCCGGATGTGCTTCCTATATAGTCGGCATACTTAAGAACGTCTTCAGTACATTCCGGATGTGCGGCAAATTTTGCATTAGGATGAAGTTCTTTTGCTTTTATTACTAAATCTTCTGTAATTGCCACATGTCTTGGGCAGCAGCCATTGTTAAATATGAAATTCTTGTCAGGACATTGTTTTGCAACAAAATGTCCTAAATTTCTGTCAGGTATGAAGAAAATATTTTTATTAGGAAGATTTTTTACTATCTTCACGGCATTAGAGGATGTAACGCATACATCTGAATATTTTTTTAACTCCGCTGTAGAGTTTATGTAACATACAACTGCAAGGTCTGGGTATTTCTCCCTCATATTAAGGATTTCTTCCTTGGTAGCCATATGAGCCATAGGACAGTCTGCGTTAATATCAGGCATAAATACTCTCTTATCAGGGTTAAGAATTTTGGCACTTTCTCCCATAAATTCAACACCTGCAAAGACAATGGTTTTTTTCTTAACTTTTGTGGCAACTTTACTTAAATAAAAAGAATCTCCTATGTAATCTGCAATGGCCTGAACATCTTCATCAACATAATAATGAGCCAGGATTACAGCATCTTTCTCTTTCTTTAATCTCTCAATATCTGTAGTAATTGACATAACAATACTCCTTTTGCCTAATATTTTTTATGTATTGCTGGCTAGTATACTACAAAACTTTACAGGTGACAAGACAGTAAATGAGAAAAGAGAAAAAAGGGGGGGTCAGACCCCATAAAAATTTTATAAACTTTTTGTGAAAAAGTTTATAAATTTTTAATGGGGTCTGACCCCCTCTCTGCCAAATAATAAATCGCCAATAGTTGGCCGGTTGTCTGCATCCTTAGGTTCAGACTCTTTCTCAGCCTTGGCGATTCTCTTGCGTATCTGTTCCATACGTTGATCAAGAGTTTCTATTTGTTGCGCACAATCACTTAGTTCCTTTGCAAGAATAACAGCTTCATTATCCGGAATGTTTTTTTTGTATCTGAGCTTATGTTCCACACTTGCCCAAAAATCCATTGCTATGGTTCTTAACTGGACCTCCACTTTCATCTGTTTCTTTTCATTTTTTAAAAATATAGGAACTTCCACAATAAGATGAAGACTTCTGTAGCCGCTTGGCTTCGGATTTTTAATGTAGTCTTTCCTCTCAATCAATGTAATATCATCCTGTTGCAGCAGGCAGTCTGCAAGAAGATATATATCCTCAGGAAATGAGCATATAACCCGGACACCTGCTATATCCCGGATATTTTCTTCTATTGCGGAAATTGTGAAGGGCAGATTCTTTTTATTAGCCTTCACAAGAATACCTTCAACTGACTTAATTCTGGTTTTAATGGATTCAATGGGATTTCTGTCATACTGAAGGGAAAATTGTTCATTAAGAACCTTAAACTTCGTTTCAACCTCCATAATTGCACATTTGTAATACGCCATCAGTTCATTGAAAGGCATGGTATTCTCATTAACAAATTTAAAGAAATCATCTGTTATGAGATTTTGTCTTATAAATTTTTTACTTTCATGACGTATAAATTCATCAAGTTCTGACAGCACTTTAGGTTCTTTTATTTTCTGTATATTAACTAATTCGTTTGGCATAAGTTTTCTCCTCTACATACACGCTAAGTTTACTAAAAGCTCAGTTATCTTTTCCATTGACTGAATGCAACAGTATTCGTATCGCCCGTGATAATTATGTCCGCCGGTGCATATATTAGGGCAGGGAAGCCCCATAAAAGAAAGTCTCGCACCGTCCGTTCCGCCGCGAATAGGCTGGATTTTAGGAGTTATCCCCAGTTCTGTCATACATTTGGATACGTTATCAACCAGAAACATTACCGGTTTGATTTTTTCTTTCATGTTGTAATACTGGTCGTGAAGTTCAACTCTGACACATTTTCTGCCAACCATCTCATTAATCCGGTCAGCTGCTTTAAGCATATTATCTTTTCTCTTCTCAAAAATCATTCTGTCATGGTCTCGTATAATATATTTAAGCTGTGCTGATTCCACACATCCCTTCATTTCAGTCAGATGATAAAATCCCTGATAATCCTGCGTATACTCAGGTCTTTCCTTAGCAGGAAGCAGTGAGTCATATAAAAATGATAATTGTGATGCGTTAATCATCTTGCCTTTAGCCTCTCCGGGATGCACATTTTGCCCGGTAAATGATACTTTGGCTGATGCTGCATTGAAATTTTCATATTCCAGTTCACCAATACCACCGCCGTCTACTGTGTACCCATAGTCGGCGTTAATTCTGTTTAAGTCAATGTGATCCACACCGGCGCCTATCTCTTCATCAGGAGTAAATACTATGGCTATCTTTCCATGCTTTATCTCAGGATGATTCATAAGATATGATGCCATTGACATAATTTCAGAAATGCCTGCTTTATCATCAGCTCCAAGAAGGCTTGTTCCGTCGGTGGTTATAAGATCCTGTCCGACATAATCTCTTAATTCCGGGAATTCATCAGGAGACAGGAATATATCTTTTTTTACTCCTTCATCATCCGGTACACATCCAAGAAAAATATCCTTACCATCATAGTTTCTTACAATCTGTGGATTAACATTTTTTCCGTTCATTTCCGGAGAAGTATCCATATGAGCTATAAATGCCACCGTTTTTCCATAAAAAAACTTATCACGGGATTTAGACTCTTCATCGGGACTGTAGGTGGATGGAATAAAACCATAGACATAACAATACTGTTCATCATAATACACATCCTTGGCACCTATATCCTTTAATTCCTCATACAGCATCTTTGCCAGATGATGTTGTCTGGATGTACTTGGAAATGTGTCTGAATTATCATCAGAGCATGTATCTACCTTTACATATCTTAAAAACCTGTCAATTACTCCAGTGTCCATAAATACTGCCTCCGTATTATATTGTTCTATGTTAAAATAAAATTTGTCTTTATTTTAACACATTACCATAATCTAAACAAATAAATAATAAATATTAATATTATTAAGATTTTCATATTCTTTTATGGCAAACTAACAAATATATCAAGGATGCAAATGGATTCAGAGAGGAGAATCTTATGTTGGATAAAAATAAAACTGAAAAAAACGGGTTAAGCATTATAATTGTGGGCTGTGGTAAGGTTGGAGCCACCCTTGTTCAACAGTTGAGTATGGAGGGACATGATATTACGGTAATTGATAAAAATCCTGAACGTGTACAAAATATTACCAATCTGTATGATGTAATGGGACTGGTTGGAAACGGAGCCAGCTTTAGCACCCAGCTTGAGGCAGGAATTTCCAAGGCAGACTTGATTATTGCCGTTACCGGGTCTGATGAGCTTAATCTTTTGTGCTGTACCCTGGCAAAACAGGTTGGAGATAACTGTGCTGCCATTGCAAGGGTTCGTACCCCTGATTACAGCGAGGAGGTAAATTATTTAAGAGAGAAGCTTGGACTTGCCATGATTATTAATCCCGAGCTTGAGGCTGCAAGAGAAGCTGCCAGAATTCTCTATCTTCCTACAGCTTTGGAGGTAAACTCATTTGCCCACGGACAGGCTGAACTTGTTAAGTTTAAGATCCCGGAAGGAAATAAGATAGATGGAATCACTATTGCCAATCTCGGACAAAATATTACCAACGACATACTTATCTGTGCGGTAGAAAGAAACAATGAGGTTTATATTCCCACCGGAGATTTTAAGTTATCAGCAGGTGACGTAATTTCCTTTGTAGCACAAAGATATTATGCCAGGAAATTCCTCACAACCATTGGGCTTGCGACAAAACGTGTTAAGGATACACTTATTGTGGGAGGTAGCAAAGCTGCCTATTATCTGGCAAAAGAGCTTATTAATGTAGGTATTGATGTAAAGATTATTGAGCAGGATAAAAAAAGATGTGAAACTTTAAGTGTTCTCCTTCCTAAGGCTATTATAATCAACGGAGACGGAACCAATCCTGATATTCTTAAGGAGGAAGGAATAGCCACTGCCGAATCCTTCATTGCCCTTACAGGAATTGACGAAGAAAATATTCTCCTGACTCTGCATGTAAGGCAGGTTTCAAAGGCAAAGGTGATTACCAAAATAAACCGTATAGGGTTTAAAGAGGTTATTAACCGACTGGATCTGGGTAGTCTTGTTTACCCTAAATATATTACCTCTGAGGCAATAATAGCTTATGTAAGAGCTAAGAAAAATTCTATGGGAAGTAATATTGAAACCCTCTACCATATGTTTGACCAGCGTGTGGAGGCAATAGAATTTATAGTTGAAGAGTCCTCTAAGATTACGGAGGTTCCTCTTAGAGAGCTTAAGCTTAAGAAAAATGTTCTTATTTCATTTATTAACAGAAACGGAAAGATTATCATACCAACCGGTAATGACTGTATTCTTATTGGAGATACGGTAATGATTGTCACAAAACATTTTGGGTTTAATGATATTAAAGAAATTGCTGAATAAGGATTGATTTTAATTATGAATAGTTCGATGATTAGATACATTTTAGGAAATATATTGAAGGTTGAGGGACTGTTGCTTCTTCTTCCCTGTTTAATTGCCGTTATATATCAGGAACCGGAGGGGCTGTGCTATTTTATAACCGCCCTTGTAAGTATGCTTCTGGGATTTGTTATCACTATAAAAAAGCCTAAAGAATATATTATATATCTTAAGGAAGGATGCATAGCTACTGCATTTAGCTGGATTATTATGGGTTTGGTAGGATGTATTCCGTTTTTGCTTACAAAAGAAATACCTTCCTTCGTGGATGCATTATTTGAGACGGTTTCAGGATTTACAACTACCGGAGCCAGCGTGCTTCCTGAAGTGGAGACACTTTCTCACTGCTCACTTTTATGGCGAAGCTTTACACATTGGATTGGTGGAATGGGAGTTTTGGTATTTCTTATAGCTATTATTCCTTTAAGTGGTGGTTCCAATATTAACCTGATGCGGGCAGAAAGTCCGGGACCATCAGTAGGAAAGCTTGTTCCTAAGGTTAAACATACTGCAAGGATTCTTTATATGATTTATTTTGCACTTACACTTCTGGAATTCATTATTCTGGTAATTAGCAAAATGCCTGCATTTGATGCGCTTAACACGGCCTTTGCCACAGCGGGAACGGGTGGATTCGGAATTAAAAATGACAGCATAGCGGGGTATTCTGTAACAATCCAATGGGTAATAACCGTCTTTATGATTTTGTTCGGTGTTAATTTTAATGCATATTATCTCTTAATCTTTGGCAGCATTAAAAAAGCATTTTCCATGGAAGAAGTTAAAGTATATTTTGGAATTATTATTGCTGCCACCGGAATAATAACTGTGAATATTCTTTCATTATGCAATAATGTATGGGATGCAATAACAAAGTCCGCCTTTCAGGTTGGCTCTATAATAACCACTACAGGATTTTCAACTGCTGATTTTGATTTGTGGCCACAAACATCCCGTGCCATACTGGTTATTCTTATGTTTGTGGGTGCCTGTGCAGGAAGTACAGGTGGCGGAATTAAGGTCTCAAGATTTATTATTCTTGCAAAGACAATGTTTAAGGAGCTTAATGCATATATACATCCGAGAAGTATTAAGAAGATTAATGTGGATGGAAAACCTGTTGAACATGATGTGGTACGTTCGGTAAATGTTTACATCGTAACATTCGTTATAGTTTTTGTGACCTCATTTTTATTGATATCTTTCGAGAATAATGATTTGGAAACAAACTTTACGGCTGTGGCCGCAACCATTAATAATATCGGACCGGGACTTAACCTTGTAGGACCAACTTCCAACTTTGGACATTTCGGAATATTTTCCAAGATTGTGTTAATATTCGATATGTTAGCGGGACGTCTTGAACTGTTTCCAATGTTAATACTTTTCCATCCGGGAGCATGGAAGGATGTTTTTAAGAAAATGTAGTTCATTGTGTTCGTAAATTGTGTTATTTATTTCTGATTTTTTTTGTTTTTTAATACGTTGGTTCTTATATAGTTAAATGTGTAATCCTCCCCTTTTTCTGCCAGCATTTTAAGCAGTTTATGAAGAAGCTCGGCTGTTTCAGGATGAATTACATAATGACCTATGCCCCTGAGATAATAGTTAAGAGCATCCGCATCTGTATACTTATCTTTATTGTATATTTTGCTGGCAGCTACTCTGTCGCAAAACATTTCAACAACATATTTTGTGGGCATCTTCATTCCTGCAAGAGCCCTGTTATCGCCTTTAGCCGGGTAGTCTATCCAATATTCATAATGGTGTTTGTTTCTTCCCTTATGATGAAGCCATGCGGCAGAATACCCTTTATCCTCCCTTTGGGCATTGTTAGGGCTTCTGTTACCCTGAAAGTAGATAACACCCGGAATAAATTCTGTGGGAGAAAACTTCGATAAGTCATGAAGAATTCCCTGTTTATACAAACCTACTTTGAAGCAGTGTTTCATTACCATCATTTTATGTGCGTTGACTGTACGTAAATGTCCTATAAAATTATGACATATTTTGCCAAATGTCATAGCTCTCTCCATTTCTGCGATTCGTATCGCATATAAAGATTAATATACTTTGTAAAACATATTGCCATTTTAGTAAATTGATTAATTATTTTCAAGCTCTTTCATTATTTCAATTTTTTTATTTCCATTTACAAGGCTGTTGCTTAGTCTGATGTAATCGTCAGATTGGTGTTCCAGCAAAAACATGGAAGAATCTTTTCCCATGGTCAGTCCTGTTATAAGAACCAGAAGCTCAGTCCATTCCAGATTTTCCTCAACAAATTTTATGCTGTTATTAATTTTATCCAATATTGAATCTTCCAGTTCATCTGCTTTACCGGCTGCAACCAGAAATTTTTCCTTTTCTGCTTTATATTCATCAGAATTTTTGTCGCTGTAGATTTCTTTGATTTCTTTATACCGGTCATCCACGGATTTTCTTACATTTTTCCCATTAGCCAGCTTAATGGAAAGGGAATCAAGAATAAGGTGAACAAGGGCAATTCGTTCATCATATTGGGCATTTTCTATACGTCTGTAAACTTCTGAAGATGCACTACCGTTAAGGATATCATCAACTTTATAATCATCTTTATATTTGTTATAAAGTTCGTAGTAGGCACTGAAATCTTCTGCTACATCGTCATTCTGGAGATACTCCCGGATGGTTTCGTAGGTGAAAGGTATGGAAAGTTCCTCATAGGTACGGCACAATGCACCAAGATCCTCCCATCCTCTTGCTGTAACGAAGGAAATACCTTCTGCTTCTGCCTCAATTTTATAGAAATTGCCCGGTCTGATATCAAGGTAACTTAATATTGCACCGTGTATATTCTTCTTCGTTGCATATTCTTTCCAAACATTAAGATTTGCTTCAATATCAATCTTCCTTACACGGTCAAGAGTAACCATATCGAATTCTCTGACAGAACGGTTATATTCAGGAGGATTACCTGCTGCTACAATTATCCAGCCCTCAGGTATTTTCTGGTTGCCAAATGTTTTGCACTGTAAGAACTGAAGCATTGTGGGAATGAGAGTCTCTGAGACACAATTGATTTCATCTATAAAAAGGATGCCTTCTTTCTTGCCCTCATCCCGTATAGCATTGTAAACACCGGCAATAATTTCACTCATGGTATATTTGGTCACAGAATATTCGTGACCATCATATTCTTCAGTATCAATCATTGGAAGACCCACCGCACTTTGTCTTGTGTGATGAGTGATGGTATAAGAAACAAGACCGATATTACATTCTGCGGCAATCTGTTCCATTATCTGTGTTTTGCCGATTCCGGGAGGTCCCATAAGCAGTATGGGACGTTGTCTTACTTCAGGAATTTTATATTTGCCTTCCTCATCCTTTAGAAGATAAGCCTTTACCGTATTTATAATTTCCTTCTTTGCCTCTGATATATTCATATTCATTCTCCAATCATATATTTATCTGCCTGAAATTTTATTGCCCAGGGAGGAACTTTTTCTTTGTCATAATCTGACAGGTAAACAAATGCAGTTTTATACTCAGGCATTTTTGAGGGATAAGTACCTTTTCCGTCAGTAAAATATAATACTCCTCCCAAATTTTTAAGCATATTATTTTCAATTAATTCGTTAATATAGACAAATGCAGGTCGAAAATCAGTATTTCCGCCGCCTTTTAATTCAAAACTGTCAAACATTTTTCCTATTTCATCAAGGGAAGTTATTTCAATATCCTGTCTTACTTTATCATCACATTGAATTATATGGAGTCTGCAGGTTTTAAAAAACATATTATCGGTGGATAATATGTTAAAAGTCTCTTCTAAAAATTTCTTAACAAGTTCACCACTGGTGGAATAACTGGTATCAATTACAATAACAAAATCAGCAATTTTTCTGGATTCTCTGGTTTCAAGGGGTTCTATCAGGGGAAGATTGCCATATAACCTCAATCCGAAAGTGTAAGATGAAAGATCAAATTCTTCGGGGTCAATGCTTAGTTCCTCCCGGATTCTTGTGAAACGCCTTAAAAATTCCCTGTAGTTCATACGGTTTTTTCTGGCTGCCATGACAGAGGTTATCATATTAAGCTCACCCTTATCATCACCGTTTTGTCTGTCCCGGGAAAGCTGTAACTGCCGTGCCCTCTTCTCCCATTGTTTCTGCGAATCGTTAGGTATCTCTACAGCTGAAGGTTTATCAGAATTATCTTTAGGCCAATAAGTATGATCATCTGTATAAAATTCGTTATTAAGTTCATCAAGGCTATAATTTTCTTTTGAAAGAAATTCATATATCTGGGATGGTGACATCACATTTTCATCGCCAAGCCTGCTGTATAAACATGTTCTCATATATGAAAGAATACGTTTTGTAGATGGTTTATCAAGTTGGTCAATGATACGTTCCACAAATATATCGCAGGAAAGATTCCATAAAGATATATCCCTGCTTCCTCTTAGCCATAAATGTGCGTACAGACAATGAAATACTGTGTGAAGATAAGCTCTTACCAGGAATCTGTCATTTTTCTTAAACAGGTTAATCAAATTAGACGGATTATAATAAATGTATGCTCCGTCAGTTGACCACAAGTGAACCTGTTGGCTGCTTATGGGCACAAGAGCAGAGAGTGAATTGTCCATAAATATAAAATCCATATACAATTCACTCTTTACATATTCTAATATTTTTATTCCCATGTCTGATTCCCATTCTGTCTGGGTTTTAATATGTGTCATAGTAATCTCCGTATAGTCTACAGTTCGTATCTTGATGAACCTGGTTTGTTAGTTCTCCCGGAAAGCATTTTTGCACTTCCCACAGTCCATCCTGAATTTACAGCTTCCCGGATTCCCACCCGGAAATCCTCAACATCAAGTATATGACTATTGCACAGGAAATCAAGGGAATTTATGTCTTTGTTGCCACAGATAAGTTTAAGTACTTCCGGAGCATTTTTTTTAAGGAAATTCTCATATATTATCTTTGATTGTTCCTTAAGCCCCACAGGTACTGACAATCTTCCTATTGCCATCCTGTAAAGTGTTGCGACACTTTCTAATGCTTCTGCACTTACAAATATACCGTCATATTTCTCAACATCAACAACTCCGTCATTAAAGCATTGTCTGGCTCTGTACCCTTCTCCTTCCACATTCATGGCAAATATATGGGCAGGTCCGATTTCTTCATAACTTTCTGTATATTCGGGATAATAAAAATGTCCGATTTCTTCAAAATTATCATTTTTCTCATCTGATATAAAATGAGTTGCTATGCCTTTATTCAGCTGGCTGAGAAGAAATTTTAAACCTGTTTTGTCTTTAATCTGAGCTCTCATATAAATATCTGTAAGATTTTTACAATTCATAAAGGCATCATTGTTGATTTCACGTAAATCTTTATCCACATAAAGCTCATTCATATTCTTACAATTGTAAAATGCATAGCTTTCCAGAACGTGCACACTATCAGGAAGAAATACTTTCTCTATATAATCTCCGCATAGTTCAGCCAAAGGATAATCCCCGCAACTACAGAGAATATCCCTGCCTTCCTCCTTGTACGCCCCTTTAAGTCTGTTGCTTTGGGAGAAACAATATGCCCCTATGATGCCCACATTAGTATTGTTTATCTTTTCCGGAATAATCACTTCAGGAGAATTCCCGTAAACACGAAGTATCCTGATGTAATCTTCATTCAAAGAAAGGGAACTGTAACCGTTCCCTTTAACTTTATCGTATAAAAATTTGTAAACATATTTAATATTATCTTTTATTGTTACAAAATCTTCTATCATAACACTTATATCCAAATAAATTATTCGTTCATAAAAGTATGGAGTGAGTAAGAAATATCCAGATTATCAATATTATTTGTATCATTAAATTTCTTTTTTACTCTCTCTGCAATAACGTCTCCGCTTTCCGGTTCAGCGTCCATTAAAAGAACCATATATTGATGACTTACAACCTTAGTTCCTACATCAGATGCCCTAAGAGATACATTTACTGCCGATTCAAGATATTCCATGGCTGTATCCATTTCTTCCTCGGAAACATCCGTGTTATAATTTCTGTCTATTGATAACAAAAGCATTTGAACCGGTTTGTTATTTCTTCCCACATACCTCTTTACAAAATCATATATTTTCTGGAATTCTCCGTAAGTAACATTCAGAGCGCCGGATGTATTGTCAATTCTGCTTTCGATCATTTTTCTTACATTATCAAAATTATCTACAGCATTTTTCCTGTCACGTTTATCTTTGCTTTCCTGATAAATGTGGTAAGAATTTTTTCCGTTGTTTTTTATGTAATAAAGCGCTTTATCTGCATTTCTGTAGAGACTTCTGAAATCCATGCTTTTATCTGCAAATGCTATTCCAACAGAAACTGATACTTCGTCTGCAAATTCGGTAAGTTTGGTTTTTTCAATAATGTTAGATAGTATATTTTCCGCCTTTTTTGCAACCTCAGCATTATTTTTCATATTTGGGAAATAGACCACAAATTCATCTCCCCCAATACGGCAGATGACATCATCTTCAGAGGAGTTATCTTTCAAAGAATCAGAAAATATTTGTAATACATGGTCTCCTGCAAGATGTCCGTATGTATCATTAATATGCTTAAAGTCATCTAAATCCATCATAAACAGAGCTCCAAGCTTATCTGATGATATATAACTGTTTATTTTATCTTCAGAATATGCCCTGTTATTAAGTCCTGTGAGACTGTCTCTCTGAGCCATATCAAATGATTTTTCAGCCAGAAGGGTCTTGTGCATTAATTCCGTTTCTAAATTATGCCTTAAATCATACAGTTCCAATATTCTGTTTGCTCTCACGGCAACAATCTTAGGAATAAAAGGTTTAGCAATGAAATCATCCCCTCCAATTGCCAGACACTCAATTTCAACGTCAGGATTGCTGTCGCTGGTTAAAAATATTACGGGAATATTCTTCCATGAATCATTTTTCTTTATAATCTTAGTAGCCTCTATTCCATTCATTCCATTCATAACTATATCCATAATAATTAAATCCGGAGTGAAATTTTCCAATAAAGACAAAGCGTCCTCTGCAGACTCACAGGTTGTGACTTTATAAATTGGCTCAAGAGCATATTTTACTATCATCAGATTCATATTATCATCATCTACAACAAGAATATGTTTCATAAATTTTCATCTCCTGTATACAAAAACACACACAATTTCAAGCAATCATAATCAACACTTCCTGAATCATATAGTGTCGTTTATTCATTATATCACATAATGCTTCGAAATTGTGTGTTTTTTTTATTTAATGTAGTATGGCAATTACAATTATACCAAGTATTATTCTATAAATTCCAAATGGTTTGAAGTCATGTTTTTTAATGTAGTCCATAAGGAACTTGATAACCAGTATGGAAACTAAAAATGCCACGGCGGTTGCAGTTAAAAGAACGGCAATCTGCCCTCCTGTAATCACAGCTTCCGCGCTGACAGCGAATTTGACAATCTTTAAAAGGCTGGCACCAAACATTACAGGTACAGCTAAAAAGAAAGTAAATTCAGCAGCAATTTCCCTTGAAAGACCGATAACAAGACCACCGATAATTGTGGCACCGGATCTGGAAGTACCCGGGAATATGGCAGCAATAAGCTGGAATAATCCAATAAGAATGGCATCCTTATAAGAAATTTCATCGATTGAGTTAACTCTTGCCTTAACATTTTTTCCTTTAATGCTTTCAATTAGGATAAATATTATACCCACCACGATAAGGGCTATTGCAACAGGAATAGGATGATAAAATAATTCATCAATTTTATCATCAAAAATTAATCCCACAACAGCGGCAGGGATGCATGCCACAATTATTTTTAACCACATTGCAAGGGAGCCGGGTTTAAATACACTGTGAGAATCATTTTTTTTCTTACTTGTAAAGGGCCACAGCTTATTCCAGAAAAGAACTACAACCGCGAGGATTGCTCCGAATTGGATAACGACCTCAAACATCTGCCAGAATTCTTCCGGTTCAATCTTGACAAACTGGTTTAACAGAATCATGTGTCCGGTACTGCTGATAGGCAGCCATTCGGTGATACCTTCAATAATTCCAAATAATATTGCCTTTAAAATTTCAATCATTTCTTTGCGTTTCCTTCCCGCTAATTATTATTATTCATAATGGATTCATCAAAGAAATATTCCTGAGAATTGATTTTTTCCTCGTCCTTACCAAAACCTTTTTTATAGTAGTTGCCATCACCTCGCATAACTCTGGCTTTTACATTGTCAGAAAGCATTACAGAAAACATTTTAAGAATTCTTGCTTTAAGAGTTTCATCATAAACAGGCGTTGCAACTTCAACTCTCTTTACTGTATTTCTTGTCATAAAGTCAGCGGATGAGATAAATACCTTTGCTCTTGTACTGTCACCAAATATATATATTCTTGAATGCTCAAGATATCTTCCTACGATACTGATTATATTGATATTCTCGGTATATCCTTCTATTCCGCCAATAAGACAGCTTATACCTCTGATTATCATATCAATCTTTACACCTGCCATAGAAGCCTCAACAAGTTTTTCTATGATAACCTTATCCGTAAGGGAATTTATCTTGATTCCTATATATGCGGATTCTTTATTTCGTGCACGATTAATTTCTTCATCAATATACTCAAGAATCTTATTCTGTAAGCACTTAGGTGCAACAAGCAAATGGTTGGTATTCTCAACCACATTACCCATACATAAATCATTAAACACCATTGAAGTCTCTTTTGCAATACCATTATTGCATGTAAATAATGCAAGGTCTGTATATAGCTTGGCAGTTTTCTCGTTAAAGTTACCCGTTCCGATATGTGTGATATGCTTTACTTCATCTTGATCTTTATATGTTATCATGCACAATTTGGAATGAACTTTAAGGTGATCCAGTCCGTAAATAATTCTGCATCCGGCTTCCTCCAAACGTCTTGACCACTCAATATTATTTTCTTCATCAAATCTTGCCCTCAGTTCCACAAGTACCACAACTTCTTTTCCGTTCTCTGCAGCATCTATAAGGGCCTCGACAATCTGGGAATTTTTTGCAACCCGGTATAGAGTCATTTTTATGGAAATTACCCTGTCATCACTTCCAGCTTCATTGAGAAGCTTAATTAACGGATGCATACTCTCGTATGGATATGAAAGGAGTAAATCCTTTTCCATAATCTGATCCATAATAGGCCTGTTATTATCCAGTGCTTTTGTATTCTGGGGAATCCGCCTTTCAAAGAAAAGCTCCCTGTTGTTCCTTAAATCATCCTGTATTTTTGAAATGAAAGAAAGTTCCAGAGGTGATTCAGAGTAAAATACCTGGTCTTTTTTTAGTCCCAGTTCTTTACACAATGTAGAAATGACCTTATCATCCAGAACTCTGGTATATTCCAGTTTAACAGGGCATAGTTTTCTTCTCTCTTTAATTAGTTTCTCCATAGTATCCCTGTAATCCATCTCTTCATCATAGAAGGCCTCATCTACATCAATATCAGCGTTTCGTATTATTCTGATAAGAGATTTACTTTTGACGCTGAATTTTTTGAATATTACAGGAAGAAAATGAAGGATAAGTTCCTCTACCAGCATATATTTGTGTTTGTCTGACGGAATTGGAATAAGTCTTTTAAATACTCCGTTGCTGCATGGAACTACACCAATCTTTTCGTTATTCTTTGAATTAAGCAGTGCTACAGCGTATATTTCCTTATTTATCAGAAATGGGAAAGGATGTTTTTTTCCAATAACCTGAGGAGACAGGATTGGAAGAATAGAATTCATAAAATATTTTTCAAGATATACGGCATCTGCATACTCAACATCATTAAAATTAATAATCTTAACTCCGTAGTTCTCAAAATTATACATTAATTGTGCATATATTTTATCTTTTTTGTTAAGAAGCGACCTTGTAGAGTCAAATATGGCTTTAAGCTGGTCGGATGCCGACATTCCTGTTTTATTATCAAAGCCCGCATTTTTATCTTTTTTGTTAGTCTTAGCCAGAAGCATCTGATCATATAAAGAACCTACCCTTACCATATAGAACTCATCAAGATTGCTGTTAAAGATAGATGCGAATGAAAGTCTTTCGCATAAAGGTACGGTGTTGTCCGCCGCTTCATCTATAACTCTTTCGTTAAATTTAAGCCAGGATAATTCCCTGTTTGCAAAATATGGTTTCCTGATATATTCTTCTTCATTAGTTACTGCTTTACTCATAGTTTCTGTATGCCCCTTTCTTTTTTTTATAAAATTTATAATCCAACGCATATACCCATCGCTTTTGCCTGTGTAATAATTCCTGAATCAGGATCAACCATTTTTGTCTTTCCTGCTACTTCACTTAGGGGAACCTTGTCTATCTGGTTATTTTTTACGCAGACCATATATCCGAACTCCTTGTTCATAATCAGTTGCGCAGCCTTCGAACCCAGTCTTGTTGCCAGAACACGGTCATAGGCACACGGACTTCCCCCTCTCTGCACATGTCCCGGAACCGTTACTCTGACTTCCTGTCCGGTTTTCTGCATTATTCCGGCACCAATTCTGTAAGCAGCTGATGGATAATGTTCTCTCTTTCGTATTTCTTTTAGTTCTTTTTTTGTAAATTCCAATTCTTCTTTGGAAATGACTCCTTCAGCAACAGCTATGATGGTAAAATGTTTTCCTTCTTTTGTACGTTTATCTATAGCCTCAATAATTTTGTCAATTTCGTACGGGATTTCAGGAATCAGAATAATATCGGCACCACCAGCCATTCCTGCAAAAAGAGTTAACCAGCCAGTTTTATGCCCCATAAGTTCCACAATAAAAACTCTGCTGTGGGATGCAGCTGTTGTATGGATGCAGTCAATGGTATTGGTTGCTATATCCACGGCAGACTGAAAACCAAAGCTGACGTCAGTTCCAACTATATCGTTATCTATTGTTTTGGGAAGAGTTACGATATTTAAGCCTTCCTTGCTTAGAAGGTTTGCTGTTTTGTGAGTTCCGTTACCTCCCAAAATCACAAGTGCATCCAGCTTCAGCTTTTTATAATTTTTTTTCATACAGGAAATCTTATCTCTTCCTTCTTCATCAGGTTCATTAATATATTTAAAGGGAAGTCTTGAGGTACCTATAATCGTTCCTCCTTCTGTCAATATTCCTGAAAAATCATTAACACTCATAAGCTTGTAATTATTATTAATAAGTCCTTTATATCCGTCTAAAAAACCGTAAATTTCCGCATCAGGTATACAGTTGTATAAACTCTTTGCAACTCCTCTCATGGCTGCATTAAGAGCCTGACAGTCACCACCACTGGTTAACATTCCAATTTTCATCATGCCATACCTCAACTTTTTCTTTCTACAAATGCCCACAATATGCACATTTTTACTGTGTTTTATGCAAACTTTTGCAACTCATAATTTACGCCGCTAATGTAAAATCCACTAGCTGTTTTATGTTAAATCAATGTAAAGCATTTATGAGAAATGTAATAAATGTAACAAATACATAAATTTATAATTAAATTTTTTATTACCTGTTAACACTGTTAAAAATGAAAGATTTATGATAGACTACTTGGGGTTTGTAAAATATGTGCAGATTTGCTCATGGATTAACAAGGAGATATTTATTATGACAAGAAAAGAAATGAATGAGATAAAATCTCAATTTTCAATAGATGATTGCGGAATTCTTAAACTTTGCGGATGTTATGTTGATGGTGAGAAGAATAAGGTAACTAAAATTAACGAGACTTTTCTTAATCTACCTGAGGAAGAAAGACATAAATATTTTGATATTTTCAAAAAGACGCTTTCAGGTACTCCCGGGAAAAATCTGATTGATATGAAGTTTACAACAGATTCGTACAGTGATGAGGGAGCAAGATCTTTTTTAATTAAATTAAGAGACAGCGGATTAAAAGATGAAGCCATATTAGATGAATTTTATGATAAAGTAATAAGCAGTTATTATTATCCCGGAAATTACATAATCCTTTTGATTAATCAGATTTACGATATTCCATCTGTTACAGCGGATAACATTGAGATGGAAGATGGCTCAGAGGAAGTATACAGTTACATTTTATGTAGTATATGTCATGTTACGTTATCAAAGCCGGGGCTTGGATACTTTGAGGAAGAAAATGCTTTTCACAACCGTGTTCAAAGCCATATGGTAGACGTTCCGGATATTGGATTTTTGTTTCCCTCTTTCTCTGACAGAAGTGCTGATGAGGATCAGACCTTATTCTACAGTAAGGATGCGGATGATTTTCAACAGAATTTTCTTAATACGGTTCTTGACTGTGAGGTTCCCCTTCCGGCAGGACATCAAAAGGAGACATTCAATACTCTGGTTACGGAAACTCTTGGGGATGAATGTGACTATGAAACTATAAAAAATATACATGATAACCTCAATGAAATTATTGACGAACATAAAGCTGTATCTTGTGCACCTGTAATGCTTGATAAAACGGAAGTTAAGGAACTTCTGGAAAAAAGCGGTGTACAGGAAGAAAAGCTTGCTGATTTTGAGGAACATTTTGAAATGGCAGCCGGAGAGGAAGGAAAGCTGGTTGCTTCTAATATTGCTGCTACAAGAAAATTTGAGGTTAAAACTCCTGATGTAGTTGTAAAGGTAAATCCGGATAAGACAGATCTTGTGGAGACAAGAATCATTGACGGAAGGCAATGCCTTGTAATACAGATAGATGAAAGACTTGAGGTTAACGGTATATCCGTTAACCCCCACACAGGAGAGGTTATAGAAAGAAATAATTTATAAAAATTTAATAAAATTAATAA